>NZ_CP034346.1:4593437-5200000 GCF_003991425.1 Paenibacillus lutimineralis
CTTGAGACAGCTCAAATGATACGCCTGTTCATCAATACTTGCGTTGAATAGGGGGTGAGTAATATCCAATATCGGAAATCGAATATCATTCTCGAAAACCGCATAGGGAATTGGCTGATCTTGATTAGCATTCATAATTTTTAACTCCACCTCACTTGAACGATGATTCATATTTAATTAAAATTCAAAGCGAGCGTAATTAATTTACCGGAATACTGTACAATTATCATAAAGATCTTTTATGCCATTGTGAATTTAAAAAGCTACTGAGTTCATTAATCAATTTCTATGATTTAATCACTCTATAGCGTAAGATTGGGTCACCACACTCTTCATACTCACCGGTTTCTTCAAATCCACAACTCTTATAGACTGAATTTGCTACAATATTACTAGAAACATGTGATACTCTAATCTCCTTACAATCATTCTTTCTCCTTAGGATTTCAATAACTTCCAATATTGCCGACTTACCATAACCCTTCCCTTGAAACCTATGGTCAATCATGAATCTAAGAATCCAATAATACCCGTCAGTATAGACTTCGTTATCAAAAAGAAGAAAACCCACCATACAATCATCTACATATATACCATGTGGTTTTGAAGTAATTTCTTTCTTTGCATGCATTAATGAATCTGCGTTTGATGCAACTAAATTCATCTGGTCTTCTTTAGGCTTTAAATCAATACATTCCATTTCATTCTCTGCGTTAATTGGAACTAAAGAAATCATTGTTTTTTTCATATGTTTGCCTCCAAGAAATCTGGGTATATTGTTATGCTAAATCATACGTTTATTATAAAATACAATGGTCATTTTATCGTTAATTTGCTTTATTTCCCCCGTTTTTTTATAACCTAACTTTTCATAAAGATAACAATTACCCTGCTCTTGCAATATTGTATCCAACTCCCAATTTCTCGCATCGTTATACATATTTTCGATAATCGAAAATACTTTTTGGGCAATTCCTTTGCCTCGATATTCAGGCAAAATAAATATAGGGCTGACTCGATAGGTCTTATTCTCATACTTTACAATTCTAATTGCACCTACGGGATTATTAGATATTTTTATAATGTAATAATCCGTAAATGGTTGATTTAATCGATCTATTATTCGCTCCACAGATTCATTAGCAGGGCTGGTTTCATAATCCTGATATTTTTCTAACAGCGGCATAAAGGCTTTGATCTGCATCTCGTGAATAATCGATGCTTCATTAAGACCTGATTTGAATAAAGAAATCTCCATTTTATGACTCCCCTAATACAAACTTATGACTTCTGGTAGACCAATCTAATTATCCTGTTCCCCGGTAATCTCAATTCCTTCGCTTTGCTCAAGAAAAAAGGTAGACTTATAACAATATTTTGGCTTGTTCAAATTCTTGCTTAAATTTTGTTGATCTACGTAATGTTATTACATTTCATTTGTATTCACCTTCTTCAATCGTTACCAACTCTTTATCTCTTTTTTCAATTCCTCAATAGAATGGAAGGTTCGCAGTTTATCATGTTCAATATGAAGAATAGCAGTCTTCGACATCTCTTCTTTATGTTCCCCACGATCATCAGCTGCCCTTACGAATACATCCATGGATTGGGAGGTGTTCACCATATCATTAATCACCTGACGCAATTGTTCCAGCAGATGGTCCCCGATATCAATTGTCTTTAATCGTATAGACAATTCTGGAATATCCTTAGGCTTTGCTGGAATAAGCACTCCATATTGATCCTTATCACCGCTAAGTCCTCTTTCAAGCGATAACGTGTAATAAGCGTATTCAATCTGTATCGTATCGATATCCTGTAGCTTGAATAGATCAGGATACTGTTTTTGAAGGCTATCCCGAATATGTGTAGACCAATATACTAGCGTGTAATCATCTTGTAATCGCTTCCCAACATAATTGCCCTCGTCGTCAAAGTCACCATCATCATCCACACGAATAATGGCTTTGTTCGCATCCATCACATTATATACTTTCGCAGTATATATTTTGAATTTAAAATTATAAGAACTCCCCGTTGCAGCAACATCCATATTATACTTTTGTTTCATATACTCGATTGCTTTCCGCTTTACTTCAGCATGCTTCCACGGCAATCCTTCTATTTCAACATAGAGGTAATACACAAAGGACACAAGCAAGACAGCAATCACAATAGATATTGTTTTCTTCATATAGCTCCCCTCCACCCGAACTGCTTTCCTCATCCAACCTCATCATAGGAACATAATTCTGCCGTTTGCCACCTTTACCAATTTCAGTAGTCCCTACTAGTCCTGACCATCTAGCTATTATTTTTGTATACTTTTATTTTGGTCTATTTTAATTTTAGTTTATATATTATCTCGCCATCTTGATTCTCTCTGTCTTGATTTACAAATCCTAATTTCTCGTAAAGCTTTCTAGCATGATCATTAGTACTTTCGATTGTTAGAGATATTACTTCGCATTGTCTGTGCGTTTCTTGAATAAATTCTACTATTCTTCTAAGAGATTGTGACCCTAATCCAGTCCCTTGATATTCTTTGTCTATTTGAAAACCACCGATCCAGTAATTATTCGTACTATTTGGTGTATAGGAAAGATAGAAAAATCCAAATACCTTATCTTCCTTACGCAAAATATATGGATCAAAAGCCTCATCCCACGGTTTTATATAAGCCCATGCTAAAGATTCGATTACAGAGGGTACAAGCTTCTCTTGTGATCTGAGTAAAGATATCGAGAGAGCTTCTTCCCAATTACTTTTATCAATAGGTTCTATACGAATTAATTTCATTCCTTATATTCCTTTCGATTTTCAGTCAATATTTCGTTGATTTCAGCTAATGTTCTCGTGTTCACGACGCCCCACCAAGTCTTCTAGAGCCGATCATTAACATTTAAATCATTACATATTTCTTCTAGAACATGGGGAAGGAAGTCCAGTTTACTTCTCGGGTCGTTTTTCAAGAATGTGGGTAAACTATTTCGGTGCACAAAGATAATTGACGAAAATTCTGGAGTGATGCCTTTACTAAGAAGTGTATTTTCGAAACTATCATGAAGATATTTCGTAAACGTTATTAGAATATCCACCGAGTAAATGAATATCTGTTCCCTGATAGTCCAATAAATCAAGAATTTGATTTATTACAGATTTATCAATCTTCATTGATGTCCCCCCTAATTATCATTGCATATGATTTCAGCTGACGTATTCACGAAACGCCCCAGCTTTAGATAGCTTATATCTTAGGCTGGAGCGTTTGTTGACTGAGCTTCTTCCATGATTATACATCTAGACAACCAAGGGGCGATAGTCTGCAGCTTTAGCTATATAGGATTTACCACTACCGCAAGCTCCAATGCGGATTCTGATACGTTTCTCCTCCTTGAACGGCATTCAAATATACTATTTGCAATGATTTCACATCATGTTCTTGATTCACGAACCGTCACCGGCTTAGATAGCTCCTATCTTAACCGGAGCAGGATTGTACGCCTAACTCTACTTTCTCTACCAATCTCCCTGGGCGAACCAAGGACGGCGCCACGCCATTGTTTCCGATCCAATTGGCTGGTGTCATGTCGACGATTCGAGTTTTTAGTCTTGGATTATCTTTGCCGGATATATGTTTAAGAGCTTTACTGCGGCCTGCCCAGCTAGTGCGCCTGCTCGCTCTGTTGCAGCATTTCTGCCAAGTAAGGGTTCAAGAATACGCCCGAAGGATCAAGCTCTTGACGAAGGCGAAGAAATGCATCCCACTTCGGATATAACCTACATAGCTGCTCCGCGCGCATCGTGTGCATCTTGCCCCAATGAGGTCTCCCGCCATTCCGTCTACAGATCTCCTCTACTTTGGTAAAAAAGTCAGCATACTCCATCCCACGGTACATATGTACCGCGATATAGCCAGAATCACGTCCGTTCGCCGGACTGAGCCATATATCGTCTCCCTGGACATAACGGCATTCGATTGGAAAATGAACAGCAAATTGGTACCGATCTACTGCATCGCGTATTTCCTCAAGTACAGTTCGCATGCGGTCTGCCGGGACACTGTACTCCATTTCATTAAATCGAACGAGCCGCGGCGTCGCGAAAATACGGTGACTATACCCCACCTCCTGCACATCCGGTACGGCTGTTGCTGATAATCGGCTTATTGGCTTACAAAGGCGTGGTATGAAACGACAGCACTCTGACAATAACCAGAACAGCGCATTCTCCATCAGCATGACTTTCCAGTAACTCCAGCGGTTTGGCGTTCCGGGAACCTCATCCGTCTTATTGGTCAGTTTTACTTGAGTGATATCCGTATAAGGGAACCAATAAAACTCGAAATGACGGTTTTCCCTTTTGAGTAGATCGAGCTGCTCAAGGCATTGGGATAGTGGCATTTTGCTGCTTGTATAGCGGAGAGCGTACGAAGGTACAACACGAAGCTTCATCTTCACGATAATCCCGAACATCCCTAGTGACACCTGCATTGCCCGAAAAAGTTCTTCATCCTGCGGGGCTGAACATTCAAGGATTTCTCCTGCCGCTGTCACTACCGTCAAACCCACTACTTGCGTTGCGAGGCTCCCAAGCCGCTCCCCTGTCCCATGTGTTCCTGTACTGATCGCTCCTGCAATGGATTGTGCATTAATATCGCCCAGATTCTCTTGCGCGACCCCATAGGCATGCAATTCTTTTCCGAGACGGTCCAATTTTGTTCCACCCCACACCTCGGCAATCCCCTTCTCCGAATCAACAGCAATCACACCCTGCAATTGATCCAAAGAGACCAATACATCATCGGTCTGGACGAGCCTTGTAAATGAATGTCCGGATCCGACGACACGCAGCTTCCGTCCTTCGGCGGCGCATGCCTTAACAATCCCGACCACCTCTTCTATGCTGACCGGATATACAACGCTTCTCGGCAATCCGCGTACGAGTCCTGACCAATTGTGCCATACTTTCGTATTGCGCTCCTTCAAGTTTACAGAAAGCATAGTCCGTCCCCCCGATATGTCGTTGTCTTGCCAACGACACTGCCATTTGAAATATAGTAGAGATGTGCGAATCGTTCACATAACTCTCCTGCTTTGCTATGACGCATGAATATCGGATCGCCGAGTTTCAGCTCCTCTAGCCCGTTGTAGCGGATCGGCGTCTGGACTTCGCCCGCCCCTTCCATCGCAAGAAGTGCCGTTCCTTGCGGCAGGTATGGTCGTGGCAGTTTGTCGCTGCCTGCAGCGCCCGAAGCCATGTATCCACCGCCTAAGCAAGTGTAGAGATCGCCCCGCGGCTGACGCACGATCTCGATCGCATACCCTGCAGCGGGTAGGAAGTTGAAGTCCCGGTAGTGGTCGAACAGACCGGGCGAATAGAACCCCGAGCCCGCTGTAACCTCGGTGACGGTCGGCTCCACGCTGCTTGTATGCAAGCTGCCCGTGCCGCCTGCATTCACGAACCGCAGCGGAGGAATTCCCAGGCGCTCGATCGCAGCGACCAGCTCGGCCCGCCGTACAGCGGCTTCACGGATTGAACGGCGCTTGAGCAGCCGCACGATCGCGTTTTTCAGCGCTTGCCCAGGCACGCGATCGCCTAATCCTGCGACCTGCGCTTCGTAACCCATGAGCCCGTCGAGAACAACGTGCTTCGACTGCGCGATGCGCTCGATGAGGCTGAGCGCCGCAGCTGTAGAGCGTATAGGCGAGCGCCATACGCCGAAGTGCAGCCCCGGGACATCGATCGACATATCGATGTCCACACAGAGCGGCAGCCTCACACCATATTTGGCGGCTGCCGCTTCCGCCTGCTCGACATGCGTCTCGCAGTCGACCATCAGCGTGATGCTGCACCCTTCACGCTGATGCATGGCGATGGACGCGAGCAGTCGTGCATCCGACGCAGGGTAGCCTAACAGCAAGTCGGTGAATCCTTGCTGCGCGAGATAGAGTGCTTCAGGCACCGTAAAGCACATGATCCCTTGAAACTGCGCATTTGCCTGCAGAATGCGCCTAAGCACATCAACAGAGCGAATCGATTTACTCGCAATGCGGACTTTTTTCCCATTCGCAAGGTGAAGAACACTCTGAATATTCTGCTGCAACAGATCCAGATCAACGAAGGCAAAGGGCATCGGAAGCCCAGTGCAGACTTCTTTATAGTAACGATAATCACGCACTAACTCGACCTCCTTTGTCTGGAAGATACACGATTTCTTGTATTATTATTATTCTAACAACAGAGAGATAGCCCATCAGATTTCTTTTTTGATTTAATGTTCCTCACCTCATAGACATCATTTAAGAAATGATTGTTTTAATACGGGGTGATTTCCTATAACATTTTGTTAACGAAACGCCCCAGCCTTAGATAACTCTTATCTTAAGCTGGGCGTTTGTTTTGAGCATCTTCCATGATTGTACATCTAACCTTAGGGGCGGTATCGCCGATTCATAAATACGAGATTAGCAGGTATCCCCCTTCAAAGCACTACTGAATAAATATTATTTGGCTCGAACTAATTACATTTACTGTATTTTCATCTTCATAATTTCGTTTTCCATTTACAATTGATACATATAATCCAAATTCTTTATTAAAGATAGAGTCTGAATCTTCCTTGTTTTTTGATATTTTCAAAGTGTAAACATTACCTTTGAATGTTTTGAAATCCCACATTGCACCCGTTGTATTACCAATAGCTACTCCGTCTGAAATTCTTAAAAGAGAATACTTCTCTTTTGATTTAACTACCTCGCCTAAATAATATTTATCTTGCATCTGTTTAAAAAGTAAAACAGTCTCTTGATTTTCTAAATCTATCTCCAAAATTGATCCTTTAAGTGAATTCTCTTCAATATAATTTTTTATGGATTCATCTTTTGTTTCAAACAGTATCAGATTTGAAGCACCTGGCTGACAGCCAGATACAAAAATAAATACTACGATTAATAAAATGAATTTCTTCATTAAATTATCCCGTCCTTTTCGCATTTCATATCGCACAACCCTTAAGCTGATACTTCTCTTAAGAGAATCGCCTCTTCAATCAATTTTTTGTGTATCTTAATAATGCTATCAAGCTGGTTAAGTTTTTCTCTAAGCTTAGTATTGTTTGGTTCTTCCTCTAATTTAGAAAGTATCGAAAAGAATTGTGGGACCTCCCAAACACTTCTTAGAGCAGTACTTAAACAGAATCCATACTGGGCCACTCTTGCGTCTCCCTGCCACCCCATTTCTCGCAATCCTTCTATGTACGAAGTAAATAAAGAGTTCTGAAACATTTGATATTGACTAGGTGGAATAGTTCCCAGGCTCATATTCACCCCACATAATTTGCCCAAGTCTTCGCCAATACCCGAGATACTCATGAACTGCCAGTCGATTAACACGAGATGACTTTCACTTGATTCTTTCGTGACGAGCAACATATTCATCTGACTTAAATCTTGATGTGCCAGTACACGTGGTAAATGTTGGAGCGAGTCTAATAATGAGTCAATATTTTTGAGCACCTCTTGATACCAAGCCCACGTACTCTGAATATTTTCTATTGATATCCGACTTACATACGCCTCCATATTTGGAGCATACTTGCGACTTGCAGTCGTCCATGACTTGAGCCATGCCCTGCATATCCACTCATGTTCAGGTAATTTTTTTGCTCCTTCCAGATAAGCCCCATTAAACCTGCCTAATTGCCGGGCAATATATGAAAATTGCTCAATTGTATACGCATATTCGCCCTCAACATATTCCATCCAGAGCCAAATGGTACCATCTTGTTGTTCTTCAACCAAATAGCTTTTTGCCGTGTAAATAGAGTTAGGAAGTTCTTTTAAAACTCCTGACTCAAAAACAAGCGCTTCACGTCGCCAATAGTTGTGATGTACAAAGTTATCTTTTTCCTCTGAGTCTGGTTTAATGATTTTTAAGATAACGCACCAGGGCTTCAATTCATCGTACAACTTCACTAGACCATGCAAACGTAATATAGCAGATGTTGTGAAATTCGGGGTTTTGTAACCAATATCATCACAAGTTATTGATACAAGTTCAACAGTTTGATTTTCATAAATGAATTGAATGCAAGTTATGATCTGTTCAATCTTATTCTCTAAATTAATGGTAGAATTATTTATCAACATAATTTTGGAGTGCATTTAATTGGTCTCCTTGTTGAGCTTATTTTTACCTGTATTGATTTCCGATAACGTTCTTAGTATTCACGAAACGCCCCAGCCTAAGATAAGAGCTATCTAAGGCTGAGGCGTTTGTTGACTGAGCTCATTCCATAATTATATATCTGACCAACCAAAGGGCGATAGTCCTGAAGTGTGAATACGGTGTTATAGGAAGTCGCATCCTCGCTTATAATTTTGAAATTATCCATGATGAATCGTTTTTTTAGAGATAACCCCATGGACAAAAAGGAAATAAATGAGAGTATAGATTAGGCTAAAAGACATCGTAAAAATCCATATCCCGAAATCCCATGGTGAAATTGCGAATCCACCGGTATGAGTCATTGTTTCGTGAAAAGTGAAAAAAACTATACCTAATCCAATAAGTTCTTGCCCAACAATCCAAATTATAAAAAATCTTAATCCTTTTGCACTTTTACAAAAATATATTATATTCAATAAACCAATAACATAATACCCAATAGTCCATGCCAATATTGATTCCATTGTAAGTATATCAGTTCTACTTATCTCCTCTACGTACTGATTTAATAAATTGATGATATAGATTACCGAAAGTGGTATGAGTGTATAAACACTTAAAAATAGAACGAATTTAAAGAAATATCTCAGTGCAACTACTCCTTATCACTCTTAATATGGTCTGTTCCTCTCAACAACTTCTAGGTCTTTATTTCTTATCTAGAACAACAATTAAGTCCACTTCTATTTTTGCCCTGCGCCAATCCAGCATTAATAAGTGCTAATGTTCCCCATTCAATAGTGTAACCCCGTTTACCATAGTTGCCTCCTTTGTTATTCGTTTTTTGTTATTTTACATAACGTCTTTTTGGCGAACCCTCACTGACTTAAGCCGTTGTTGTTTAATCTGACTATCTAGCTCTTCTATTTTCATAAAAATTCTTGAGTAAAGATTCTCTACGTTTTCATCGGTTTTTTCATCATTATACAAACCTAATCCCCAGCCTTTTAATGAACCATCTTCATTTGATTTATAGACACCGACAGCATAGATAGTACCTGGAGACCAGTCCCAAATCTCCTCATATTCGATATCCTTTTCAGTAAAAGGTACATGACTTGTAGTTGAAATAAAAAAGAATGGTATTGGTGAATTTGTATAGATGTCTGCATATTGTCTTTCTGCTGCTTGATTAAGATTTTCTCTCATAACCAAAACAGCATCATACTTATCTGATTCTCCTTTATTCAAATCATCAAATGAAATTTCTTTGAAGTGAACTTGCTCTTCTTTTATTTGCGGTAGTTCTCCAATAACTGCTATAAATAAAGACTTTCCATCATATAATTCAAATTTTGATTCAAATTTGGTACTCGTGCAAGCTGATAGGACAAACAATATAATTAATAATATAAAAATTATATATCGCCCTCTTTTATTCGCCATATAATCTTTCCTTTATTTTCTTCAATTATTTCAGGTTTTCTCTTAGGGAAAAGTATGTCCGCAGCTTATACTCCCCGAATCAGTTTCTGCGGACCAAGAGTCAACGGCTCGATGTTTGAATATAGTGTTATTTGATGAGGATACCTTCTTTGAGATACTTATGAGATTCTAAAATCTTGTTTAATTATGGTATGGATACCTTCTAATCCCTCAATCGTAATAGACTCTTCTTTCTCTGATAACTTTAAAATGTTATGTTCCTCATAGAACTTGTTCCAAAATCTAACTGCCGAATTGTTTACCTTTAACTGTTCTACTCTAATTATCCCCTCTAATGTTCCTAAAACTAATTGAACTGCTTGTTTGGCAATATTCTTTCCTCTATATTTCCTTAAAACAAATAACTCCTGTATAGCAAAATCTATATTTTCATCTACGAATGGAGGTGAACATACCAACACAAATCCAATAACCCTACCGTTTTTCTTAATAAAGTAAGGAAACAACTCACTACGTTCAAGATATAAATAAGTATTAGTCGGATCAAACATTCCTTCATCTCTTAGTTCTTCACCTGTATATTCAGATAGGTCATATAGATAAAAATTGTATAGGTTCAAAAATAATTCTTTCTGATCTTTGTTAATTTGAGCAATTTCAATATTCATACTTCTACATCTCCTTTAATGTTCATGATCCTTTTCATCTAACGTTCTTGTATTCACGATGTCCATTCCCCTTAGATAGCCCTTATCTTATGTATCTGTCCGAATCTTCATCATCGAGAATGCTTCTGGCGGATCAAGGGCTATATGGCCCGAAGCGCGAATAATGCGTTAGACGAAGGTTCATTGAGTTACCCCAGAAAATCTATTTGTCTTAGAAATTCCTCTGTTTCTTTAAGAGTCTTTTCATATGGTTCATTGTCCATGTTCCCATAATTAAAAAATCCATGCCCTAGCCCTTCAAATGATATTAGTTTTGAGTTATTACCTCTCTCTGTCATTCTATCTATAAAATTGCTTACATCTTCTATCGGTATGTTCTTATCTTCGGTCCCATGAAAAAATAAACTGGGTGGCAAGCCTTCCTTCACTTCTTTAATAGGAGAAGCAGATAATAATGGTTCTTTCAAATCTGGAAAAAGGTCTGCAAGTAATTTAGAGTCAACTCCACCATTAAATAAAATCATCGCATTCGGTTTAGAACTAATATATAAGTTATCCATTGGATCATTAAACTGATCAATCATCGCAGCGCATAAACATAAATATCCTCCTGCTGAAGCTCCCACAGTTATAATCTTGTTCGGATTAATACCAAGATCCCTAGAATTCTGCCTTGTCCATCGGATTACAGATTTCGCATTTTTAAGGCTCTCTATTGGAGAAAATAGCCCTTCGATTTCTAATGGACGATACTCGGCAAGTACAGTAGTTATTCCAAGTGATGCGAAGTGTGCAGCATGATGTTGAAATTGACTTGTATTTACTTTGTTATTTGTAAAACCTGCTCCATGATAAAATATCATAGCAGGGTGACTTTCACTTGGCTTCATACACTTATCTACATAAAGTCTAAGATTTCTATACGCTTCTGATTTCTTGTAGTTAACTATGATTGAATCCAGTTGTAATCAGTCCTTTCACTTTCGTCTAACGTTTTGTATTCACGAAATGACCCAGACTTAGATATCTGTTGTTGAGTTTCTGTAAACCAGGTAAGAGCAAGTTGCTCCATTTCCATCACAAACGTCTTCTTTGCTGTACTATATTCACTCGTATTTTCAAAACGTTGGGCTAATTCTTCCTTAAATCGACTGTATCTTTCAACCTCTTGGGGATGAGCTCTTAAATAGTCTCTGAATATGAGATGGCGTTCGATATGAGGATTATCAATTTCATAGAAATGTATATGATGGGTTCTATTCTCTCCACCTTTGCGGAATAACCTTCTTCCTGGGACCCCCCATTCCCCAGCAACATCATAACCAAGAGAACGCATCTTTTCGTTAAATAAATCAATTTTTCTGATGTTTTTGACAATACACATCATGTCAATCACAGGTTTTGCTTTCATTCCTGGAACCGAGGTGCTTCCAAAATGTTCAAATTGTACAATCTCTTCGTTTAATATGGTTTTCAGAAAATTAGCTTCTTCATGATAAAGCCTAATCCAATCCTCACTGAAGTCCCTTAATCTAACCTTCATAATAAATAGCCCTCCACTGACTTCAGTTAAAGTAATAAGTTTCGCTCGTGTTTTTCCAGCCTATAACTGCACGAAACGCCCCTGCCTTAGATAGCTCTTATCTTAGGCTGGGGCGTTTGTTGTCTGAGCTTTCTTCCATGATTATACATCCAACAACCAAGGGGCGAAAGCCCGGCTCGTGAATAAGGTGTTAAATGATGTCTTAATGGAGCGCGAGCGATTTCGGGCCATCTTGGCCCGAAGTGGCAAGGGGTTGGGGCTAGCCAGCAAGCAAGATTTTTTGCGTTTTGGCCATAGGGTAGAATGCATAAAAGTCGCAAGTGTATTGACACCTCCATTTCTTGCCGTATTGCGTTTGCCGGGGTGCAAGGTTATTCTTGTGGTCATTAGTTATAATAAAAACCCTCCACTATAACACCAGACTTTTACGTGATGATATAGTACAAGGATGAGGTGATAGCATTCATGAATACGTACAAAACAACCGAAATAGCGCACAGCATTGGAATCCATCCTAACACTGTGCGGCTTTATGAGGAACTTGGACTCATTCCAAAACCGGAACGGAAAGCGAATGGGTATCGTGTTTTTACAGATTTCCATCTGGAGCAGCTTAAATTTGCGAGAACAGCTCTAAAAGTTGAGGTTTTGCAAAACAGTCTTCGAAAACAAGCAATTGATATTATTAAGACGTCGTCTGCTAGAAATTTTAACAAAGCTATTCATCTGACGAAGCGTTATTACCAACAAATAAAAAGAGAACAAAGAAACGCCGAAGAAGCTATAGCGATTACAGAAAAACTGTTGTTAGGCGAAAACCAAGGACTGAGCAACGCCAACTTAACCAGAAAAGAAGCGGCTGACCTTCTGCAAATCTCCATGGACGCCTTAAGAAATTGGGAAATGAATGGTTTATTGACTGTGAAACGAAAGCAAAATGGTTATCGCGTTTATTCTGATGAGGATATCAAGAAGCTGAAAATTATACGTTCTTTACGCTGCACGAATTATTCCCTTGCCGCAATCTTACGGATGCTAAATGCTTTATCCAGTGATCCCAACGTGGACATACGAGAGGCAATTGATACACCCGAAGAAACGGACGACATTATCTCCGTATGCGATAAACTGCTTACATCCCTGCAATACGCCAAGAAAAACGCTCGAATGATGCTCGCTCACCTGGAGGAAATGAAAAAGCAATTTACTACAAACCCTACATTTTAACACCAGACTTTGCTCTGGTGTTATTTTATTTATGCAAAGAGAGCATTTAGGAGGGATTTGATAACGTGGAAACAACGATCAAGGTAGAAAACTTGAGCAAGTCTTACGCCAACGTCAAAGCAGTTGATCATCTAAATCTTTCGATTTGTCGTGGTGAAGTGTTCGGCTTGCTAGGCGCAAACGGTGCAGGCAAAAGCACCACCATTGAGTGTATATTAGGTACCAAAAAACAGGACAGCGGTACGGTGTCCATATTGGGAATGGATCCGCAAAAAGAACGAAAAAAACTGTTTGAGAAGGTCGGTGTTCAATTTCAAGAAGCCAATTACCAAGAGAAGATAAGAGTATCGGAACTTTGTGAGGTCACTGCATCTCTTTACAAAACGGCTAAGGAATACGCGAGCTTGTTACATCAATTTGGACTTTCCGACAAGCTGAAAAGCTATGTAAGCGAGCTTTCGGGAGGACAGAAGCAACGACTGTTCATCGTTCTTGCGTTAATTCCAAACCCTGAGGTCGTATTTTTAGACGAATTGACTACCGGGCTTGATGCGAGAGCAAGACGGGATGTATGGAAAAGCCTAGCTGATTTAAAAGCGAAAGGGTTGACCATCCTGTTGACCTCTCACTTCATGGACGAGGTGGAAGCTCTTTGTGACAATATCATGATTCTGAAAAAGGGGAGTAGTATTTTTTACGGGACAGTACAGGAAGCGATTGCGGCCAGTCCTCATAAGAAATTTGAGGATGCATATCTTTGGTATACAGACGAGGAGGAAAGAAGATGAGAGCATTTAGGGCATTGCTCAAAACAGAGTCTAAACTGTCTCTTCGCGGGATGGACATGTTCATCTTTGCGCTCTGCATGCCTGTCGTCGTAGTGATCATTTTAGGTGCAGTTTTCGGTAATAAGCCAGCTTTCGATGGCGCAGCTTATACCTTCCTGGAACAATCCTTTGGAGCGGTGGCGACGATTGCAATATGCGCTGGAGGAGTTATGGGACTTCCTTTAGTGGTGTCCGATTACCGAAGCAGGAGGATACTAAAACGCTTTAAGGTAACGCCGACTAGTCCCGCTCTTATACTAGCCGTACAAGTTGTCATTTATGCGATTTATTCCATTGCTTCACTTATCCTTGTTTATATGACTGCAATCATTTTTTTGGGTTATCAATTTCATGGCTCATGGCTACAATTTTTAGGCGCATACTTACTGGTCATGTTGTCCATGTTCAGCATAGGATTACTGGTGGGTGGACTGGCGCCAAACATGAAAATAGCGAGTGCTGTAGCCAGTCTGCTATATTTTCCAATGCTTATTTTCTCTGGTGCTACCTTGCCTTATGAAGTTATGCCTGCGGCGCTTCAAAAAGTGTCCGATATATTACCGCTGACACAGGGCATTAAGATGTTGAAAGCCGCTTCACTTGGCATGCCAATGGATAGTGTCATCATTCCTGTGGTTGTGATGATTGTACTTACAGTGATATGTATGGGTATTTCTCTTCGCTTCTTCAAATGGGAATAATTGGATTAATGTAAAGATAACCGACAACTGGTCTTACTAAAATCCATTATGACGAACTATCCGTCGAATTTAGATAAATATTCTACTTTACTGCCAATACCAAGGGGTATTGGTAGGTAATTAAATGCGCGTTTTTAAGGGCCCTCCGCTAGTTTTAGATAACCCAGCCACTCTCATCGAGCGGACCAAGGGGTCGACAGGCTCCGATGCGTGAATATAATGTTATCCTCATGCTTAATAAAATATGGAATTAAACCATCCTTCTCAAAAAACCATTCAAAAACATCAAATTCAAACAAACCACTCTCTTGATTAAATTCTTGTACTTCATTAAATTCCGACAAGTCATGAAGAAACAATGTCATCAGGTGTTTTAATATTATTTTCTGATTCAAATCAACTTTGACTACTGACATCTTAGATTCACCTCAAAAATAGGACCTTAGAATTTACATTAATTTCACCTAACGTCTATGCATTCACGACATGACCCAGCCTAGTACTTATATAATGTATCAAACAGATTACCCCATCTATTATAATCGGGTGTAATTTCTGAATAATCCCCTCAGAATATATGTACTTTATTCCACTATTGTAAAGCTTTCTTCGCCCTCTCTAATAGGCAGATCAATTATTGTCAATTTCTTTACAGACGCCCTTTTCAATGACCGCATGCAATTGACCAGAAAATTAATTTGGGACTCTTCACCTTGTAATTCTGCTTCCACACTTCCATTATTTAAATTCCTCACCCATCCAGTTAATTTCATTCTTCGAGCAATACAATATATTTCCAGGCGGAATCCTACCTTTTGTACCCTTCCAGAAAAAATCGCTTTTTTTCTGACTATAATACTTGGTGTAAATTTTGGAATCTTAACACGATTTGCATGCCAAATTACATATTTATTTCTTAATTTCTTAAAAACAATCATTCTTCCGTGGACTCCTTTTTTTGTAATTGCTTTTTATTTTTGAAACACACCACCTTAAATTAACGATTTGTTAGTTAATTCTACCAATAATTTTGAATTTTTGCGCTGATTTTCTATAACGTTCCCGTATCAACGATCCAGCCTTAGATAGCTTCTATTTTAGGCTGGGTCGTGTATAGTCTGAGCTTCTTCCACGATTATACATCTGATAACCAAGAGGCGAAAGCTCCATAACGTGAATACGGTGTTAGCTGATGTCGTCGGCTTATCTGAATCTCTCTCGACTCTCTACTATAAGTTCTTCTTGTTCTCCTTTACATTCAAGAAATTTTCCATCTATAACTTTCTTAACCAACCAGCCGGCTTTTTTTCATTACCAACAAACCACTTACCGTCTACATTTTGGATTGTAAATTGTTCTCTTGGTTTCCCAAAAATATTTTGTTGAATAACTTCAATATAATCATTTGTAACTTGTGTAATAATAGCAACGTGTCCAAATTTAGTATCATTAAATACAATTAAATCATCTTGTTGAGGCTTCTCATTATCACCATTTCTATATTGTATCAAGTTCCTTTTAGTATTTATTTGTCCTTGTAGAACACGATCATCAAAAAAATCCTTTGCGTTGCCATAGACATCTGGCATTTTATGATCTTTTGCATCGTAATAAAAACGTTTCACAAATTCAACACATTGCCATTTTTGTCCATAATAATATCCATCGTCACTAAAATTTCTACCATAATCTTTTTGATAAACAATACCATTGTTATAAACTGGAACACCTTTATACTCATCCACGACTTTTCCGACTTCTCTGGTAACTTTATAGAAGTACATCAAACCACCAAATATGCTGATAAGAAGAATAAAAGTTAAAACTAACAAAATCTTTTTCTTCAAAATAACTTCTCCTTGGGTTTCAAGTGAATTGTTTCAGTTATTAATATCTCTTTGTCGATTTCTTATAACTTTCTTGTATTTACGAAACGCCCCAGCCTTAAATAGCTCTTATCTTTGGCTAAGGCGTTTGTTGTCTGAATTTCTTAAACATCTACAGAAAGCTCGATAATGTTCTTAATATCATCAAACATCTTATTCCAATTTCTATCTGTATTATCCATAACATACGAACCAAACGGTAGGGATTTAACTGCCCTTAGTTCTAAACTTTTGCGTCTTATATAGTATTCTATTGTTTTAGGACTTGACCATTTTGGTTTTGAACGAACAATAGCCGTATGTTTCAATGATTCTTCAACGCTGTCTTGCGATATATAGAATAATACTGGATTTAACGGACTAATTATCATTGCGAGGTTTCTTATGTATTCAATGATTTCATCTTCAGTGATTTGAGGATACATTCTATTGATATCATGAATTTGATGTTGAAATAGGACACTTTCGAAAATCGTTACTGTATCTGTATTAGATATTCTTGTAACATACTGTTCAAAGCGTGTGTAGAATACTTTCTTATATATATTAAATGGGACAGTAGCCGTATTCGAATAACAAAATTCTTTGGAAGATAAATATTCAATTAACTCATCACTCCATGGTTTTGGCTCAGGTACTTTATATGGTAATAAAACATAATCATCTTCAATAATCGACTTTAATTGGATCGATTCTTCTTGTTGAGGAAACCTTTTTAGTAAATCATTGTATTCGTTCTTCGTAAGATAAGCATAAAACGGCAAATCAATCGGATGCTCATTACCTTCAACATATACTTTTGTGTTTACTCCAACTTCTTTAAGGTAATTATTAAACAATTGGGCTGTAGTTGTTTTCCCTGAACCTGGAATACCTTCAAACATAATTAATTTACTGTTTTTCACTCAACTCACCTTTATCATATTAAATAAACCCATTATTGAATTTTCCATCCATATTTGATAATTCAAAAAGTCGAATTGCTAAAAGATCATAGGATCTCTTAACTCTGACCACTGCATTACTGGTTCTTGTTTCTCTCCCATTGTTATTACGCCTACATAAATACACTCGCTATCTCTGTGTACTAGATAATGCTCTAACATTCCTCGATTTATCCTTGAAATATGTTTCGACAGTACCTCATGAATAGCTAGCCACTCTAGTTCTCCTTCATAAGAAGCAACAATCTGATTTTTTAGTGTCTCGCCAATATAAACATACTGTTGCCTAATCTCATTTTCTTTTATTCTAATAAGTATATATCTCAGCTTTAAATCTAATAGTTCTGACTCTTTTATCCCTGACTCTTCTAAGATCTCTCTATAACATGCTGTTTTAGGATCGTTCAACTCATCAGGCTCAAGATGTCCTCCCAGCCCACTCCAAAACTCATTATTGTACAAGCGACTTTTAGATTTCTTTATCATCAGCAATTTCTCTTCTTTGAAGATGTAGGCAGTAGCCAACTGACGAAGTTCCATGTGGCTCATTCCTTTGTCCTGTAATCAATTGCATCCCTTTCACATAACGTTCATGTATTCACAATGTCCCACCGACTTAAGACAACAAAGTCGCCAGCCGGGATGCGTTTAGTGTGTGCGAATGTGTCCGGCTGATTCCTCTACTCTGTATTGAAATGCAATGCATCATCGTGCTACTTCCGAACCGAGGGGCGACATCTCGACCCGTAACGTGTATTTGGTGTTAGATGATGTCATCTGCCTTCTTGGAGCACCCTATCATCCTCACCATTCATTTGATTTCAATCCATAAATTAATCTATCGAGATATTTGCCATTTATATATTCGCTCCCCCGAAATGCCCCTTCCGGACCAAAAGATCGGCTTGTCGAACCGCAGCGTTGAATGCGATGATAGATGATGTCGTCGCTTTCTTCAAATTACTTGGAAAAGCTCTTGAAATAATTGTTTACTTCCTTGGGCTTTCTGAAAATAACAATATTCTTACTTCCCTTGTACTTCTCTAATACTTTAATTATTCTCATTCGTTGATTCTTCCTGAAATTCCACACGGACTTTATAAATTTATAATCAATACTTTCTGGACAATCCTTCCCCATGTATTCTCCAGTTGTACCATGATTCCAAATTGTCCTTTTTATCACCCTATAAAGACATAGATATCGTGGAAAATCGAAAAAGTAAACAGTGTCAGCAAAAGGAATTCTAAAATCTAACGTCCTTCCATAGTTTCCATCCATGATATAGGTTTCTTGAAGTAATAAATTTTTAAGTATTTCATCAAACTCCTGATTACTACAACTGATCCATCCTGGTTTCCAGTAAAATGAATCTAAATGAATCACAGGTAATCCTGATTCTTTGCTAAGTCTTGATGAAAAAGTTGACTTACCAGTTCCGGGACAACCAATGACTAACACTTTTTTCATTTCTTCCTCCATTGAATTGCTCTCAAAAAAATTTTGCGACGATTTCATCTAACGTTCCTGTATTCATAAACCCAAGAACATTAAGCCACATTGTCTGCAAGACAGAAAACGTGATATCTCCATATTAACGAAAAACTCCAAAGAAATTATTTAGTTAAGAATGCATAAATATTAATCTTCCATTTACGAAAGTTAACCTTACATAATTCAGCTGGGTAAAAATCCTCTCCATTTAAACAATCATCTAGTCTTTTCTCAAAATACTTGAGGGTATCGCTATCTAATTCTAATATGAGGGTAGAATTCTCAGGTAATATCCTGTCATACTCTTCATTTATTGTTATTTTTAAGATATCTATTGTTTTCTTTGTAAGAGTTAATGATACTTCATCTAGCTTAACTGTTGTATCCCCAGGCAATTTCATTCTTGAAAGTAATAATCCTGCCCCATAAACATCAAAGATTAAATTAATTGATGTTTTACTGTCTTGCTTAATTTTAATCAAATTCTCAACTCCAGTTAATTATTGGTACTTGCCCTTAGCACATATCTTACCGATCCATCTTTAAATATAGGTTTTAAAGTCACACATCCTTGGTGTGCTAAAAAATAATAAAAGTCTTTTAATGGGGTTACATATAACGTTTTGTATTGACGAAATGACCCCGCCTTAGATAACTCCTATCTTAGGCGGGGTCATTTGTTGTCTGAGCTACTTCTATGATTATACATCCTGATAACCAAAGGGCGATAGCCCTGTAGCGTGAATACGAAGTTAGATGAAGCTAATGCCTTTATCGATCACAAAAAGATACTGGATAAGGAGAAAACCATATTGGGGAATAAGTAAATGGCATACAGGAAAACCTAAATCCGGTAACTTCATTAACTAACGGATCTAGGAGGTTGGCAAATGGCAAAGTTTTTCGTTTTAACAATATTATTATTGGTGGCAGGCTGTTCGTCCCATAACAATATGATGCAAAAGCAAGTGACTCCTAATCAAAAACAAATTTCAACTCATGATCATGCTGCTGCACCAAACTCTGTCCTCACACAGGCATCATCAACAGCAACATCTTGGCAAGAGAGATCATCTATTACAACAAAAGAAACACAAAATGGAATTCCATCGGATTTGTTGGATCTGATTCGAACACCGGATGGAAATCCAGCAAACCAGGCACCTGCAGGAAATCCTGAAAATAAGGAGCCAACAGGTTCAACAGGACAAGTACAGGAGGGTAAGAAAGATACTACGGATAAATCCGACTTCGAGCAGCAGGTTCTGGATCTAGTCAATCAAGAAAGGGCCAAAACAGGATTAAGTTCCTTGAATAGGAGTGAAGAATTGTCAAATGTGGCTATGGTCAAGGCACAGGACATGTACAACAACAATTACTTTGATCATAATTCTCCAACACATGGATCCCCCTTCGATATGATGAAGGAATTCGGGATCACATACAATACCGCTGGAGAAAACATCGCAAAAGGGCAAACCACCCCTACCCAGGTTATGAAGGAGTGGATGAATAGCCCTGGCCACAAAGCAAATATACTGAATAATAGTTATACTCATATCGGTATTGCTTATTATAACAACACATGGGTCCAGGAATTTACTGGATAGCGCCTCTCATCTCCCAACAATAAAGTATCAAAAACCCGCAATTTATGTCGGGTTTTTGATACTTACAGATCCTGCATACACCACCAGTTGTTTTGTGTCCTCGAACTGACTCGAATTATCAATCTCATCCATCTCCATCTTGTCTGCTGAATGACTTCATAGAAATGCCTCAGCAGACCGAGAGTTTCAGCCCGCAACGTGAATGTGTTGTTTTATGTTATCAGGCTCTACTTTGCCATCTTTGAATATGCAAAGCCTTACTTAAACTTTTCTATAATTTCATTAATTTGTTTAATATGTCTTTGTTCATGTAAATACAGTGATCTAACCCATTCAATTAATAACATCTCTTTAAAGACTGGATGTATAAAATGTCTTCTACTCAGCACTGCTGGGTCATCTACTGTATTTAATATTTCATGTAACTTATTTCTTGAATAGTTTAACTTCTCAATGATTTCTTCATATTCTAAAAACTCATCAGTTGGTTTAGCAATGTCAGGAGCTTCTAACTTATTACTTCTATCAAGTAGAAATTCTAATGGTTTATTCTCTATGAGTGAATCTTCTGTGCACTTTAATCCTTTCCTTATTGCTACAACGTATAGTTCTTCTGTTTTAGCTAGGTGTTGACATACCTGACTGATACTCCAACTGAATGAGTCTTTTTGTTTGTTTAATTGATCTTCACTCAATCCATCAAGAATCCCTAGTAATTCGTCTCTTGTTTCTTTTAATTTTTGATTGATTTCTTGAAGTTCCATGGAAAACCCCCTTACTTTATTTTTTGCGGATATTTCCTATAACGTTCTTGTATCTACGAACCCGAGAGACTTAAGGGAGCGACCGGGTCCGACGGACTTTCCCACGCAGGATTGTGAGCTGAATCTACTTCTCTGTTCACCTCTTCTTGCGAACCAAAGGCCGAACGGCTCGCTGTTTAGATACGATGTTATCTGATGTTATTGCCCTCTTGAATAGTCACACAAAAAATTAGCGAATTATTAGGAGCCTTGTATATATATCATAATCTCTTTTGCTCTAATAATTACTCGGTTTCCAACAATGGCCTCTCCTTTACCCAATATAAAACCTCTTCTGTTCTTGATAACTTCATAATATAATTCAACTCTATCACCTGGATAAGCATTGCCTATAATTTCAATACCGTTTAAAGATGAAAGAAAGCCCAAACTATTCTCCTTACTTGATGTTGTGAATGCTCCTAATTGCGCTAATGCCTCCACAATCATCATACTTGGCATACATTGACTTGACTCAGTAATAAACCATTCATTACATGTCACATTCTTATATCCTTTAGCCCACTTACCTTGCTCTAACTCAACAATTCGATCAATCATTAAAAATGGATATCGATGTGGAATTACGCTTGGAATATCAATCATTGGTATGCACCTCAAAATTATTTATTCATGGTCTTTAATGAACTGTAGTCCTTAATAAAATATTTGCAACAATTTCATATAACTTTGTTGTATCTACGAACCCTTACTGGCTTAAGGCGCGTATGCGTCGGGTCCGACGGACTTAGTCTGTGCAGGGTTGTCTGCCTTATTTCGCTTCTCTTAAATGCCTCGGGCAGACCAAAGGGACTTCAGCCCCGCCGCGTAGATACAGTGTTATAGGATGTCAGTGCCTTCCCGAAATACCAACATATTTGCCCATAAAATTTTAAGTAGTTAAGTGTTCTTTGTTTACATTACGAATTATTTAGTGGATAGTTCATCAATCGCTTGAATAGATAGTTCCAACGCTTTAATCCTTCTTTCTAAAAGCGTTCTTTGGGGACTACCAGTCTTTGACTTAGCATAACTATTTTCAATTGATGGAAATAAACCAGTAATAACATTGCGAGCTTCTGCTAAATCTTCCTGAGTATAGTGATGGGGACTTTGATTCCAAACGTTTTCTAGCATAGCTAGGCCGATGTAAACAGCTTTGAGTCTTTTCTTTACCAGAGTAGTATTTACGCCATTATTAGTCATCTGGGATAAGGCATTCTCGAGCTTACTAATTGTTGATTGCAAAGATTTTATTGATTCCAACTTATCTACATATGATACCTCTTCCATGTAATTAATGTCCTTTCTTCGCACCTAATCAAAGTGAATTGCCCGTTATCTTAATAATTTCAAAAGAAATTTGCTTTTGTTTTTTTCGTTTAGCGCTGATTTTCATATAACGTTCTTGTATCTACGAACCGAAAGGCCTAAGCCTGCAGCGTAGATACGGTATTATGTGAAGTTCATGATTTTTCATTGAATTAATATGATTATATTCTTATGATTTTGTTTCAAGTTCAGCCCATTCCTTAAATGTCCTTAATATATCTTGTAGATTTCTTGTTCCTCCATAACCTTTAAATACACACTCTTCAATTCTACAGTGAAACCAATCAGTCTCACTTCTTGCGATATCAATTTGTTTAAATAGCTTCTCTTCTAATTCTGTGTCCATTAGAGATATTTCTAGCTTCCACCCTGGATTATCTAATGTTTCGAGCTTTATTCCATAAATATGTTCCCAATCTTCATTGCATTGGAGTTCATACCATTCTTCAATCCACTCTAAGTAATTAATAGCCTTTGACCTTCTTTCTTTTGTTTTTCGTTATTTAGTGCACTTCATGAATTTCACATATCGTACCTGTATTCACGACGTCCAACTCCCTTAAGCCCGAAGGGCGGCCGGAGTTGGATGTGTCCAGCTACTTGTGCATCCCTGCTATGAATACTCAACATCGAACCTCCTCATTCTTCTGCCGAATCGAGGGTTGAATGGCCTGAATATAATGTTATCGGATGTTACCGAATCCTTGAACTACTTAATCAATATCTCCGATCTTCCATTCATCATTGGAGTTCTTAGCCTTTATAAAAACGTAATTATAATTAAATGCCTCACCTGAAATCACTATATCTTCAGCTTTTACTAAGGCAACAAATGAATATTTCTGTTCTTGTATATTTATTTCATCTAATAGTTTGACTGTTTTTAGTTTATATTTCGGCAGGCCATTTATTGGGCTTGTAGCATGGAATAATTTCATATATTCACTTTCGTTCTCTTCAAATGTGTATTTCATTCTTTGGTTAATAAGTCTAATAATATCTAATTCATTTCCGCTATATATATTTTCATTTATATATTCTGGACTTTCTATGACTTGAGAAGATATAGAGTAAGTTGTAAGCAAGTTATTATCCTCGTTTTTTAAATTACAAGACGATAACCAAAATATAAGAGATATCATAACAAATATCTTTTTCAATTGATTTTCTCCCTTCGGTAATTTCCGATAACGTTCTTGTATCTAAGAATCCGAGAAGCTTAAGACGCATCGCACCGCGTCGACGGACTTATTCTCGCAAGGTTTTGAGCTGGATCTTCTTTCTCTGCCTCCCACTTCTTGCGAACCAAGGTCCGAACGACCCACAGCGTAGATACGATGTTATCCGATGCCTCTGATCTCTTTGAAATCCCGTAGTGATCCATAGCGATCTTTTTCTTTTACATAGGGCACATTATTTTTCATAATGTTTTAAATCTGATTCCGTTATACCTTTTTGCTTTCCTTCTTCAGTTAATCTATAACCAAACTGTATTACTTCGTTATGTGCAAAATATATATATTCAACATCTGGTTCATCCTTAAATATTACTTCGGCATAAAAAGATGGCAGCTTTATTCCCCATATTCCTTTGACGGATACTATTTCTTCTCTACCATATTTCTGTTCTTCTATAAGATAGTCAGTGACTCTATCAGCGTATTCAATCTTGTTTGATTGTACATAAATAATTGATACTACTACTAATATAATCATTAGCATTGCTATTATAATTGCAATAATTTTTGTTTTCTTCTTCATAAATAACTTCCTTTATTTGTTTGCTTTATTGATTTTTTGAATCCATTCTCCGAGGTTTCGGGTAACGTTAGGTATTTACGAAATGACCCAGCCTTAGATAGCTCTTATCTTAGGCTGGGTCATTAGTTGTCTAAGCTTCTTCCATGATTATACATATGACAACCGAGGGGCGATAGCTCCGTAGCGTAAATATGGTGTTAAGTGAAGTAATTGACTTCTATGAGTTACTATAAAATCTCTTGCGAATTTCTAAAGGCGTCAAGGTTACCCCTAACTCATGGGGAGATTTTATCCTACTTTAAATTTATGGTGCTTTTCAATTATTTCGCTTAACGTTCTATGTATTCACGAGTCCGTGAGGCTTAAAGGAGCGCCAGCGACTGGGTGCACAGTACTTAGCCTCGCAGGATTGTCTGCTGATTCACTTCTCGGAATCGCCACTTGCAGACCAAGAAGCTGCAAGGCGACGTGGCGTGAATACTATGTTAAGCGTGCTTCTGACTTCCTTGAATTACTCATTCTCTATTACTGGGCTTTCCCAGCCATCATAGTTTCCGCCAGCTTCTATTACTTTCTTTAGTAGTTCTGTTGTGATGTGATTTATCGTTTCAAATTCAACATTACTTGTGTGTGAAATCACTAATTGAAATGGGAAGTCTGATTCTTGTAGCGTATCTTCCTCAACAATTCTGTACAGGTTTGAATCAAGATTCCTTTTAAAGTCTTCCCTGCTCACATATTCAGGAAAATAGATCCAATGGTTTACTTCTCGTGGTATTTTGAGATTATCTTTATTAGCTTTTAGTTGTTCTACTACTTCTGAATCCATTTTCCACTGCTTCTCATAAACATCTGGATATAGAGAGTTTAAGTAAAATTCCCATTCAGGATCTTCCCCAATTAAGATTTCACATTTGAGTTTTCTATATTGCGAAAGAATTTTATTCAGTCTATTGAAAAGTAAATTTTCTTGCTTCGTATAATAGTAAAAAGACTTTGAGTCTGCATAAGTGATGGCACCTACAACAAAATCATGATCTGTCAATTGACTATCGATTTCATCTTCAACTGCACTTATAAGTTCAGAATCTAATTTCTTCGAAAAAAATTTCCTTGATTTCATATTTACTTGTATTAATGTTTTTGCACCATCGATCGGGACATTTTTAAGTATTCCTAGATCTACTCTCACTATTGTTTTGTGTTTTGATAGATATACATCCCAGTGATCAGACATTTTAATTCTCCTTTGATGTTTTGTATTTTTAATCATTTCTGATAGCGTTCTTGTATTCACGAAACGACCCAGCCTTAGATAACTCTTATCTTAGGCAGGTCATTTGTCGAACGCGGCGAAGTCGATATTCCCACAGCAATACCGATTAAACTGGCCGATTTCCACCAAACTAGCACAGACTATCTTCTGAACAGAACTAACATTAAGAAACCTTATCCTATTAATTAATATCAGACTAATGAACAATTTGATTTACTTTTAATGTTCCCAATAAATGATGAAAAGTTGAGGTACTTCTCTGAAGTTCTTATAAAAAATCGTCTTTAATTCAACTCTCATTGATTTCAGTTAACGTTGTTGTATTCACGACGTCCAACTCCCTTAAGCCCAACGGCCCAATCGGTTAGGGAGTTGGATGTGTCTGGCTGCTTCCACTTCCCTGTATCCTGAGTTTACTCCATACAAATCCTCTTCAACTTCTGCCGGACCGAGGGGCTTCGCCCCGATGCGTGAATATGGTGTTTTAAGATGTCCCCGCCTTCACAAGTAATACAAATCCCCTACGTCTGTTGGATTAAGCTCTACATATGATGATGCGCAACCATTATTGATATTAAGCTCTAGGTATATATTTGATGTTTTTTTACTTCATCAAGACTGTCTACAATTTCCGAATCTTTACTCTTAGCATAGCTCTCCACGATATCTCGTATTTCATTTCACGCTTTGATACATTTTTTTCTTTGTGTTATTATATATGTAATAAAGACCAAGTGCTGCGAACACTTGGTCAGTACAATTGGCTTGGATGGTTTATTCCCTTCTAAGTCGTATAGGAACAAAACCCACCTCTGGCCTCAACCTTTGGGTGGGTTTTTACTTTCTCTTGTTGTTATTATTGATGTATGTTAAAAGAGCAAGAATGAACGTTCCAAAGAGAAACATGATCGTTAATGCATCTTTCACTTCCATGGCTTCACCTCCTCTCGAAGGGAAACCATGCCCACCCAAGATTCAATTGTAGTTATATTTTACCTTTATTTACATCTACGTACAAGCGTTCTTAATTTGCTTTTATAATCTTTTTTTTTGCATCCCTTTCATATAACGTTCCAGTATCTACGAACCCGAGAGGCTTAAGGCGCAACGCGCCGGGTCCGACGGACTTAGCCTTGTAGGTGTGTGAGCTGAGTTCACTTCTCTGCCTACTACTCCTTGCGAACCTAGGGCCGAACGACCCGCAGCGTAGATACAGTGTTAACTGAAGTCATAGCCCTCCTCGAACTACATCCGTATATATCCGTGCTCATCTTTTTCAATCATCTTTAATTGTTTTTCAAAGTCTTCTATCGGTTTTATATCTTTTACAAAATGCCAATAATAGCGCATGAGTTATTACACGCAGGTCTTCAGCATCATGAACGCTGCAGTCCAGGGTTGTCTGCTGGATTCTCCTCTATGCTATTGCACCTGCAGACCAGTGGCGAATGCCCGTGCGTGAATATTATGTTATGTGGAGTCCGGACTTCATTGAATAGTCTTTTAAATTTCTTCATTTAGTTTTTCTCTTATTCTTGCTAATGCTCTTTTGGCTGCTAATTTCGCATTATGCATTCCGTTTATGGAAACCTCTATTAACTTTTCTCTAGCTGGAATGTATCTATGAAAACCAACAATCTCACATGCCCTCTCTTGAACATACATATCTTCATCATCTAAATATTTTATTAATGAATCAAGATATCTTTTCGGTGTTAATGCCATGATTGAAAAAATATACTGACAACGAATATCATCATTTATTAGTTGGTTAGAACTTATCAAATTGTTCAACTCATCAATACAACTTAAGTCTTCATCAATCTCAGTACTACTAATTTCTATTTCTGAGGGATAGTCTTTCTTCAATTCATCCCAATCAAAATTAGGATGTTGTTCGAGTTTAGTTATAAATGAACTTATACTTCTAAAACCTGGAGATAAATCCGTTTCCTCATGATTAATGTAACTTATCCTATATTTGCACGCACCTTGAAAATGTAAGCCTATATAGTTCGAATTATCATCTGTCCATAAAGGAATAATATCTTGATAAACCTTAATTTCAGACATGAAATCAACTAATTCAATTATTTCATCAAATTCCATTAATCTTAAAAAGTAAATTTGATCCTTCTGTTTCTTACTGTGAGTTTCTAAGTCCTCAACTAATACAATAGGTAATGTGATGCTAAGTCTATTAAAAAGATCTATAAACATATTTCCGCTCCTTTGAAAAAATTGATTTTTTCGCATTTCACATAATGTTTTTTTGTATTCAAACGCCCCAGCCTTAGATAGCTCTGATCTTAGGCTGGGGCGTTTGTTGTCTGAGCTTCTTCCATGATTATACATCTGACAACCTAAGGGCGATAGCCCTGCAGCGTGAATACGGTATTATCGGATGTCCTAGCCATCACAGAAATATCCTACTTGTATTATAATAAGCCTTTTTCTTTTAGTAGTTTTATTTTTTCATCTGGAATACTTCTCTTTAAGTCACCATTTTCAACATCAATGTCATCCCAGTCAGAATACACAACAAAATCATCTGTGACTGGAGTTATATTATCCCAATTTTTATGGTTCAATTGATAAGCTACGTCAAATCTAGTATTTTGGCATAATTCCCACAAATTTCCCCATCTCTCTTCACCATATAAAGATTTAAATTCTTCTTGTTTTTCACTAAACGAAGGCAATACGCTTTCAAGACCAATTTGGTAACATGCTGGCATCTCACCAGAATTCCAAATGTACCAAAGGATTTGTCCATGTCCTTCTTTTAACATCTCGTCACGATACGATTTGATTCCAAGTGTAATGAGTGATAGAACTGGTTCGTCATCTGAACCGTATAGGGAGATATAGCACACTTTCTCCGAAGGCTCCAATTTTACTTTTCTTACTGCATTTTGTATTTCACTTAACATAGCAACTTTTAACTCTTCTAAAAGAAGATTATTTTCCATTCTTTTTCACCCTTTGATTTTTATTATCTTTGCTGGGATTTCCGATAACGTTATTGTATTCACGACTGTCCCACCGAATTAAGGCACCGTCAGATGTCGGCCGCGATGCGATTAGTCAGTGCGGATGTGTCCGGCTGCCTCTGCCTCCCTGCTACTGAAACTGCCTCCCGGTCCCACTTCTAACTCCGGCTGGACCGAGGGCGAATGCCCAATGCGTGAATATGGTGTTATAGGATGCCAACGCCTTCTCGAGTATGCTAAGCAGCTTACTGTCGCTATTTCTTTTTCCAGGTATTCAAATACAGATTGGTAATTGTAAGCTCTACTTTACCTTTATCTCTAATTGCTTCTTCTGGATTAATGTCGATTGAGAAATTATCTCCCGATTTATAGTTCAACCCTGAAATCCCAGAAACGGTTCCGTCATATTGATTATTTTTATATTTGGCTATCAACTGAGCAGTCATTTGTGTACTAAATGTCAAATCATTATTTGTTATATGATGCACGCCAGAAATCAACGTTGCTCCACTCATTGAATAATCACCAAATGATCTAAAACCAATATTTATACCACCCGCACTAACACTTCCAATATTTATCCGATCAACTATTATCTTGTGTTTTCCATCATTATAAAGCTCTTTTCCGATATTGCTTTGAATGTCCGCAAGGTCAATTTGGATAGTGTAGCTACCATCAAGAACATAACCTGCCTTATCACTATACTTTTCTGTATTGTTTGCGATAGCAGATATCCCTTTACTCCACAGTTCCAGCAATCCAGTTCGCCATGTTACAACCAAAAACAATAGAATTGTTGTGAATATTACTAATGATATCTTTTTAATTTTTTTCATCTTCAATCTCCTGAAAGTATATAGTTGATTTGCGTTGATTTCCTATAACGTTTTTGTATTCACGACGTCCATTTCCCTTAGATAGCTCTTATCTTAGAGAAATAGATGTGTCCGCATTGATATACTTCCTGAATTTACTTCTGCGGACCGAAGGCCGAATGGCCTGATGCGAGAATACTGTGTTAGACGGAGTACCTGACTTCCTAGAAAATACCCTCATCCCATTACTAACATTTCCAATTACTGAAATGCCTCTTCGAATCTACTTCAAACTCCGGCCGGACCGAGGGGCGTATGCCCCGAAGCGTAAACACATTGTTATCTGATGCCATCTGACCTCTATGAATAATTCACGGCTACTTGAATCTTCTTTCGATTTTATTTCCAATTCCGTCAGGTTTAAACAAGCGCTTCAAAGCGAGTGAATCTTCTGTGCTCTTTAATCCTTTCCTTATTGCTACAACGTATAGTTCTTCTGTTTTAGCTAGGTGTTGACATACCTGGCTGATACTCCAACTGGCGGATATTTCCTATAACGTCTGGGTGTTCACGAACCCTCGTTAGCTTAAGGGGTGAAGCCCTGTGTCCGACGGAATTAACCAGTGTAGGGTTGTCTGCCTGACTTCACCTTTTCGAAATGCCTCAGGCAGACCAAGAGGCGCGATAGCGACCCACAGCGTGAATGCAGTGTTACAAGGGGTCAGCGCCTTCTTCGAAACACCTACACATTTCAATATCATATCCCGGTAGTTAAGTGTTCTTTGTTTACATTACGAGTTATTTAATGGAAAGTTCATCAATCGCTTGAATAGATAGTTCCAACGCTTTAATTCTTCTTTCTAAAAGCCTTCTTTGGGGACTACCAGTCTTTGACTTAGCATAACTATTTCCGATTGATGGAAATAAACCAGTAATAACATTGCGAGCTTCTGCTAAATCTTCCTGAGTATAGTAATGGGGACTTTGATTCCAAACGTTTTCTAGCATAGCTAGGCCGATGTAAACAGCTTTGAGTCTTTTCTTTACCAGAGTAGTATTTACGCCATTATTAGTCATCTGGGATAAGGCATTCTCGAGCTTACTAATTGTTGATTGCAAGGATTTTATTGATTCCAACTTATCTAGATTTGATACCTCTTCCATGTAAATACTGTCCTTTCTTCGCATCTAATCAAAGTAAATTGCCCGTTATCTTAATAATTTAAGAAGAAATTTGCTTTTGTTTTTTTCGGTTTGCGCTGATTTTCATATAACGTTCTTTTATCTACGAACCGAAGGGCGGCCGCAATGCGGTTAGGTGGTGCGGATGTGTCAGGCTGATTTCACTTCCTTACTGCTGCAAATTGCATCTCTGAATCCACATCTAACTTCGGCCGGACCGAGGGCAGAACGTCCCGAAGCGTGAACATGTTGTTAGGCGATGCCAGCTTGAGATACATTCAAATTAATTCTCTTTCCATTTCTATTGAGACTATTTTCTTATTATCTTGATTCATTATTATTTTATATCCACACGGCGTAAAACCCTGATTACAATAAAAAATAAGAGCTCTGGTATTAATGTTATGGCAAAATAATTTCATCTTTTTAATACCATGTTCATTTCTAGCCTTATCCATCATTATGTTAATTAAATATTCAGACACACCTTTGCCTCTATAGTCAGGACTAACTATTACATTACCTAACCAACAAATAGAATCTTCATGATTCAAATCATATAAATTTGCATATGCAATAGCTAATTGGGTGTTAGTATCAGTAATTACTGTGGGACTAAATCTATTTTCTAGGATCTTAATAATTTGATCAGGTGTTAATGGATATTCAAATCGAGGACTTATAAAAAATAATTCTTCTATATTTAACGGAAGTAAAGAGATGATTTCTAAATCTTCTTTCAATAGATTTCTATGAAATATCATGGTTTTCCCCCCTCGCTCCAGCTGGTTTCCCCTAACGTTCTTGTATTCACGAAACGACCCAACCTAGATAACTCCTATCTTAGGTTCGGTCGTTTGTTGTCTGAGCTTCTTTCTTGATTATACATCTGGACAACCAAAGGGGCATAAGCCCCGTAGCGTGAATATGGTGTTAGATGATGTCACATGCCTTCTTGAATAATCAATATACTTGCCATTCATTTGATTTCAATCCATATATCAACCTATCGTGATATTTGCCATTTAAATATTCATAAACGTCTGAATCCACTTCTTAGAAAATCCTTCTTGGCCGACCGAGGAGCGTCAGCGTCGATGTCGAAATACATTGTTATATGATGTACCATCCATCCTTGAAGATACTTACAACACTCCCTTATTTAGATTTAATATATTTATTAATATGTTTTCAATTTCTTTAGCATCATCAGGATGAAACATATGGGATGACTTTTCCATCCATATGAATTGTTTTCCAGCAGGTGCTACTAGCAAATTGTAGTATTTGTCCGTTAGTTGTCCATAGACATGAATATCTTTTCTTCCGTGAATAAAAACGACAGGAATATCAATCTTTTCAATCGTTTTATTAAAATCTATCTCCGCAAAATCCTCGATTATTCTTTGTGTATAACTCCTTTGAAATCCTCTAATTGTGTTAAGTATGTCTTTTATTGAGTAGTCAGGTGACCTTAACAAAAGATCTACTGCAAGTTTCATTCCCGGGTGCTTCACATTATGATCTGAGTAGACCATTGAATTATATCTACCCATCCACTTTCTTAACGTGCCCCATTGCTTCACGCTTTTTATATACGGTGGGTATCCACAATTCATTAATTCATCTATTGCTTTCTGATTATTTTTGTCTTTTGCTTTATTCAATGTCCATTGTAAACATAGAGCGTCATTATCCGCCCAGTTTATGATTTGAGAAATTCCAATATAAGCACGATAATCTTCAGGGTTCTCGTAAGCTAATCGCAATCCCAGTATAGTTCCCCATGAATAGCCCGCAATATATATTTTATTTTTATTAAATTCTTTCTTTAAGTACCTAACTACTTCCTTAGAATCCAATATGTATTGATCAACACGGAATGAATCCTTGGATGTATTGCTATTAAATGTTTTTCCTGATCCCCTCTGATCCCAAAAAACTACTGTGTAATGTTTGACCAATTCTTTAGTTGTTGTTGCCACAACGTAGTCCCTTGAGCGACTCGATACACCAGGTATAGGTAACCCAGGACCTCCATGTAAAATAAGTAATACTGGATTATTAATATCTTCAGTTTGGATTAATAGATACTGGTCAATTCCACCTATTTCCACTTTCTCTACTTTACTTATCCCTGTCTCTGATATAATAAAATCTTTCTTGGGAAATAGAACTGCCACATTATATCTCCTCCTCCTCCACCAATTCTTCTAGTACTTAATAATTTAAATGGTATTTCACATAACGTTCTTGTATTCACGAAACGCCCCAGCCTTAGATAGCTCTTATCTTAGGCTGGGGCGTATGTTGTCTGAGCTCCTTCCATGATTATACATCTGACAACGAAAGGGCGATAGCCCTGAAGCGTGAATACGGTGTTATGTGAAGTAATCGACTCCCTTGAATAACCTACATAATTACTTTCCTTAACGAACAGTCATTAAGTGCCTGATTAATATGTTCTTTGTTCGTGTTCATTTCTATGCCATCAGCAATACTCTCCATTGGAAAAAATGCAAGTGTGATATCCTCTTCCAAATGGAGTAGAACGGCATAATCAAAATGTACTTGTTCTTCACCAATCAATTCAGTTTTTTGATAGATCTCAATCTTCTCAAGTCTTAAAGCTTGGGGTAGATGATAAGTAAAATGCGGCCCAGAATAACTTCTTTGTTTAATGTTATATATAATTCCATCAGGTTTATCGCCACATTCAACGATAAGCTTCCAGTAGTCATTGTATACATCTGTCTCCAACCAAACATTCTTAAATATAAGAAAAAAATCATTATCGATTGAAATGCTGAAACTATAATAAGAACCAATGTATGTAGAATTATAGCGATTCTCGGCTCCAGGTGAATTTACAAATTGTATCTGTTTTCCTATGCAGTTTCTTAGAATTTCAATCTGTTGCTCTTCTAGCTGAGCAGAGTATTGTTTCATTATTGCTCCTCTTCGCATTCTCGATTATTTCACATAACGTTCATGTGGGTTCCCGAACCCTCACACCTTAAGCCGCGATGCGGTTAGGCGGTGCAGGGTTGTCCGGCTGATTATGCTTCCTGCAAACTGAATTATCTCCGTTGTGATTTCGCTGCTTCTGCTTCGGACGGACCAAGGGGCGATAGCCGCAGCGGGAAAACGGTGTTATATGTTGTTGACGCCTGCTATGAAATACTTTTAAATGTCCATGCTTTTATTTTCTTTCACCACCCGTGAGGATTTACGCCCTTACTCAATTACCATGATTATACCTCCATTTCATAATTATGTAATCTTATTCCTTCCCATTCTCCTATATCCCTTCCAACCATTCACCTACGCTTAGGTATGGAACTTCTCTTCAATCTTCTTCTCGATCTCCCCTCCGACTTTCTCTCCATTACTCCCCCTAATCCTCCCTATAAATACGGTCGAGGGGGCTTTGGATGTGGCGGAGGACATGGATACCAACCTTCTTCTGAACACGGGAGCGTACCACCGCTTCAGTGAACACTTTTTGCAGGGTACGCCTCATGCAGATGTGTCTGCCGATTTTGCCCAGGGAATAACCAAATGGCGGCATCTCCAGCTTAATGTATTGCTTTACTAACAGCGACGCAGCTCTTGATAGAAGGGTATGTCGGTCCTTCTTTCCTTTCCCTTGTCGGATCGAGATGATTCCACGCTCCCAGTCAAGATCCTTTATCCTCAACCGTACCACCTTACTGACACGAAGTCCTGATGAATAAGCCAGATACAACATCGTCCTGTGCCTCAGATTATCCAGTGCTTGAAGGATGCGAATCACCGCTTGTTCGGAGAGCACGTAAGGAAGTTTCTTCTCCTTTTTGGGACGGAGGTAAGTTTGTCAACTTCCTAACCACAGACCCGACAAAAAAGGACACCCCGTCAAAGGAATGCCCTTTAAATCCGCCTCACTAGAACACCTTCTTCTTTCCCTGCTCAGCCTTCAAGATTTCAACTGCCTCGCGGAAGCGCAGTGAGTGAATAATCTCGCGCTCGCGTAAGAACTTCAGGCTGTCTTGCAGATCCACGTCATCGGTCATATCGATCAGCCACTGATATGTAGCCCGGGCCTTCTCCTCCGCGGCAATATCCTCATACAAATCGGCGATGGGATCGCCCTTCGCCTGGATATAGGCGGCCGTGAACGGTACGCCCGAAGCATTCTCATAGAAGAGCGCGCTATCATGGGCAACATAATGAGGCGCCAGCCCGCAAGCTCGTAATTCCTCTACAGTCGCATCCTTCGTGAGCTTGAACACCATAGTGGCAATCATCTCGAGATGCGCAAATTCCTCCGTCGAAATGTCCGTAAGTAATCCAATCACTTTATCCGGAATCGAATACCTCTGATTCATGTAGCGCAGCGCAGCCGCGAGTTCCCCATCAGCACCGCCATACTGCTCCAGCAGCAGCTTCGCCATTCCGATATCGCATTTACCTACACGAACCGGGTATTGCAGCTTCTTCTCATATACCCACATTTTCTCCGCCTTACCTCCTTCTGCTCATTTTCATAAGGCCCACTTTACAGCGCTGAAGCTTATGTTAGTTGTGCATTTTGCAGAATGATGGAGTTGCCTGAAGCTAATGTCTGAGGATGCAGTCGTTCATCCAATAACTGGCCTCAGGTGGAAGGTCTTAATCAAGACCGTATTTTTGAACACTCTCCATAAATAATCAAGGCAGGCCTAGACCTGCCAAGGCCATGGAACGTTAACCCATTCCCACGGGTATCTCGAGAAAGAATGCCCGAAATTCTGCAACGGACCGTATAAGTGTTGAAAGTGCTCTGCCAGATGTCGTCTTTCCAATGCCAATTGATTAAATTGCTGGAGCGCAGCCAAGTCCCCCGGATGCGTATCCAGATAAAGGTTCAGCTCGACGAGCGTGAAATCCAGTGCCTGCAGCTTCTCCAGCATGTCATAATACTCCTGATCGCAATGCGGCTTAGTTACTTCATTCATTCGTCTGCCTTCCTTTCCCCCACCGGGATTCATAGGGGCTGTATAATGCGGGCCATAGCGTACCATGTCTTAATGCTTCCTGTGGACTGAACTGCGGCAGATTGGGTGGCTGGAAGGGCATATATAAATGCGGCGGTGTACTATAGGTTTTAATCAATATCGGCGGGCAAGGATCAAAAGGGCCAATGAAAGGGGTATATGACTTCTCCTGAGTAAAGTTCAAATCACTTCCTCCTTTACATACTGGTTTTCAAGATCGCTGCGGCTTGGGACAAATCTAGTCACGATCTCCTCATTCTTTAACATATGACATTCGCCCAAATAATGAACTAAAAAGCGTGAATAAACAGCAAAAAACCGCCCTCTCCAGAGCGGTCAAGCCAAATATTGATCCCATTATTATATTAAATAGTAATCTCATCCGTTATACTCATTGGAATCTGCTCCGAATGAATCTCACCTTGGTTATCCTTCCAAGTAATCTGGACAATCGTGTTCTCGAGACTAGTTCGCTCCGGCTTGATATCATCAGCACCAAGAGGTGCCGTAATCGAGCCAAAGTTGCCCAGATTCTCATAAATACCTACTGGTCCGCCTTGACTGGTATGAATCGTGTTATATACCGTCTCGTTGTCTTCAATGACTTCTATAGCGTAATAATCAGATTGATCAATCGCCTTGCTCCCGATATACCGAAGTCCCGCTTCTCCCCTCTTAATCTGCTCCTGATCCATAACTACTTTATAGTTGATGACTGTCCAATTCTCACCTTCCCCATCCATAAAATACAGATTTGCCGTAGGCTCCTGCCTCCCGCCATGCCAAAGCAATGCACCAAGTACAATGTTCATAACTGCAGACAGTAATAATCCGTACCAAGCAACCCTATACCTCATACTCCCGCCTTTCGGACTTCTGTTTAACTAGCATGTAGTCGTGTCCCGTTAATTCTCTATTTCCACTTATTATACCAACCACCTCCGCTCTAACAACCTATATTGGAAAATAAAAACCGTCAGCATCACACCGTACTCCAAGTTCTCAAGTACAGCATGACCTGACGGCCTTGTTATATTGGGTTAACCTTATTCGCAAGAAATCATTAATTCATCTGATCTTGCCAGAATCTTGGGAAACCTGAAACCCTATGATTCCTCACATGGATCATCGGGGAGCTCTGGCTCCACTAATTTAATGATCTTCACGCGGGTAATTCGCAGGCGGCTTGCTTCAGCAACCTCGAAAATAATATTGTCCTCCTGCTTCTTCTTCCCCTTGGCTGGAATCCCTTCCAGCTCCTTGAACAGCCAGCCGCCGATGGAATCAACCTCATCGTCCACCAGCTCACTTCCGATCAGATCATTAACCTCTTCGATTAACAAACGGCCGTCTACCGAGTATACGCCATCTTGCAGCTTTTCGATTTCCGGGCGCTCATCCTCGAACTCATCATGAAGATCGCCGACGATCTCCTCGAGAATCTCTTCAACCGTCAGAATACCGGCTGTACCACCATACTCATCCACCACAATCGCAAGCTGTGAATGCCGCTTCTGCATCAGCCGCAGCACATGGCTAACTTCCATCGATTCCGGTACGTTTAGAATCGGACGCACCATATCCGCGAGTTCCTTCGGACCTTCCGGCTCCGGCAGCAGCAGATCGGTAATATGTACAAAGCCAATGATCTGGTCTTTATCCTCCACAGCCACCGGATAGCGCGAATGCTTCGTATCGTTGATAATCTTCAAATTCTCTTCCCAGGATAGATTAGTGAATAAGCAATCCATATCCGTCCGCGGAAGCATAACCTCCCGTGCCAGCATATCCGAGAAGTCAAAAATATTATCCATCAGCTTCATTTCATCTTTGTCGATCACGCCGCTCTTAGCGCTCTGATTCATCAAGATCCGTATTTCTTCTTCGGAATGCGCCGCTTCAGCCTCATTCGCCGGCTGAATGCCGATTAAGCGCAGCAGCCCGTTAGCCGCTGTATTAAGCAGCCAAATAACCGGCAGGAACAGCTTGTAGAAGAATAGCAGCGGAGCTGACAACCACAGTGATGTCGCCTCGGACTTCTGTATAGCCAGCGATTTAGGAGCTAGTTCACCGACTACAATATGCAGGAACGTAATAATCGCGAAGCCTACTGCTACGGAAATCGTGGAGATCAGTGCAGGATCCGTAACTCCGAGCTTATACATAATAGGCATGACAATAAGCTCGGATACAGCTGGCTCACCAACCCAGCCAAGACCGAGTGATGCAAGCGTAATTCCTAACTGAGTAGCCGATAAGTATGCGTCCAATTTCTTGTTGACTCGAAGCGCATAGGAAGCCCTTCGATTCCCTTCGCTGACAAGCTGGGTCAGCCGTGATTGGCGCACCTTAACGAGCGAGAATTCCGCAGCAACGAAGAACCCGTTAAAGAACACCAGGATTAAGACTATAAGTAGGTTAGAAATAATCTTGCCAACTTCAAAATCGGTGTGCAAGATGAACGCCTCTTTTCTGTGTGATTACGTATAATGTCTTATTGTTAAATATTATAGTTCGATGGCTTTACGCGATTTGAAGTCGATATCCTTATAATACATATCGGCAACCAGCAGATTTGGACCACAGCAATTCGCAGCAGGGCAATGGCAGTTCACCTTCTGATTGAGCGGATGCTCCGTAAGCCACTTCTCAAAAATATCATCCAGACGCCCGTCACGCAAATTGCCAAAGGCCGGAATCGCCGCAAAGTCGGTGACGAATACATCGCCTGTGAACATGTTTACGTTCACCCGATTGCGTCCATCCGGGTCATTGCGCACCGTAACATTCGGTTCCTCGCGTAGACGACGCAGCAGCTTGGCATCCTCCGCGCTTGGATTGCAGGCGAAGAAAGGAAGCGTACCGAACAGCATCCATAGCTTAGGATCACGAACATCAAGCAAGGAATGGATGGCTCCGCGCATCTGATCCAACGATAGCATAGGCAGTCCCTCTGCGAAGTCAGCCGCGTACATCGGATGGACCTCATGGCGTTTACAGCCCATCTCCAGAATCAAGCGATGAATCTCCGGCAGCTTCTCATAAGTTCGGTAATTGATCATCGATTCTGCGGAGATGAACATCCCTTCCTCACTCAAGCGGCGGGTGTTCTCCACCATTTTGTCATACATTCTGTAAGCAACCTCAGACTTGACTGGATGCCCACTGCGGGCGAAGCCCACCTCGTGGAAGTCCCGCTCGCTCGTGTAATTGAACGAGATATGCATAACATCCAGGTAAGGCAGCAGCTTCTCGTAACGCTCATAATCAAGCGTCAGATTGGAATTGATCTGAGAACGAATCCCCCGTGACCTTGCGTATTTCAATAGCGGAACAATCAACTCGTCGACCGTCTGCTTCCGAAATGTAGGCTCTCCGCCAGTGATACTGATCGTCTGCAGGTTCTCGACCTCATCCAGCGCACTTAGCATCATATCGAGTGGAATATGCTCCGGCTCCTTCATCACAAGACTATCGCCTACTGCGCAATGTTCACAACGCATATTGCACAGATTGGTTACCGTCATCTCCACGCTGGTCAGTACATGTCGACCGTACTGCTTAAGCGACAGAATCGGGTCCCACGGATCATAACTCGGGCTTATTTGCCGGATGGCTTCATTGTTCATACTCATTATTTTCATATTATACTCACCTTATTTATTTTATAGCTTCTTTTGTACCATCTACTCCGGTAATAACGACGGATAGACGGTTTGACAGATCGATATCGTACGGAGACTTCAAATCAACTCCGTCAGGATCGGTCAGTACTCTGACCACAGGTCTGTGCGGAATCGCCTTGTGAATCTTGGCGACAACACCTCGTTCACCAGTGCTTAGATCAACGGTCATACCCACCGGATATATAGCCATATGATCTCTGAATAGCTCTAACTTCGATTTCTCATACCATTCTCCGCAGCCTGCATAGAGCACCTCCAGTGCCTGATGCGGCAGCATCGCCGGACGGTATACCCGGTGCGTTGTCATCGCATCGAACGCATCTGTGATTGCGATCCAGCGGGCGAATTCATGGATCTCATCGCCCTTCAAGCCACGCGGATAACCGCCGCCGTTAATGCGTTCATGATGCTGATAAGCACAGTGGGCTGCCTTGAGCGGAATCCCTGGTTCATCCTTCAACAGCTTGAACCCGATCTCGGTATGCTGCTTAATCTGTGCGAATTCCTCGTCAGTCAATTGGGACGGCTTATTCAGAACATCCCGCGGCACCTTCGTCTTGCCTATATCATGCAGCATGGCTCCAAGGCCGAGCAGAGTCAGATCCTCTTTGCTATAGCCATAGACCTGACCTAGCAACAAAGTATATAAGCATACATTCAAAGAATGGCGGTAAAGGTAATGATCCATACTATCGATATTCATCATCATGATCATTGCATCTTCCCGAGAGCTGAGGTCATCGACGATGGATTCGACCAAGCCGGAGAAGGTCTTGCCCAGATAGGGATAGGCTACCCCTTTCATCGCCGGCTCCATCAGCTTCTTGAAGTTGACCCTTAATTCATTCAACGCGCGGCGGCGCGTAGTTTCTTCGATCATCTCGCTGATCTGAATATCATCCGTACGATGATCAGCAATATAGATATAATCGAGGCCGTGGTGACGCAAGCGGCGAATGATAGCATCATTTATTTCTGCATTTTCCGATAAGAGAACAATCCCGTCCTCATTATAAATCTTTTTACCCAGCTTCATTCCTGGTTGTAGAGAATTTATAGCTATTAACCGCAACTAAACCACTTCCGTCTCGTTATAAATCGCTTAAACTTGCTTCCATCTGGTGAAGAAGCAGCTGTCTACGGCCCCTGCCGTCTGTAATTCCATCCTGAGCAGATCACGTATAAATAAAGGAAGCATAAATTTCTGCTCGCTTCCTTGCTGCAACCGTTCGTAGCCTACTCCGAAAGTAAACATATCCAGAGTACCGACCTTATATGTCGCTCCAGGGTCCAGAGGAATCCCGGCGACACTAGCTCGAATAATTCGCTGATCTGGCTCGGCATATGGGTCATATTCGACTTCCATACCATCCAGACAGATCCCGCCCAGAACCTTACCGCGGAAGCCATAGCCGAATATGGTCTTATCCATCATATCCGGAAGCAATGATTGCTCCAGGGTATATAGAATGTCCTCACCTTTTAAGATCATGGTACAAGGATTAATCGGAGAAGGGCAGCGTTCATGCAGCATGCCTTCACTAATATCACCAGCGGGAAGGTCGCTCAGCAATTGTCCGCTATTGATAATCGATAGTTCGCTGTTCGTAAACCTCCTGACCGCCTGGGCCAATAAATTGCCAAATGGAGACTCACTGCTGTAAGAGATCGACAGCTTTCGATCCGTCGTTGTGACCGTCCGATCCAGACGGGCTTTAGCCTTCCTACGATAAGTGTCAATGGAGCTCAGGATCACATCACTCTCCGCCCCTGGCCCAACTTGAAGCACCTTTCCATCGTAAATTTCCGGTAGACCGCTCACTGGGTTCCTGCGGTATTTTATTTTCCCAAGATAATTACCGAATTTGCCCGCAGCTGTGATCGCTGTCTTCCCTATAATTAAGGACTCCTCCAGCAGATGATGGGTATGACCGCCAATGATGAGGTCAATGTCTGGAATCTTCTCTGCCAACTGTCGATCGAGCAAGATTCCCAAATGGGACATGACAACAATCAGATCCACCCGCGGACGCAGCTGTTCTACATCATATTGGATCGTCTCTATCGGGTCAAGAGCATCCCAACCCAGCAAGCTGTAGAAATCAGAAAATGCCGCCGTCGCTCCAATCAATCCGATCGTGAACGGACCCCGCTGTACAATAAGATGTCTTCTCATCCATTCTGGGGGCTGGCCTGTTCTTTGTTCAACAATATTGTTGCAAATTACGGGACATCGCAGACTGGCATACGTCTCCCCTAGAAGTTCCGGAGTGAACGTCAGCCCCTCATTATTCCCGATCGTGATCGCATCGTATCCCGTCAAATTCAGAATATCGACATTCGCCTGACCCATTGTGCCTTCCGTCTCTGGTGCGGCTCGATCCATATGGTCGCCTATATCAAGGAGCAGCATTTCACTATTTGGCTCCGACCGCAAATCATCGATCATCGCGGCGATTCTGCCCATGGCGCCGAAATGGCTGTGCAAGTCATTCGTATATGCGATCGTTAATGTAACTCCGTCCTTATCCGGCACATGAAAGCCCCCTTGTTGTTTTTCTATTCAATAGACCAACAAAAAATGAAGATAAATCTAATTATATACCTTGAAAACGCCCACTGTCTTCTTATATATGATATATTATAGGGATTTAAACACAAAATCCGAGGTGCTTAGACATGAAAATAGAAATTTCTCTCTTCGCCGGACTGGCCGAGCGACTCGGCACATCCCGGATCTCCCTGAACTGCAGCGAATCCAGCCTAACTGCCGAGCGTCTGAAGAAGCTGCTAAGCGATGCTTATCCCGATGCCAGTCCGCTCATATCCGCAGCAATGGTTGCCGTCAATCAGGAGTACGCAGCAGCCAATTGTCCGATCCAGGAGAAGGATGAGATCGCTTTGATTCCGCCTGTATCTGGAGGTTGATGCTTAAGCATCAACCTTCTGTCCTCCCTGTGATCTATTTAACAGGAGAGATAATGACTATAAGTCTTCAACACAATCCTGCTCCGGTCATAATCTTCCTCTTATAAATAGCAACAAAGAACTATGATACCGTTGTCAACCCATATATTTCCTGATATGATTAAAAAAAAGCACAATATAGAGGTGTCATCTTTCTTGAAGGTACATATTATGGATCTTAACCCTGGAGACAAGCTTCAGACCGACGTATTCAATCATTTTGGCGTACTGGTTCTACAGAAAGAGAAGGAACTGTCCAGCGAGGCCATCGTGAAGTTGATGCAGCACGGGATCGATTATATTGATATCATCCCTCATACCATTGACGTCATCGTGCCGACCGCCTCAGTTACTCCGCAGTTCATCCAGAAGATTCAGCCTGTGTTTAACGAAGCGATTGACGGATTTGAAGCAATATTCCTGGAAGCGCTGGCAACCGGCAATTTCGACAATTCTCAAGTAGACCAACTGCTTGAACCCATGGTCGAACAGCTCGATGACCAGAAGGATGTCGTATCTCTGCTTCTGCTGCTTGGCAATAATGATAATTATACATATAATCATTCTTTGCAGGTTGGAATGCTATCCTATTATATCGCTTCCTGGTTAGGATATTCAAAGGAAGATGCCTATAAAGTTGGCAAAGCTGGTTACTTGATCGATATCGGGAAGTGTAAGATATCGGAGGATATCTTATTCAAACCTGGTAAGTTGACACCTGAGGAATTTGAGGAGATCAAGCGACACACACAATACGGGTATGAGATTATTATGAATTCTACCGGGGACGAGCTATCGGCCCTCATCGCTTTGCAGCATCATGAACGTGATGATGGTAGCGGTTATCCACGCGGACTGACGGATAAGGAGATCCACCCATACGCCAAGATCACTGCAGTGGCGGACGTCTACACAGCAATGACCTCTAACCGTATCTATCAATCGAAGCAGGAGCTATTCACCGTACTCAAAGAATTGAATAATATGAGCTTTGGCAAATTAAGTCCTGAGCCTACCCAGGTGTTGATTAGCCATCTGCTACCGAACTTTATCGGTAAGAAAGTACTGCTGAGTTCCGGCGAAGTCGGGGCGATTATCATGACGAACCCATCCGACTTCTTCCGCCCGCTAATCCGTACAGAATCGCGCTTTATCGATTTGTCCAGGGAACGCGAGCTTACGATTACTGAGATTTATATGTAATAGCATTAATACACCTTAATTTAGAAGCCCATTGATCTTAATTGATGTGCTCCCTGTCAAGTAGACAGTGTAAAAAAACAAAGATCATGAGTGCCCTCTGAAGTGCACCCCTTAGAAAAGACATTGGAAAAACTTCTTGGTTTAACCGATGAATTTCTAGGGGTGTATTTTTTATGGCTATTAATGGTCAAAAGTTTAAGACCTATTCTGAGGAACTCAAGATGAAAGCATTTCGCTTGCACGTAGAGGAAAAATGGACGTATCGGAGGGGAGAATGCGATGCTAAAAAAGTGATTGGAAATCTGGATTCGGGAGGGAAAGAACAGCACTTCAGGCACATCGAACAAGCGGCGAACATCGGCCAAGTAGCGAAGGTACTGCGCCTTATGCAAAAGCTGGGTCTTCAAGCCAGCATTCGCCGGAAACGCCGATCATTATGACATATCTGGCTGCCGAGCGTGTGGCTGATAATCTGCTTAAGCGAAATCTCACAGCCAAAAAACCAAGCCAGAAATGGGTAACGGATATGACCCAATACCAGGTGGGTGAGCACTGGCTGTATCCGTTTTTATAACCGAAGACGACCACAGCGTAAACTAAACAAACTGACGCCGGTAGAGTACCGACGCCAGTTTCTAGCATAGGTGTTTTTTCCATGTCCACTAAATCGGGTCTTGACCCGTAGAAGTAGAAGTTTTTTTCTACTGTCTACTATGATGGGAGCATATCATTTAAGGTCAGTAGGCTATTCTTTCAGATTACATGGCGGCATGGGCGTATGACGTACACCAACTATTGGAAAATTGAAGTTGATATTAGAGTTATCAATTAAAAAACAAAGGCTCTTGTAATGATAACAAGCAAAATGAACAGAACTAAAATCGCTGCAGTTGATGTGAATAATCCACCACCACATGATCCTACACCACCAAATACTTCACCCATTTGTGCAAACCTCCTTGTATTTAGAGTACACACTATCCTATTCTATTTCCTATATAAAGATTGGGCACCTTTCCCTCGTCAATAGTCCATTTTATGTGATGCTTGTACTTACCGATGTAATGAAACAGGACCTGCTTACTGTTACAGGTGTGTTGCTTGGCTGATGGCTACTCTTGGTATCATAAGTAATCCAACCAAGCCAGATAGTGGAGGATATAACTTGTACCCATTCGCTACTGCTTCAGCCCAGTCTTCAATCGCCCAAGGGCTTACTTGATTAATATCACGTTCACTCCCCTTTGGTTCCTCCTTCTTTGGTCGTATTTATTTCTCAGCTCAGCTTCGGTTCCATCGAATTCATTTAGATCCATTGATCCCATCTACCTTACGAGAACCGTTTGCCTATGTACCACCGGCCGGTCCTCACTCTGTACTACCAGAACTCCCAGCGTCGCCATTCTGATGCATCAGCAGGTCTTTGAGTGCTGTATCGTGCAATCCAGAGCGGATACTGGCTCAATCCGCTGAAGTTACCAATGAATGATGGATAGGTGTAGAGTATCGGCGTGACTCCCGTGGCGCTTAATCTGCCGGATTTCGATTCGTAATCCAGTACCCCATCCTCTCAATGTAAATAGCCCCCGGATCAGCTCCGAGGGTAAAAGAAAAAAAGAGCCTGCGTGTTTTATGTTTTACAGACTCTTTTGATTCAAGTATTCAACTATCCAGCAAACTACTTCCAGCCCTTTTGCCCTTTGTACTTCTCAGCTTTATCTCGATTTTCTTTCTCCTGTTCTTTAGCCCAATTCGCTTTTTCAGTCTTCCCCTTTTTCAAATAATCCGCAGCTTGTCTACCAAAGCGCTCAGCTCTGTGCTTAAACATATCAGTTTTATCTTTAAAGAATGCCATAGGAGGAACTCCCTTCCAATAATGATCTTCCAGTAAATAACTTATCATAAGGCTATTAAGAAGAGAAGGCTTGTCCTGATTCTTAATTTCAAAGTCGGCAACGACCTCAGTCGATTGATTTCATTTCCGTTTTGATCAGATCAAAGTAGATTTTAACCAAAGCCATGCTTAATAAAATAAAAAAAGAATCCGCAGAAAAAATCTACGGATTCAGTAAGGATATGTTTGTATTTGGTGGAGTGGCCTCATACCACTATTCCCCACTTTCACAACCATTTTAAACGTGTATTTCCTGAGCTACGTATCCACGATTTACGTCATAGCTACGCTTCGTATTTGATCAATAAGGGGGTAGAGAGCTTAGCTTTCACTTACCCTATACTACCTTCCATCTCAAATTTGATCAATCTGTTCATCTCAACCGCATACTCCATCGGCAACTCTTTTGTGAACGGCTCGATGAAGCCCATGATGATCATTTGCGTTGCTTCTTCTTCAGTCAGACCACGGCTCATCAAGTAGAAGAGTTGTTCCTCCGATACCTTCGATACAGTCGCTTCATGCTCCAGAACAATGTTATCATTCATGATCTCATTGTATGGAATAGTATCCGAAGTAGACTCATTATCGAGAATGAGTGTATCGCACTTGATATTGGACTTCGCGCCATCTGCTTGACGTCCGAATGAAGCAAGACCGCGGTACGTTACTTTACCGCCATGCTTACTGATCGATTTCGATACGATTGTCGAAGTAGTATCCGGAGCAAGGTGAATCATCTTCGCACCTGCATCCTGGAGCTGGCCTTTGCCAGCAACAGCGATCGACAATACGCTGCCTTTGGCTCCGCGGCCCTTCAGAATAACCGCTGGATATTTCATCGTCAGCTTAGAGCCAATGTTGCCATCAACCCATTCCATTGTCGCATTCTCTTCGGCAACGGCACGCTTCGTAACGAGATTGTAAATGTTCGGCGCCCAGTTCTGAATCGTGGTGTAACGAACGCGGGCGTTCTTCTTACAGATAATCTCCACAACAGCACTGTGCAGAGAATTCGTGCTGTAGATCGGAGCTGTACATCCCTCTACATAGTGTACGAAGCTGTCCTCGTCAGCAATGATCAAGGTACGTTCGAACTGACCCATATTTTCCGAGTTAATACGGAAGTATGCTTGCAGTGGAATCTCACACTTCACACCCTTCGGCACATAGATGAAGCTGCCACCAGACCATACCGCACTGTTCAGAGCGGCAAATTTATTGTCTGCTGGAGGAATAATCGTACCGAAATGTTCGCGGAAGATCTCAGGGTGCTCTCTCAGAGCAGAGTCGGTATCCATGAAGATAACGCCTTGGTCCTCCAGATCCTTCTGCATGCTGTGATATACAACCTCGGATTCATATTGAGCCGATACCCCAGCCAGGAACTTCTGCTCCGCTTCTGGAATACCAAGCTTGTCAAAAGTCTCTTTGATCTCGTCAGGAACTTCATCCCATGTCTTGCCTTGCTTCTCAGATGGTTTGACATAGTATTGAATTTCGTTAAAGTCAAGATCGTCCAGATTTCCACCCCAGCGCGGTAGCGGCATTTTCTCGAACTGCTCCAGCGATTTCAGACGGAAGTTAAGCATCCACTCCGGTTCATTCTTCATACGGGAAATTTCCGTGACAATCTCTCGAGTCAAACCTTTACCCGATTGAAAAATTGACTTGTGCTCATCACGAAAGCCATATTTATACTCTTCCATTTCAGGCGCTTTCTTAGCCATGGCTGCATTACCTCCTTAAACTTTCATTAATTGCATATACTCAATTTATTCTTCTTCGTGAATCCCTTTCTTGAGTGCGTTCCACGCTAGCGTCGCGCACTTGATCCGGGCAGGGAATTTATTAACCCCGGATAGAGCCTCAAGCTCTTCATATTCATCAAAATCAACAGCCTCTCCCTGCATTAAGGAAGAGAATCGGCTAGCCAAATCCATCGCTTCCGCATAGGTCCGGCCCTTCACTGCTTCTGTCATCATCGATGCTGAGGACATGCTAATCGAGCAGCCCTCTCCGTTAAAGCGGGCGTCCTTCACAACGCCATCCTCCAGCTTCAGCTGGAGAGAGATGCGATCCCCGCAAGTTGGGTTGTTCAGATCAACAGTCAGGGAATCGTCATCAAATTTCCCACGGTTGCGAGGGTTTTTATAATGATCCATAATTACGCGGCGGTATAAATCGTCAAGTTGCATTATCCAAAATACTCCTTTGTCTGGACTAAAGCTTCAGCCAGACGGTCAATGTCCTGCTCCGTATTGTACAGATAGAGGCTAGCTCTAGCTGTTGCACTGGCTTCAAGCCAACGCATCAATGGCTGGCAGCAGTGATGACCGGCACGTATAGCTACTCCGGATGCATCCAGAACAGTAGCTACATCATGCGGATGAATATCCTGCAGATTGAAGGTCAACAATCCGACCTCGCGTTCGCGCGGCCCGTATAATGTCAGTCCTTCAATTTCAGAGAGTCTAGCAGTGGCGTATTTCGCCAGCTTCGTTTCATGCTGGTGAATCGCATCCATACCGATCTCCTGCAGAAAATCAATCGCAGCGCCCAGTCCAATCGCTCCGGCGATAATCGGTGTTCCGCCTTCAAATTTCCACGGAAGCTCCTTCCATGTCGATTCATACAGGCCGACATCATCGATCATCTCTCCGCCGAATTCGATCGGCTCCATAGACTCCAGCAAATGCTTCTTACCATATAGTACCCCAATTCCCGTTGGTGCGCACATCTTATGGCCAGAAAAAGCGTAAAAATCGCAATCCAGTTCCTGCACATTCACCTTCATATGAGGCGTACTCTGTGCTCCGTCAATAACCATTATAGCTCCATGACGGTGAGCAATCTCAGCCAGCTCTTTGACCGGATTTACTACGCCAAGCACATTGGAGACATGAGCGATCGAGACGATCTTCGTACGATCGGTAATCGTCTTTTCCGCATCCTCCAGAGCGATATTACCGTCAGGCTGAAGCGGGATATATTTTAAAGTGGCACCCGTCCGTATGGCCAGCTGCTGCCAAGGGATCAGATTGCTATGATGCTCCATAGGAGTAATGACAATCTCATCACCCTCTTGGAGCACTGCAGGTCCGTAAGCAGAGGCTACCATATTCAGCGAAGTCGTCGTCCCCCGAGTGAAAATAATCTCCTGGGTCCGCGCAGCGCTGATAAACCGCGCCACCTTCTCTCTCGCCCCTTCATATGCATCCGTTGCCCGGCTGCCAAGTGTGTGGACACCACGATGCACGTTGGAATTTTCCCACTCATAGTAGTGCTTCAGTGCATCGAGCACAGCGCGTGGCTTCTGAGAAGTGGCAGCACTGTCAAGGTATACAAGTGGATGACCATTGATCTCCTGATGCAGAATAGGAAATTGTTCCCGGATCAGTTCTGCATTCATTGACCTAACTTCCTTTCAACCAGTCCTTGCAATTGCTGCTGCAATTGTTCCAAAGGAATCTCCGTAACGACCGGAGCCAGGAAGCCGTAAATAACTAAGCGTTCAGCTTGCTCACGCGAGATACCACGAGACATGAGATAGTAAATTTGCTCTTGATTGACTTGGCCAACCGAAGCCGCGTGACCGGCTTTAACATCATCCTCATCGATCAACAGAATTGGGTTAGCATCCCCACGTGCCTTCGGACTAAGCATAAGAACCTTCTCTGTCTGCTCGCCATTTGCCTTGGTTGCACCCTTCTCAATCTTCGTGATCCCATTAATGATCGCTGTAGCTTGTTCACGCATAACAGCCCGGGTAATCATTTGACTCTCAGAGCTCTTGCCGAAATGGACGGCCTTCGTCGTATAGTTCAGCTTCTGCGAACCCGAACCGACAGCGATCACCTTCATATCCGAGAGAGATCCGTTGCCTTTGAGAATCGACAGCGTCTCACTCATCGCATCACCAAAGTTCATCTCGCCGATGATCCATTCGATCGAACCGTCATTGTCGATGATCGAACGGCGATAGCTCAGGTCAATGGTATTGGTGCCCAGATTATGAACTGTAGCGAACTGTACCTTGGCTCCCGCTTGAACGAATACTTCCGCTACTCCGCTATGAACAAGCGTCTTGTCAAATTGTCCGGAGAAGTAGTTGTCTACATAAGTAACACGGCTATTCGCTTCGGCAACAATCAAAACATGCGGTGCAAAGGTCGTCTTATCATCCTCTTGGACAAAGATGCTTTGCAGTGGAATATCGATCTCTACGTTGCGCGGTACATACAGGAACACACCACCATTCCACAGTGCGGAATGCAGAGCCGTCAAGCGGTTCTCATCGCTCTTGACAGCCTGATGCAAATACTTCTGTACAAGGTCGCCATGTTCGCGAACGGCAGTCTCCAGATCTGTGAAAATAACACCTTTGGCAGTCAACTCAGGGGACAACTGCGCAAACTGCGTTCTGCTGTTCACCTGAACGATCAGATTACTATGCTCTTTCAGATCGACGAGAGAAGCCACACTTTCAGGCAACTGCTGCGCCGATGCTGCATAGCCTTCGCGTTGTTGACCGAAATTGCTGAGATCCCAGCGTTCGATTTTCATCTTTTCCAACTTAGGCAGTTCAAGCTCTTGGGCAAGCTTTACGCCATTTACACGACTTTCCGTCAACCAGGCCGGTTCCCCATTATTAACGGATGTTTGTCTTACTGCATCAAGTTCCACCGGAAGAACGATTTGTGTCGTCATTTCAGTTCCCTCCTTCCGTCTTAGGCTTCTTGACCGACAGTTTCATCCGTAATTCCAAGTTCTTCTTTGACCCAATCATATCCGTCGCGTTCCAGACGTTCTGCCAGCTCAGGGCCACCCGATTTAACGATTCGACCTTGCATCATTACGTGAACGACATCCGGTTTAATATAGTTGAGCAGACGTTGATAGTGAGTAATGATCAGGAATCCACGATCTTCATCACGCATGCTATTCACACCGTTAGCTACGATACGCAATGCGTCGATATCCAGACCAGAGTCGATCTCGTCCAAAATGACAAGCTTCGACTCAATCATCATCATTTGCAAAATTTCGTTCCGTTTCTTCTCCCCGCCGGAGAATCCTTCATTTAAATAACGGTGAGCGAATTCAGGATTCATCTCGAGCTCCTTCATTTTGCTCTCCATTTGACGGATGAATTTGATCAGTGAGATTTCATTGCCCTCTTCACGGCGTGCGTTGATTGCACTGCGCAAGAAGTCAGAGTTCGTTACACCAGCAATTTCGCTTGGATATTGCATTGCCAGGAACAGACCCGCGCGAGCACGTTCGTCCACGGCCATTTCCAACACATCTTCACCATTCAAGCTCACTGCACCGTCAGTTACTTCATATTTAGGATGTCCCATTAATGCGGAAGCGAGCGTACTTTTACCTGTTCCGTTGGGGCCCATGATAGCATGGATTTCTCCGCCCTTTATTTCAAGGTCGATTCCCTTGAGAATTTCCTTTCCTTCAATGGTCGCCTTCAGACCTTCAACAACGAAATGTGTCATTTTTTATCATACCCTCCATCTACTCGTTCTCTTTTTTGTAAAGCCATTATAGCATAAAATAATTCTAATAATTATTTAATTAGAATTATTATTGGTGATTCTCACTGATTCTCATTCCATTCTACCTTACTTTCCAAGCCGAATCAACGCGAGCTGCAAAGATTCTCAAATGAATACCATCACAATAGAGCAAAATTGAGCTTATAGATACTGATTTATATCTAAATATAGTCTTACGTTCTAGGTCTGTAGAACTGTTTTGATTAATAATTATAAAGACATCATGCAATTTTTAATGGAATTCCGGTATGTTTATAAGATTTTAGGACTATGCTTCCCCTTGAAGCAGTGCTATGATAATCAGGTGTATTAGAGTTATATTATGAAATGTTTTTTGTTACATATCATGACATGAGCTTTTGGGGGAAATATGAAAAAGACAAGTGCAACCGATCAAGAAGAACTAGGATATCTATTTAATGTAGAAATTCTGGTCAAAGAACAGACAAATGCCAAAGCACTGCAAAAGCTGCTGCAGCTATTGAACAGCAGTGACGATATTATCGATTACCGGATCAACTCAGGAATTGAGCTAGGCGCCATTATTAGTTCCATGCTTGCCAGCAAGAAGCAGTCACTTATCAACAAGTCCTATAAAAGAATCAATGAGGGCGCTTCGAACCCGGCTCCCTCGGAGACCAAGGATACAAAAACACCCCATGCTCCTAAGGAACAACCGGAGAGCCCACAACAGAACAGTTTTGTAAGCATGGCAAAGAGTCAGTATTTTGAAAACTGGGTTCAAAAATACATCGCCAATAATTCACTCGTCCGTCTATTAGTCAACCGTAACGGGAAGCGTATCAGCATCCCTTGCAGGATCTTGAACTTCCTAGCGGATACCTACACAATGACGGTCTACCATGTAGATGAGAAGCAAGTCTACTCCTTCCATCTCAGCGAAATTATCGATCTTAACGAATAATGACTCATATGAGCTTCAAATAGACACTTTTGATCCCGAAGCAACACTTCGACATCGGATCTGAACACGAACATTTTAGGTACACAAAAAGAGCGGACGATCTAATTAATCATAGATTCGTCCGCTTTTATTACTTATTACTGTTCTGTTGTGTCTTGTCCCATGCGGCCAGAATGAACATCAGCCAGCCGGCAATAAAGGATACGCCACCCAGTGGTGTAATCGGGCCAAACCACTTCCAGCCCGTAAGGGCAAGCAGGTATAAGCTTCCGGAGAAGAGGATCGTACCGATCAGGAACAAAATATTCGCCCAGCGCCATTTGTTCGCACTGCCGCCAAAGGCAGCCGCTATGGACGCGAGTATCATTCCGATTCCATGAATCATCTGATAGTGAACTCCCGTCTCAAAGGTACCGAGCGATTCCTCTCCGATGATCGATTTTAGCACATGAGCGCCGAACGCTCCCAGTGCCACAGACAACAGCATAATTATAGCGCCGATCCCGGCATATTTGCGTTGCATGCTAACGCCTCCTATACAGCTCAATCTTCATAAATTCATCTTAACCCAATGGCTTGATACATTCTAGTACTACAAACAATTGAAATAGTCATTGATTTTTTGTCAAAGATATGAAAAATTAAACAGAGTAATCATTATGGCCTAAAGGAGAATTATTTGAAATGGAAAACTTTGACCAAAGGAATTATACTACATACCCTTCTTATCCTGGCCCCGCACAAGGCGGCCAACCCACCCAAATCATCAAGCATTCGGGTCCCGGCATCGCTTCCTTCATCATAAGCTTGGTAGCTTTCATGGGCTATCTTTTCGCTACAGTGCTTGTATCGGTTGCAGCCGCCAATGTTCTGGAAAGCCCGGAAGAACTGTTCGAGGAGTATTTCATACAGCAGGGCAGCGCAGTTGCCGGAGTACTGCTACTATTGATTACCATAGTCTTAAATCTAACCTCACTCATACTAGGTATTGTCGGAATCAGCATGAAGAATCGCAAGAAAGTGTTCGCGATATTAGGCACGATTTTCTCTGCAATCCCTATACTACCGGTGATTTTCGTATTATTGTTTGCTAATCTATAAACGTTGCTTCTATCTAATACGTCTACTTTTCAGCACAGAGAAGGTTGGATGAAAGCTAAGAACTATTAACAAATATTTAAAGGAGATGCTTATGTCACAGATTAAAATATTCGCAGACAGCACCTCCGATCTGCCGGCAGATTGGATTACAAAATATGAAATAGGAATTATACCTCTCTACGTTGTATTTGGTGATACGATTTACCGGGACGGGGTCGATATCACTCCGGAAGAGCTCTATCGTAAGGTTGAAGAGGGCGGCTCTCTGCCGAAAACCACGGCGCCATCGCCAACCGATTTCGTTAATGCTTTCAGTCCGCATATCGAGCGTGGCGAGACGATCGTCTATCTCAGCTTGTCGTCCAAGCTGTCCGCGACCTATCAGAATGCACTGATCGCAGCGGACGAACTCCTGCCAGGTCGGGTACATGTCGTCGACTCCCTGAATCTGTGCAGCGGAATCGGTCTGCTCGTCATGAAGGCCGTCAGAGCGGCTGAACAAGGTAAGACCGCAGTAGAGATTACAGCTATGTTAGAGCATACCCGACAATTGGTAGACACTGAATTTGTTATAGATACTCTAGAGTATCTATACAAAGGCGGACGCTGCTCTGGCATGCAGAACTTCATCGGCAGTCTGCTGAAGATCCGGCCAATCCTTAAGGTTGTTGACGGTTCTATCATCCCCGCATACAAAGTACGCGGCAAGAAAGACAAAGCCGTTCAGAAAATGCTGGATAACGCACTTGCAAATCTTGACGCAATGGATAATGATGTAATTATTGTCGTACACACGCTTGCTGAGGAAGAAGCCCTCTACTTAGCGTCCGTATTAAAAGAGAAGACCGGCGCGCGTGAAGTAGCGCTCTCCCAAGCAGGATGCGTTATTTCGAGTCATTGTGGCCCACATACGGTAGCAATCATGTATACTAAGAAGTCTGAGGCCTGACGGATCAGACAGCATAAGGCCTAACTAAAACATATAAGGAGGACTACACAATGGGAAACCTCAAAATATTCGCTGACAGCACATGTGACCTGCCATCCGATTGGATTGGGAAATATGACATTGGAATTATTCCCCTGTATGTCACCTTTGATCAGCAGACCTATAAAGATGGCGTTGACCTGGATACCCCGATGTTATATCAGAAGGTAAGCGAGACCAAGAAGCTGCCGAAGACGGCTGCCCCTTCACCCGCTGACTTCATTCAGGCCTTCACTCCAGCCATCAACGAAGGCAAGGATATTCTCTATATAAGCTTGTCGTCCGAGCTCTCCTCTACTTATCAGAACGCACTGATCGCAGCAACTGAATTCCCCGAGGGACAAGTTCGTGTATTTGATTCGCTAAACCTGTCCACCGGCATCGGTCTGCAGGTGATGAAGGCATATAGAGCAGCCGAAGCAGGCAAGAGCATCGAAGAGATCATGGACCTCCTGCACAGAACTCGCCCGCAGGTGGAGACGGAATTCGTGATCGATTCCCTCGACTATCTCTACAAAGGCGGACGCTGCTCTGGGATGCAGAACCTGGTCGGTAGCCTACTCAAGATCCGTCCGGTCATCAAAGTAATCGATGGGAAAATGACCCCCGCCTACAAAGTGCGCGGCAGTCGTGAGAAGGCTCTTCATCAAATGTTGGACAACGCGCTTGCCCGCATCGATGATATGGACAATGACCTGATCTTCGTGACTCATTCGCTGGCGGATGAAGATGCCGACCAATTGAAGAGCATTCTGCAGGAGAAGACCGGAGCTAGAGAAGTCGCCATCTCCAAGGCAGGCTGCGTCATCTCAAGCCATTGTGGTGCGAAGACGATCGGCATTCTGTACACGAAGAGAACAAGCTAACTTTCTAGCTTGACGCTTAAGAGTACAAACATAGATAAAATAAAGACCCGCCTAGATAGGCGGGTTTTTATTCGCGGAACCTTCTCTAACGAAACAGGATATCGCTATTTGGGCCAACAAGAGCAGTAAATCATTTTAACGAAACTGGGGATCGCTATTGAAGCAAATAGGCTGCTAAAAGTCTGGATTTCATTCAAATAACAATCTGTAGTTTCGTTAGATTTAATTTTCCGCTGTTTTTGTGCCAATAACATTCTGTAGTTTCGTTAGAGTTTGAAAGAGCCTGTACTGTACGATTCTTTTGCCTTCTCTAACGAAACTGGGGATCGCTATTGAAGCAAATAAGTGGCTAATAGTCGGGATTTCGTTCAAATAACGTTCCGTAGTTTCGTTAGATCTAATTCCCTGCTATTTTAGGGCCAATAACGATCTGTAGTTTCGTTAGAGTTTGAAATCGCCCGTACTGTACGATTCTTTTAACCATCTGCAAACCTGCAAAAATGCAGGTTTTGAGTCATCCTATATGCTCCACAGGTCCTCATTCCTGCAAAATTGCAGTTGTTTCTTAGAAAACGGCTGATCCAAGACGTAATCGAATGAATCACCTGTATTTCTGCAGATTTTTTGCTAACAAAGGCTGATTTCAGAAGAAGAAAACTGCATTTTTGCAGTTTTCTTCTGAATCTTTAAACTTGGATGATACCCTCAAAATATCCCTCACAAACAGCTCTGAGCGGCTCCTGGCCCCTGACAATTCGCTAGACAATCCTCCGGCTCACTTTATTGCCCTCATAGCTGAACTGAGCGCACTTGTTCTCGACGATCGTCTCTAGATGGACGGGTCTGCCCCAGAGCGTGTAGACATAAGGTAGAGTACGCTCCAAATATTTAAGGTCCAGCTCAAGACCGTCATATTGATGCTTCAACAGCAGCTCACCAGACCGGTTATAATCTCCGTCCTTCACGACAACGTAAGGAAATCCACCGTTCATGCGGGAGACGACTAGTTGATCACGTACATTCTCCCACCCCTTGTCGGTGATTTTCCATTCGGGCCCCTGCTTCTCGAAAATATATAGATCCAGATCATTTACTAACTGCTTCGTCAAATAGCTGCGCAGGAAAGAAATATCTGAATCGAGCTCCCGCACCTCGAAGATTTTCTCTCGTCCCTGCCCAGGAACCCGCCCGAATCTCGTTCGTTCCTCTTCTGTCGGCTCGTTCCACCGCCGTTCGATATCCTCAAAGATTTTTAGGCCGAGGTAATAGGGATTCAGACTCTGCGAAGGCTGCACAACAGAAGCGTTAAGCTTGGCGAATTCGATGGTCTCCTCACTGCTCAGATCCATCTCGCGCAATATACGCTGATGCCAGTAAGAGGCCCAGCCTTCATTCATGATCTTCGTCTCCATCTGCGGCCAGAAATAGAGCATTTCCTCGCGCAGCATACTCATAATATCCCGCTGCCAGTCCTCCAGATGCTCCGAATACTCCTGGATGAACCAGAGAATATCCTTCTCCTGCTCCGGTGGGAAAGGAACTGAATCCTTGCTGCCCGAGAGCGCCACGCCCTGATTCTCCAGCTCCCACAGATCGTCATACTCTCCCTGCCGGGCCGGCGCCTTCTTCTTCTCCTTGGCTTGGCGCTGCTTCTCTTCCATTTGCTGTCGCTTATCATAACGATGTGGCTTAATTAGCTGCGGATCGACATGCTCCTGAATGGCTAGAACAGCATCGATGAATGCCTCTACCTTGCCTGCACCATGAATCAGCTCGTAACGATTAATCCGCTCTGCCGTCGCGGACATACTCTCAACCATATCGCGATTCGTAGCCGAGAAGCGAAGGTTGTTCTTGAAGAAGTCGCAGTGAGCCAGCACATGGGCGATGATCAGCTTATTCTGTATCAGCGAATTGCCCTCCAGCAGAAAGGCATAACATGGATTGGAATTAATGACGAGCTCATAAATTTTGCTTAATCCAAAGTCATACTGCATCTTCATTTTATTGAAGGTTTTTCCGAAGCTCCAATGACTGAAGCGAGTCGGCATCCCATAAGCCCCGAAGGTGTAGATGATGTCAGCCGGGCAGATCTCATAACGCATCGGATAATAATCCAGCCCGAATCCATCGGCGATCTCCATAATTTCCCGAATCGAATACTCCAACTGTTCCAGCTCAGCCGCCACGTTATTTGCCTCCTTCCCGTTTGTGGAAAAAGCGTTTCAAGGCCTGATGCACCTCACCCTTCTCCTTAATCACATAGTACAGGAACCGTTCATGCTTCAAATTGCGATAAGCGGACATTAAGGTGCTGCCGCGGTTGTATTGATTAACCTCCCCATAACCGAACATGTTCGAGCGCTTCAGGAGCTCATTAATAAGCCTAGTGCAACGTTCATTGTCTGAAGTCAGATTATCGCCATCGGAGAAATGGAAGGGATAAATATTGTAGCTGGACGGAGGATACCGTTCATCTATAATCTCCAGCGCCTTCTGATAGACGGACGAGCAGATCGTTCCGCCGCTCTCGCCGCGAGTGAAGAAATCCTGCTCGCTGACCTCCTTGGCTTCCGTATGATGGGCCAGGAACACGATTTCCACCTTCTCATACTGCCGACGTAGAAACCGGGTCATCCAGAAGAAGAAGCTGCGAGCACAGTACTTCTCAAAATTGCCCATAGATCCACTCGTATCCATCATGGCAATAATGACCGCATTAGAGCGAGGAACCTTGACATCCTCCCATGTCTTATAGCGCAGATCGTCCGGCGAGATGCCATGGATACCCGGAGAGCCAGAGGTCGCATTGCGACGCAGGTTTTCTAGAATCGTTCGTTTCTTGTCGATGTTGGACATTAGTCCCTTCTTGCGGACATCGTTAAATCGGAAGGAGACCGTCTCCATCTCCTCTTTATCCTTATCCTCAATAAAAGGGAGCTCCAATTCATTGAACAGCATATCCTCTAGTTCTTCGATGCTGATCTCGGCTTCTACGACATCATGCCCGGGCTGATTGCCTGCTTTCCCTCCTTTGCCAGCATTCTTCGGTTGATCCTGAGCCAGCACATCACCAACTTCGCTGTCCCCATTCCCTTGCCCGACATGCTTCTGCTTCTGAAAATTATGGATGAAGCGGTATTCCTCCAAGTTGCGCAGTGGAACCTTAATAATCTGCTTGCCGTCCGACATGATGATATTCTCTTCCGTAATCAGGTCCGGCAGATTCTGCCGAATGACTTCCCGCACCTTCTCCTGGTGGCGCTGCTGATCCTGATAGCCTTTGCGATGCAGCGACCAATCTTCCTTGGAGACGACGAAGTTGAACTTATTCTGTTCAAATGAAGATGACACAGTGGGCACCTCCCTATTGGAATGTCAGGGGATTAAAAAGTAGCTGTAACTAAGTATATTCACGCGGCGCGGTGATATGTGAGGGAGAAGCAACGCAAAAATAGCCCATTGGCCGAAATAGAGTAGGGCTGCTATAACAAATAAAACCACCGGAACTTCAGTCCGGTGGTTTATACATGATCTAGTCTATACGTTGCAAATTACTGATCTTCGGAATCCGATAGGTCGCCAAGCGCAACCGCATACATATACCATGAAGCATGCGGCAGCCACTGCTCGCCCCAGCGCCAATTATCATCAACAACACCAGGTTCAGATTTGACGAATAATTCGATGTCCTCCTCATCGGTTAATCCAGAAGTAATGCCATTGCAGATTCCCCCCGGACAGTTCATATAGTCGAACCCATTTACAAAATGATACTGCGGATTGTTCCGCCCGGAGCCCTGCAGCATGCAGCTGTCAAATGGATTAAGTCCAAGAATCCAGCTCAACTGGGCGTCGGCATAAGCTAACAGCCTTTCCTTAAACTCAGCATCCTTAGCTTCGGTCAACTGCTTGGCCAGCAGTCTGGCTGCTACGGCTAAAGACGCAAGGCGCGCGTTCTCCCCTTGCCACCAAGGTGAGACCTCTGTCTGATGCGGCAAGAAATAAGAAGTATATCTCCGTCCATCACTACTCTGTACCCATTGTCTCGCCAGCCCGAATGGATTAGCAACCTCTGCGGTAATCCTCAGTTCAGATTCCATAACCCGAAGGGCCGCCTCCATTACCTTGCTACGGCGCGATGGATTCTTCTCAATCTGCAAATAGTTCAGCAGCGCTACTACCGGAAGGCCGGCATCCGAAGCATGGAAGAACGGGCGTCCCTCCTCATTGGCGCTCCAATAGCAGCCCCACTCTGCACTTGGTTTTAAATAACCGATTAACCGCTCAGCGCTCTCGCCTGCCTGTTTCAGATAATCTGGATCCAGAGAGGCCTGGTACAATTCAACTAACGCGGTTAACATGCAATATTCATCTAACAGATTCGGCTTGCCATCATTCAAATACTTGGCATTATTCTCTGCAAGATATTCATACGACTCACGGGCTGCCTGCAAATATTGCTCGCGCAAATAATCGCCAGGGTAGGCGTGCCGGCTCGCAGAAGCCAGCGCAGCGATGGCAAATCCAGCGCCTTGACGGAATCCTGTCTCATAGGACTCATCGGTAATCACTTCAACATCAGCCGTAGCCGCTGCTCCGAACTGGGAGGAAGAATTCTTGTACAGGAACGAGATCCTCCGGTCCTCCGCCTTCATGAACTCTCCGCTGCGTCTGATCGAGCGGAAGAAACTGCCCGAGGGAGCCCTCATTCGGAACATATAATCCGCACCATACATCGCTTCATCTAACAGTCTGCGCTTGAATTGGTAATAATGCCGATTCCCCGATTCCTCGAGCAGCTCATGCGCCTTGAATAGAACCCATGCCGTAAAGGAACCTTGCTGCGGATTGAAATAAGTCGCATGCGACAGATGTGATAGATGCTTGCCATAATCCCCGGTCGCATCGTACCAACCCCCGTGCAAGTCATGTCGTCCTTCTCGCTCCCCAGCGAATGGGATATCCCGGTCTGCCCGGTCAAAATCTCCGCTGCACCGCTGAGCTTTGAAATAGAAGATGACATCCGATAGACTTTGCTTTCCAAGCAAATGATCTTCTACAGCAAAATCATAGGAACGAATGACACCCTTCGTCGTATCACATTCGATTACATATCGCCCCTCGGCCTGCAACCCATCAAAATTAGCCGTCCAGAAATGCCAATCCCTCCATCTTTCCACCGTTCCACAGCGCTGAGCACTTCCGGAATAGAGCGTCTGCCCGCTCGCCTGATCCACAACTCGGAAGCTGCTGACCTCATCTGTGCTGCCGCCCATGATGACAGCATGCTTTGTTCCCTTTCGCTCATATCCGATATGATTAATTAATATTTTCATCCAGCCATCGTCCTCTCTCCCAAGCTACTCACATCATTTATTAGTTGAAATCATGTTTGTCCGAATGAGGCATTCGGGGAAAATGTACGTAGTTACCCAATCTTCTCGTAGTCCCATGCCAGACAGGCCGCTCCCAGCAATCCGGTCACCTGTGGACCGAGCTCGGTGAGTGAGATCTCCTTCAGCCCTCTCCTAGACACCCCGATCGTATTCTGATATATAAAATCACTAAGCTCCTTCAACAGCCAGCTATCCCTCATCACTCCACCACCGAGAATAATCGCTTCTGGGTTGAGGATATTCACCAGATTAACCAGCCCGATCCCGATCGACCAGATGAACTCTTTATGTATCTTCATCGATAGTGGATCTCCCTTACGCGCCTCTCTAAAAATATCCACGGAAGTAATATTACCTGATTGAATGAGAGGGGCCAGTCTCGAATCCGGATAGTCGCTAATCCAACGGATTGCCCGGTTGATCATCCCGCCTCCTGATGCGGCAGATTCCAGACACCAGCTACTCCCACACATACACTGCTCCATATCACGTCCGACGAAGGTATGACCGATCTCCCCAGCATAATTGGAGGCTCCCCTAATCAGCCTGCCGTCACTAATGATCCCCGCGGCAATTCCAGTGCCGACATTAACATATAGAAAATGGCGATACTCCCGGCCTTTGCCGAGATGAAGCTCAGCCAGAGCCGCCGTATGTACATCATTATCGATTGCTACATTCATTCCGTAGCGTTGCTTCAGATCATCCCTGAAGCGAATCATTTCCATCCCGGGCACCCTCATCGTCCCGAGCCAGTCCCCTTGTTCAAAATCAACGTGGCCGAACACGCCAATTCCGATATTTACAGACATATTCTCTTCACGGCGTCCATGGATATAATCCGCAATGGAACGATAGATACTACCCTTCAGCGAGGACTCCGTGCTAAGATCGATCCCGTATCTGGCATGATGAATAATATCACCCTGACGCGTTACCGACCCGATCAATATTTTCGTCGCACCAATATCAATTCCTACAGTTACCGGCTCATCAACACGCATTTGGCTAGATCTCCTTTCTATTTATCCCTGGATCTGAATCGTGACTACAGTAGTTCAGCTGCTGCCTTATCCATAATAATCGTCAAGCTAGGATGCAGCTGCAGAACAGAGGCCGGAACATCTGTAGTTATCGGCCCCATTAAGGCCTGCCTAATGATCTCGGACTTGCCCTTCCCTTTTGCCAGGAGCAAAATCTGCTTCGATCTCATAATCCGTCGGATTCCTACGGTAATCCCTTGTTCAGGTACGCTGCCGACTGTGCCGAAGAATCCGGCCTTATCCTGCGTTGTGCGACTAGCTAGATTAATTACATGTGTATCCAGATGGAAAGGGGTTCCCGGCTCATTAAATCCAATATGCCCATTGCTCCCAATCCCGAGAATCTCAAGATCAACTGGATACGCATCAAGAAGTCTATCGTAGGTATAACAAGCCTGCTGCAGATCTTCGTCCATGCCGTCCGGCATATAAATATGGTCGCTCTGCAAGCCGATAGGGTTCAGTACCTGGTGGCGAATCCGATAGCTGACACTTCGCGGATCATCTGGAGATAGACCGACATACTCGTCCAATGTAAACGCCTTCATTTTTGAAAAATCAATACGCCATTGACGACACAACTGGGACAACTCCCGATGAACTCCAACCGTAGTCTCGCCTCCCGCAAAGGTAATTACGCTCTCTGGCTTCGCTACAACCTGCTTTGTAATTTCAAGTGCAGACGCAATATGAAACTGTTCTTCTGTATCTTCCACAATGATCCTCATGAAGCACCTCCCAAGATGTGTAATCACCTCTATATTACCCCCTCTCTACCTGGAAGTGAGGTAGAAAATCTTCTAATAAGGGGTTAATATTCTACAAAAAGAGCCGTCTATTTTGACAGCTCCATAAATCCTTCCCCGAACACATCGCGTACATCATGGATGGTAATAAATGCATTCGTGTCGATCGCCTTAACGATCTTCTTCAGTTGACTGATCTCTTGCTTATTAATGACAATATACAAAATTTCCTGCGGCAGCTTCGTATAAAAGCCATGTCCGTGAAGCACAGTCACGCCCCGCTCCATCAGAACATTCACCTGCTCCGCGATCTGATTCTGCTCCTTGGATACGATCATCACCGCTTTTCTCGGATTCAAGCCTTCAATGATGAAATCCATCACCTTAGTACCGATAAACAGCATCACAATGGTGAACATCAGGCTCTGAACCCCAATAATGAACAAGGATGCAAACACGACGATCAAATCGAAGAATAGCAAAGCATAGCTTATATTCCAATCCAGATACTTATTCATGAGCCGGGCGAGAATCGTCGATCCTGCCGTCGTTCCGCCAACCTTAATAATGAGCCCGATGCCCACCCCGGCAAATACGCCGCCGAAGACAGCATTCAGCATCAAATCATGGGATGCGATGCTCCAGCCCTCTGTAAGATACAGGAAGAGAGAATTGAATACGACAGCGATAATTGTATATATGGTTGTCTGCTTATCCAGGAATTTGTACCCGACCACCAGTAGTATAGAATTAAATATGAAGTTAACAAGACCAGGAGACCATTGGAACAAGTAGTACAGAATGATGGTGACCCCGGTAACTCCCCCCTCGCCAAAATCATTAGGAATAACAAACAGATTCACATCCAATGCAAAAATTAAAGCGCCCAAGATGATCGTTAAAATATCGGTTATTCTCTTTTTCATAAAGTAAGCCCCTTCTTGTGAGTATGTATGGTGTTACCCCTCGCGCTATAATCATGTAGATCCGGCCTGCCCGTAATAAATTGGAAAGAGCGCACCGCGGCAAGGGTACGCTCTTCTTCTCAATATGGATTGTACTGCGCTCCGAATCATTTAGCCGATCAAGCCTGCTATTTCATTGTAGTGGAAATATTATGATTTGTTAAGCCATTTTCAGAAAATGAATAAATATACAAATGATAACGTCTTTTGCTGATTTTCACTGGGCATTTGGTTCATGAAAGCAGCAGCTATGTTGCTATAAATACCCCTTCTTATCGCAAAAAAAGAAGCCCGCCACTATCCAGTGGCAGACTATAATCCATATTCTAAGCTTATCTTCCTATAGAAGCAGGAAGCCCATGCCCCCAGTCATGTCTCCCGCCCCTGATAGCGGGATCATCTAACGGTTCAACAGGCTCCCCACATACCGCAGCAGCTCATTCGCGCATACAGGGCAATAGCCATGCTCATCAATCAAGCGCTTGCTGACCTCATTGATGCGTTTCAATTGACTCTCATCCGGGGTCTTGGTAGAGGTCGTTATCTTGACGATATCCTTCAGATCAGCGAACAGCTTCTTCTCGATCGCTTCCCGCAGCCGATCATGATGATTGTATTCGAATTTGCGGCCTTTACGGGAGTAAGCGGAGATGCGAATTAATATCTCTTCACGGAACGCCTTTTTGGCATTTTCAGAAATACCGATTTGCTCTTCAATGGAGCGCATCAGTCGCTCATCTGGATCAAGCTCCTCATCTGTAAGCGGGTCGCGCCGCTTGGTCCAGTTGCAGAACGACTCGATATTGTCGAGATAATTCTCGAACAGTGTCTTGGCCGACTCCTCGAAGGAATAGACGAACGCCTTCTGTACTTCCTTCTTCGCGATCTCGTCATACTCTTTGCGAGCAATGCTGATGAAGTTCAAGTATCTATCGCGTTCCTCCTTCGTAATCGAAGCATGCTGATCCAGTCCGTCCTTAATCGCCCGAAGAATATCAAGCGCACCCATGCATTGAATATCCTGCTTGATCAAGGCGCTGGATATCCGGTTAATAACATAACGCGGATCGACCCCGGACATCCCTTCCTCCAAATACTCATTCTGCAGTTCTTTTAAATCCGCATCTTTATAGCCCTCTACCTCTTCCCCGTCGTAGAGGCGCATTTTCTTAACGAGATCGATGCCTTGCTTCTTCGTCTCCTTCAGACGAGTCAGTATAGAGAAGACCGCCGCGGAACGCAAAGCATGCGGAGCAATATGCACATGTCCCATATCGCTCTGGCCGATCAACTTGGCGTAGATTTTCTCCTCCTGCGATACTTTCAGATTATACGGGATCGGCATAACGATCATCCGTGATTGCAGCGCCTCATTCTTCTTGTTCGCGATGAAGGATTTATATTCCGATTCATTTGTATGGGCCACAATGAGCTCGTCGGCCGAGATCAAAGCAAATCTTCCCGCTTTAAAATTCCCCTCCTGCGTCAAGGACAACAGATTCCAGAGAAACTTCTCATCGCACTTCAGCATTTCCTGGAACTCCATCAGACCGCGATTCGCTTTATTCAATTCACCATCAAAGCGGTAAGCTCGTGGATCGGATTCAGAGCCAAATTCCGTGATCGTCGAGAAATCGATGCTTCCTGTTAAGTCAGCAATATCCTGTGATTTCGGGTCCGAAGGACTGAATGTGCCAATCCCGATCCGCCCTTCCTCGGATAAAAGCACTCTCTCCACCGGCACCTTCTCGATATCTCCGTCAAACTCTGTACGCAGCCTCATCTGGCAGACCGGGCAGAGATTCCCCTCGATTCTAACTTGAAGCGCCTTCTCCACCTCCGGGCGCAGCTCATGAGGAACGAGATGCAACGGATCCTCATGCATCGGGCAGCCGGAGATTGCATAGACTGCACCGCGCTGTGTACGGGAGAATTGCTCCAGACCGCGCTTGAGCATCGTAACAATCGTCGACTTGCCCCCGCTCACCGGACCCATTAACAGCAAGATGCGCTTGCGGACATCAAGCCTTCTGGCCGCGGAATGGAAGTACTCCTCCACCAGCTTCTCCACAGCCCGATCCAGTCCGAAGATTTCCTGTTCAAAGAACTTATACTTTTTCCGGCCATTTAGCTCTTCCACGCCGTAAGACTCAATCATTTCATACACCCGGGCATGGGCCGTCATGGCAGGTGAAGGATCCTCAGCGAGCAGAGCGACATAGTCCTTAAATGTTCCGTTCCATGCTAAAGCATCGCTTTCCGCCCGGTAAGCCGCTATACGTTCAAAAATGTCCATGTTCGGTACCTCCTGTACTCCGCTTGGGGTCTCCCTGTCCCTTTGATCCTGACCAGCAATGGAATAACCTGCAGCATCATCATTTATTTAGTGAATTCTCTACACCTGACTCAATTAGAAAAAGTGTATTACATACCTATGCGAAAACAAGCAAGAAGTTGACCTTTTTTATCCTTATTAATTATTCCAGTCGGAATAATCAGTTTTCAAGCTTACATCATGCAAATCATCGAGGAGCATTTCCGGCTGTGCTATAATTTGGTCTATAAGCTGAGCCATAACAATCGGTGGATCACTGAAGTCATAGCGACAGCATTTGCGATAGACTGAGAGTAAATGGGAAGTGCACCATACTTGGAGACGATCTTTGCCTAATGGACAGGGACTTCTGTCCACGCACCTTCAATAAAATGGGGTCGAGTGGCCTAAACGAAACGCAGCAGGCTGGCAAAACGGATCGATAGATAATCCAACGAAACTGAGGGAGCGCTATTTGAACCAGAACGGATCATCGGATTTCTAACGAAACGTGGGATTGCTGTTTGAGCTAAAACAGGTCATTTGAAGTTCTAACGAAACGTGGAGCGCTATTTGAACCAAAACAGGTCATCCGAAATTCTAACGAAACTGGGGAGCGCTATTTGAACCAAAACAGATCATCCGAAATTCTAACGAAACTGGGGAGCGCTATTTGAACCAAAACAGATCATCCGAAATTCTAACGAAACGTGAGAGCGCTATTTGGGCCAAAACAGTTCATTTGGGCCGTCTTTCCTCCTAATAACGTGTCTGTGTTTCGTTAGAATTAAGATCAGAGCGTTGTTGCGACAATAACGTTTCCTAGTTTCGTTAGCGTATAAATTCTTGGAAGTAGAGGGAGATACGCATGGCAGTCAAGCATGAGACGGAATTGTATGCTCCGCTGAAGGTTTTTTTTGAGGAGCGGGGATATGAAATAAAAAGCGAGGTACGGCATTGTGATCTGGTCGGATACCGCCCGGAGAGCGATGAGCCGTTGATCGTTGAAATGAAGAAGAGCTTCAATCTGCCCCTCCTTCTGCAAGGATTGGAGCGTCAGAAGCTCAGCAGCGAGGTATATTTGGCTGTAGAGCGAGCGCGGGCCAAGAAGGGAGCGCATAATCAGCGCTGGAGCGAAATTACGAACCTGTGCCGTAGACTCGGCCTAGGCTTCATAACGATTACACAGTACAAGACGAAGAAGCCCTTTGTTGAGATTCACTGTATGCCTGGGGATCATCTTCCCGCGCCTTCGCAAAGGATCGTTAAAGCCCGGGCCGCCCGCTTGCAGTATGAATTTAATGAAAGAAGCGGCGATTATAACGTAGGCGGCAGCCATGGCACGAAGCTGATGACCGCGTACCGTGAGAAAGCGCTGCGTATCGCGATGGTCCTGCAGGAAGGCGGAGAGATGGCCCCCAAAGACATTAAGCTGCTGAGCGGCATCGGCCAGACTGCAGGGATTCTCCAGAAGAACTACTATCTCTGGTTCCACAGAGTCTCGCGCGGACGTTATGTCCTGACCTCTGAGGGCGAGCACGGTCTGAAGCAATACGGTCACATCATCGAGGCATGGCGTAATGCCGCTCCTTCTGTGGAGGAGTAGACGCATACCCCTTCAGTAGGAATTCTACTCCCCCCATTCCTGCCTCTCACCGCATGCAATCCAGCATGCGGTTGTTTCATTTTATGTCTCTAACTCCTGGCCGTGAACTCCGCCAGGGCGTCTTCAATCCGCGCTATGCCCTCGGCGATTCCCATTGCCGGGTAAGCTGCATAATTCAACCGAATCCAGTCCCCTTCCGTGATCGGGGACTGTTTTAAGTCCTCTGAAGCGGCATAGCATCGTATGCCCGGTGTAAATGCCACACCTTCTAGCATTGAGGCCTTCAGCAGAGCCTCTGAGACGATTCCTTCAGGAAGCCGTACCCACAGAAATAATCCTCTTCCCGGATCATGAACCTCAGCCTTCCTCCACTCTCTTCCTGTAAGCAGCTCCTTCATATATATCCGTCGGGTATTTAATTCATCCAATACCGCCGCCGTATGCTCTGATAATGAGAAGCGATCATCTCTCAGTAGCTTGTAGAGCATAAGGCAGGTCTGATTAGAAGCAGAGGCAAGCCCAGCTTCTTCGGTACGAGCGGCGGTGAGCCTGGTGAGCATCGCCGTATCGCCGCGCAGCCAGGCCAGCGGCAGCGATGGGAACAGGGCACGCTCGAACGAATCCAGCAAGACGACGCTCGTTCTTCTCCATTTGGCTTGACTAAGCCATAAGGAGAAGATGGAGTCGGACGCTGCCCGGACCGATGCGGTGCCCACCCGGGGCACGCCTGCGCCTTGCGGCCTGGCAGGCGCCGGCCCAGCCCCTCCGGTAACCTTGCCCCCCTCCGGGGCCGTTACCGGGCCATCCGCGCCGCCACGCCCGGCGGCGCGCGCGAACCCCGGCACCCCGCAGGCGGTGCCGTCCTCGACGATCGGCACACGGTGCCGATCGCACTGCTCCAGCAGCGCAAGCATGCGCTGCTGGCTCCACACCGCGCCGGACGGCCCGGTGCTGTGCAGCGGCGTCACGTACACCAGCGCTGGCTTTGCCGCGCGGAGTTGACGCCGCAGGTCGTCCGGCAGCATGCCGTCCCGGTCACACTGGACCGGGACAATGACCGCGCCGCGGCGGTGCAGCGCCCACAGCGCCTCCGGCGAGCTGGGCGACTCCACCAGCACCGCGTCGCCCGGCTTCAGCAGTGCGCGGATCGCAAGCTCCAGCGCGCCTGCTGCACTGTCCGCCAGCAGCAGGCGGTCCCCCGCCTCTGCTGCTCTCTCCCCACCCTCCGCTTGCCGATAAGCGGAGGCCAGCCACTCCCGCAGCCGCTCCGAAGCCTCGGCCTTCGACTTCGTAGCTTCATCGATCCGGTCAGTCTCATTGATCCGCGCCTTTACCGTTTCATCGACCTCGCTAGTCTTATCTGCCCCCGACTTTACCGCTTTATCGGTCTCACCCGCCTCGGAGGCTCCATGATCATCAGCGGCCCCGCTTCTCTGACAGGACTCTGTCCCCGGTTTTCTCCCAGCATCCTTCTTTCTCCCTTCCGATAACCCTAACTCATCCGCAATCCTCGCCAGAGGATCACTTAGCGAAGACAGCTCCCCAACATAACTCCTAGCGAAGGATATAAAATCTCCGTCACGAATCAAACCTTCGACATCGCTGCGGAATATGTCCGGCAGACGCCCGATCGTCTCCTTAAGCCAACCCTCCATATCCATTCCTCCCCTTCCGAATCATCGCCTTACGGCGATTGTACCTGAGGACAAATTGTAGCAGCAAATTTATTGTTACCTTTTTTCTTCTACTAGAGCTTATCAACAACTCTCTCATTTGATCAGCAAACCTGATCAAGGCCATCGAGGATGAGCGACCGCAATTCAAAGATAGGTCCTCTAATGCTCCTCCGATCACCCCGTTTTTGACCTCAAGGATCCAATGCTCGCACAGACGAGTAGTATCCTTATTTATACGCTTTAGTGACATCGATTGGAAACGGGTAATGCTAGCCAAAATGATCATTTAACAGACTATACGGTCGGCTTAGGAGGATAATTTCAAATATTCTTGTTTTTAGTTTATAAGCGTGGCTTGTCCGTTACAGAATACACATCAGAAGCATAAGCTTTGATGCTTAAAACCATACTTTTTGAACATGCACTATTAGAAATATTACGTTTTGCGAGAAACGATACCACATGATAGAATGTAATCTTGGAAATAATAACTAGAGGTGATATAATGCATTACTCCACGGAGCCCATGTCAGATAGCGTCCCAAGCAGAAAGAAGCGCCGGCCTTCCCCTAAGATGATTCTATTAATCTGGATTCTACTTATCGCCCTCGGCGTGACTGCCGCTTACTTATACAGCAATCATTTGAAAGATTCGATGATCGCGCAAATGAACCTGGAGATACAAACCCGCACGGAAGCGATGAAGACGGATTACACGACGCAGCTCGCCGCCCTGTCCGCTGAGATTCAGGAGCTCAACAGCAAGGTGGAAGCCTTCAATGAGCTACTGACCTTCACGAAGGATAACTCCAGCAATAAGACGGATAACAGCAATAAGCTGTACTCCCAGCTGAATGAAGTCAAAGAACAGCTCGCCGCGCTGCAGAAGAAGATGGATCTGTTAAAATGATGACGTCACATAAACAAATCAATCGCTTCTTTTTACTCATGACGGGTCCTTTTCTGGGACTTCTTATCGCAATGTTGATTAGCGGAACTAGCTTGCATGTTCAACAGAAACCCGTGCCATTTACAGTCAACACCGATATTCCTGCCACGGCAGCTGCTATTTCCGGGCAGCTGGATCAGGCGGAGGAAGCAGCTCAGACAACGATATCTTCTATTAAGAAGACGGCGGAGCTGTACAATAAGACGACCTCAACCATGTCGAAAATCGTGCAATCGTCGCAGAAGGCTGCCAAACGACCTGAAACGATCTACAACAACAAAATTACAAGCAGGCTCGGTTCTCCATACAAGACCGTGGAATCCGACCGTATCAGGCTTGAACTCTTCACTGTAAATCCCGGTACTTATCAAGGCTATGCCATGAAAGTGAAGCTGAAATCGCCGGATGCGATGCGAATGACCCTGGGCAAGGACAAGCTGGGCAGTTCTGAGACGACACTCGCTGCAGCCAAACGTTATGGAGCGGTCGCAGGAATTAATGCTGGCGGATTTGCCGACTCCAAGAAGGGACGTTTCCCATTAAGTACAACCGTACTGGACGGTAAATATCTGGGCGGATTTGAACCCAGCTACAAGGATCTCTTCTTCGTAGGATTGAACAAGTCTGGCAAATTGATCGGTGGAAAGTTCTCCACACAAGAAGAGCTAGATCGGCTTCATCCGGATTTCGGCGCTTCCTTCGTACCGGTTCTGCTTAAGAATGGTCAGAAGAAGCAGATTCCAGACAAATGGAAAACCTCGCCTTTGCGTGCTCCGCGCACCGTCATCGGCAATTATAAAGACGATCAGCTGCTTATTATCGTCGTGGATGGATATAATGAGAACGGCGGCTCCGGGGCAACTCTCGAGGAGCTACAGACCAGACTGTACAAGCTCGGCGTTCAGGATGCCTACAATCTGGACGGCGGCGGTTCTACCTCGCTCGTCGTTAACGGTCAAATCGTGAATCATCCCTCTGATGGGCAGCTTCGTCCTGTTCCTACTCATTTTCTGTTTTTTAAATAGCAAAAAAGATCACTTTGCCAGCGATCTCGTTCTGTCTGTGAAATATATCATATTTTGATTTATTTTTACCGAAGAGATGGATATAATAGGAACAAGAGATGTTAACTTGGAGGTGTCGTCCTTGTCTTTCTCATTAACATTCTGGATTATTGCCATTGTACTGGCTATGTTCCTGTGCGGAATTCTTACTGCATCCTATAACGACGATAAAACAAAAGGCCTGTAATAAATAAGCTTCCCTTCATAGGGAAGCTTATTTATTACATTTAGAGGATGTTCAAAAAGTCCGCTTTTATAAGAAAACCAATCGAGGCCAATTCATGGCTGAGCGACCGCGATTCAAAGGTAGGTTTTCTTACGATATAGAATTTCATCAACTCCGTTGATAACGAATAAATTCTATATCTAACACGAAGTGAATCAAGAAGTAACTCGGCATCGAATCTTGAATTCGCCCGGGTCTAAGCGAATGCTTACGAAGTCATGTTTCCTACGGAAACATCTCAGGTGCTCACGTACCAACTACGTACGCTCCTCAGACCCTAGCTTCATCCAACCTTCTCGGTGCTGAAAACCTGACTTTTTGAACACACACATTTAGGTCAAATGGTTCATTTCGACCAAGCATTGATTGCAGATCGAACGCTCCTTGAAGTCGCTAACATTGTCCATAGAGCCGCAAAATACACATTTAGGACGATATCTTTCCAGAATAATATGATCGCCCTGTACAAGAATTTCTACAGGATCTCCCTCATTCATTTGATATCTTTTGCGCAGCGACTTAGGCAATACGATTCTCCCCAGTTGATCCACTTTCCGGACCACTCCAGCTGGTTTCATGATACGATACACCTCTCCAACATAAAATTATTATGTAAAAAATAGAACGAAATACCTATCTAATAATATATATTTCGCTATTTTTTTGCAGATTCCTGCTAATCTCGACAGTAAAAATGCTTCGCCTGGTCTCTCCGATCCCGGAACTGGTTAGCCGTAGAGTTATGTAATTGACCACGCCGACTAATATCTAACGTCCGTATCGACAATTTAGCGGGCGCGGCCCGGTGATCAAACAGCCCGTAAGCGAGCCTACTCCATTCCAGGGAAGCCAATCTGTCTTAATGCCTCGTAGACAATAATTGCCGCCGAATTGGATAAGTTAAGCGAACGCACCTTATCGCTCATCGGCATCTTCATTAATGTATCCGGATGTGCCGCGAGAATCTCCGGCGAGAGTCCTTTGGTCTCTTTACCGAACACTAGAAAATCTCCGTCACGGAATTCAAGATCCGTGTAATACTGCTTCGCTTTCGTCGTAGCAAAAAAGAAGCGGCTGCCCGCGTATTTCTCTTCTACTTCCTGAAACGAGTCATGATATTCAATATTTACCGCATACCAATAATCAAGACCGGCCCGTTTCATCGTTTTATCATCTGTACGGAAGCCGAGCGGACGCACCAAATGCAGATGAGCCCCCGTTGCCGCACAGGTTCTGGCTATATTCCCGGTGTTCGCCGGAATTTCCGGCTCCACGAGTACGATATGCAATGCCATGCTGATTAACACCTCATCAAATAATAGAATCTGTACTTTCCATAGCTGTCTAAGGGTAGTCCTCACCTATTATAACAGTTTAGCTCCCAAAGTATAAGAATCGTTTTTAAAATATAATCATATTAAAAGAGGTTGTTCAAAAAGTCCACTTTTGATCCCGAAGTAACACAGAAAGTGATCTCGACATCGAATCTTGAATTCAGCCGGGCCTAAGCAAATACTTACGAAGTCGTTTTCTTCGAAAACGTGTAGCTCTGCTCCACAGGCCCTTGCTTCATCCAACTGATGCGTTTCGAAGAAACGCACATCGGAAGCATAAGCTTCGGTGCTGAAAACTGGCCTTTTTTGAACATCTATTAAAAGAAAAACCCCCCGTCGCCATTGCAACGGAAGGTTGATAGATTTCAAGCGATATTAGCCATTTTGCTGTTGGAAATGGTTCATAAGATCAACCAGAGCCTTGATGCTATCATATGGCACTGCATTGTAGATCGAAGCGCGGAGTCCACCGACACTGCGGTGACCCTTGAGTCCTACAAAGCCCTCTTGCTCCGATTGCTTAATGAACTGCTTCTCCAGCTCTTCATTAGCGAGACGGAACGTCACGTTCATGAGGGAACGGCTCTCTAGGTCAGCACAACCGCGGAAGAATCCTCCACTATTGTCAATCGCATTGTACAACAGGTCTGCCTTCTTGCGATTATTCTGCTCAACTGCTTGCAGGCCACCCTGTTCTTCAATCCAGCGTAATACTTCATTCACCATGTAAATAGAGAAGGATGGAGGTGTATTATATAGTGAATTGTTGTCTGCCTGAATATCATAACGAAGCATGCTTGGCAGATGTTTAGGAGAATTGCTTACCAGCTCCTCACGGGCAATGACAACCGTTACCCCGGAAGGACCTAGATTCTTCTGTGCCCCTGCATACACCATGCCGAACTGAGTCAGGTCGAACGGACGACACAGAATGTCACTCGACATATCCGCGATCAGCGGCACGCTACCGGTATCTGGATATTGTGTGAACTGGGTGCCTTCAATCGTCTCATTGGAGGTCAGATGCAGATAAGCTGCATTGTCTGGCAATTGGAGGTTGCTAAGATCAGGAACGGACATGTACTTGTCTTCCTCAGAGGAAGCAGCCACGTAAGTCTCGCCGATCAGCTTCGCTTCCTTAATCGCCTTGTTAGCCCAGCTTCCGGTCTTCACGTAAGCCCCGACCTTGCCTTCAGTCAAGAGATTCATAGGAATCATCGCGAACTGCGTCGATGCCCCGCCTTGCAGGAACAGCACTTTATAGCCTTGCGGATTGCCCAGCAATTGCAGTAGGCGGCTGGATGCTTCATTATGAACCCCTTCATACACAGCCCCGCGATGGGACATCTCCATGATCGACATTCCTGTACCATGAAAATCAACAAATTCAGCTTGCGCGCGTTCCAATACCTCAAGCGGCAGTGCAGCCGGTCCGGCATTGAAATTATAAGCTCTCTTACTCATTTCTCCCATCCTCTCCTATTTACCCTTATACCTGCGTAGTTTTTTGATAAGCATAATCATAGCAACTATTCTTTTCTACAGCAAGCTGATATTTCATGATATATCACCAATTCGCAGAATTGACACATTAACGCTTCACCAAGATATAGAGATGAAATGATTATTTTGTGTAAAACTCATAGATTCTGGACCAGCTATAACTATCACCGGGAGCGACATTCAACTTAATAAATATTTCTGGTGAAATAACATGTTTCTCCCCCCATACCGCGATAGAATCAACCGGATATATGCTAATCTCTCTGACTCCGGCACGACTCTCGTGGTGGTACAGATCCCAGATCCATCCTTGGGGCTCATTGGCTTGGCCTACGCCCTGCAAACGGAAATAAAACCAGCTATCCTGGGTATCATTCCAGTTAACTTCACTGTCTTGAAATAACAGACTATCCATCGATCCCTCTTCGTCTACTTCAGGAACAAGCTCGAACGGGAACTTCAGAGTATAACCCGACCCAATCCCACGCTGGTCAATACCGAGAAAATTGTGGTTATATTCGGTCGTAGAGATCGTCTTGCTGCCTTCATTATGCAATGTGTAGTCCAGTATCAGACGGTTGTCCTCAATATGGATCTGCTTCTCCAGCTGGGCCGCATAGCCGCGGCACTCCTGTGGAAATACCGTAAAGCATAGTTTAGACGAGCTTTCCTGTGTGACCTCCTGCCGATAAGGAATCAGTGGATATTCCTTGTGAAATTGATACGGCTCTTCATCCACCCGAGTCAACAGACCTACTCCCAGCTTGGGAAACAACTCGCCGACCTTGGCATCCTCGTATCCGATCGGATCTGCGATGCCAAACTCATTGCACAGCCCTGCTCCACCGGTTCCGAGTCCGGGAACAAGGCTCTCCGGTACGCAGAAGCTATGATTGCCCTGCCTTAGGGTCACCCCTGTAATAAAACCGCTCCAATCAAAACGCTTGCCTTGATAAAATCCTTGCTCAGCAAAATCTACGATCAGGTGATCGTTTTTCAATTGATATCCCATCTATTGTTTTCCTTCCTCTCCAAGGACTGAAGCATCAGCCCATATCTTGACCTCTTCGAGCTTCATTAAGGCTCCTTTACTTCCGGCAGCCCCATTAAATAAGTATACCTCCCTCCGCTCTTTTCGTTAATACGGACGGAGGTTTTTCTACCACACTTTTATCCGCCTTCCCGGTTTGATACAATTTATATAAAGGTTGCTCAAAAAGTCCGCTTGGTGATCATATAATGAATCAGGAAGTGGCATCCTCAAGATCGTACCTATGTGAGGGATATATGCTTCGGTGCGCATACCGACCTTTTTTGAACATGTACACTTTGTGATTAAATCGATGAAAAGAGGCTAATTCGATGAGAGACGAGCTTATCAACAGGTTTACTTCCTATGTTAAAGTCGATACACAGTCCAACGAGGACAATCTGGTCTGCCCATCTACACCAGGGCAACTCACGTTGGCTAGACAACTCGTGGAGGAGCTGGAAGCCATCGGCATGGAGGATATCAGTCTTGATGACAACGGTTATGTCACGGCAACCCTGCCGGGCAATACGGTAAAAGATGTTCCCGTCATCGGTTTCCTGGCTCATCTAGATACCGCTACCGACTTTAGTGGTGCTAACGTTCAGCCGCAGATCTTAGAATCCTATGATGGCGGAGATATCTTATTGAATGAACCCGGTGATATCATATTGTCTCCGCGTGAGTTCCCCGAGCTAAGTAATTACAAAGGCCATACGCTCATTACAACCGATGGTACGAGCCTGCTTGGCGCGGATGATAAGGCTGGCATCGCCGAGATTATGACCGCGATGAACTATTTGATCCAGCATCCGGAGATCAAGCATGGCACGATCCGCGTCGCCTTCACACCTGATGAGGAGATCGGCCGTGGTCCAGACCGCTTCGACGTCGATGCCTTCGGGGCTGAATTTGCCTACACTGTGGATGGCGGGCCATTAGGCGAACTGGAGTACGAGAGTTTTAACGCTGCTGCAGCCAAAGTAACCTGCAAAGGGGTCAGTGTTCATCCCGGATCAGCGAAGGGCAAGATGGTCAATTCCGCCAAGATTGCGATGGAATTCCACGCCATGCTGCCTGCTGCGGAAGCCCCTGAGCATACCAATGGCTATGATGGCTTCTACCATCTGTCCTCGATCAATGGTGATGTGGAGCAGACACGGCTGCATTACATCATTCGCGATTTTGACCGCGAACAATTCGAGACCCGCAAGACCAAAATGCAGAGCATCGCTGAAGAGCTGAAGGCGAAATACGGTCCTGATCGAATTACCCTTGACCTGCGCGATCAATATTACAATATGCGTGAGAAAATCGAGCCTGTCATGGATATCGTGAACGTAGCCGCCGAAGTTATGAAAGAATTGAAGATCGAACCGATTATCACCCCGATTCGCGGCGGTACTGATGGCTCGCAGCTCTCTTACATGGGACTGCCTACGCCGAATCTGTTCGCCGGTGGTGAGAACTTCCACGGCAAATTCGAATACATTTCCGTGAATAGTATGATCAAGGCGACCGAGGTTATCGTCGGAATCATCCAGAAATTTGAAGAGAGAGCGCAGTCCTAACAGACTGCGCTCCCTGCGCTTCTATACTACGGAATTCGTTCCAGCAGCACTTCAATGACTAGATTGCCTTGCTCCGGCACGTCCAGCAGCTCCCGCGAAATGAGACAACCCATTCCATTCATTTTAAGGTCTGCCTGCTGGCCATTTATTTTTACCGCACCTATACGATATTGACCGTAATCGATTTGCCGCGGATTGTGATAGACGACCTCCAGCATTCGCCCAGCGAACAGTGTCTCGACAGAAGCAGTGCCCTCAGCATCGAATTGTGTTCTTATCAGCTTCGGTTCCAACAGTAAATCACCGTAGTACCCCTTCACCCCGTACACTTCCGTAAGCTGTGTCAACAACAGCCAGCTGGCAGAGCCGGTCAAGTACGTATACATTCCTCTGCCCCGTTCGTTAATATACTCCGGTACACCCGGGTACATTTTACTAACGGAAAAATCACTGGACAACCGATATATCGAATCGAGAACCTGGTATCCCTCCTGCACATATCCACGTTTATATAGCGCATTGGCATACATGACTGTCATATGGCTGAACATCGCCCCGTTCTCTTTATGACCAAAGGCAAAGCCAAAGGCGCGGCCGAGATTTTGCTGAATACCTCCAAACCGTGAGTTCAGGCGATAGCCGATGTGCTCATCCTTCAGATATCGCTCCACTGCGGCATGTATTTTATCGACCTGTTCATCGGTCGCTACCCCGCCCATGATAGTGAACACTTGCCCCGTCAAAGTCATTCTGACTCCCTCAGGACAGTCCCCCTCAACACGCTGGCCATCATTGTTATAGTAGCCGTTGAACCATTCATAGCCTTCCTGGCTAGTCACCCATTCGTTGCGCCGAAGATGTGTGATCATCCATTCTGCTTTATGCTTAAGGTCTTGTACCACATCCTCAATGCTAAGTACGACTAACTTACCGCTTACGGCCGGTACAATCGATTGATAGTAGCTGTCCAACAGAGCAAGCTTCGATGTTGTGCTGTCATAAGAGACCGGATGTGACAAGCTGTCCAGCAGCCTTGCAATCTCTTGGCCTAACTTGATCGTATTTATTCCCGATCTATGCTTCAACTGCAAGAGCAGATCGGACAATTCTATCAAATTGCTGGCATAGAAGGCGGTAAAAGCGACACTCTCCCCACGGTTCGGGGCCAGATCAAGCCCGTCGTTCCAGTCCGCTCCCTCCAGCTTGATATTGTTGTGTTCCCCGACATTAAAGAACGGAACCAGATTCTGCAGCAAAATATGCTCCAAAATCGTCCCTTCATAGATGTCCCCTTCACAGGTCAACAGCTGGTTGCCCTGCTCCGGCAGCCAGCTTGTGTCCCGCCCTTTGGAGCGCTCAATAAAGCTGTCCCGGAAATAGGTCTGTGACTGAAGCAGGAAATCGAGATCCCCGCTTTGATGAATATACAGCATTGTCGTGAGCAGCGGCCAGGCACCATGGTCCATCCACACGCGCGGGATATTGTTGCGATCGGCGATGAATTCCCCTGGCCTAGCCCCAATGATCGTCGCGTTGCTGCCATCGATGCGTACCCCGGCATAATTGTTCAGCAGCAAATAACGGACCTCCGCGGGTTCCATGACCATCAGAGCCAGGCAGTCCTGCCATAGATCACGCCAGCCCCGGCCACCGCGGCCATAATCATGGTAAGGGAGAAATGAATTACCATAGAGGCGCCGCAGAACCGGCTGCAAGGTCACCCATTTCATCCACAGATCCTGTTCCTCGTCCCCGGAATGGAAGATGATCGTATCCAACTTCTCACGCCAATAACGCTCGTTCTGAGCAAGCAAATTGTCAAAGCTGGCCTCGGATAAATATTTTGCCGCGTACTCTTCGTCGCTAATTCGTTCCCCGGTAATCAACATCGCAATAATATAAGACTTCGACTCACCTGCGGCTAGTTCCACCTCTTCAAATCTCAAGCCGCCGACCGCTTCATAACCTTCGAAACGGACGTCTGGGCCTGCCTGCGCTTTTCGGTTGAGGACGACAGCCTCTGGCCAATCTAACGCCCCGCCTTCTCCAACGAAGTCCTCAGTCACCGGGAAGAAGCCCGAAGGACGTTTACCATGATCCTCTGCCCCAAGCACGCTATAGGTGACTTTATTGACCCGATGTCCCCGTTCATCAAAGGACAACGAGGGCTGTACCTCAACGCCATATGTAGTAGTATAGATGCGATGTAGCAGGGAGGTCACATGCCGGTGGTCGCGAAGGTCATCGGCTGAGCGTCCGTACAATGGAATCGCCGTTGTGGCAGTGAAGCGGATAGGAGTATCCCCTGTATTCGTGAGCTTCACCTTCATCAATTCAACTTGATCTTCAGTAACCGGGACAAAATTCGTCGTCTCGGCAGTTAGCGGTAGCATGCCATGCTTGCGTGTGACGCGATGCCATAGAAATCCAGCCTCCACCTGGCTGTACTCGCGGCCCTCGGCAAATTGTTGAGCGTTCTGCCGCGCAGAATTGCCGCTGACGGACCAAGCCCCTTCCTTCTCCGTGTAAATCCAGAAATTCCGTGCCGCCTTTGAATTGTGAAGTGCCTCGGCCGATACAGGCTCCGTCAGAAAGCGGTTATGGCCGGATGTAATCTGCCCATGCAAATTTGGAGTGATTGACGACATCATCCCTGCCTCATTCACTAACGGAAAATACAAATAACTATAACCCTCCGGCTGTTCAAGCTTGAACCCCCCTTGCTTCCCTGCATATTGCCATCCCCTTGACTTCATCCCATCTTCCTCCTCATGAATAGTCGCTTATAAAGAACCTATTACTTCATTCGAAGCGAGAACGATTACCTCATAATTCGAAACCGGTTTCGTTTTGTATATTATCTCATTCTTGGCTCTCCGATGTAAAGGGATGTTCACGAATCTGAAACAAGATAAACTGAGATTTTTTATCCATCCGTGGTCACAGATCAAAATAAAAAAGAAGAAGCTCCCCTGAACCTATTTCTATTCCGGTCCGCGGAGAGCTTCATCACCTTCTATCATTGGGAGCTAGATTTCATTCTATAAATCATAATATAGGCCGAATTCATAAGGATGAACACGAATTGCTACCGCTCTGGCTTCTGCCCGCTTGAATTTAATATAGTTAGCAATGAATTCGTTCGTGAACACCCCTCCTGCAGTCAGGAACTCGCTGTCCGCCTCAAGCCCATTCAGCGCTTCCTCGAGCGAACCCGGTACACTGCGAATACCTTCCTTCTCCGCTCTGGAAAGTTCATAAATATTTTTATCGAAGGGGCCGTAGCCTTCCTTGACTGGATCGATCTTGCGCTTGATCCCGTCCAGCCCGGCCATCAGCATCGCTGAGAACGCCAAATACGGATTAGCGGTAGAGTCCGGGGTCCGGAACTCAATGCGACAGCCTTTCGGTGTAACAGCAGCGACTGGTATCCGTACGGCTGCGGAACGATTGCCTTTGGAATATACGAGGTTGACCGGAGCCTCGTACCCAGGAACTAGACGCTTGAAGGAGTTGGTGCTCGGATTGGTGAAGGCGATCAGAGCAGGAGCATGATACAGAATGCCACCGATATAATGCAGCGCGGTCTCACTTAGGTTAGCATATGCCCCTTTTTCATAGAACAGCGGAATATCGCCATTGAAGATCGATTGATGCACATGCATCCCGCTACCATTATCGCCGAAGAGCGGCTTCGGCATGAAGGTCGCTGTCTTGCCGTACTGAATCGCCGTATTGTGAACGATATATTTATAGACCATCAGATTATCCGCTGTTTTCAGCAGTGTGTCGAAGCGGAAGTTGATCTCAGCCTGGCCAGCAGTCGCCACTTCATGATGGTGACGCTCCACCTCAAGTCCAGCCTCTTCAAGCAGACGGCACATTTCGCTGCGGATGTCCTGCTGCTTGTCAGTCGGGGCTACCGGTACATAACCGCCCTTCACAGGAATTTTGAAGCCCGTATTGCCGCCTTCCTCAGTACGGCCTGAATTCCAGGACGCTTCCTCAGAATCCACCGAATAATAGGTTCTGTTGATCTTATTCTCATAGCGAACATCATCAAAGATGAAAAATTCCGATTCAGGTGCGAAGTAAGCTGCCGTACCGATCCCGCTTGCTTGCAAATATTCCTCGGCTCTTACCGCGATACTACGTGGGTCACGCTCATATCTCTCACCCTCCGGCGTAAAAATATCACAAAATACGTTTAACGTTGGATGGGCGGTGAACGGATCTACGTATACTGCGCCATGATCCGGCATCATCACCATGTCAGATTCCTCAATCCCGCGGAACCCGGGAATGGATGAACCGTCAAAAGCTACTCCATTAACGAATGTATCCTCATCAACCTGTTTCGCTGGAAGCGTAATATGGTGAGCCCGACCAGACAGATCAACAAACCGGAAATCCACCCATTCGATCCCTTTTTCCTTGATAGTTCTCATTACAAGCTCTGCTGACATGTTGTTTCCTCCCCAGATCACGAACATTAAATGCAATTATCACATTCAATGTTCATGCTTACGATTTATTCTGAGGTCATTATAAAACCATGAAATTATGTCGTCAATAGTGATGTAAGGTATTTTTACATGGTAAATAAGGTATTATTACATCAAGTACAAACTTATCGCTAAATAGTATAAAGGCCCTCCGTCATAAAGACAGAGGGCCCTGTTTATTCAATGCTAATCATTTATCTTTTACGAACGATCAGCTCTGTAGTGCAACCTTTGGAGTGTCGAATTTCTTGCCTACAATCGGAGCTAACTTCTCTAGATCTTGCAGCAAGGCGGCAAATTGGTCCGGGAATAAGGATTGCACGCCATCCCCGGTCATCGAATTGTCAGGGTCGGTATGCATCTCAATAATGAGTCCATCCGCCCCGGCAGCAACTGAAGCCTTCGTCATCGGCTCAACCAGCTCGCGCCGTCCAGTACCATGGCTCGGGTCTGAAATGACCGGCAAATGACTAAGCGATTGAAGCACCGGAATGGCCGACAAGTCCAGCGTGTTACGGGTGTAGGTTTCAAAAGTACGAATACCGCGTTCACAGAGCATCACATTCGGATTCCCGCCAGCAAGAATGTACTCAGCGGCATTCAGGAACTCATCGTATGTAGCGCTGAATCCCCGCTTGAGCAATACCGGCTTGCCGCAAGCCCCCAGTTTACGCAGCAGATCGAAGTTTTGCATATTTCTTGTGCCGACCTGGAGAATATCAGCATATTCCGCACAAATATCAACATATTCCGGAGTCATGACTTCCGTAATCGTCAGCAGGCCATGCTTCTTGCCAGCCTCGGCCATCATCACAAGTCCTTCCACACCGATTCCTTGGAAGCTGTAAGGCCCCGTACGCGGCTTAAATGCGCCCCCGCGCAGCACCTGGCCACCAGCCGCCTTGACCAGACCAGCAATCTCATCAATTTGTTCCGGTGATTCAACCGCACATGGACCACCCATGACGACCAGTTCTCCACCACCGATCTTCACATCACCGATCGAGATTACCGTATTCTCAGGATGAAAATCACGGCTCGCCAATTTATACGATTTGGATATTTTTATAACATTCTCAACATCTTTCATTTGCCGCAGATGCTCAGCAAGCTTCGGTTCAATACTTCCGATAAGGCCGATCACTGTACGATCCTCACCGCGTGAGATATGAACCTGCAATCCCTCTCTCTCAATAACGGCTATAATCTCCTGAATCCGTTCCTCAGATGTTCGATTTGAAGTTACTATGATCATATAATTCCATCCTTTCCTTATCCATTGACATCATATAGGGATATTTTGTATAGTCCCCCATAGCAATATTTTACTGTCACGCTTAAACGCTTGTTCGCTTTTAAGCTTTTAATCGTTAAAGAGAATATACTCTATTGGACCACTTCCGTCAAGATTGCCAAATTGCAGCAAGATAGAAATGTGAATCTCGTATTTAAAAAACCGCATAACAAAGGAGCTCGTTCGACCAAAGGTTGCAGGAATACGAGAACTCGATGACAACAAATTCGAACTACTGCTCGAATACTAAATTCCCGATCCCAAAGCCTCAAGTAACGAAAGAGCTCCGTGATTTATTGTATGTGATTATGAAGCTTTATTTCTTGGCAACTTTAACCGGAGGAAGCAACTTCTGCATATTGACCGTCCTGACGATCTCCCAGGTGGACGGATCATCCGGATTATACTGCTCCAAATAATTGATGACTTCCTTAGTGATCGGCGTTGGCGTTGAAGCTCCTGAAGTCACCGCCACCTTGCTAATGCCTTGCAGCCATTCCAGCTTGATCTCGGACACATCAGAAACCCGGTATGCCGTTACTCCGGCGATCTCCTCCGATACTTGTGCAAGCCGATTGGAGTTATTGCTGCGCGGATCACCTACGACGATAACCAAGTCAGCTTGGCTGGCCTGCTCAGCTACTGCTTGCTGGCGCATCTGGGTGGCCAGGCAGATCTCATTATGCACCTCAGCCCCTGGGTACTTCTCCAGCAGCTTCTTCATAATATGCTTAATGTCCCACTGGCTCATCGTTGTCTGATTCGTGATGACAATTCGGTCAGACGTCAGATGAAGATCGGCAATCTCCTCTTCCTTCTCAATCAGATGAACCTTATCAGGAGCGACACCGATCGCACCTTCCGGTTCCGGATGGCCTTTCTTGCCGATGTAGACGACTTCATAGTCTTCAGCCACCTTCTCCTTGATTAATACATGGGTCTTGGTCACGTCTGGACAAGTCGCATCCACCGTGGTCAACCCTTTCTCACGAGCCAGCTTTCTGACCTCTGGAGATACCCCGTGAGCCGTGAAGATCACAGTCCCACTCTCCACCTGATCCAGAATTTCCATCCGATTCGGGCCATCCAGCGTAATAATGCCCTCATCCTCAAAGGATTGGGTCACATGACTGTTGTGAACAATCATGCCCAGAATATATATAGGCCGCGGAAGATCGAGATTTTGTGCAGCCTGTCTGGCCAGCACCATCGCATCGACGACTCCGTAGCAATAACCGCGCGGCGTAATTTTGAGCACTTCCATGAATTATTCCCTTCTTTCCGTGCGCCTCTCCTAGAACCTCTTCTAGCGAGAGAAGCGGATAATACGAATCCTCCCTATTATAGCCTATTCCGGCAAGGCATTAAAGAGAGCTGGAAGCCAGATGATAAAAGAAGTCCCTTCGCCCAGCTTGGTAACTACTTCAACCGACCCATCATGCTCATCGATAATCCATTTTGCAATGGATAATCCGAGCCCGACTCCCTGGATGACACCGCGGGAAGGATCAGCCCGATAGAATCTCTCGAAGATATGCGGGATCTCGCTCTTATCCATCCCTATGCCTGTATCCGTAATGCGGATACCAATCTGTTCTCCCTGTCTGGCCGCATCGATCGTTACGCTGCCCTCAAGCGTGTATTTGAAGGCATTCTCAATAAAGATGAACAACAGCTGCTGCAAATAATCCTTATTCCCCATCACAGCGGCACCCCTAACCGCTTCAAGATTTCCTTGCAGCCAGGCTGCATTGCGCGGAAGGAATTGTGCTCTGCGTATGACCTCTTCTATTAACGGAGAGAGTGCAAGCGGTTTTTTGTTAATGGTCTTACCAGCATCAGCGCGGGCAAGCGACAGCAAATCGTTAACTAGACTACTCATCCGCCGCGATTCATCGGCGATGTCCGTAATCGCCTCCAGCGTATAGATCCGCTTCTGCTCTTCATCCAACTCTACCCGTTTTTCACCGCCTTGGCCCCACATCTTCTGCAGCAGGTCAACATTGCCACGAATCGTCGTCAGCGGCGTCCTCAGTTCATGAGAGGCATCGGAGACGAAGCGGCGTTGAGCTAAATAAGCTTCATCCAGCTCGTTATAGAATCCCTCAGTGCGCTCTAACATTCGATTGACCGTACCAATCAATTGGCCGATCTCATCGTCCGGACCCTCATAATCTATTCGTACACTCAGATCATTTCCAGTCTGGATTCCGTTAGCAGCCTCAATAACTTTACCGATCGGTGCCATAGACTGACGAGCCAGGAACATACCCAGTGTTGCAGCAAAAATAAGCGAAATCGATGACCCAAATAATAACACACTTCTGACCAACCCCAGCAATCGTTCCTCAGCCCCGGTATAGGCACCAAGTTGGAGAAGACCAATATTCGTATTTTTATACTGTAAAACGGTCTGATACAGTAAAAATGAATTCTCACCGATCCGAATGCTCTGATATCCATTACCATTTTTAAGCGGCCCCTTAGGTAGTGGAAATTGAAGATTTAATTCCTGCATATTATTCGATCGGTTAATACTCTTCTTCACATCGTTATAGATTTGCGCAAAAATTTGCGCATCTTCCAAGCGATTATTTTGGCTGGGCTCTAAAGAGATGTCCAGATTCACTGGATCCAAAATTAAAGTTTGAATCCGATTAGCCTGCTCCTCCAGCCGATTCTTTACTTCCTGATACGTATAGAAGCGTATCAATCCATAGAACGAAGCTCCGAACAATATCAATACGACTGCTAATATGCTAGTATACCAAGCCGTGAGCCGTAATCTTATCGACATGCTCTTAGTCTCCTCTCAGAATGTAACCGGCTCCGCGAATCGTCTGAATTATGCGTTTCCCGCCGAACTCCTCCGTCTTCTGCCTTAGCATGGCAATATAGACCTCAAGTACATTGGACTCGCCGCTGTAATCATAGCCCCAAATTTTATCCATAATCAGATCTCTAGTTAGGAGGCGCTTCGGATTCTGCATGAACAGATGCAGCAGATCGAATTCCTTCGCAGTCAGCTCCAGTCTCTTCCCGCCACGAATGACTTCCCGTGAATCGAGATCCATAATAATATCCTCAAAGATCAAGCGATGCTCGCCGTTCTCGCCGCCCCCTTGATCTTTCCGTCTGAGCAGCGCACGGACCCGAGCTAACAACTCCTCAAGTGCAAACGGCTTCACTAAATAGTCGTCCGCCCCAGTGTCCAGCCCCTTAACGCGACTCTCCACTTCATCCTTGGCCGTCAGCATTAGCACTGGCACCGTACTACCGCCTTCGCGCAATCTTCGGCACACCTCGAAGCCATCCACCTTCGGCATCATCACATCCAGGATGATCATATCCGGCTCTGCCGTCATCACCATAGATAAGCCCTCCGCACCATTTTGGGCCGTATATACATCATACCCTTCAAATGCCAGGCCACGCCGCAGCATTGAAGTGATTTTCTCATCATCATCGATAACTAGAATAACTGACCTCATAAGCAACCTCCTCTGATCAAGAGCCATATGTAATGATCAAGAAATTATGGCTCAAGTCTCTATATATATTCTATCAAAATTCAAGCCCAAACTTAAACTTGTCACAAAAAGGCGGCAGGCCCAAGGGCCCGCCGCCTCCTTACGCCTAGAATCAGACGCATCGACCTGCCGATAAGAGGTAGTTCAGGTGCTGAAAACCAAACTTTTTGGACACGCACTATTACTGAACGTTCGAAAAGTCGTTCTTATTGCCAATCTTAATCTTCAGATCCATCTTGTTGCCGTCACGGACAATATTGAAGGTAACCTCATCACCGACATTTTGCTTCTGAATATAGTCAATCAGCGTTTCCTTGGTGGCAAATTTCTTACCATCGGCTCCTGTAATAATATCGTACGGGCGCAGGTCTGCATTATAGGCTGGTGATTTGAACACAACGCTTGATACCACCGAGCCTTCCTTCACATCTGAACCCATTTGGGCAGCCACTTCATCACTCATCGTCATCAGTGTAGCGCCGATGAATGGAACTGGTTTTTCCGGAATCTTCTCGTTATTCTTCAGCTTATCGATAACTTCTTTGACCGTACTGGTCGGAATCGCAAATCCGATACCTTGTGAATCCGCGCTAACTGCAACGTTAATCCCTACAACCTCACCATTCAAGTTCAAGAGCGGACCGCCGGAGTTGCCGGGGTTGATCGATGCATCCGTCTGTAGCAAGTGCTCATACTCACGGTCTTTCTCTCCGTTCTCACCAGCGATGGTAATGCTGCGCTCTTTTGCGCTAAGTACGCCCGTTGTGACGGTATGATCGAAGCCTTTCGGGTTCCCGATAGCAACTAACCAATCGCCTACCTGCGAGTTGTCAGAGCTTCCAAGTGGGATGGACGGGAAGTCGTTATTGCCCTCGATCTTTAGCACGGCGAGATCAAGCTCATAGCTCGTGCCAAGTACCTTGGCTTCATATGGTTTCTCGGTATCCTGTACCGTTACTTGAACTACATCGGCATTGTGGACCACATGTTCATTGGTCAGAATATAGCCGCTCTTATCGAAGATGAACCCTGAACCGATGCCAGTCGGAACCAATTGATTCGAATTGGACGAGGAACCACCGCCATCACTATTGCCGTTGCCGTTGCCGTTGCCGTAACCTCCGTTATTCGAATCTTCACCGAAGAAGAAACGATAGAACGGATCATCACTGTAAGAATTGCTCCGGCTTGACTGCTTGCCAGCCTTAACCAGTGTCTCAATCTTAACAACCGCCGGTCCGGCTTCCTTAACAACACCAGCAACATCTGTAGAACCTGCCACCGGATAAGATGTAGTCGACGCCTTCGAAGCTGTAGTATCGTTACTGCCTTGATTCATATTCTGTTCAGCTACAGTTGGTTCGGATGAATTTCCTGTGAACAGGTGAGCATAGTCTGCGAACGCCATCCCACCGCCCATGATCAGCATGCCAGCCAGGAAAGCAGCGATAATGGATTTTGCAGAGGATTTCTTCTTCGGCTTATTGAACTGCCAGTTGCCCGAATTTTTTGGAGGTAATGAACCTCCCCCGTCTCCATTCAATGCGCCAGCGTCCTCAGTCGAGGAACGGTAACCATATGTGCTAGGCAGCGGCTTCACCGGCTGCGGTCTTGTAATTTCAACATCCTGTGATGGGCCTTCGCTGCCCAAGTAACTACTGGTGCTAGTTCCTTCCGGCTCCTTGCTATAGGATTGGAATGGACCGTAAGAATAATAGTAAGAAGCTCCGGAGTCTTGAGTTCCTTGCGATCTATCACTTTCATTCTCTTTGAATGGTTGACCCGATTTGTTTTTATCCTCTTCCATGATTGATATACCTCCTTCCCCTTGGTACTACAGGGGTGATTGATTGTTGAGTTGTTATCTCGTTTACATTTATTATTTTGTACCAAGAACCTTAAACATACCTTAAAAACAATTAAAAAGGAGATAAAAGCTGGAAGTTAACTAACCCACCCTTGACGATGAGCAAAAATGGCCAATTGAGTACGGTCTTCGAGATCGCATTTCATCAGCAAATTGCTGACATGGGTCTTGACTGTCTTGATGCTAATATGCAGTTCTTCTCCAATCTCTTTGTTACTCTTCCCTTCGGCAATAAGCAACAGTACTTCCTTCTCGCGCTCTGTAAGATCTGTATCATCGCCCTGTACCGTTCGCTGACGAAGGCCGCGTGTTAGCGCTTGAGCAATCTCCCCCGTCATCACCGGCATACCGCGACTGGCCTGCTGCAGGGCATGAATAAGTTCATCTGCGGATACCGTCTTGAGACAGTAGCTAACCGCCCCAGCTTCCACGGCCTGTACGACCAGATCATCCTCTATGAAACTCGTCAGTATGACGATATTGATTTGCGGATAACGCTCTAGTACCGCCCTTGTTGCTTCTACTCCATTCATAACCGGCATCATAAGATCCATTAATACAATATCAGGCAATGCATTCTCCGGGTTAGCGTTCATAAAGTCAACCGCTTCTTTTCCGTTTCCTGCTTCAGCGATAACCTCAAAGAGGGGATCCATCATTAAATAAGTTTTAAGCCCCATTCTAACCATATCATGATCATCAACAATCATCACTTTAATTTTATCACTCATTTACAGCCGCCTCTTTTCCCGTCTCAAATTTCGGAATATGCACACGGATGGTCGTCCCCGCTCCTGGCTTACTTATGATCTCAACATGACCGCCAAGCTTCTCGGCCCGTTCACGCATGGTGGTTAGTCCATAAGATCCCGGTCTCTGGGTGGTACTGCTGAAACCCTGGCCATCATCGCTCACACTGAGAATGACCTGTCTTGGTCCCTCCTTGAGCGACATGCTGACTACCTTAGCACCGGCATGCTTAACAATGTTGGCCATCGCTTCTTGAATAATTAGGAACAATTGATGTTCCTTGGCTTCTGATATGCCTCCTTGAATATCAAGGTCTTTCATTCCTTTTAGCCCATTTTGCCGGCAATAATCAGGGAACCACTGATCGAGCGCTTCTGCAAGCGACTTGCCAACGAGCTCCATCGGGCGGAGCTGGGCGATCAATGCACGCATCTGCTTCTGCGCCGTATTCGACATTAGGATCAGCTGCTCCATCACCGTCTGTGCCTGGGCTTCATTCTTCTCCAACACTTTGGGAAGCGAGGATGCGGCCATATGAATGGCAAATAGCTGCTGACTGACTGTATCATGCAGGTCACGGGCCAGCCGGCGCCGTTCCTCCAGCACCGCAAGCTCAGCCGCCTGCTCCTTCTCAACAACCTCCTGCTCACCAAGCTGCTGCAGGAGCTTCATCTTCTTCTCCACCGCATCCGTCATATTGTTGAACTCCTGATATACCCCGGCAAAGGATTGATCCAGTGTATCAGGCATCCGTACGGATAAATTGCCCTTTGCGGCCTGAAGCATATTTAGATGCAGCAGATCGATCCGTCCCTGAATACGACGGCCAGCGATATAACCGATAATTAGTGTTAACACGACGATCGCTATCGTCTCATAGAACCAGACATAGGGATCACCAATGATGATGATCCCCGCCCTAACACCGATATAAGAAGCAATGGCTGCCAGACTGCCTGTCAACAGGAAGAATCCGAGCAGCTCCCATTTTGTATTTTTTAGAATTCGTTGAACGATCATATAATCAACCCACCATATTTACTTTAACGTCCCCGATAAACACGCTGACGATCAGCTTCACTTTCTTGTTAGCTTCATTATAATATGGAGTCTGCGCTTTAATATTGCTCATGAACCCGCCCTGCTTCTGGGAGAAGACGGCCAGGTCACCGATAAATGCACTCGATACAGCTACAACGCCGACATCCATATCATCTGGTACGAAGATCTTCACATCGCCAATAAATGCTGAAATGTTAATCTTCGTCTCACCGTAAGGAATCTGTGCCTTGGTTAAATCGATAATTGTATCTCCGATAAAATGGGATATGTTCATTGGCTGAAGCTGGAAATACTCCTGACCCATATGAACATCGCCAACGAATCCTGATTTATTAAGCGTCTCCTTAGAACCAAAACCGTTGAACTTCTTCTGAAACTGCTCTTTCCAACCTGATTTGTCATTCATTCCCTCTGGATCGTAGGATCCATGCATTCCATTCCCCTGCTGCTTCATATCAAATTGACTGTCGCCAAAATGATCGTAATCGAAATTGCCCGGTCCCATTTTCTTCTCTTTCTTTGGCTTCTCCATCGATTCAAAAATTGAGTCCAGCGACGATTCCATCTCCGTAATTGGCGGAACCGGCGGCTTCGGAGGTGCCGGAGGCGGGAACGGAGGCTGATTAAACTTCGGAGAACGTGGCTTGAATAGTAAATTAATACCGGCAATGATCAGTGCGAGCGGTACGAAAAACTTGAAGAACTGGCCGGGGTCAACCTGTACCAAATCCAAGTTCCTGGCTAGGAAATAACCACCGATCACAATCAGAACTAAACTGCCGATCAAGCTACCTCCGCGTCTGTCTCCATTGGCGAAACTCGCGATACCACCAAGAATAAGAAATACTGGCCAAAATGTTCCGAACAGATAGCCTATACTTATATCTGTATAGCCCAGCATATTCAAAATAAAGATGCTGCCGATTGATATTAATACTAGCCCGCCGATCAAGCGACCTATGTAATTATGTTTCATTTTCGTTCCCTCCATCATACTCGTCATCTACTGTAACAACAGTGTACCGCATTTCAATGACAAGCAACAGCGGCGCGGGATGGAACATGCTATCGGTCTCAAGACCGAGTCGCTTTACTTTTTTTTACAGACTGAATCGTAACTTTATAAATGAATCCTTTAAGGCAAGACTTTATAGGAATTTTGAAGCCGCCAGCAGGCAATTACACAAAAAAGGGCAACCCTAACGGGTGCCCTGTAAAACTCGTTGAATCTCTCAGTTATTGCACATGAGAGCCTTGTTTATGTTTGACATTACGAGAAACCTTTTTAGCAGTTGTTGTTGTCATGTTCTCCTCAGCGAACTCGGCATTGAACTTCTCGTTAGGAGTTTTATAACCAGGAGAAGCTGCTTTGTTTTTATTTTGATTTGGCACTGATTTCACCTCCCTTGCACTTTCGCGACAAGAAATCTCTCTTATCGACTTAACGGAACGTTCTTTTACAACGAACCATCCTTATTATGCAAGGAGTTCAGGGAAACTATGCACCTTTAAACCAGGTTAAAACTACCTCCTGATTCACTACAATCAAAAGTGGATTTTTGAATTTCCCAATTAAATCAGGTTCAAAAATTCGCTTTTCAGCACCGAGAAGGTTGGATGAAGCTAGGGGCTGAGGAGCACAGCGTACGGTTTGGGTACGTGAACACCGGAAGGCCAAGCTGAATTCAAGATTCGATGCCGAATAAACTCTCAGTGTTAACTACGTGATCAAAAGCGAATTTTTGAACTTCCTAATTGAATCAGGTTCAAAAATTTGCTTTTCAGCACCGAGAAGGTTGGATGAAGCTAGGGGCTGAGGAGCACAGCGTACGGTTTGGGTACGTGAGCACCGGAAGACCCGACTGAATTCAAGATTCGATGCCGAGTTAACTATCCGTGTTGCTTCGTGATCAAAAGCGCATTTTTGAACTTCCTCTACACAGTTTTGTTCCAGAGGTCTTCGGGTATCTCCTTACTAACCTCCATCGCCTCGCCCAGTTCACGCAGCATAGCCTCCGTCAACTTACCGTTTCCCTTCCGGATGACCTGAACTTCAACTTCCTTCTTGCCCCATTCTTTATAGACCTGTTTAGTCGTCTTAAAGTACAGATCAATCTTCTTGCCTTTGATCGCTGAGCCTTTATCCGCTACAACCCCATAGCCATAGCCAGGAATGTATAGAATTGTTCCAAGCGGGAACACCTTCAGATCCGCCGCAATCGTAGAGACTGTATTTTTATCGCGGCGTACCTTAACTCCTGAATACGTGATGCCATATTCCGGGTGGTTGGGTCTTTTACCTGTCGATTCATAACCAGCAGTATACCCCGTAGCCATCACCTTGACCGTCTTCATTTTCTTCTTGACCTGCTCAGTCTTCTCCGCTTTATCCACCTTCGGTTGTAACGGTCTTTGCATCATTTCCATCGGCTTAGGTATCATTACCGTTTGCTGCTGGACCGTTGGATTTCCAAACGATTCCTGCCTTGATTGAGTCTCCAGCAGGCGCATCATCTCGAAATATTTCTTTTGTTCATAGTATGGATCTGCATACGATATATTCGTCACATTTGCCGATTTGGCTGCCGCAGGAATATGGTCCAGTGAAATCCCGTGCAGAAGCAAGCCCGTCAAAATACTTACCATTACAATTCTTTGCCATAAAATAATTTGGCGCATACGAAAAACCTCCCCCTTATTCCAAGAGGTTCTCCATATGCGCCGCAATTTATACATTTAATTTTAAAAAAGGTATTGCTTCCGCCTCTCGCATCACTAGAAGTGACAAAGCGCGCGGACAATATGATCTATTAAATAGTGTGGTTGGCGATGTCATTTTTCAAGGATGCAAGTACATCATCCAGTGGCTGCGCGCCCAAGTCCCCTTCACCGCGCTTGCGCACCGAGACTGTACCACTATTCTTCTCGTTCTCACCAACAACGAACATGTATGGAATCTTCTCGAGCTGAGCTTCACGGATCTTATAGCCAAGCTTCTCATTGCGCAGATCACTCTCGGCACGAATGCCTCCAGCACGTAATTTATCCTCTACCTGACGTGCATATTCCTCGAAATGAACCGAGACCGGAATGACCTTCGCTTGTACTGGAGACAGCCAAAGTGGCAAATTGCCAGCAAAGTTTTCAAGCAGGAACGCTGTAAACCGCTCCATTGTACCGAGAATACCGCGGTGTAGCACCACAGGACGATGCTTCGCTCCGTCTTCTCCGACATATTCCAGCTCGAAGCGTTCCGGCAGAAGGAAGTCAATCTGAACTGTGGACAGTGTCTCTTCCTTGCCCAGAGCGGTCTTGATCTGTACGTCCAGTTTCGGGCCGTAGAATGCCGCTTCGCCTTCTGCTTCATAGAACGGCAAGCCTGCTTCTTCTACAACCTCACGCAGCATACGCTGTGCTGTGTTCCACATTTCGTCATTTTGATAATACTTCTCTGTATCCTGCGGATCACGATAGGACAGACGGAAGCGGTATTCACCGATACCGAAGTCACTATATACTTGCTTGATCAAGTCAAGCACACGAGAGAACTCGCTCTTGATCTGATCCAGGCGGCAGAAGATATGAGCATCATTCAGCGTCATCGAACGAACGCGGTGTAGACCTGTCAATGCGCCTGACATTTCATAACGGTGCTGCATACCGAGCTCAGCGATACGGATCGGCAGATCACGGTAGCTGCGCATATCGCTCTTAAATACCATCATATGATGCGGACAGTTCATCGGACGAAGTACGAACTCCTCGTTATCGACTTGCATTCTTGGGAACATATCCTCTTCGTAGTGAGCCAAATGACCTGAAGTCTTGTACAGCTCTGTGCTACCGAGTACTGGAGTATAGACGTGTTGATAGCCGAGGCGTTCCTCAATATCAACAATATAGCGCTCAAGTGTACGGCGTAGAGTTGCCCCTTTTGGAAGCCAGATCGGCAGACCTTGTCCAACCAAATTATTAAAGGTAAAGATGCTGAGTTCCTTACCAAGCTTACGGTGATCGCGCTTCTTCGCTTCCTCCAACATATGCAAGTGCTCATCAAGCTGGGCTTTCTTCACAAATGCTGTACCATAAATGCGCTGCAGCATCTTATTGTCGCTGTTACCGCGCCAGTAAGCACCAGCCACGCTGAGCAGCTTGAAGATTTTGATCTTGCCTGTGGAAGGTACGTGCGGCCCCCGGCACAAATCGGAAAATTCGCCTTGATCATAGATTGAGATAGTCTCGCCTTCCGGCAAATCACGAATCAATTCAAGTTTGTAAGGGTCACCCATTTCAGTGAAGATCACAATGGCCTCCTCACGGCTTACTTCGCGGCGTGTAATCGGCAGATTCTCGCCAATAATCCGCTCCATTTCCTTCTCGATCTTCTGCAGATCTTCAGGATTTAGCGGGTGTTCCAGGTCCATATCATAGTAGAACCCGTCCTCAATCACAGGACCTACACCAAGTTTAACTTCTTTACCGCCGAATAACCGTTTTACGGCTTGAGCCATCAAGTGAGCGCAGCTGTGGCGCATAATTTCCAGACCATCCTGCGAATCCAGCGTAATGATCTCTATCTTCGCCCCATCCTCCAGCTTCGTGTTCAGGTCAACGGCAACCCCGTTCAACTTGCCAGCCACTGCATTTTTGCGCAGGCCACTGCTAATCGACGCCGCTACATCTTCAAAAGTACTTCCTTCTGCATATTCCCGGACCGATCCGTCCGGCAAAGTAATCGATACTGCCACTTTCATTTCCTCCCTCTTATTGTTTGGCCGCCGGAAGCGGACATACAAAAAACGCCCGTCCCGTAAAAGGGACGAGCGTGATTTACCCGTGGTTCCACCCTTATTCGGCTGTCTAAGTTAATAACAAGACAAGCCCTTAATTAAGCATTGTGTAACGGTAATGAACCGGCTATTCCTAATACCGGATAACCGAGCAACAGCTGAATCAACTATAAGCCCGTTCTCCCATGGTTCGGAACAGCAGCTACAAAGGGGTAAACCATGATCGAATCCGAAGGGAATTCCAGCCAAAGTTCCCTCTCTCTGTGCAGTTCAAAATCCGGTTCATATCTTTGTCATCGCTTTTAGAGGTAATCCAAAAAGTCACTTTTGACCGACTTCTTGAATCCATACTTAAATTACAACTAATGTGTAAATTATATAGCGATCCTGTCCTACAGTCAAGGAAATGGGCTAGTTATGGCGGCTTAGGTGCACTGATCCTTCGATCTCTCCGATTGATGGAACATGGTGCATTGTGGGCATTGAGAGCAGATCTCCACCCGCTCTCCAAAAATCTGGCAGATCGTCGAGATCATCTGCATCTCCGGCCATGGAGTATGGATTAAAATGCGGACTGGTGCTAGAGAAATCAAAGAACTGACAACGGCATTTTCCATCTCCAGCTCCTGATCGGCTATTCGCGCGACCATGCCTCCACCGGCAGGAATATGGATCGACGTAAACTTCTCATCCAAAACAACAAATTCTTGATCCTTTTTGTGCATCAGGTGGACTAGTGGAGTCAACGGCTCCTGAAAATGAACAAAATACTGGAGCAGGCCGATGAATTCTTCATATTGCTTATCAAGTAGAAGCTCATCCACCGCATAATCGATAATCTCATCCAGTTTGTTTATATATTCCCTTAGCCGAAAAGTGATTAGACCATCCAAATGCACAAAAGCGCTTTGCTGCAAATGTTTTTTCAGTTCTTTCTTAATTAAGGACATCCGCGTCCGTCTGGCAGATAAACCTGCTTCGTCCGTTCCAAGTAGGCGTAAACTCAGCTTCCATACTGCTTCATAATCTTCAGCTGAAGCGAAGGAATATTTTCTGGATAGCATTGCGGACAGAATACCCGCCTCTTTCACCTCAACTACATAACGTGCGATTCCCTCTGTTAACCGTTCATGTCCATCGCCCCATACCGGGTCTGGATACTTGTGTCCGTGTGAAGTCTCACCAGATATCCCAACGAGAACATCCATGATTTTTCCGTCTGTGGAGTAGCTGATTGCTGACTGACCTGAGTCAATATACAGATCTTGTCCTGAGAAGCACTCTGTAAAGCGGGCACCCGAGTCTGTACCGTCAATATTGATCCGAATTGTAAAAAAATCCATGGACTTTCCCCCTTCCGCTTCCTCTCCACAAGTATATGGTGAGGAGAAAACGGATATACGGATCAAGCCCATGGAATGAAAGGTAGACTTTCCAATGTTACCTAGACCAGGTCAGCGGCAGTTGGATTAACCTAACTGTGACCTTGGCTCCAGCCTAATTCTGCATCACAAAATCCCGTTCAACATGAGATTCCTTATCAAACACACGCAGAATATCATACTTCGTATTACGCTGTGCCGGGATTTTCCCTGCTTCACGAATAATGGAAAGAATTGCTTCAATATTTACTTTATACGTTGCACCTGCCGATGAGACAACATTCTCCTCAATCATCGTACTGCCGAAGTCGTTGCAGCCATACCGCAGGGATAATTTACCTACCTCAGGTCCCATCGTAACCCATGAGGACTGTAGATTCTTAATATTATCAAGGACAATCCGGCTGATCGCTACCGTCTTCAGGTATGCTTCCGGTGTTTGTCGCTCCTTCTTCAAGTTTGTGTTATCCGGCTGGAACGTCCAAGGGATAAAGGCCAGGAAGCCTTCCGAAGGATACTGGTTCTGGATGCATTCGTCCTGGGCTTCACGTACACGCATTAAATGGAGTGCACGCTCTTCCATGGATTCTCCAAATCCGATAACCATCGTTGCGGTCGTGTTCATGCCAATCTTGTGAGCGGTCTGCATCACATCCATCCAATCTCTCCAGGAGCCCTTCAGACGGCTAATCTTCCGCCGTGTGCGGTCATCAAGAATCTCAGCACCACCGCCCGGCAAGGAATCCAGGCCCGCAGCATGAATTTGCCGTAATACTTCCTCAAGCGAGAGGCCATCCGAGACTTCCTTCATTTTCATAATTTCAGCCGGAGAGAAGGAATGCATCGTAATGTCCGGGAAATGAGTTTTGATTTCTTTTAGAAGATCCGTATAATAGCTAAATGGCAAGTTAGGATTCGTTCCGCCCTGCATTAAAATTTCCGTTCCGCCCACATCAATGGTTTCCTGGATTTTCTGCAGAATCGTCTCTGTTGGCAGAACATAACCTTCTTCCGATCCAGGCCGACGATAAAATGCACAGAAACGGCAATAGACATCACAAATATTGGTGTAGTTCACGTTGCGACCGATGACAAATGTTGTCAATGGCTCAGGATGTTTACGCTCCATCAGATTGTTCGCCACATGTCCCATCTTCTCAACTTCATCAGATTCGAACAAGGCGATCGTCTCTTCCAGATTAACGCGCTCCCCCTTAAGTGCTTTATCAAGTATATGATCAATAGCTGTCATATAGTGCCCTCCCTTACTTCAATATAAAACTATCACAAATGTAATTAATTATCAGATAAATTTATCCTAACACACTCAAGCCCATAAAAACAGCACCTGATTTAGGATCAGGTGCTAAGCGATGAATCCTTAAATCTTACTGCTGCTAAGAGCTTGTTCTAAATCAGCGATTAGATCATCAATATCTTCTAGTCCGACTGAGAATCGCAGCAAACCATCTCCGATTCCACGTTCCAGTCTAACTTCGCGCGGCATGGAAGCATGAGACATCATCGCTGGATAGGATAGAATACTCTCGACCGCACCGAGACTCACTGCGACTAGTGGCAGCTTAACCTCGCTGAGCAACCTTTTCGCACGTTCTCCCGAGCCAACATCGAAGGAGACAACCGCGCCATACCCTGTCGATTGCTTCTCCTGAATTGCCCGTCCAGGGTGTTGCTCTAGTCCCGGATAGTAGACTGTTTCGATATCATTTCGACTCTGCAACCAATCCGCCAATTTGCGAGCGCTGATCTCACTGTACGCCATTCGTGCACCTAGCGTCTTCATTCCTCTCATAAGCAACCACGAATCCTGCGCACCGAGCACAGTGCCAAGCCCGTTCTGCACATATTTTAGGCGCTGGGCCAGCTCCTCGTCACGTGCAACAGCGAGCCCGGCCAGCACATCACTGTGTCCGCCAAGAAATTTAGTCGCGCTATGCAGCACGATATCTACGCCAAGTTCAATAGGACGTTGATAATATGGGGTCATAAACGTATTATCAACAATGCTGAGCAAGCCGTGCTCTCTAGCCCAAGCAGCAATCTCGGCCATATCGGTAATTTTCAGCGTCGGATTAGATGGTGTCTCCATATATACAGCTTTCGTATTTGGTCTTAAGGCCGCCTTCACTTGCTCTGGGTCAGTCATATCGACGAAAGTCGTCTCGATATTCATCCGGCTCAGCACATTCGATAACAGTCGATAAGTTCCTCCGTAGACGTCCTCAGTCACAATCAGATGATCTCCCGCCGAGAACAGCATGAAGGTTGTTGATATCGCGGCCATGCCGCTAGCGAATGCAAAGCCCTTCACACCGCCTTCTAATACCGCAATATAATCCTCCAATGCCTGGCGCGTTGGATTCCCTGAGCGGCTATAATCGTATTCCGGAGGATTATAGATATCATGATGATGGAAGGTGGAAGCTTGATAGATCGGTACGCTCGAAGCCCCCGTACTGGGATCCAACTCGCCACCGAAGTGAATCAATTTAGTCTCAAACTTACGATCTTGTTCATCGCCCGAATGGAAGTTACTCATGAATCTCTCCTCCTTCAACCTCGACGCTAGCTGCCTCCAAAGCCTGGCCCAAATCCTCGATCAGATCGTTAACATGCTCAATTCCTACCGAGAATCTCAGCAATCGATCATCAACGCCTACTGCTTCACGAATCTCAAGCGGAATATCGGCATGGGTCTGTACAGCTGGATAAGTCATCAGCGATTCAACACCGCCGAGACTCTCCGCGAAGGTAATCAATTTAAGATGTCGCAGCACTGGCTCAACATAGCGAGCGTCCGTCACTTTGAAGGAGAAGATGCCCGTATTGCCGCTGCTCTGCTGATTTTGAATTTCATAGCCTGGATGGTCTGGTAGAGCTGGGTAGAATACTTCCGCCACCTGTGGATGGTTCTGCAAATATTTAGCGATCGCCAGTGCATTGCTCTGGTGACGATCCATCCGCAGTGCCAGTGTCTTCATACCTCTCATGAGCTGATAGCTATCAGACGGGCTAAGCACAGCGCCCAAGGAATTGTGCAGGAAGAACATCTCGGCAGACAGTTTCTCTCCTTTGGTCACAATAATTCCGGCCAAAACATCATTATGTCCGCCCAAGTATTTCGTCGCGCTATGAACTACAATGTCTGCACCAAGCTCAAGCGGCCTCTGGAAATAAGGCGTAAGCAACGTATTGTCGACGATAGTCAGCAATTGATGCTGCTTTGCCCAACTGCTTACCTTACCGATATCGGTAACCATCATCAATGGATTCGTCGGCGTCTCGATGAATAGAGCCTTTGTATTCGGCTGACGTACGCTCTCCAACTTATCTAGATCATTCGTGTCCACATAGGAGGCCGTTACTCCGAATTTCGCCAATATCCGTTCAAGCAGCCGATATGTACCTCCGTACAAATCAAGCGATACGATCAAGTGATCGCCTTGGGCGAACATCATAAACACCGTCTGCAGTGCCGCCATACCGGAGCTACAGGCAAACCCGGCATCTCCGCATTCCAATTCGGCCGCCGCTTGTTCAAGCACCGCTCGAGTCGGGCTCTTCGTACGAGCATAATCGAATCCCGTGCTCTGTCCGAGACGCGGATGGCGGAACGCCGTTGCTTGATATATTGGATAATTGACCGCTCCCGTCACCGGTTCCTCCACTGAGCCGATTTGTGCCAGCTTACTCTCAATATGCCACTTCTTATCCATGCCAATCTTTCCTCTCATCATTTATATAGATTGTTTAAAAGTCTCCCTTTGATCACGGAGTAATCTGACTTTTTAAACACGGACTTAAATCTCATATACGAAATCTTTCGCCTCATCAATGTTATAAGGTGTCTCTTGATACACATAGTAATTGAGCCAATTGGAGAATAATAAGTTGGCATGCGATCTCCAGGTAGACACCGGCGTTTTGGAAGGATCGTCATTTGGATAATAGTGAAGCGGTAGATCGACCACGAGTCCCTTGGCTACATCACGATCATATTCCCATTTCAAAGAGCTCGGGTCATATTCGGAATGACCAGTTACGAAGATCTGCTTGCCATCCTTGGTGGCTACGAGATAAATACCTGCCTCCTCGGATTCCGCAAGAACTTCCAATTCATCTTTAGCTTCAATATCTGCTCGTAATACGTCCGTATGACGAGAATGTGGCACCTGGAACACTTCATCGAAACCGCGCAGCAGCTTCACATGAGGCTTATTCACCGTATGAGGGAATACGCCGAAGCATTTCTGGTCCAGAGGAATTTTTCGTACGCCATAATGATGATACAAACCGGCTTGTGAAGCCCAACATATATGCAGGGTCGAAGTAACGTGGGTCTTGCTCCAATCGAATATCTCCTGCAATTCCTTCCAGTAGTTCACTTCTTCGAATTCGAGCTGTTCGACCGGAGCACCTGTAATAATCAGACCGTCAAAGCGGCGATGCCTGATTTCATCAAAAGTTTTATAGAACATTTCCAGATGCTCCGCCGATGTATTCTTCGACGTATGGGAGCTTGGATGCAAGAGCACGATATCGACCTGCAACGGTGTATTTCCGAGCAAGCGTAGTATTTGTGTCTCCGTTGTTTCTTTTGTTGGCATAAGATTTAGTATCGCAATGCGGAGTGGCCGAATATCCTGACGATATGCCCGACTTTCATCCATCACAAAAATGTTCTCTTGATTCAGTACTTCCTTGGCCGGCAAATAATCCGGGATCTTGATTGGCATAATGTTCCCACTCCTCATTTCATGGATTTGAATACAAATCATCTGTCATCTCAAAGAGGAAGTTCGAAAATCCGCTTTTGATCACGAAGTGGATCAAGAAGTAACTCTGCATCGAATCTTGAATTCAGCCGGGTCTAAGCGAATGCTTACGAAGTCATGTTTCCTCCGGAAACATCTCAGGTGCTCACGTACAAAATACGTACGCTCCGCGCCTCAGACCCTAGCTTCACCCAACCTTCTCGGTGCTGAAAACCGGATTTTTTGAACACTCATTTAATAGCTGGAGATACAACAAATGGCCTCACTCGTATAAATCGAGAAAGGCCATTGATATCTGACTGAATATACCTCTCTCATCTCTCAGAGATCATACGCCGACAGGGCATCTGATCCTGCAAGAATTAGCACCGTGCAAAATTCGCCGGTTGCCGGGTATCATCGGGCTAGTCCCTCCACCTACTCTTGATAAGAAAAAATGTATTTTGTATTCAATTGTTTTAAATTTGAATTTACTGATCTCATTATACATCATTTCTGCATTTTCACAAGACTTTCATTTCTTTTGGTTTATTAGCCTCTAACCCCAGCTCGAAATGAACATTTTTCCTTAAAAAAGTTCCAGAAGGCCAGTTTTCAGCACCGAAAGGTTGAATGTGAAATTCTATATCACAAGAAAACCAACCTTTAAATCGCGGTCGCTCATCCTTGAATAGCCTCGTTTGAGGTTTTCTTATCAAAGGCGGACTTTTTGAACAACCTCTTGAAACATTTGATGGCACAGCGTTATACTAGACAAGTGTTTTAAAATTCAGGAACAAAGAGGTGAAAAATCCGAGATGGAAGGCGACCCGAGTCCGCAGAGTTATAGGATACAACCGCATAGGAAAAACGGTCAGCAGGCGACCTGTGGATTTAGCGCGGGCACTTTCTTGTCACGGAGCTATATGTAGTGGCGCCTCTTTCGCATGTCTGCCTCAACTGACGCTGTCTTTTCCTGTGCTCGAACCTTAAAGAGAGCATACCTGACGTAATAGCCAGGAAAAGGGAGTGAACTTAATATGAAAATTCGTCATGTCAAGGAAGGTGTATTCACACCAATAGAGGACGTGGAAATTACGACAACCCCTCCGGAGGAAGGGTTCTATTGGATTGATGCAGATGCCGAGGATCTCGCTCTGCTTCAGCCTCTATTCTCATTGCATGATCTGGCAGTGGAAGACTGCCTGTCTGAAGAAGAACAGCGGCCAAAGATTGAAACCTATGAGAATCACTATTTCATCGTTGTGAACAGTATCCGTTACGATGATGAGGAAATTTTCCTGCGTGCACTGAACGTTTTTCTTGGACGGCATTATATCATTACAGTTACCAAGCAGAAAATCAATGAACTTCGCGCAGTCAAGCCGCTTCTTTGGGAGCAGGAGGTTAGTTCGCCAGACTGGTTCCTCTATCTGCTGATCGACCTTGTCGTTGACAACTACTTTACCGTTGGCGACCGGATTGAAGTGAAGATTGAGAATTTGGAAGAAGATATACTGATGCATACGAAGCGCTCGCACCTGAATGAAATTATCGGTCTACGAAGCGAAATACTATGGCTGAAGAAAGTCCTTGGCCCGCAAAAAGAAGTTATTAACATTTTAAATAAAAAAGATTTGCGCCTGATCGATGATCAATTGCAAAAATACTTTAGCGATATCTATGAGAACGCGGTAAAAATCGCCGAAAACTTTGATACGTTTCGCGAACTGGTCGGAAACTTAAGAGAAGCCTATCAGGCTTCGATCGCTAACCGGGCGAACGAAATCATGCGCGTGTTTACGGCAATTACGACGATCTTCATCCCTCTAACCCTAATAACGGGTATTTACGGAATGAACTTCGACAATATGCCTGAGCTGCATTGGAGATACAGCTACTATGTTGTCCTTGGCATTATGGCCATACTTGGGGCAGGGATGTTCTATCTCTTCCGCAAGCGGGACTGGATTTGAACAGATAGCGAGGAATATTCACCATCGGGTCTTCCCTTGATGGATATTCCTCGCTTTTTCTTGCAGGGCAATCTATAATTACGAGTCCAACTACCTCTATACCGCTTTCCGAACCGAACCCGCATTGCGTCTGAAAGAGAGACGAATCAGTCTTAGACGCTCATATAGCAGATCCACTTGACTGTCCTCTGTAGCCTCTGCTCCAAACACACGCAATAACACCGGCTTAAGGAGATTATCACCTAGCTCTTCGAACGCTTGCCATACTGCCACTTGCTCTTGCTCAGGCATACTCTGAAGCTCTAGCTTGATCAGATCATCCATCTGATAGCCGTCCTTCTCCAGACTCTCAAGCAGTTCTAACGCCTCCCTGCGTTCGAGTCCGCTATGAAGACAGATATCGCTGATATTCTGTCCTTCTGCCAAGCATTCCAGCACTTTGCGACGCAGGCTGAACTTCTCCATCTCAGCACGGTATTTAGCCTCCTTCTGCTTGTATACCCAGGATCGGAAGACTTCATCATCAATCCTCTCCTCCACCCAATCGAGTGGGAACGCTCGAGGTTGTTCACGAACCTTCGACAGCTCTACTAGCTCGGCTCCATATTCATTCGCCTTATTCTCGCCAACACCAGGAAGCTGCAATAATTCTTCCTTGCTATGCGGACAAAACACACTAATCAGCTTAAGCAGACGATTGCTAGCAATCAAGTAAGGGGCTTTGCGTTCCATGGATGCCTTCCTTCTACGCCAAGAGGCCAGTTCAGCATAAAATTCCTCATTAGGATGCAGTTCACTGTAACAGATCAGCCTCTGTGCGACCATTCCCCGACCCTGCGCAATATCCCGCTCATCCCATATGCCATCGATAATCGGCCTGAAGCCTTCACTCAGCTTGGCAGCCAGACGATGACGATATACGAGCAGCATTTCCGACCACGATGCCCCTTCGAACCAGATCGTCTCCCGCTGACCTTCCGACTCCAGCTCATTCCAGCCCATATGCCATATACCTTCATCTTCGCCAATCCAAATCTGTGCCTCAATCGTCCTGTCCTCCAGGGTCTTTCTCTCCAAGCTGTTCAAAAATACGATCCGCATTCTTCTATTTCGCCTCCTCTATGTTTTCAGCAACGCTATAGGGCGCTAACAACGACAAAAAGCACCCCCCTGCCATAGCAAGAGAGGTGCTTCCCCTAAACGTATACTGTTATTCCTAATTGTACCATTTTATAAAGTACTGTCAACGATGAATGCTGTTTTCCCACAAATGCCATTTTTTCAGATATAATGACAAAAGACATTGCATTTTAAGGAGGGCTATACTATGACTGGCTCAAATGATCTTGATTTCTTATCCGATAGCACTGAGAGCACTTCAACAAGATTTGTAACCTTCATCGGACATTCATTGAAGCGCTTTGATCTTGCTGTAACGACAACGAACCGCTTCTACGGTAAGAAGCTTGTTACCGATTTACAAAATGGACGTACGGCCATCCTTGGCACCGATGACCTCGAAGAGGAAGGCTACCTAGAGCATATCTTCTCTCTCGAAGAACAAGAAGGCGAGGACATGCGCAGTTTCCTGTATCAAGTCGTAGGGGACCCTTATTTTACGGATTAAGCATCAAATCAACGTTACAATAACAAATAATAGGCCCCCATTCACTCTGAACGGGGGCTGGTGACTGCAAGCATTCAACTGCCATATAAATCGCCGTCAGCAGCGTCTGTGTTCTGCCTGGTATGTTGTGTCTATCTTGCTACCGCCAATCCCATCCATGAAGAGACGCTCGCCATTTCGAGCTCTTCAAATTTGGATACAACAAGCGCCGGGTTCAACTCGAAGCAGCAGGCCTCAACCGTACACTCCAATTCTACGTCACAGCGGATTTCGGCAAGCTGTCTTGAGAGATGGAGCATATCCAGATCATTCTCGATTTTCGTGCGAACCGACTTGGACAGCCCGTCCAGATTGGACAAAATACCGTCCACAGAGCCATATTCTTGGACCAACTTCATCGCAGTCTTCTCTCCGATCCCGCGAACACCAGGATAATTGTCGCTTGGGTCGCCCATCAAGCCTTTCATATCGATAATCTGTGCCGGTTTTAACTGCTTCTCCTCCATCAGACTCTCCGGCGTATATACCATATAATTGCCATGGCCTTTTTTCATAATGATTACGCTGGTTCGATCAGTCACAAGCTGAAGCATATCATGATCACCAGTCAGGACGAACACTTCCATGTCCTCGCTGAATTTGACGGACAGCGATCCGATGCAGTCATCCGCCTCAAACCCAGGCGAACTGACATTAGGAATACCCAAGCTATCCATCACTTCGCGAATCACACTGAACTGTGGAATTAGCTCATCAGGGGCATCCGAACGGTTACCTTTATAGGCTGAGAACTGCTCGGTACGAAAGGTCTTACTACCTAGATCCCAGCAACAAGCAATGTGGGTTGGCCCGAACTTCTGCACAACATCCCAGAAATAACGCATAAATCCATAGACGGCATTGGTCGGCAGACCCTCTTTGGTGCGCCGAATATATCCGGTTGCAGCCGAAGCATAGAAAGCCCGGAACATCAATGCCATCCCATCAACTAACAATAAACGCTGTTTTGTTTGTTCCATAATCGTAAACAAGCTCCCCTATTAAAATCTATTTGTCTCCCCACGACTGTTCATAGCTATCCTCTTTAAAGCCTACGGTAACTTTATGTCCGTCCGTTACAAGCGGTCGTTTAATCAGCATACCATTAGAGACGAGTAACTGGATCGCCTCTTCGCGTGATAAACCTGGCAGCTTGTCCTTAAGCCCTAGCTCTTTATATACCTCACCGCTCGTATTGAAGAACTTCTTAAGCTCAAGCCCGCTGCGGTCGATCATCTCTGACATTTGTTCACTTGAAGGAGTTGTCTCCTTCAGATTGTGCAGCTCCAGATGATGGCCATGCTCCTCCAACCATTTAACCGCTTTGCGGCAAGTACCGCATTTAGGATAGTGATAAACTGTAAGTGTACTCATAGTATCGTTCCTCTCTAAATGGTCGTTCAAAAAGTCCACTTTTGATAACCTCAAAAGGGGCTATTCAAGGATGAGCGACCACGATTCTCCGCTACTCAGTCCCTAACTTCATCCAACCCTCTCGGTGCTTAAAACGTCCTTTTTGAACACGCACTCTAATTCAACCTTTTCTGTAAATGAGCCATATCTGCAGGCAACGAAGCAGAGAATACGATCTGTTCGCCCGTTAACGGATGAATGAATCCAAGCTCAGCGGCATGGAGAGCCTGCCGATCAATAAGAGCATCCAGTGCATTCATGCTTGCCCGCTCCTGCTCATTAAGCTCGTCGAAGCCTAAGTAGCGATACATCTTGTCGCCAATCAACGGGTGACCGATTGAGGTCATATGAACGCGGATTTGATGCGTTCTCCCTGTCTCCAGCCTAAGCTCCACCAGAGCCCCTTCTCCATAACAAGCCTTTACCTCATAATGAGTCAATGCAGGATAGCCATCCGCCGTCACGATGCGGCGATGCGGTTCCTGTGGATCACGATCAATAGGACCGTCAATCGAGGCGCTCGCAGGCTGCGGACAACCGTGTACGAGAGCAATGTATTTCTTGGATACTTGCCCCGCTATAAGCTGCTCCGAAATATGCTGATGGATATAGGCATTCTTGGCGATCGCAATAATCCCGCTCGTCTCCTGATCCAGACGGTGCACTGGACGAAATCGGTACTTCTCGCCTTTGGCCTGCCAGTAGTGTACAACCCCGTTGGCCAGCGTGTTCATATAATGACCATGTGTTGGATGAACGATGATCCCTGGTTCCTTGTTAACGATCAGCAGTGCGTTATCCTCATACACAATATCGAATGGAATCGGCTGTGGCAAAATATCCTCTGACATCTCCTGCTCCAATGAGATGGATACGATATCGCCCGCTCTTACTGCCACGCTGATGTACACTCGCTCCCCATTCAACATTACACCGCGTTCCGTCAGCTTGATTCGTGACAGCAGCTTTCGCGATACGCCTAAGCGCCGCTGCAACACCGTCTTCACCAGCCAACCTTCCTCTAGCTCTGTTACCTGATAAGTAATCGGTTCATAGTAATCTGTCATGATTTATTGCCAAACACCTTCCGACTGCGCAAATATTCTATATCGGGAACCGCCAGACGCGCGTTAGCTGTCCTGGCCACCGTGAAGAAGAAATCAGATAGCCTATTGATATATTTCAAAGCGTCCTCGTTAATTTCCGTTTTATGGCTCAGTGTTACTACTCGGCGTTCAGCGCGGCGGCAGACTGTACGACAGACGTGAAGAACAGCTGCCAGTTGGGAACCGCCAGGCAGAATGAAGCGCTCAAGCTTAGGATTTTCCTGTTCATAGCGGTCCACCCACTGCTCCAATCTCTCCCATAGCTCAGACGTTACTTTGTATTTGCTCTCTTTGATCTTGACGTAGGCCAGATCAGATCCACAATCGAACAACTCCTGTTGAACCAGCAGAAGATCCTCGTGAAGATCGGCGAATTTCTCCCCTTCTGCAAGGCTCACAGCCTGTCCAACAAAAGAGTTCAATTCATCTATCGTGCCGTAGGCTTCTACTCTCTCATCATCCTTATATACTCTCCCGCCGATCACTGAGGTCTGCCCCTGATCACCAGTACGCGTGTAAATCGTCATTAGAGAAACTCCCCCTATCCTTAGAAATCGATATTCCCAATATACCATAAAACGATGCTGAGGGCTTTTCCAGATGATTACTAGGCTTCTTCAACTTCTTGCAACCCTCTCGATAACCCTGAATCGCATAAAAAAGAAGATCTGTAAAAGATCTTCTTCAATCGACTGAACTCTGTCAGGTCGCTACTTGATTATTGTTTCTTACTCCGCTTCTTCATAAATTCATTAATCTTCAGATCCAGCAAACGGCTGATTTCGATTACAATATCCGAGGTAAAAGACTTCTCTTGCAAGAACATCTTTTCCATTCTATTACGAAGTATATGAATTTCATCCTCCAAGGTTACTGCTTGTGGTGAAGTCTTACGGTTCGCTTCTACCATCCACTTGTTTGATTCATTGTCTTCAGCGATCAATAGCCCCGCCATATCATATACTAGATTGTATTCACCACAACCCAAAAGTTATCCCTCCCCGAGAAACTATAACCTTCCTCCGAAAACATATTATACCATATTAATTGGACAATGATCAATTAATAAATGAAAGAAATGTTAAATAGAACCATTTTCCCGGGTGAATAGTTCATGGTCACAGCGCCAGACCTAGCCTTGCTTCAGCTTATGGACGAATTGGCCCATTCGGTGTAGTGCTTCGTTAAGTTGACTGACCGATGTCGCATAGGAACAACGTAGGAAGCCTTCCCCGCCACCGCCAAAAGCGTTGCCAGGTACAGCTGCCACCTTTGCTTCCATAAGCAGTCTCTGCGAGAATTCCTCGGAGCTAAGTCCAGTCGATTGGATACTTGGGAAGGCGTAGAATGCCCCTTGGGGATCATGGCAGGACAAGCCGATGTCCCGCAGTCCCTGTACGATCAGGCGTCTTCTCTGGTTATACGATTCTACCATATGATCCTTCTCTCTAAGGCCGTTCTTCAGAGCCTCGAGCGCAGCCACTTGGCCCATAACTGGAGCGCACATCACGGTATATTGATGGATCTTCAGCATTGCGTAGATCAAGTCAGGATGTCCGCATACATATCCCATGCGCCAACCTGTCATGGCAAAGGCCTTGGAGAAGCCGTTAACGAGCAAGGTACGGTCCTTCATGCCAGGGATCGAAGCGAAGCTGACATGCTTGTGATCGTAGGTCAATTCCGAATAGATCTCGTCGGCGATGACGATCAGATCATTCTCCTCCACCACTTTGGCAATCGGCAGCCAATCCTCATAGGTCATAATACCGCCTGTCGGATTGCTCGGATAATTTAAAATTAATATTTTGGACTTCGGCGTAATCCTAGCTTGCAAATGCTCAGCCTTCAGCTTGAAGCTGTCCTTAGCAAAAGTCTCGACTTCTACCGGTACTCCTCCGCCAATTGAAGTAATTGGGGAATAGGAGATATAGCACGGAACCGGCACGAGAACCTCATCCCCTGGCTCGATCAAAGCTCTAAGAGCAAGATCAATCGCTTCGCTTCCGCCCACAGTAACGATCATTTCATCTTTGGGATCGTATTTCAGATCATAGCTATTATATAGGTACTCCGCAATGGCCTCGCGAAGCTCAGGCATACCTGCGTTGGATGTGTAGCTCGTAAACCCACGCTCCAGCGAATATACGCAAGCTTCTCGTACATGCCAAGGAGTTATAAAATCCGGCTCACCGACACCTAGAGTAATAATATCCTTATTGCCACTCACCAAATCAAAAAAACGACGAATACCCGAAGGCTGTATCTCCCTTACGACGGGAGACAGATAAGATGTCATAGATTTGCTATTGTTCTCTACATCCTGTGAATTTACACTCATATTATTACTTCCTTTACGGAGATATCAAAAGTCTGCGATCCTCTTCAGGATCTTCAAAAATAATGCCATCCTGCTTATACTTCTTCAAAATAAAATGCGTCTTGGTAGATAGTACGGACTCAAGTGTAGACAGCTTGTCGGACACGAAGCTGGCCACTTCCTTCAGGTTACGGCCCTCCACCTCAACCAACAAATCATATGCACCGGACATCAGATAGACACTCATTACTTGCGGGAACAAATAAATGCGCTCGGCGATCGTCTCAAACCCTCTTCCACGCTCAGGCGTAATTTGTACTTCGATTAACGCCGTCACCTTCTCATCGTCCAGCTTGCTGGAATTAACCACCGTAGCGTACTTCACGATCACGTTATCCTCTTCCAATTCCGCGATCGCCTCCGCTATCTCCTCAGGAGTCGCGCCGAGCAATGTCGCCAGCAAATTAGGGTCACGCCTCGCGTCCTCTTTCAGAAGATCCAGCACTTTCAGCTTAAGCTCGCTTATTTGTCTCATCCTTCATCCTCCAGCGCTGTTCCGGCAAATGTCAGGGTGGTAGTTCGTATGCATTCTCCACGCACCGCCTGCCGAAAACTAAATTTAATACTAATATTACATGAATTTCATGTATCTGCAAAGAAAAACCGTCCGTCATAAGGATGAGTTATCCCCTGGACGGACGGTCGCTGAACTATAGCCGGTAAGCCGAACTAATCGCTTCTCCAGCCGCTTGAACGGTTAGGTTAAGTATATGGATTCTGTACGTTCGAAGTGTGATTCGACACATTGTTCTGATGGTAGAAAGCACCGGATTGCATACCGTGCTGCTGACTCATCTGATGCGCTTGTTGATGATCCTGTTGCGCAGTCTGAATCTCCTTATCAATCATTTGGCGCGGTGCTGGAGAAGGCGCGGTATACATTTTATTTTGCTCCATCACCTGAAATAATTCACCCTGCAATCGCAGCGTGCTGTTGGTCAGATCCGTGAACATGCGTCTGACAACAGGACATGCCGATTCTGTCGTGGCCGTTGTGTATTCACGCACCGTTCTCTTCAGATCGGATAGAATAACATTCAGGTAATCGGACTCGTTCATCATTTGCTGACCCTGTGATTGATTCTGTTGTTGATTCATCATTCCTATCCTCCTAGATATTTATTAAAGAACTGTTGGTTAATGACTTTGCGTCGGTGCCATTTGTTGGTGCTGCTTCAGCATTTCGATCATCTGATGTGTATGCTGCTCATGAACCTGCAGATGCTGATCTATGACCTGGCTGATTTGCGCGTTGGCCGATACGCTTCTTGCTGTCGCATACAGCTTGATAAGCATATTCTCATTGGATAGTGAATCGGCGATGTAATCCAATTCCTTGCCTGAGAGAGGCTTCATTTGCATATTGTTCATGCCTATTCCTCCTGATTTTTGATTCAATTCTTGCCTATTATGCTCCCGCAAGTGATTTTTTATGATGTCTCTAATTGGACATACTAACGACAATCTCGTGAACAACAGCAACCTTATTGAGTTACTTCTTGATTCACTTCGTAATCAAAAGCGGACTTTTTGAACTACCTATTTAAATCCATGTTCAAAAAGTTTGGTTTTCAGCACCGAGAAGGTTGGATGAAGCTAGGGGCTGAGGAGCGGAGCGTACGTAGTGGGTACGTGAGCACCGGAAGACCCGGCTGAATTCAAGATTCGATGCCGAGTTACTTCTTGATTCACTTCGTGATCAAAAGCGGACTTTTTGAACTTCCTCTAAAGGAGTGGCCTATTTTGAAGCTGCATTCCGGTCATTATTACTGGCCCACCGTATCTCCCGAGCCTAGCAAATACCCCACCTTAAACACGGATATCTCCTGCGATGTATTGGTTGTCGGAGGGGGGATGGGCGGAGCAATAACTGCATTTCTTTTAACCCAGAGGAACATCAATACTGTTCTGGTTGAAAGTCATCAAATCGCCTCCGGCAGTTCCCTAGCAAATACAGGCCTACTCCAATTCTCCAATGATAAGACGTTAACCTCACTGATTCATACGTTTGGCGAGCAGGAGGCCGTGCATTTCTACCGACTCTGCCGTGATGCTAACCAGCATTTAATCCGTCTTAGTCAGGATTTTCCCGAAGTGGCCCGACTGCTTCCCCGCGGAAGCTTATATTTCGCCAGCACGCCTGAGGACGCCGATATGCTTAGAGAGGAGCATAGAACCTTGCAACGCTACGGTTTTGATGCTTCGTGGTGGAATGAAGACCAAATCTCAACCCACTTCTCATTCAAAAAAACCGCTGCCATCTATACCAAAGGGGATGCAGAGGTTAACCCTTATGCCTTCGTTCATAGCCTGGTTGAACATTCAGTCCAGCAGGGAGCGCGGGTCTATGAAGAATCCGCGATCAGCAGCTGTGAATTTACCCAAGATCGGGTGATCTGTCGATGCGGGCAGTCACAGATTACAGCAAGGCATGTTATTTTTGCGACTGGATATGAGACACAGCAATACAAGCGCGAGAGAGGCGCAGAATTAACAAGCTCCTATGTCATCGTTACTGAACCGCTCAAGGACTTTAGGGACTGGTACGAACAATGCCTGATCTGGGAGACGGCCCGGCCTTATTACTATCTACGAACTACCCGGGACGGAAGAATTATAGCCGGAGGCTTAGATGAACTCTTACCTGGAGGCAGACTTGTAGAGGGACGCTATCTAGCCAAGAGCAAACAGCTACTTGATTATGTACATCAAATGTTCCCGAGATCTGCTACAATCCAAGCGGAGTATAGCTGGGGCGCAGTGTTCGGGCATACTCATGACGGACTTCCTTATATCGGTACCCACCCTGATTACCCGCATTGTTATTTTCTCGAAGGTTATGGCGGCAATGGTACGGTATGCAGCACGATTGCCGCAGAGATGATTACGGATATCATCAGCGGAGTTGATCGACCTGACATACAGATGTTCTCTTTAACGCGCACTCCCCATCCTACTCCTAAACTCCATTAGACTCCCGATTGGTATTCTGCCTAAGCGTTACTAAATATAAAAAGAACCTTCAATTCCAATCACGGAAATGAAGGTTCTCCTTCTCAAGCTTACTCTTATTCTTCTTCGGTCACTGTACGAATGAGATGCATTCTCTCGTCTTCTGTTAGGAAATGACTCACATGAAAACAAGCCGAGCAAATATAGGTGTCCAGCTTAGCCGCCTTCTGCACTAACGGCCTCGCCAATCCGGTCGGAACTGCAGGTACGAAGCTGTCCGGCAATGGTTGGCTTCCAGCAAATAGCATGTACTCACGGCAATGAGGGCACTCAGGTACCTCTTCCTGGCCATCCAGTACTTTCTCCACTCCGGAGTCATAAGCCAACAAATCTCCGCCCGCCTTGGCAAAGGTCTCTACTCTACGAATCGCATCGAGATGTCCGCTCTCTTCATGTTCCCAAAAGACCTTCTGATCCTGATCTTCATCCCCGTCGTACTCGTTCTCTTCATCCTCAATCTCATCAATCCCAATATTCAGAGTACGATACCCCTTCAACTCATTGTTGCAATAAGGGCAGTACTCCTCGGGCCCTATTTCTTCATCCCATACAATTTCTGTCTGGCACCATGGACAAATTGTCGTCTCCATCGTCCCCATCCTTTCTTTAATCCAACTTTGATCACGAAGTAGTACTGGTAGCTTAATCGGCATCGAATCTTGAATTCAGCCGGGCCTTCCGGTGCTCACGTACAAACTACGTACGCTCCGCTCCTCAGGCCCTAGCTTCATCCAACCTTCTCGGTGCTGAAAGCTGGAATTATTAAACACGCACTTAAATGCGTATTAAGCCACCCAGAGATAGATAATCCCAGCGACAATGAAGCATACGGCAGCCGCGAATAAAACCCTGACCAGGTTCTTCAGCATGATCTTACTCCCCCTACATGGATCATATTCGTTCCATACGAATTATTTAAGCTCCGCCACCGTAACTCCTGTGCCGCCTTCTCCGTAATTTCCAAGACGGTAGCTCTTGATATGCTTATGTCTACGCAGATAGTCGGATATTCCGCTGCGCAGAATCCCGGTTCCTTTACCGTGGATAATATAGATTTGACCCAGATTGCTCAGGTACGCCTCATCAATAAAGCGATCTACCTCAATCAATGCCTCTTCCAGATTGGCTCCACGCAGATCCAGCTCTGTCCGCACATGCTCATCCCGCGTACGCTTCACATTAGCTGCGGTTCGCTGAACCGGCTTCGTAACGGGAGCTGAACCAATCAGCTCGAGGTCATCAAGCGCAACCTTCATCTTCATAATTCCCAGCTGGACAAGTGCTTCCTTGTCGCCGGACAGCTCGACAACATGCCCCTTCTGATTCAGGCTGTGTACCTTCACCTCATCACCAGGCTGGATCGAGCGTTTTGGCTTGGCAGCCTTATGAGCTATAGACTTCTTACGCATCGCTGGCTCAGCTTCGTCAAGCTGCTTGCGGGCAGCGATCAGCTTATGCTCCTTCACCGAGGCTCCTTCTTCCATGGCAAGCAAGCGCAGCTCATCGATAATCTTCTCCGCTTCGCTGCGAGCCTTAGCGATAATCTCCCTCGCTTCCTCATCCGCCTTCTCTAGATAACGCTCCTTCTGCTGCTCCAGCTTCTCAAGCTCGGCCTCATGCTTACTGCGCAGGCCTTCCATTTCCTTGCGTAGTTTCTCAGCGTTCTCACGCTCTTGCTCAGCGATATTCCGATTCTCTTCGAGCTTGGCAATCATATTCTCCACCCGAAGGTCTTCTTCCTTAACTTCACCCCGGGCGAATTCAAGAATCGGAGCCGGAAGCCCGAGCCGCTCAGCTATTGCAAATGCATTACTTCGGCCAGGTACACCTACCAGCAAGCGATAGGTTGGGCTCAATGTATTGATATCAAACTCCATGCTGGCATTGATGACACCCTTACGTTCATAGGCGTAAGCCTTAAGCTCGCTATAGTGTGTTGTCGCCACCATTCTGCAACCCAGCGAATGTATATGCTCCAATATCGCGATCGCCAATGCCGAGCCTTCAGCAGGATCCGTCCCCGCCCCAACCTCGTCGAGTAGAACAAGGCTCTTCGGCGTCATATTTTTCAGAATGGAGATGATGTTCGTCATATGGCTGGAGAAGGTACTCAGGCTCTGCTCAATACTCTGCTCATCGCCGATATCCGCATAGATTGCGTCAAACACACATAATTGACAGCCTTCTTCAACCGGAACGAACAATCCGGACATCGCCATCAAGCTGAGCAGACCGATCGTCTTCAGCGTAACCGTCTTACCGCCCGTGTTAGGACCGGTGACGATAATCGTCGAGAAGTGATTGCCGAGCTCAACGTCAATCGGTACGACCTGGTCGATCGAGATGAGTGGATGGCGTCCTCTCCGCAGCTTAATGAAGCCGCGGTCATTCATTCGCGGCAGCGTGGCCTTCATCTCGCGCGCCAGACGTGCCTTGGCGAACATAAAATCAAGCTGGGCCAGAATATCGATATCATATATCAGAAGTTCCGCCTGCTCACCTACAAGCGCAGTTAGTTTCTGCAGTATAACCTCGATCTCCCGCTCCTCGCGTAGCTTCGTCTCACGCAGCTTATTATTCATCGCGACAATCGACTCCGGTTCAATGAACAGGGTCGCCCCTGAGCCGGACTGATCGTGTACGATTCCGCCAAAATGCGAACGGTATTCCGCTTTAACGGGAATAACAAAACGATCACCGCGAATCGTAACGATCTGATCCTGCAGCATCTTCGACACCGTTGACGAACGAATCATCGAATCCAGCTTCTCACGGATCCGTACTTCTCCACCACGAAGTTCACGGCGAATTTGCGACAACTCCGCACTTGCCGAGTCCATAATTTCCGCACTGTCATCCACACAGCGTTTGATTGCATCCTCTAACGGCTTCTGCTCACTTAAGGAATCGCTCAGTGTAAATAATATTTCCACCGGATTATCCTCATGCACTGCAGACAGGTAGCGTTTGATCCGTCTTGAACCTTCAAGCGTTGTCGCAATTCCTAGAAGTTCGTGAGGATTCAGCGTACCGCCAATGCGGGCTCGTCTAACAGCCGACGTTATATCTACAACTCCCCCGAAGGAAGGATAACCCTTGAGCCGGTCAACGGTAAACGATTCCTCCGTCCCCTGCAGCAACAATTTCACATCTTCCAAGCGTGTCACTGGCTGTAATTCCTCTGCCATTTGCTTGCCTAGTGAGGTCTGCGTATAACGGGCTAAATGATTTATAATTTTTGGATATTCCATCGTATGCAGTATTTTCTGATCCAAGAAACTTCACAACCTCTCTCGAGCTATGGTTACATTATATCGAAACCGCTCAAATTTCGCTATTTAGCCTTAATTTAAAAATAAAGGCACATAAGAACCGACTTTCATGAACATCATAATATAGAGTTGCCACATGTATTTCATTAAAAAAGGAGGCAAATACCGTGCATTTTCTTGGGCATGTTGTCCGTTTTATCGTCTCCGCCCTGGTACTGCTGGTTGTGGGCTGGCTCGTTCCACAATTCAGTGTAGGTGGGTTCTGGAGCGCTCTTGTGCTCGCTCTTGTAATTGCCTTATTGGGTTGGGCCATTGAGGGCATATTCGGCAAGAAGGTTACTCCATTTGGACGCGGCATCGTCGGTTTTCTGGCCAGTGCACTCGTGATCTGGCTCGCTCAATTCGTCGTATCCGGTGTCTCGGTGTCTGTAATCGGCGCCTTACTGGCGGCACTAGTGATCGGGATTATCGACTTGTTCATCCCCGTATCTACGCCCTTTGAGGCAGGCCGAGATAATGGCTCTCGATAAGCTTACTAAGTAAAAGCTACAAGATGCAGCAAGAACTACCCCCGCGCCCCTATATCTGGAGGCTTCGGGGTAGTTTTCTTTATGGACTCATATTTCACGATTACATTCACATATGAAAATCTGAGAAATATGGAAAATGTTCACTAATTATTCATACCGTCCCCCTCTTTTGATTGAAAACCTGCGCTATAATATTCTTAAATTTGTCACAATAATACTATATTGCAGGTGATGATTATGAAGAAGACTATTGCATTTATGGCTACATCTGTGTTATTGCTCGTCTTGGCTGCTTGTGGCAGCGGTTCCAATACCAGTTCCGAAAATAACAACATTACACCAGAAGCCGAGCTCACGATCGAAGCGACCGATTATCAATTCGATCAGCCTGAGTACCACTTGAAGAAGGGCGTTCCGGTGAAGATCACTTTCAAGAGCAAGGAAGGCAATCATGGGATGCTCGTGCCTGGACTTAAGCTGCAGTTAAGCGGCAAGAGCCAGTCCAAGACGATCATCCCAGAGGAAGCCGGGGAATTTGAATTGGCCTGCTCCATTATGTGCGGAACCGGACATTCAACCATGATCTCCAAAATTATTGTAGAAGAATAAATCAACTAGAGGTAGTTCAAAAAGCACAATAAGGGTCCTTGGGCGAATCGCCTAAGGACCCTTCATTTAGTACCGTGACTATTCACAGTGCTAGTTATTATCCTGCTCGATCAATTCAATCCACTCGTCATACTCTGTCTGCAGCTTCGCATAATCTTCCTTCAGCCGCCTATATTCCTGCTCAAGCTTCTGCGTATTCTCTTGGTCCAGTTCCTTGGCTGATTTTAACAGATGATACTCATGCGACACAATTTCGTAGCCTTCAGTAATTTGCCGAAGCTGCTCTGACATCTGCCCCTTCTCCTGCTGCAACGCATCGTACTGCTCGTTCAGGTCCTCGACCTTCTCCGAGCTGGCCGCGCATTCCTGCTGCCATGTATTCAATTGTCGCTGCAAATCCGCCTCGATCTCCCGCCAAGAAGCCAGTTCCTGCTCTGCTGAAGCCAACTGGGTCCTCCAGGCCTGCTCCTGCTGCTCGGCATCCTTGCGTGCCTGTTCTTGCTCTTCCGCAAGCTGGGCGTAACCTTTGGCTTCTTCCTCTAAGGAACAAATACGATCACCTAGACTTTGAACCATCTCATTCAATCGGCTCTTCTCCGCTTCACTTGCTTCTGCAAGCTGAGCATAGCCCCCGGACTCCTCTCTCAGCTCCCGAATACGTTCATCCAGACTCTGAATCTCCGTTTGGAGCTGCTCTTTCTCGGCTTCACTAGCCTCAACGAGCTGAGCGTACTCCCGGGACTCTTCTTGCAATTTCTGAATCTTCTCACCAAGACTCTCAATCTTCTCACTCAAGCGCTTCTTCTCGGCTTCACTTGCTTCCACAAGCTGGGCATGGACCCCAGTCTCTTCCTTCAGCCCACGAATACGTTCTTCAAGGTTTTGTACTTCCACTTGCAAATGGTTCTTCTCGGCTTCACTCGTTTCTGCAAGCAGAGCATAGTCTTGTGACTCCTCCTGAAGAATCCGGATCCGATCTTCAAGATTATGGACTTTCTTCCGCAGCTGTTCATTCTCTGCTTCGCCAGATTCTACAAGCTGATCATAGTTCTTAGCCTCTTCTTCCATACCTTGAATGCGATCGACAAGACTTTGAATCTCATTTTGCAGACGATTCTTCTCTACTTCGCTCGCTTCCGCAAGCTGAGCGTAGCCCTTGGACTCTTCTGCCAGCTCACTTATACGTTCACCCATACTTTGAATCTCTTCTTGCAAACGGTTCTTCTCCGCCTCGCTCGCTTCCGCTTTCATAATAGCGGTTCCTCGATCCGACAGCGCTTGCTTCAATTTAATACGCAACTCTTCCAATTCACCAGCAGTCCGCTTAAGCTTGTCCTGTTCAACCTGCAGACCTTGGCGAGCGGCATTCGCTTCCTTCGTTGCGAATTGTAGCTGCTGCTCGTTCTTCTCTAGCTCTTCGGATACCGCGAGTATCTTCGTCTCGAGACCACTCAGCTCCTCATTACGTTTCTCAGCCAGCTTCTGCCACGATTTCTCATTCTGCAGGACGCCATCTAATTCGGAGCGGAGCTTGTTCTCCCTTTCATTCGCTTCCTGCACATGCTGCTGCAGCTTCTTGGTCTCTGCTTCTGCACTCTGTAGCGATTCCTGCAGACCTTTCTTCTGCATCTCCAGTTTATCCACGTTTACTTTCAACTGTTGTCCATCAGCCTTAGCTGCTTCTTCACGCTGCTGCACAGCCTTCAATTGAGCGCTAAGCTTGTCGTGCTCGCTCTTCTCCCGCTGTACATTTTGTTCTGAAGCACGTAGCTTATTCTGCAGTTGAGTGTTACTGTTCCGCTGTTCGCTCAGCTGACGTTCCAGTTCCTGCACTTTGTTCTTGTGCCTCAGGTTCTCGGCCTCTTGTTCCTTGGCCTGCTTAGAACTTTCAGCTTCATGCTGTTTGAACGTTGCTTCGGTAGCCGTGAGCTTGTCAGACAACGCCTTCCTGTCGTCCTTCAAATTGCCATACTCCTCCTGAAGCTTGGCATATTGCTCTTCTTGCTTGCCATTTAACGTCTTCAGCACTTCAAGCTCCTGAATGATGGACGCCTTCTCCTGCTGCAAGCTCTTCAATTCACCTTCAAGCTGATTGACTCTGGCAGCCTCTTCTGTCATCCGAACAGCAGTCAGCACCGCTAGACGAGGAGTATCCAAATGTGAATACGCCTTGGAAATGGAACGCATCTGCTCGTCCACTCGCTTAGCGATCTGTTTCATATACGCTTCATTACTGCCAACAATTTTATAAGAAGTACCGTAAATATCTACGTTTACACTAATTCGGTCAGGGGTATTCAAACTTTGTGCCTCCTTTATTGCGCTTTGTTCTAGGTGTCTGAAATATGCATTTTTTTGCACGAAAGTCACATCGAATCGTTTACTTGTACTTGATTCGATGTGACTTTGTACAATTCCTGCTATTTTCTTAATTCAGCTGCAAAAGTTTGCTCAAGTGCATTGACCACAGATCCATGAACTGCAGTGATCTCCTCATCCGTCAATGTCCGTTCCTTGTTGCGGTATACGAGAGACAAGGCCACACTCTTCTTGTCTTCTCCCAGCTTACTGTCGATGAATATATCGAATACCTCAACGGATTCCAGCAATTCGCCTGCGTTCTGACGGATCGTCCCGATCAAATCTCCGGCCTGAACTTCCTGGCCAACCACAACAGCGATATCACGCTGCATCGAAGGGAAACGCGGTAAATCACTATATGCTACCGTTGCTCCTGCATAGCGGTAGATCGGTTCAAGTAACAATTCTGCTGCATACGTATCCACTAGCTCTATTTCACGCTGAAGATCTGGATGAAGCTGTCCTATGGTACCGATCCATAGCTTGCCTTCCGGTGTATCGAGATACATAGAGGCAGAACGTCCCGGATGGAATCCAACTGGCTTGTTCGCTTCATAAAAGACTTTTTCGCTTAACCCCAGCGCTTCAAACACACTTTCCAGCGCTCCCTTGATATCGAAGAAGTCCACCTTCTCCGCAGGCATATTCCAGCGCTTCTCGCCACGATTTCCAGTCAGCAACATTCCGAGCAGAGGCAACTCTTGTGGTTGCTTCGTCAGCTTCTCTTCTGTAGATAGGAACCCATTACCGATCTCGAACAATGCCAGATTATCCTGCTTGTGTTTGCGGTTATATGCCGCGATCTCAGTAAGTCCTGGCAGCAGGCTGCTGCGCAACACGCCCCGTTCCTCACTCATCGGCATTGCCAACTTCACTTCATATTCTCCTGCACCCAGACGCGGGAACAGCTTAATACTGCCTTCCTTCACGAAGGAATAGCCCATCGCCTCCTGCCAACCGCCATGTACCAGCAGTTTGCGCAAGGAACGACGTAGAGCCTGCGACTTCGTATATCCGCCAGCAGTTGTCGGCCCTTCTATTACTGTAGTAGGGATGTTGTCATATCCGTATATGCGGGCAACTTCTTCGATCAAATCGACATCACGGGTAATATCCCCGCGGCGTGTAGGTACGCGCACTTCAATGGTATTATCGGCCATATCTCCACAATCAAAATGCAATCTGCTCAGGATCGTCTTCGTCTCAAGCGTTGAAATATCCGTTCCAAGGAAAGAATTCAATTTGCTAAGTGATAGAGAAATGATATTCTCCTGCGGTTGTTTGACAACTGTCTCCACTACGCCTTGATGAACACTGCCAGAAGCATGCTTCATCATAAGTCCTGCCGCCCGGTTCAGGGCCGGAATTACAGAGTTCGGATCAACCACTTTCTCAAAACGCAAGGATGCCTCAGAACGTAGTCCCAGATGACGGGATGTAATCCGTACCGAGCTGCCGCTGAATTTGGCCGATTCCAGCACAATATTCGTCGTCTGCTCAGTTACTTCCGAGTTAAGGCCACCCATAACTCCGGCGAGAGCGATCGGGTTATCCTCTCCGTCCACGATCAAGAGCGTTCCCGCCTCCAACTTGCGCTCCTGCCCATCCAGTGTAACCAGGCTCTCATCTGAGCTAGCCTCGCGCACACCGATCACACCGCCGGCAATCTTGTCAGCATCGAAAGCGTGCAGAGGTTGACCATATTCCAGCATAACGTAGTTCGTGATATCAACGATATTGTTGATCGGGCGAACCCCCGCAGCCATCAGACGATTCTGCATCCAGAGCGGCGAAGGAGCGATCTTAACGCCTGTGATATAACGAACTGCATAGTGGTCGCACAATGCCGATGCATCGATCTTCACAGCGACATAATCATTAGCTGGCTTCTGTACTTCTACCAAATCCTTCTCCGGCGTTGGTAGCTTAACTTCTCTTCCGAGAATCGCACCCACTTCGTATGCCGCGCCCAGCATACTTAAGCAATCGGAACGATTCGGCGTTAAATCGAAGTCCAGAATTTGATCGTCAAGTCCAAGCAGGTTCGTGATCGGCGTGCCGATCTCAACTTGCTCTGGCAGCACGAGAATTCCTTCCTGCTGATCCTTCGGCAGTAGCTTGTCATTCAGCCCCAGCTCTTTAGCGGAGCAAATCATGCCATGGGAAGGAACACCACGCAGCTTCGCCTTCTTGATCTTCAATCCACCTGGCAGCTCAGCGCCCACAAGCGCTACGGCAACCTTCTGGCCAGCGTCAACATTTTTGGCTCCGCAGACGATCTGCAAATCCTCGTCCTCGCCAGCATCTACTGTACACACGTTCAGCTTGTCAGCATCCGGGTGCTTCTCCTTATGCTTGACATAACCGACAACAACCTTAGTCACACCTTTGTTGCGGTTCTCGATCGAATCAATCTCAATGCCCGAGCGTGTAATTTGCTCTGCGAGCTCAGTAATATCTACATTTTCAAGCGATACATATTTAGATAACCATTCGGCTGATACTTTCATCTGACTTTCCCCTTTCCGCTATTAAATTCTGGCAAACTGCTGCAAGAAACGAAGATCATTGCTGAAGAAGTGACGGATATCGTCCACACCATATTTCAGCATCGCGATCCGCTCCACACCCATACCGAATGCAAAACCGCTATAAATTTCAGGATCATAGCCGCTCATCTCTAGCACGCGTGGGTGTACCATGCCGCTACCCAGAATTTCAAGCCATCCGGTGTGCTTGCACACCCGGCAGCCATTGCCACCGCATTTAACACAAGTTACGTCGACCTCAACACTAGGCTCAGTGAATGGGAAGAAGCTTGGACGAAGCCGGATTTGCGTATTCGAGCCGAACATCTTCTTTGTGAACTCCAGCAAGGTCCCCTTCAAATCACTCATCCGGATTCCTTTGCCGACAACCAGACCTTCAATCTGATGGAACTGGAAGGAGTGTGTCGCATCATCATCATCGCGACGATATACTCGTCCCGGACAAATGACCTTAATCGGCACCTCGCCCTTCATTTGCTCCATCGTGTGTACTTGAACCGGAGAAGTTTGTGTACGCATCAGCAACTCTTCCGTTAAATAGAAAGAATCCTGCATATCGCGAGCCGGATGATCCTTCGGTAAATTCAACGCTTCAAAGTTATAATAATCGGTCTCAACCTCAGGACCCTCAGCAATCCGATAACCCATACCAATGAAAATATCTTCAATGTCCTGGATAACCTGATTCAGCGGATGAATCGCACCTTGCTTCATCGGACGGCCCGGCAAAGTCACATCTACCTGCTCGGCAGCCAGACGCTGTTCAGTAGCCAGACGTTGGAAAAAGTCAATCTTCTCTTCCACCAGTGCTTCAATAGCCCCGCGAACTTCATTGGCCACCTGACCGATAACAGGGCGTTCCTCAGCACTTAAAGATCCCATACCGCGCAAAATTTCCGTAAGTGCACCCTTCTTACCCAAATATTTAACACGCAGCTCAATCAGATGATTACCATCCGCAACCTTGTGAAGCTGTTCCAATGCTTCCTGTTTGAGTGCTTCCAAACGATCTTTCATGAATTTTTCCTCCCTAAACGTTAAAAATCATGTTGAAATCCAAACAAAAAAGGCCTTCTCTCCCGAAAAGGGACGAAAAGACCGTGGTACCACCCTTGTTAGAGCCTGGTGCGTGCAGCACACGCACCAGGCGTATCGCTGTTACAACAAAACTCTCACTTTAACGAATAACGGCTCGTGACCGGTATCCTCTACTTCCTTATTCCCTTCAGTGGGAACAGGCGGTTCAAGGAACTGCTCCGGAGTGAACTTCAGCAGTCTAAATTTCGTAGAGACGCTCTCAATCTGCGGCGTCCCCTCCCTGTAAGAAGGCTTCTGCTTACTCTTCTCCATCATAGCATTTACATGTTTGGCTTGACTGATTACACTTATCCCATATTATATGCAAACTCCCCCCAAATGGCAAGCTTCCTGGACCCTAAATGACAGTTCCGGCTCCCCCAATCGTAGTTAGATACAAGTAACCTGAATTTATAGAAGAGGATCAATAGATATTTATTCAAAAAAGGTCTTGCCTTCCATCTCTAAAAATGATATATTATTTCTTGTCTTCAAAAGGAGTCAAATTCTTAGATTAAGACAACGGGATGTAGCTCAGCTTGGTAGAGCACCTGGTTTGGGACCAGGGGGTCGCATGTTCAAATCGTGTCATCCCGACCATATTTCATATTTGCGGGTGTAGTTCAATGGTAGAACTCCAGCCTTCCAAGCTGGTAGCGTGGGTTCGATTCCCATCACCCGCTTACTCATGTAAATCCCTTGCGATGCAAGGGATTTTCTGTTTTTATCTCACAATTATGAATGCTTCTACTGAAATGTTCCTCTGCTCTCTATCGGCGAACGCCTCATATAAAAAAGCTCCTAGCCGGCAAGCCGACTAAGGAACTCATTCTCAAATACGCCTGCAGGAACAGGCTTACTGAACAGGAAGCCCTGCCCCTCATGGCAGTTCTGCTGCTTTAGAAACTCAAGCTGCTCCTCGCTCTCGACCCCTTCGGCCGTCACTTTGAGCTGCAGATGGTGTGCCATTGTCGTAATTGTAGATACGATGGCGGCATCATTTCCATCCAACATTAGCTCCTGTACGAAGGCTCGGTCAATCTTCAAGCGGTCAATGGGTAGGCTCTTCAAATAGTAGAGCGAGCTATATCCTGTTCCAAAATCATCGATACTAATATGTATTCCGAGCTGCTTCAAGCTGTATAACTGGCTTAACGCCGTCTCAATATCATAGGTCATACTCTCCGTAACCTCAAGCTCCAGATACTTCGCTTCCATTCCAACTTCCTTTAGGATCGCTCCCACCCTCTCAGCCAGGTTATATTGACGGAATTGGCGCATCGAGAGATTGACAGAGATACATATTGGCGGATAACCAGCTAATTGCCAGTTCTTATTATACTGACAGGCTGTCCTTAATACCCACTCTCCAAGTTGAACGATCAAGCCGCTATCCTCAGCGATCGGAATGAATTCCCCTGGTGAAATGATCCCACGCTTCGGATGTCTCCACCGCACTAGCGCTTCCATTCCTACCATCTGATTGGTCTGCAGACTGAATTGCGGCTGAAACTCCAGGAAGAATTGCTCCTGATCTAGCGCCTTGCGCATATCGTTCTCCAATTCGATTCGGGCCTGGGTTACCAGCTTTAATTTATCAACGTAACGCGAAAATTCCTGCCCTTGATCCTTGGCATGATGAACAGCCATATCAGCGTATTGGATGACCTGCTCAACGGATGCTCCATCTGCAGGATAGACGGCTAAACCCATCGAAAGTGAGATGTGGTACTCTGTCTCATCGATAATGACGGATGGATTCACTGCATGAAGCAAGCATACTGCACGGCGTTCAGCCGCCTTTGCATCACCCACTTCGCCTAAAATGAGAGCAAATTCATCTTCTCCCATTCGGTAGACCTTCTCTGCACCCCGGCACACCTCTGACAGTCGTTCGCCTACCTCCGTAAGCACTTTGTCGCCAGCGCTATAACCAAGAGAATCATTAATTGCCTTGAAGCGATCGATATTGATCACGGCAATACCGATACATGAAGCGCAAGAAAGGGCCGCTTGACCAAGCTCCTCCTTCATCCGCCGCAAATTAGGTAATCCGGTCAGTTCATCATGATCGACCATATGCTTCATCAAAGCTTCAACAGCCTGTTGGCTACGGAACGGCTCTTCAATAGTAAGGCGGTATACTCCCTTCATCACAAAATAATAAGAGAGAACCATATACCATTCGCCGACAGCATGAAGCAAGCTAGCCTGCATGTCTACTAACATAAGCAGAATATGCCCCAGCAGCATGAACATCAACGCCTGAACCATCGTTATCGCTGCAGACGAGCTTGCCTTGCGCGATCGGCGAACCATGGATATCATCGCCAATAAGATGATCGGCAGAGTAGCTATCCAAATTACCGAATTGCCGAGGCTGCGTCCGTTATACTCCAGCCATTCAGGGTGCTTCCATTGATATGTATATAACAGTCCGATCCCGATCGCACTGACCAATGCACCACCGATAAAGGCCATAAATTTATGTTTGCCCAACACCTGCCTATCTTCTGTACAGAAAATAAACAGAATCCCCAAAGCCCCAAGCAAATGCGAAATCGCAAGCAACGTATTCGATAAATGAAGCCCGGTCTCTATTCCGAACAGCTTAAGTCCGCTATATGCCGAAATATGTAATACATCCAATAATCCGATTATGAAAAAGAGGACCGCGGTGTACAAACGCTGTCTAGACAGCTTGTCCGCAAACAAAATCCAGCCTTGAGCAAAAATCGCAAATGATATTGTTCCGATCACCAATCCGGCCAGGATCAATAATGCTCGCATGCTATCCGCGGAAATCCCCAAGCTGTCTAACCTAACGGATGCTATAATGAAGGCCAGCATACCTGCCAATCCGATTCCTCCCTGGATTAAAGCTGTTCTTCTCTCTGTCCTTGTACCCATCTTTGCGCTCTCAACCCCCGGAGGTATATTCTTTAGTTGTACAATTCAACATCATCCGCTATTTTCCTGCCTTCTCCCTAATCCAAGGACAAAAATCGCTAAAATACGCGTCACTTTTCTGAACACTCAGAAAAAGCCCGGCTATTCGAAGATAACCGGACTTTTTCTATATATATTCTATTACTTCTTCTTAAAGTTCACTTCAGGCGTCGTAAGCTTATCATAGAAATCAACGACTTTATCCTTATCGTCTGATACACGAAGCGCCATAGCTGAACGCGGATGCTCGTCCAACGTTCCGGTAATCATGTAGGGGATCAGGTAACCCCACTCCTCCTTCTCGCGAAGCGGCACCATCAGTTCTTCAAGAACAACAAGCAGTGGACGAAGATTATATTTCGTATTTTTTAAATGAGTGACGAGCAGTTCTGTAGGACAGTTGCCCGCTGCACGACCCATCCCGTATACAGAAGCGTCAAGAAATTCTACCCCGTTATCTGCTGCAACTAGCGTATTTGAGAAAGCCAACTGCATATTGTTATGGGTATGAACGCCCAAGCGTTTATTAGGCAAATGGGTCTTGAATTTGTCCACCAAGTACTCCATATCTTTATAATCCAGACTACCGTAAGAATCGACGACATACACAACGTCAACTACGCTCTCCTTAATCATCTCGAACGCTTCTAGCAATTCATTCTCCATCACGTTCGACAAAGCCATAATATTCAGCGTCGTCTCATACCCGCGATCATGGAACAATTGTACAAGCTCCAGAGCTTTATCGACATCCTTGATGTAGCAAGCTACTCGAATCAGATCAAGCATACTCTCGCTGCGGGGCAAAACATCATTCTCATCTACCCGACCGATATCGACTAGGGCAGACAGCTTGGTGGTTCCTTTCTGCGGGATCACCTTACGAAGGAAATCGTCGTCCAGGAAGCGCCATGGCCCTGCCTCATCAGCTCCCTTAAGCAGTTTCGGGGAGTTTTTTATACCCAATTTCCATATAATCCACGCCTGCTTCATTCAGACCTGCATACAATTTTTGTACAAAATCCACACTAAAATCCCAATTATTGACTAACCCGCCATCTCGGATAGTACAATCGACAATCTTACATTGGTTCGCTTTCATCTTCCTATCCCTTTCACTCGTTTGTTTTATTATCCATCTTACTTGAAGGTAAATGAAAATGTAAAGTGAAAGATACAAAACGCTGTGATTCATATCACAGTTGTTTATTTTCCGGTTTGCTATATTTATTGAGAACCAATGAGAGTGATTATCAATATCAGATTATTAGATAAGAAATGCTATCATTTAATATTAATTATTGTTGGATAGATATTCATACAGAAGTTTATTAATAGTACCTAAATTAATGAAGCAAATAAAATTACCAGTTCTAATCCTTTCATTATAATAAGGGGCGATCTACCATGTCTGACTGCCAAAACTGTCTGCTCGGTCTGAGACCGGGAATCTCCGCTGAAATACGTCACTTCGGATCCATTGATCCTGCGCTGAAGCGCCGTCTTACTGATCTTGGCATCTCTGTTGGCTCAAATATTACGATCAAGCGATATTGCCCATGCGGAGGACCATTAATGCTGGAATGCAGCGGTCAGCTATTCGGAATCCGTCAGAAAGAAGCAGCGGAAATTAAGGTGGCTGTCTCATGAACAATGCGGCCCTTATCGGCAATCCAAATACAGGTAAAACCTCCCTATTCAATACGCTCACCAGTTCATACGAATATGTAGGTAACTGGTCAGGAGTAACTGTTGAGAAGAAGGTTGGACATCTCAAGAATAAAAGTGGAGAACTGACCGATCTCCCTGGCATTTATACCTTGCATCCCTTATCGAGGGATGAAGGTGTCGCTGCTGAATATTTGGTGTCGGAATCCCCTAGCCTAATAGTTAATATCGTTGATGCTTCTCAACTTGAACGAAATCTTTATTTAACTTTTCAGCTATTGGAATACGGGAAGCCCGTTGTAATTGGTCTCAATATGATCGATGTTGCTAAATCGAACGGTCTCAGCATTAATCTAGAGGCCTTGGCAGAGAGTATCGGCGTTCCTGTAATGCCCCTTGTAGCCCGTACGGGAAAAGGCGCTGAAGAACTGCTTGATCTAATCAGCAACTCTTCGGTAAAAGCACCTGATTTTCGCATCGATTACGGAAATGCCGTCGAAGCAGCAATCAGCAACATTTCCCGGGAATTAAATTCTGTCATCCCTGATCATATTTCGTCCGAACGCTTCATCGCCCTTCAGTTGCTGGAGCGCAATGAAGCTGTTATTCGTTCACTTAAGCTCAGCGATGAGCAGATCGCCAAGGTACAATCTATTTGCGATTTGGCAGAACAGCGGTTGCACATGGCAGGAACCCCATCCACTTTACAGGAGTATATCCGCTCAGTAAGAACGAAGCATATTCAAGAAATCTGTGCAAAGGCTGTCGATACGACCCATCGCAAGCCTAACACACTCACGGAGAAAATAGATGCCGTAGTGACCCACCCGATCTGGGGGATACCAATATTCCTCGTCTTCATGATGTTTACCTTCAAGTTGACCTTTGATTGGCTTGGTAATCCGTTATCCGATCTACTGGAATCCTTCTTCTCTGGTCCACTTAGTACATGGATACAGAACGGACTAGTTGCTGTGGGCGCCTCAGAATTTACGCGTGCACTCTTGATCGACGGAATTATCGGCGGTGTAGGGGGTGTGCTTGTATTCATTCCGCAGATTTTCATTATGTTCCTGATTATTTCCTTCATTGAGGATTCAGGCTATATGGCACGGATTACCGTTATGATGGATAAGATCATGGAACTAGCAGGACTTAATGGCAAGGCACTCATCCCGTTCATTATCGGCTTCGGCTGCAACGTCCCTGGCATTATGGCCTCGCGCAGCATTGAGCAACCGAAGGAACGGATGCTGACCATGCTGCTCGTTCCGCTGATGTCCTGCTCAGCCCGTCTGCCCGTCTACGCCCTGTTCGCAGGTATATTCTTTGCCCGAGCCCAGGCACTCGTTGTTTTCTCTTTGTATCTGCTTGGGATCGTGCTAGCGTTAGTATTAGCCAAGCTATTCTCGCTGTTCATGTTCAAAGATTCGAAGTCCTTCTTCATGGTTGAATTGCCGCCATACCGCATGCCGCAGTCTACCACCCTGTTCCGTAGCACTTGGGAGAAGGGCAAAGGCTTCTTACGCAAAGCAGGGACGTTCATTCTTGGCGGATCTGTATTGATCTGGCTGTTGTCCTATGTTGGACCAGGAGGAGTAGCTGATACGATGGACGATAGCTTCCTTGCTTATATCGGCGGGCTGTTCGCTAACCTTCTTCATCCACTTGGCTTTGGAACATGGCAATCCGGAGCCGCCCTCATTACTGGCTTCATGGCCAAAGAGGTCGTCGTATCCACGATGAATATCATCTATCATGTGCCTGATATGGCTGGACTACAAGGCCAAATTGCGCTGTCCTTTACGCCACTGCAAGCAATCAGCTTCATGGTATTTGTACTATTATATACACCTTGTCTCGCTACGGTAGGTGTTCTTCGCAAGGAGACAGCCTCCTGGAGATGGACAGCGTTCGCTGTCTTCTATTCCTTAACACTTGCCTATATCATGTCGTTCATTATTTATCAGGGTGGAATACTGCTGGGGTTTGTGTAAGAACCATATGAGTTCAATGAAAGGAAAGTGATAATGATGGCCGATATCCTAATCATTGGTGTGGTCTTCGGATTTGCACTTTTTGCTCTCTATCGCGGCTTCAAAAAGAGCAAGAAAGGCGAATGCGCTGGCTGCTCACAGCGTAATTCCTGCGCGGCCTGCGGGGATGTCAATCAGACATCATCTTCTCCCCACTGTGAATCTCAATCTCCATAAGTCAACAATTTATACTGAAAAAAAAGGTATCTCATCCTTGTAACGATGAGATACCTTTTTCTCTTTATACAAAATCTATACCATGGGGAGCCAGATCTCAAAGATTGTACCTGCTCCTTTGATACTATCGACGGAGATCGTTCCCTTGTGGTTCCTTACGATCCGGTAGCTAACCGATAGGCCAAGCCCAGTTCCCTTCTCCTTCGTCGTAAAGAAAGGATCGAAGAGGTGGGCTAACAGCGTCTTATCGATGCCATTCCCGTTATCCTGAATAGATATATTCACATATTTCCCTTCGGGCTTTGCTGTGATATTAATAACTCCGGAGTGATCGCATTTTACCTCTTCAATCGCATCCAGCGCATTTTTGATAATATTTAATAGAACCTGCTTAATCTGCTTCACGTCAATGGACACATTCATGTTTGCATCCTCGGACAAGAGAAGGTTGATTTCGCAGCCTTTCATATGCCCCTCGCTTTCCGTCAGGAGCACAACTTCTTTTAATAAGGAGTAGACACTAACAACAACCATTTGCGGGGCGGTGGGCTTGGAAGAGTTGAGAAATTCAAAAATAATATCATTGGCGCGATCAATTTCGGCCAGAATAATTCTTGCATATTCATCCTTGCCCAATTGGACAAGATGAGGGCGAAGCAGCTGAATGAAGCCGCGGATGGTTGTCAGCGGATTGCGGATCTCATGGGCAATAGCTGCTGATATTTTCCCAAGCATGGCCAGCTTATCATTTTGATATGCAGTTTGCTCAATTTGTCTGAATTCAGAAACGTCCTTCACGCTGAGCAAGAAATCTCCATCCATCTGGTCTCCATACTTCACCGTAATTAACCAATGACGGCCATATTCATCAATGACCTCATGATTCTTCTTGCGATAGAAGATTGTCTCGCGATAAATACGCAGAATCTTCCTCTTCTTAAATTGGTTCAGATGTGGGTGAAGCAGTATTTGCAACAAGTTACATCCGATCAATGCGTGACGCGGGGTTTCAAGGAGCTTAGCCATCTGCACATTAATAAAAGTCAGCACTCCCTCACTATCAAACAGCATAATTCCGCTATCCATATGCTGGAGCACATTTTCATACTTGTTCATTACAAGCTGGGTTGATTGAAATGCTTTGACGGACTCAAGTAATGTATCCTGGAATTCACTCAACAAGTTGATCCCCCTTTTTCAAATGATCTACCTGCCTATATACGTCAACCTACGGTCTACGGTCATTTTGCAATAGTCCCATTCCACGTTCTTACGGCATTGATCTTTACTCAAAGGTTCTTGCTCTTAAATTCTTAAGGAAACCCCTCAACACGGATCATAACCAACTCCTTATACGCTTGTACAATAACCCTAATTAAATCATAGTAAACTTTTCCAGAAAACGTCAATCAGAGATACTGTCGAAAAAAGAGGTATCGCTTAAATTTACCCATTTTCTCCAAAAAAATATCCAAAAAGGTTAAAAAGCACTCCCAATTGGAAGTGCTCTTGTCATTTTATCTATTAAAGTCAACTTTTTCTGTTTCATTGCCTAGATTAATTGTTGTCTCACTAGGCTTCGTCTCGGAGATAAGTTTGCCGTTTCGGAAGGAATAGCGAACGGTCGCTTGCTTCCGGATGGCCTCATATTCATTCTCTGCCGACAGGACGATGAAATTCGCAGGCTTGCCTGACTCAATGCCATACTTTTCTTCAATTTGCAGCGTCTTGGCACTGTTCGTCGTTATCATATCAATGGAATTTACAATCTGCTCGTAACCCATGAGCTGAGCGGCGTGAATTCCCATATGAAGGACTTGAAGCATCTTCCCTGTACCCAGCGGATACCATGGATCGAAGATATCATCATGCCCAAAGCATACGTTAAGTCCTGCTTCCAGCAGCTCTTTTACACGGGTGAGACCTCTGCGCTTCGGATACGTATCGAATCGGCCCTGAAGATGAATATTGACGAGCGGGTTAGATACAAAATGAATGCCCGACATTTTCAGTAGACGGAACAGCTTGTACGCATAAGCGTCATTATAGGAGCCCATTGCTGTTGTATGGCTTGCTGTCGTACGTGCTCCGAGGCCACGCTCAAAGGCTTCTTTGGCAACAACCTCGACGAACCGAGATTGTTCATCATCGATCTCATCACAATGGATATCCACCAGACGGTCGTATTTCTCAGCCATGTCAAAGACGATCTTCATGGAATTGACGCCATATTCACGTGTAAATTCAAAATGCGGAATCCCGCCAACCACATCCGCTCCTAACTTCATCGCTTCCTCCAGCAATTCTACGCCGTTCGGGAACGATAGGATGCCCTCTTGTGGAAAGGCGACGAGCTGGATATCTACATAAGGGGCCATCTCTTCCTTCACTTCAAGCAGCGCCTTCAAAGCGGTCAGATCGGGATCTGTCACATCAACATGGGTCCGAACATGCTGAATGCCTTGGGCAATCTGCCATTTAAGTGCCGTCTTGGAACGGAGTACTACATCATCATGAGTCAACGTCTCTTTACGCTGCGACCAACGCTGAATTCCTTCAAATAATGTGCCGCTTTGATTCCATTCCGGTTCACCAGCTGTGAGCGTCGTATCCAGGTGAATATGCGGTTCAATAAATGGTGGAAGTACGAGCGAACCGGCAACATCGATCACTTCATGGCCCTCAACATTCACCGGAGACTCCGTAATGCTCACAAATTTCCCATCCTGTACAACGATATTCCATAGTCCCTCTTGTGCTCTTAACTTTGCATTTTGAATAATCATTGATGTACCCCCTCATTAATCAGTTTCTTTGTTGTTTGCTCCTCTCGCAGAGGAAAGCATTTCATTGCGATCACATAAATCACTGCTGTGCCCAAAATCCCGTTGACCGGCGGAATCCCTGGTACAAACTTGGCGATAAGTACGCCCCCTACCCATGCGATTAGAGCGTTCCAATTCACTTGTCTGAATTTCATTTCCTCGAACTTCTGATACTTACCGCGTTTCAGCAAGAAAAAATCGGTCAGTAGAATCGCCCCGATCGAAGGCAGAACAGAGCCCAATACCGTAAGGAATCCAACAAAATTGTTATAAAGCCACATCGCCGCAACCGTACCTAGAAGCCCATTTCCAATTACAAATTTATTACGCGATAACTTCGTAATATTAGAGAAACCTAAACTTGAAGCGTACAAGGCATTTTCGTTGGTAGTCCAAATATTCAGACCAAGTACGATGATAGCTGGAATGATTAATCCTTGCAGATACATCACGTCAGAGATATCTGATTCCCCGTATACAATCGCCCCAACGGCACCAAATAAGAACATTAATGAATTACCAAGGAAGAACGCCACCACCGTGGATACTACTGCAGAGCGAGCCGATTTTGCAAATCTTGCAAAATCGGGCGTCAACGTCCCACCGCTAATAAAGGAGCCGATACAAACCGAGAGGGCCGTAGCAATCCCGATTGCTTGGGCCGGCTCATAGGACAGTAAGCCCTGGAGGCCTCCTGCCTTGTTAGTTGCCTCGAGCACCGAGTAACTCCCCAAGATCGCAATCGAAGGAACGGAGACAATGCCGATAATCGCCAGTGCTTTAATTCCGTAAATAGCAGTGACCGTCATCAGCACTCCGAAAATAAGAATCAGCACATATACGTTCATGCCAGTCATCTTCTGTACTGGAACGGCGAACATCGCGACACCTACACCAAACCAGCCTACCTGCGTTAAGCCGAGCAGCAATGAGGATAGATAAGACCCTTTCTCCCCAAATGCATATCTGGTCAGCAAATGAGTCGACAGCCCTGTTTTTGCAGCGATATAAGCCAGTGCCCCGGTATAGACACCAAGAATCAAATTCCCGGCCAGAACAATCCAGATGAATTGAGAAAACTTAAGTCCGTTGCCAAGGGTTCCGCCTGCCCACATGCTGGCAGAGAAGAAGGTGAAGCCCAGCATGACGGCGAGAATTTTCCAAAATCCGTTGCGATGTGCCTGGGGCACAGGTTCTAATGAGAATTCCAAATCTACTTTTTCCATAGCAGCCTCCAAATAACATGATGATTGATACCGCATGATGCTTGTACATGCTTGGAGAGCACCGAACCGTGCAAAAAAAAAAAATTGCAATAAAAAAGACGCATTGCCGTTTCTGACAATACGCCTCTTCTACTTATGATCAAACCAAATAGACATAAAAATGCCTTGTTGGATCATAAGGTCCGCTGTCCTTGCCAGTCTCACGGGACTGATTTAAAGGTATCAATATAAAGTTGTTAACATTATTACAGAAAAAATCTTCATTGTCACTGGAAATACATGGGAATCTATTTCTGCAGCAATTTGGTTCTACGTCGACTCATTACTGCTAACCGCTTCTTAAGCTCTCTTTCCCACTTGTCATCGCCGATATGCTTCGAGAAAGCCAAAAGGTCAAGCGCCATATCGATTTGGCTCTGAACAATATCAAGCGGGTCCTCTTCCTCACAGTTCACACAATTGCAGAAGATCGATTCTTCATCCTCCATTACGAAATCCTGAAAATCAATTTCCGAGACACCATCACCATGTGCGTACTCAGCCAAAATCTCATATTCATTCTCCACTTTGTAATGGACTTCGACCCGATGGCATACCGGGCAGAACAGCAAGGGAACATTATGGACCTGGGTACGATAATGCTTCAAAGTCCCCTTAGTTCCAAGCATACTAGCACCGCAGCAAAAACTCATCCCCTGTCACCCTTTCCAGATCCTTGTTCATACACTCAAGTATTATATCCACCTTCAATATGTGATTTCAAATAATTTATTCGAGAAAGGTGCGAGTAATTCCTCTGTAGAATACGAAATTATTACCAAATATCTATGACCAACGACATACCTTGGGCAAAAAGCCCCCTGCATGGAACACCTGCAGAGGGCTTGAAATGTTACTTCGAATGAAGATTCTTGTCTCCAGGTTTCCAATCTGCGGGGCAGAGGCCACCAGATTGAAGAGCCTGAAGAACGCGGAATGTCTCGTCAACACTACGTCCTACATTGTTATGGTTAACGACCTGGTATCTCACTTCGCCCTCCGGGTCAATGATGAACAGGCCGCGAAGTGCAACGCCCTCTTCCTCGATGAGGACACCATAATCACGGGCAGCACTCTTCGTCATATCGGACGCAAGCGGGAAGTTCAATTGCCCCAGGCCATTACTATCCTTCGGCGTATTAATCCACGCTTTATGGCTATGCTCAGAGTCTACGCTGCAGCCAAGAACTTCAGCATCTAGCTTCTTGAACCGTGGGTAAGCCTCACTCAGCGCCATAATCTCAGTCGGGCATATATCTGTGAAGTCCAACGGATAGAAGAAGAACACCAGCCATTCGCCACGATAATCGGACAGCTTCTTACGTCCAAATTCCTGGCCGTCTCCGTTTACAATCGCGAGATCGAATTCCGGAGCTGGTCTGCCTACCAAACGTTCTGCCATCTGAAAATTTCCTCCTCAACAAATGGTAAGAAACAAAAGGCGCTTCTATTTTTAGGTTGGACTACTTATTTTCATGCTATGCATACAAAATTATGTTATTTCATCGCAGCGACGATAAGATCGCCCATCTCCTTCGTACCGATCGCCTTGCTCTTATCAACGGCGATATCACCGGTACGATGTCCTGCATTAAGTACATCAGATACAGCCTTTTCGATCGAATCTGCAGCATCCGCATAGCCAAATGTCATTCTAAACATCAGAGCCAGCGACAAGATCGTCGCGATCGGGTTAGCTAGATTCTGGCCAGCAATATCCGGGGCAGAACCATGGACGGGCTCGTACAGACCGAAGCTGCCTTCACCCAGCGATGCGGAGGACAACATGCCGATTGATCCAGTCAACATCGCAGCTTCATCACTAAGAATATCTCCGAACATATTCTCAGTTACGATAACATCGAAGCTGGCCGGACGGCGAAGCAGCTGCATTGCACAGTTATCCACCAGTACATGCTCCAGCTCAACATCCGGATATTCCGGAGCAATCCGGATTACTACCTCACGCCATAGGCGGGAAGTCTCAAGCACGTTCGCCTTGTCAACGGAAGCAAGCTTCTTGCGACGCTTCTGAGCGATCTCGAACGCTTGACGCACGATCCGCTCCACTTCACTCACATTATAAGCGCAAGTGTCAACCGCTTCCTGTCCTTGCTCCGTATCACGGCGGAACTTCTCACCGAAATAAATACCGCCTGTTAACTCACGTACCACGATCAGATCCGTACCTTCTAATACTTCCGGCTTCAAAGTGGAAGCGTCCTTCAGACAGTCGAAGACAACGGCTGGACGCAGGTTGGAGAATAAGCCGAGCGCTTTCCGAATACCGAGCAGCCCTGTCTCTGGACGAAGCTCCTTCGGGTTGTTATCCCATTTCGGTCCGCCAACCGCTCCAAGCAATACCGCATCCGCACTGCGGCAAATATCGAGCGTCTCTTGCGGTAACGGTGTTCCCTTCTCATCGATTGCAATTCCGCCGAACAAGGCATGCTCTGTCTCAAAGCGGTAGCCGAACAGTTCCTCCGCACGTTTCATTACTTTTTCTGTTTCAGCAACAACTTCCGGTCCGATCCCGTCGCCGGCAATAACGGCTATTTTTTTTACGTCAGCCATGATTATCTTCCTCTCCTCAAGCATTTCACGAATAACATCCTTACTCTGTTGTAACACAATCGGAGAGGCTAGACCAAGATATAGATTCTATTATACTAATAGGTTTTAACTATAAGCTATTTAAAGGGCTATCTAGGTGGAATTTATTTCTTAGCATCAAGTATAAACATGGACGCATCCTGATTCATGAATATTTTACTTCCCGTATAAAAAGTTTTAGCCGTAACATCTTTGAAGCCCATCTGATTCATCAGATTTATAAGCTGCCCTTGATCAAATCCATTATGAACCATGTCTGAGGCAATCTCTTTATTTTTATCAAAATCAATAATTAGCAAATGGCCATCTGGGTTGAGAACCTCATACAACTTGGATAACACGGGCTCCACATTGCTGATATGAAGCAAAACCTGAGCCATAATAACGTAATCAGCACGGATATCTGAGCGGAATGCCGTTTCAAAATCAAAGCATAACGTAGCCGCATTCTGAATATGGGCCTCAGCCATTTTTTGCTCGATCTGTCTAAGCATATTTTGCGAGGTATCCAAAAAAGTCACGGAACGAAATTCATCCAGCAGATCCATTCCAACGAGTCCAGTCCCACATCCAAAATCGATCGCACTTTTATTTTTACCGTCCGATATGTATTCACGAACAGCATTAGATATAATTTTGGCGATTCTAATTCTTTCGGGTGTATCATATCCACTCGCCATCGAATCAAAAATATCGGTATTTCCCATGATTGTACCCCCAGTCCGTTTCTTTCTTAAAATTCTTTTTGTGCATTTCAATGTTTATCTTGTAATAGCTACAGTATCATATCATGAGCTTTGATATCAAAAAAGGCAGGGTGTCTCTCCTTTTAAATTTCCAAGAGCACCACCCTGTCTTCTGTTGTCAGCTATGTCCCTTAATCATGATACGATTCAGCAATTGCATTCGCTGTTACGATCGCTTGGTATACATCATCCGGACTGACCGGGAACGGCATATTCCCCATGGTGTCGCCCTCTGCACATGCATCAATTGCAACCTGGCGCCATTCCTTCTCCTCAAACTTTTCCATTCCGAGATCCTTCAATGTTAGCGGCAAGTTAACGGCTTTGATGAGATGAATCACCGTCTCCAATTCTTCACGTGGAGCATTCTCCAGTACTAACTGAGCCAACAGACCAAAGGTCACTTTCTCCCCATGCTGCGCTTTGTGCAATGATTCTACAGCTGTCATTCCGTTGTGAATCGCATGTGCTGCGGCCAATCCCCCAGATTCCGCACCTACACCGCTCAAGTAAATCGTAGCTTCGATCGTCTCCTCCACAGCACGCGTCACAACATGGTTATCCACAGCGATTTTAGCCTCGACCGCATTTTTCAATAACGATTCATAGCAGAGCCGTGCAATTCCAAGCCCGGTTGCGGAAGGCTTCATGAGCACCAGATTGTCGCCAAATGACCGATAGCAGGCTCTCGCTTCAAAATAGGTTGCCAGCGCATCACCGATTCCTGCAGCAAAGAAGCGGGAAGGCGCAGCAGCCAGTATTCCTGTATCAGCCAGTACAATATCCGGGTTGCTCGGCAGGAATAAGTACTCGTCGAAGGAGCCGTCTTCTTTGTATATTACAGCCAGGGCTGTACAAGGTGCATCAGTAGATGCAATCGTCGGGAAGATCACGACCGGCAGCTTCTCATAGTAAGCCGTAGCCTTGGCCGTATCCAGTGTCTTGCCTCCGCCGATGCCGACAATGATATTAGCCCCTGCCTTACGCGATAAATCGCGGTGCCGTTCAATTTCCTGCTTCGTGATCTGATAATTGAACTTCTCAAATATGGCTTTATTGCTCCCATTCTTTATGGACTTTCCAGCTTCCTCTTTCGCCCGTTCCAGGATGAATTCATCGCAGATTACATAAGCTGAATCACCAAATGTTTTCATGTAATCGTTAATTGAAGCAAGCAGACCCTGTCCGATAATAAACTTCTTAGGCGAGGTCACCGACTTCACATATTTGGCACTGGTCATTTATAAATCTCCTTTTATCGCTCGTTTTCGCCGCTTTTAGGCATTCTTAGAATGCACAGGTACGCTCAACATTATAATTTCCCGGATATGTATGCAAAAAGAAAGAGCCCCAACTCTTAGTTGGGACTCTTCACATGAGATTGCTATAGCTTCTGTATCGCTTTCTTCTCAATCAATCGATTCAATGCATCAACATAAGCTCGGGCACTCGCTTCCAAAATATCCGTGCTTACGCCCCTGCCCTGTACAGTGAGTTCATCTTGCGTCATGACGACGTGAACCTCACCCTGAGCATCCTTACCATAGCTAATCGATTTGATAGTGTAATCGGACAGCGTTACCGTCTCTCCGGTAGCTTGATCGATCGCATTGTATATAGCATCTACCGAGCCATTGCCTTCCGCTTCCCGCTCCAGTGTCTTGCCGTCGGCTGTCAGGATGCGCACCTTGGCCGATGGCGTCGATTCATTGCCGTAGGACACATGGATCGCTTGCAATTGATAAGCTTCCGGTGTGTCCACCAGCTTCTCTTGCAGCAGAGCATGCAAATCCTGATCGGTAACATCCTTCTTCTTATCGGCCAACACTTTGAATTTGGCAAAAGCTTCGTTCAGCCTCTCATCATCCAGCTTGTAGCCTAGCTCAATCAATCTTTCGCGGAAAGCGTGGCGTCCGGAATGCTTGCCAAGCACCAGCTTGCTCTCCTTCAGGCCGATCGTCTCCGGAGACATGATCTCATAGGTCGTCTTCTCCTTCAGCATACCATCCTGATGAATCCCCGACTCATGAGCAAAAGCATTCGCGCCAACAATCGCTTTATTCCCCGGTACGACCATACCTGTCAACCGGCTAATCAGACTGCTCGTGCGAGCGATCTCCGACAGTTCAAGCGATGTCTTGGCTCCGAAGAACTCACTGCGCGTCTCTAGCGCCATTGCTACTTCCTCCAGAGCGGTATTGCCGGCTCGTTCGCCAATCCCGTTGATCGTTCCCTCGATCTGATCGGCCCCGCCAAGAATTGCGGCCAATGAATTCGCTGTTGCCATTCCCAGATCGTCATGACAGTGCGCACTCAATTGGATCTTCTCGATGCCTGGAACTCTCTCCTTCAAGGTTTTGAAGATATTTCCGTATTCATAGGGATACAGATACCCTACTGTATCCGGGATATTTACAACCGATGCTCCTTCACGGATCGCCATCGCCGTCATTTCGCACAGGAAGTCAATCTCCGTACGACCAGCATCCTCACAAGAGAACTCGATCTTGGAGAAGTACTGACGCGCATATCTGAGCGCAGCCTGAGCTGTCTCCAACACCTGATCCTTCTCCATCTTCAGCTTGTATTTACGATGAATCGGACTAGTAGCAAGGAAGATATGAATGCAAGGATCTTCCGCCCCCTGCAGCGCCTCTCTTACCGCATCGATATCCTGGGTCCGCGAACGGGACAAACCGATAATCGTTGAGTTCTTGATAGCCTTGGCGACCGCATTTACCGCTGCCAAGTCACCCGGCGAAGCAGCCGGAAAGCCCGCCTCAATCCGATCAATGCCAAGCTTCTCCAATTGATAGGCGATTTCCAATTTCTCACGGGTATTCAGATTCACTCCCGGGGATTGTTCTCCATCCCGCAGTGTTGTATCAAACATATAAATTTTGCGCACTTATGTACACCTCCTGTACAAACTACCTATAAAACCCAATGCGGCACACGCGAAGGGCACGGCCGCATTGGGGGGATGGATAGAAATTTGAATTCATGTTTGAAAGACAACGTCGCTACGCTACATACATATGACGCTCGGTGAAATCTATAACGGGAAAGATATTATTTTTTGATCCAATGCATAAGTCCGCGAAGCTCATTACCTACTACTTCGATCGGATGGTTCGCTTCGTTGCGGCGAGTCGCTGTCAAGAAGGCACGGTTCGATTGGTTCTCAAGGATGAAGTCGCGAGCGAATTTACCTTGTTGAATATCTGCCAATACTTCCTTCATCGCCTTCTTCGTTTCATCAGTTACAATGCGAGGTCCTGTTACATAGTCGCCGTATTCAGCCGTGTTGGAGATCGAATCGCGCATGGTAGCCATTCCGCCTTCATAGATCAGGTCAACGATCAGCTTCATTTCGTGCAAGCATTCGAAATATGCCATTTCTGGAGCATAGCCTGCTTCCACCAATGTTTCAAAGCCAGCTTTGATCAGGGCTGTTACGCCACCGCACAATACCGCCTGTTCACCGAACAGATCGGTCTCTGTTTCTTCACGGAAGGAAGTCTCGATAACCCCAGCGCGAGTACAGCCGATCCCTTTAGCATAAGCAAGACCAATTTCCTTCGCTTTGCCTGTAGCGTCTTGATGAACAGCGATCAAGCCTGGAACCCCGAAGCCTTCTACATAAGTACGACGAACCATATGACCCGGAGATTTAGGAGCTACGAGCAATACGTCATTGTCTTGGGAAGGAACGATTTGGCCGAAGTGAACGTTGAAGCCGTGAGCGAACAGTAGCGCTGCACCTTTCTTCAAGTTCGGAGCGATTTCGCTGTTGTATACGGAAGCTTGAGTCTCATCCGGCATCAAGATTTGTACTACATCAGCGCGCTTGGTAGCTTCAGCTACAGACAGCACTTCGAATCCATCCTCTTTAGCCTTGTTGAATGATTTGCCTTCACGAAGGCCGATGATTACGTTCAAGCCGCTTTCACGCAAGTTCTGTGCATGAGCATGGCCTTGGCTGCCATAACCGATAATTGCGATTGTTTTTCCTTTCAAAACACTAAGTTCTGCGTCCTGTTCATAATACAAAGTAACTGCCATGATAATAACCCTCCTAAATAATGTCGGACTGCTTGCAGCATGTCCCATAAATTTGATCCTCCGCCTGTTAAGCGGGTGCTTCAGAGGGCCGTCACAGCGTTAGCGAAGTGCAGACGATGACTGGACCGCTCCTCTCAAACCCCCGCTCACAGGAACGGAAGGTATTACGTACAATGAATCTAAATAATTAACCGCGCGTCATTGCTGTTACGCCGGTTCGCGACAACTCGCGGATACCGTAAGGACGGAGCAGCTCGATCATCGCGTCGATCTTCTCGGTATCGCCTATGACCTGAACCATCATGCTCCCTGCGCCGATATCAACGACTGCGGCGCGGAATGTCTCCACGACACCCATGATTTCTGGGCGCTCGGCCGGCTCTGCCTTCACTTTGATCAATGCCAATTCTCGTGACACCATCGGGTTGGCACTCAAATTAACAACCTTGATGACATCGATCAACTTATAGAGCTGCTTCTCAATCTGCTCCAGCGTCGTGTCATCTCCTTCAGTAACAATGACCATCCGGGACAATCCTGGCTCCTCCGACTGACCAACCGTAATACTCTCGATGTTGTATCCGCGGCGTCCGAACAATCCGGACACACGCTGCAGAACACCTGGCTGGTCGTTCACTAATACAGCAATAACATGATTCTTCGTCATCATTCACAGTCCCCCATCAGCATTTGATCAATGGTGGAACCTTGAGTAACCATCGGATATACATTCTCTCCCTTGTGAACCACGAATTCCACCAGCACCGGTCCATCGTTATCAAGCGCTTCCTGCCAAGCACGCTCAGCTTCTTCCTTGCTGGTAGCTCTAAGTCCCTTCACTCCGTAAGCTTCAGCCAGCTTCACGAAATCCGGACTGCCGGCGAGGTCGATGTGGCTGTAGCGGTTGTCGTAGATCAGTTCTTGCCACTGCCTTACCATTCCGAGTACTTGGTTATTAATGACCACGATCTTCACTGGAATTTTGTTGATTGCACAGATCGCAAGCTCCTGCGCACACATCTGCATTCCACCGTCGCCGTTGATGGAGATGACCAGTCGATCGGGATGAGCCATCTGCGCGCCAATCGCTGCCGGGAAGCCGAAGCCCATCGTGCCAAGTCCGCCGGAAGTGATGAAGGAACGAGGCTGGTTAAATTTATAATACTGAGCCGTCCACATCTGATGCTGACCTACATCGGTCGTTACAATTGCTTCGCCATGGGTCGTGTCATTCAACATCTCAATCACCCATTGCGGCTTCAGTACATCCTCGGAATCTTTGTACTTGAACGGCTTCTCTTGCTTCCATCTGCTAATCTGTGCTCTCCAAGCATCAGCCTTGCTGCTATATCCTACCATCGGATTCAGCATTTCAAGCACGGTCTTCACATCACCGACAATCGGGATATCCGTCTTGACGTTCTTGCCGATCTCTGCCGGATCAATATCGATGTGAACGATCTTGGCATGCGGTGCGAACCCGTCGAGACGCCCTGTGACGCGGTCATCAAATCTTGCTCCGATGCTGATCAGAAGATCCGATTGCTGGATTGCCTGATTCGCGGTATAAGTACCATGCATTCCCGGCATTCCCATCCACAGATCATGTCCGCTTGGGAAGGCGCCTAGCCCGAGCAATGTCGTCGTGATCGGAATGCCTGAACGAGTAGCGAATTCCAGCAATCCTTCATGTCCTCCGGAATAGATGACACCCCCGCCGGCCAGAATAACCGGCCGTTCCGCTTCGGAGATTGCTGCTACCAGCTTATCAAGCTGCAGGCGATTGGGTACAACCGTTGGATGGTAGCCGCGCAGGTCAATCGAATGTTCGGGCTCGAATCTTACTTTCTGTGCTGAGACATCCTTCGGAATATCGATCAGTACAGGGCCTTTCCGTCCGGTGTTGGCGATATGAAATGCTTCGTGGATAATCCGTGGTAGATCCTCTGCATCTCTAACCAAGTAACTATGCTTCGTAATTGGCATCGTAATGCCCGTAATATCCGCTTCCTGGAAAGCATCGGTACCAATCAGACTCGTTGCCACGTTACCGGTAATCACCACCAGTGGAACTGAATCCATATAGGCCGTGGCAATTCCTGTTACTGTATTGGTTGCTCCTGGTCCGGAGGTCGCGATGCAAACTCCTACTTTGCCGCTGGCGCGTGCGTAACCATCTGCCGCATGAATCGCTCCTTGTTCATGTCTGGTTAACAGGTGGTGGAAATCATCGAATCCGTACATCGCGTCATAAATATACAGGACCGCGCCACCTGGATAACCGAAGACACATTCGACACCTTCCAAAAGCAAACTGCGAAGCAAGATTTCCGAACCTGAAATGACTTCCGGTTTCATCCATTTCTCACGTAATTGTTCTGTAGACCGCACTGCTGGAATTTGCGCGCTCATCAGTCATCCTCCTTCCAAGATTTAAATCATCTCTTGATTAATGAATTTGATATACAACAAAAAAACCTTCCATCCGCCGAAATAGTCTCCTATTCCGAGGGACGAAAGGTTGTTGCTTCCGTGGTACCACCCATGTTTACCTGACACTTCACAGTATCAAGCCTTGACAAGTATTCGCGATCTGTTGCCTTCTCGCGCTTACCTGTGGTCTCTAACGCAGACCTGACGATTTTCCCTAATAAGTTTCGACTGGACTTTACCTAGGATAAGTCCGCTAGCCTTTCAGGAAAACAGCTCCGAGGTGAGCTCGCATTTAAGGGATATTGGTGGTGGTCTCAGCAAATCCATCCACTCTCTGAGCAAAGAGCCCCTAAACCTTCGTCCTCATCATCGCCGATTCAATATTTTGTCATGAAAATGTTTAGAAACATTATATGATCACTTTACATCCAGAGTCAATACCCTTTTTTTCTAACAAAAATCAAGACGTAGGGTCTTTAGCCCAGTAGGAACCCTTCTCCCCCCTAGTGTCATATGATAAAAAATAACGCCTAATTTCTAGCATATTTCCGCTGAAAACCAGGATATTGTGATCTCCACCTAACACAAAAAGGAGGTTGACTGAATGATCCGCTATCGAAGACCCAGGCAGGATGATCCTGTCATTATCGATTTGATTGAGAAGGAGCTTGTCCCCTATTCCCACCTTCCGCCTGAGGAAATAGCTACGATTTTCAAAGACCTCCCCAAGCGATTAGCACGTGGTATTACACTAGTGGCTTCGCCATATTATGAAGCCGATTCGGTTGCCTTTATTCACTTTATGATTCATGGCGAATTGTTATATATTGACATGACGGCAGTCGCACCCGCGCATCGGCGGCAACGACTGGGAAAAACGCTGATGTCCCATGCCGAGCAGTATGCCGGTTCACGCGGATGCAAACGGGCCAAGGTGATGGTCGATCAAGGAAATTCCCGAGCCCACTCCTTCTATCGCAAGCTCGGGTACAAGACCATTCGTTATATCGATCAATCGGAATGTTATGAACTAGAGAAGATGCTTCCCATCCGGGTATAGGCGGAGGGCTTAGAAGAAAGGCCCATAGCCGTTCCCATACGGACCAACACCGCCATACCCATGTCCGCCATATCCGCCATAAGGGCCATATGGACCATACCCACCGCCAGGGTATCCATTCCCAAAAGGCGCTGTGCCGATCGCGAGCAAATCAAATAATACGAGCGGGATCAGTGCCTTCGTCTTCACTTTTTTGCCCGAATCTTGCTTCAGTACCAAGCTGTTGCCGCTAATCTTTACGAGTTTGCCGGTTACGAAGCCGCCATCCTTCTTGTACGCAACGATAGATTTGCCAATCCACTTCTCTGCTTCCTTCCTGGTTACCGTTCTACCCATCACAATAACCTCCTTCCAGAGTCGTCCGTGAATCCCCTGACAAAGCACCCAGCTTCTTGTTCTGGAGCGCGCCCTATCTTCCATCAGCTTATTCAACAGCGATTCCCTCCGCATATGCCATCGCCTTGATAACAAAAAACAGGCATCCCAAAAAGGATGCCTGTCCTGCTTTATTTATAAAATTAAGCGTTGATTTTTTGTTTAGCTACGTTAGCCAAAGAGTTGAACGCTTCAAGATCGTTCACAGCAAGATCCGCAAGCATTTTACGGTTGATGTTCACTTCAGCCAGTTTAAGGCCGTGCATCAATTTGCTGTAAGTCAAGCCGTTCATGCGTGCAGCCGCGTTAATACGCACGATCCACAATTTGCGGAAATCGCGTTTTTTCGTACGACGATCACGGTATGCATATTGCATGGATTTCATAACTTGCTCGTTAGCTGTTTTGTAGATGCGGTGTTTCGAACCAAAATAACCTCTAGCTAATTTCAATACTTTTTTATGACGACGACGAACCACGAATCCGCCTTTTACTCTTGCCATAGTAATAAACCTCCCAGAAAAGTTGTGTTAGATTATTTCAAATTTGCAAGCTGCTGTTTCATGCGGCTAACGTCACCCGAATAAGCTACTGGGCTGTTAGCCAATACACGTTTGCCGCGTTTGGACTTGTGAGACAGCAAGTGGTTGCGGTTCGCTTTGTAGCGTCTTACTTTACCCGTTCCAGTAATTTTAAAGCGTCCTTTCAGACTGCTGTGGGTTTTCATTTTAGGCATGGTATATCCCCCTCAAATTGTGTGATTCGGTGCTCATCAGAGATTGCTCAGAGCATTCTCTGATGAAACGCTCGATTAATTGCTTTTAGGTGCTAAAATCATAATCATACTGCGGCCTTCCAATTTTGGAATGCGTTCAATTGACGAGATTTCTGCTACCTCATCCTTAACTCGTTCAAGGATCTTCTTCCCAATGTCAGCATGGGTAATTTCCCGGCCGCGGAAGCGTACCGAACATTTTACCTTATCGCCATCCTTCAGGAATTTGATAACATTGCGAAGCTTGGTCTGATAATCATGCTCCTCAATGTTGGCACGGAACCAAACTTCCTTGACATCGACAACCTTCTGATTCTTGCGAGCCTCTTTCTCTTTCTTCTGCTGTTCGTAGCGGAATTTGCCATAGTCCATAATCCGACATACCGGCGGCTTAGCTGTAGGGGCTACGTTAACGAGATCAAGGTTCAAGTCCATGGCCATCTGCAGTGCTTCACGGATCGGCTTAATGCCAATTTGCTCACCTTCAGCACCTACCAAGCGGACTTCCTTCGCACGAATCTCATCATTGATCATATGTTCCTTACTAATAGTTCTCCACCTCCGAAAAATATTCTGGTCTTACAACCGATATCTTCAAAAGAAAAGGGATGCAGGTCAACGCCCGCATCCCACTTGATCGTCAATTCGTCATGAATTTACATTCATCAATTAACGGATCAATACCAGCCAACAATACGTCGGACAGGTGAGAAGCCACGGCCTCTGCTTGCAATCCTAAATAATAACCGCTAATTAATGTATCATACTCTTATATCCTATGTCAAGAGTTGAATCCGAAATATTAGCCTTGCTTGCTCTGAACCTCTTCCAAGCGCACCACTCTGGTATGCTGTGTATGGCTCCAATGTTTGTTGTTCTGTGTGAAGAAAGCATAGAACGTAATCGGCCACCAGGAGATCAGGTAAATCGGGAACAAGATCAAATAAGCGTAGACCTTCTTGGATTTAACCTTCTCCAAAATCATCGCTGCCAAGAAAATAAATACGTTGGCGGCGATTGCCACGAACGAAATCCACAGCGGCATGTAACCATACAAGGTATCCAAATGCGGCCCGCTAAGCAGTGACTGGTCGACCCAAATGACCGCAGTCAGCAAAAACGTAAGCAGAACGATATATACGTTCACACCATAGAGCGCCATATCCAGCTTGACCAGATTACGCTCCTTGATGCTCTTCCACAGCAGCGGGAAGAAGTAGCGGCGGGCAACCGTAAAGTGCCCTTGCATCCAGCGTAAACGCTGGCGTGCCGAAGCCTTGAACGTGAGCGGCTTCTCGTCGAACAGCTTGGCATCGTAGTTGAACACCGGATATACACCGCGATCAACACAACGCATCGTGAACTCGAGGTCCTCTACAAGACTGGTTGCGCCCCAGCCCATTTCCTTCAGCAGGTTAGTCTCAAAGCACATGCCCGTACCACCAAGGAAATTCGCCATACCCAGATTGTGGCGAGACAACTGCCACAAACGATTACAGTACCAATACGAGATTCCATATGCAGCAGTAATCCAGGAGTCCTCTGGATTCTTTGTATCGATATAGCCCTGAATGACACGCGCGCCACTGCACAGATCATTGTTCATCTCATTCAGGAAATCCGGATGAGCCAGATTATCGGCGTCGAACATTACTATCGCGTCATATTGACGGGGCATTTTCCACAATTCCTTCAGCATCCATTCGATCGCATAGCCTTTACCACGTAAATTCGGGTTGCTGCGAACGCAGGCATTCATACCGTGGCTGCGAACGATCTCAGCCGTACGGTCCGTACAGTTATCGCAAATTACGAACACATCATACAACTCTTTTGGGTAGTTCAGGTGCTTGAGGTTCTCCATCAAGGCCCCTACCACTTTCTCTTCGTTATGCGCTGCTACAAGTACGGCAAATGATTTTTGTGGTTCGTAATGTACTTTGCTCTTTTTCTTGTACAAGCCGAACAATGATAAGCCGAACTGATAGATCCCTACAACAGCGAGCACAACCTGCAGTACAATCAAAATAGCCTGAAACATGTTGTTTTTGTACCCCCTTAAACTCCATCTCTTATTTTTGTTTTACGGAGTTTTTTTTGACCCTTCTTCTTCATTATTTCTGAAAAACATTTTCTTACATTGCATTACGATTTTCCACGACTTCGGCACATTTGTCAAAAACGATGTAACGCCTCCCTAGCGGAAATATCGGCCGGAGCCAGCTTTTATTCATGCATGATCCACTGCAACTCTTTTTCAGTGCAGTATGGTCTTATTTTCATCACTTTTGACGGTTTTTATTTCTTCAGACCCCCTTTTTTTAACGCAGTGTTAAATTTTTTGGTTTTCCAGCTCATTCTTAATAACGAAAACAACACAAAAAAGTTACTTAATTCTCCAATATTGTTTACAGAAGTCTGTTATCATTAAAACATTGTAATGCGCCTTGAACCAGAAATCAAAAAATAGCGCCCTACCCTTGAAAAGGCCGCGAAATAAAAATATGATAAGTCTAACTCGGAAATGCCATGCTACAAACTGATGAAGCATCGATCATCAAATGAACAGCTCATGAATTTTGCTCGGCCCGTTACAGAGCCCTACAAATCGGAGGTATCCTATGAATTCCTTGCTTCAAAAGCTTACATCTCTCGATCGGAAAATATTTAAAGGAATTAACGGACGTTTACATCGTAAATCCTTGAGTATCGGATTTTATTATATCACTCATCTAGGTGGAGCCTGGTTTACTATTATTGCCACTTTATTGATCTGGTATTTCAGCGCGAATCCTTGGAGTCGTCTAGGTATTCAGGCCTTGGTTGCCTTGGCTTTAAGTCATATTCCTGTAGCTATAGCCAAGAAAGTATATCCGCGCATTCGCCCATATCTGGCACTTCCTGGCACGAATACTTTTCCCAATCCGCTGACGGACCATTCCTTCCCTTCCGGGCATACAACAGCGATCTTCTCAGTCACGATGCCGTTTATGGTCGTCATGCCATCGCTCATTATTGTTCTTGGTCCGCTTGCTCTGGTCGTAGGAATATCCAGAATTTATCTGGGGCTTCATTACCCGTCCGACGTGCTTGCAGGGGCCGTAATCGGTTCCTCTGTAGCGTTCGGAACTGTTGCATTATGGGCGTAAACGGGATATTGTAGTTGGTAGAAAACCTTGCAGGAAAAGGTGAAACCAAAGTGCAAAAACAAAGAGTATTGCTTTTATCTGAGGGGTTTGGAGCAGGTCATACGCAAGCGGCATATGCACTTTCCAGCAGTTTACGCAAAATTGCTCCACATGTTCAGACGAGAGTGCTGGAATTGGGTAGTTTTCTCAACCCTAGAGTAGCGCCGGTCATTATAACTGCCTATAAGAAGACGGTCTCCTCCCAGCCTCGGCTCGTTCGCATGATGTATCGCAGCAATTATAATAAATCTTTAAACCGATTGACGACGCTGGCACTTCATCGGATATTTTATACGCGAACTTTACAGATCATCCGTCAGCTGCGTCCCGATGTCATCGTCTGCACTCACCCAATCCCAAGCGTCGTGATCTCCCGGATCAAGCGGCTTGGCTTTGATGTACCACTGTGCACCGTTATCACTGACTATGACGTACACGGAGCATGGGTAAGCCGTGAAGTGAATCGCTATCTCGTATCGACCGAGCAAGTGAAGGAGAAGCTTCTTGAGCGCGGTGTCGGTGCATCAAAAATTCAAATTACCGGCATTCCTGTACACCCTAACTTCTGGGAGAGACATCAAAAGGATGATATCCGGGCACAGTTTGCTCTTAACAATTTGCCTACGGTACTCGTTATGGGCGGCGGTTGGGGCTTTATGAAGGATGAAGCTGTCAATTCCTTGCTAGCTTCCTATCGCAATGAGATTCAAATTATATTTTGCTTCGGCAATAACACGAAACAGCTTGAGAAAATGAAAAAGGATCCGCGGTACATTCACCCTAACATCCATCTACTCGGCTTCACTAAAGAGGTTGATAAATTGATGGAAGTAGCTGATCTGTTAATTACGAAGCCCGGAGGCATGACTTGTACCGAGGGCTTGGCGAAGGGAATTCCCATGCTGTTCCATAAGCCCCTTCCTGGCCAGGAAGAAGAGAATTCGCAATATTTCGCATCGCAGGGTTGGGGAACCGAGATCCACTCATTGGGCGATATCGAAGGTTGGATCCATCGTCTGTTATACAATTATCCTGAAGTGCTCCGTACCCGTGAAGAAGTTCTAGAACATATCGCTAGCTATCACCCCATGCAGAGTGCTCAGGCGATACTGGATCTGCTGGCAGATAATCACAAATGGAAAATGGACAATCAAGAAATTAAATAGTTGCCTGTTTACTTAAACGTTTTCGGCAACATGCGACAATAATCGCCTTCGGCACTAATTATGCTGAGGGCGTTTTGGCGTTATATTAATCAAAAATGCTGCTTCATGCGGTCGTAACCACATTAGAGCAGCATTTAGAAGTTTAATAATTAAAATTCATCCATCTTATGTTCATGATAGCGTCTTAAAGCTGCTTCTCCAATAATGACTTCACAGCGGTGAATCGGCATCCCCTTGCCGACGAACTTGCCTTCATACTCGGTCATCACATGCTTCTCGTTAATGCCGCCCTCATGTAGGCTAAGCGATATATCGTTCATCTGCAGACCCGTTGCAGCGAAAGAATTAAGCGAGAATTGGAACAAAGAACGTGAATCCGTCTTAAAATGGATCTCTCCATTCTCGTTCAGAATAGAACGGTATTTATTTAAAAAACGCGGATGCGTAAGACGTCTTCTGGCATGCTTCTTCTTCGGCCATGGATCGCTGAAGTTCAAGTAGATCCGCTCAATCTCTCCAGGTGCGAATATCTCCTCGATCTGTTCCACATTGCCAAGCGCAAGCCGAACATTGAATGAACTCCCTTCGCCAGCTGGAGTGACTTCAATTGCCCGATCCGGCTCATCAGCCTCTTCTTGATCAACTTGGCCCTGAATCGCGCGTACTTTCTCACTGCCGCGACGGATCAGTTCATCGTACATGTCCATCCCGATGAAGTTCACATCCGGATATTTGACACTCATACCGCTAATGAACTGACCTTTGCCCATGCCTAGCTCCACATGGATCGGACGATCGTTGCCGAACATCTCGGACCAACGTCCTTTATATTGCTTGGGATCAAGCACAACCAGTTCAGGCTGCTGCTCCAGATTTTCCCTAATACCTTTTCTACCGCGTAAACGCATGATATTCCTCCACTTTCCTGTGATTATACTATAAGAGGTTGTTCAAAAAGTCCGTCTTTTTGAACATGCACTATTACAGAGATCATTCAAAAGATTTTCCACTTTGGATCACTTTTTGCTTTTTGCAAAATAAACCGATTACTGAAATATTGTGCCGAAGTTCGTCGGAAAAGTAAAGAGTAACAGAGAAAAAGGAACCCTCCATACCGCCGGGGAGACAGTGGGAAAGATTCCTTTTTCATATATTTTGGAATTGGGGTCCAACGAATGTTATTACAATCAAAATAACATAATCAGTTAACCATCGCAAGAAAAGTACGTAGGCCTTCATTCCCTTTTTTAATTGAACTTTGATACAATAAACTCGTAAGAGCCTGTCAGAAGGCTGACTTTGCTAGTCATGATACTAATTCGCATATTTCTGTGACAAATAAAGGAGTTTTTCAATGAATACCTCATTATCTGCTTCCCCACTGCTCTGGTCTGACAAAAGATTCCATACATGGAACTACGAGATGCGGCATGAATTTGGCGATAAAGTGTTCAAAGTGATGCTAGATGCCGGATTTACCTGCCCGAATCGGGACGGCTCCATTGCCAAGGGCGGCTGCACCTTCTGCAGCTCAAGGGGGTCTGGTGATTTCGCAGGCAGCAGGCGAGATGATCTAGTGACGCAATTCAACAAAATTCGCGACAAACAGCATCAAAAGTGGCCGCATGCCAAATATATCGGTTATTTCCAAGCTTATACGAATACTTACGCTCCGGTCGAGGTTCTTCGTGAATATTACGAAGCAATTCTTGAACAGCCCGGGGTCGTTGGTCTCTCTATAGCTACGCGCCCGGACTGTCTGCCTGATGATGTCGTGGATTATCTGGCCGAACTCAATGAACGGACCTATCTATGGGTGGAAATGGGACTGCAGACGATCCATGATACAACCTCTGAACTAATTAACCGGGCCCATGATACACAATGCTATGTGGACGCTGTTGAGAAGCTGAGAAAGCGAAACATCCGCGTATGCACTCATATCATCTACGGATTGCCTCAGGAATCACATGAGATGATGCTCGATACCGGCCGTGCAGTTGCAGCAATGGATGTTCAGGGCATTAAGATTCATCTGCTTCATCTGATGCGCAAGACACCGATGGTCAAGCAATATGAAGCAGGACTGCTCCGTTTCCTAGAGATGGATGAATATGTGAAGCTGATTGTGGACACATTGGAATTCCTGCCGCCAGAAATGATTGTTCATCGTCTAACCGGGGATGCGCCGCGTGATTTACTGATCGGGCCGACGTGGAGCCTGAAGAAATGGGAAGTGCTGAACGCGATCGACGCCGAACTGAAGAACAGAGACTCCTGGCAAGGCAAGTATTGGAGGGGTTAAGATGGGCTTTCTATCCGTACTAAGCTTTGCTCATAAGCTGGTCGCAGACAGACTCCAGCCTGGAGAATTGTCTATCGACGCTACCGCAGGCACTGGAGCCGACACCTTGTTTCTAGCCAAAGCCTGCGGACGAAGAGGTCTCGTGTGGGCATTCGATATTCAGGCTGAAGCGCTCCGTCTAACCCAGGAGAGATTGGATCGCGAATCCGGTGATGAACTGGCCCAGGTCACCTTGCTGCAGCAGAGCCATGCCGAGATGAAGGAACAGCTTCCAAGCTCGACCCGCGGCCAGATTGGGGCTGTTATGTTCAATCTGGGTTACCTGCCGGTCGAAGAGGCTGATCAATCGCTGATCACACTACCAGAGAGCACGATCGCCGCACTGGAGACAGCTGTCTCACTTCTGCGCCCGCGCGGGATCGCAACGATCGTCCTCTATCCAGGACACCCTGGCGGGGACCAAGAGGCCGAGGCTGTACATGCCTGGGCGGCGAACCTGCCTTCATCGATCGGCCAGACGATTCTGTACCGACAAATTCAACGCCCGCATGCACCTTATCTCATAGCGATCGAGAAGAAATAACTGTAAACTGGAATTAGACATAACAGGCTAATTGGGAGAGGAAGTGTCCTTATAAATGCAAGAGAACACCTTTACTTTCGAAAACGACGCCGATCAACCCGTGTTCGTCTATCATTGGTATCCGGACGATACGATGCTGCCGTTACGCGGCGTTGTGCAGATTGCCCACGGTATGGCGGAGACCGCCAAGCGCTATGCCCGTTTCGCGGAGGCGCTCACCGCCTCCGGATTCCTCGTGTACGCGGGTGATCACCGCGGTCACGGCTTGACGGCAGCGAATCAATCCGGGCTGGGATGGCCCGGTAAGGACGGTTTGAACGGTATGGTCCGGGATATGACGAAATTAAGAGATATAATCCACAGTAAGCACCCGAATTTGCCTCTCTTCTTGTTGGGCCACAGTATGGGGTCCTTCCTGACGCAAAAGGTGATGTACGCTGCACCCGAGCATTATACCGGCTTTATACTGTCAGGAACCAACGGACCGAGAGCTTTTCTCGGCTTCGGTGAAGGGCTTTCCAAGCTACAGATGAAGCTGCGGGGACCAAGCCATCCGAGTGTACTTATGAATGCAATCTCCTTCGGCAGCTTCAACCGCCAATTCCGTCCTGTACGAACGGCCTTTGATTGGCTGTCCCGTGACGAGGCGGAAGTCGACAAATTTATTGCCGATCCTTATTGCGGATTCCTATGTAGTACGGAATTCTTCCAAGGCTTATTCGGGATTTTAAGAGATATTCATCGTCCGGACCATGTAAGCCAGATTCCGAAGGATAAGCCGGTCTACATATTTTGCGGTGATCACGACCCGGTCGGATTAAGCGGCGTTGGCGTCAAACGACTGGTGCAATTATATGAACAATTGGGCATAAAGGACCTGGAACTGAAATTATATCCTGGCGGAAGACATGAAATGCTTAATGAGATCAACCGCGATGAGGTCACAAACAATGTTATTAACTGGCTGGAGCGACATGTATCTTAATGTGGTAGTGCAATAGCGTTCTGTAGTTTCGTTATAAAAATGAACAGGGGAAACTCTTTGGAGGCTAATTACTTCGCCCACTCAAAGGATTTCCCCTCGATTTGTTGCCGCATCGTATTGAATAACCAGGTTACGCCCGTCCACCATTCCGGGTCCTCCGCATAGGTCTGATTCAACCATTGAATCGGATGATCATCTCCCAGACGACGACTGCTTATATTCTTGACCGTCTTGGCAGCAATATCAGCCGATACCTCGATGGTCGTGTTATAACTCTCCCAGCTGCCAAATACGTTGAACGGATTATTCGCTATTTGCTTCGCTTGCTTTTGATCCTTCGGCACAAAACCCTGCTCCTGTCCCGTAATCGCGAACAACAGTAATGGATGAACATCATATCGCTTCGCCGATGCAATGATCGCTGACAGATACGGTTCTTCAGCCAGCAAAGAATTTCTATCCTGTAAAAATAGTGATAATCGCTTCTTATCCACATCCATATAGCGAAGTTCGGCAGGAATACCACCAGCTCTCCGCAAGCTCTCCCGCTCACGAATATCGCGCAGCATAATCTCCATCACGCTTGGATATGTCTGTGCTCCGGCCGTAGGTTGCTCGTTCCGGAAGCTGTTCATTGTGAACACAAGGATGATCGCAGCAGCCACACAACTTGAGACTATCGCCATCATGGCCCAAGGGCGGACCATCCATCTTCTAGGGGCTGTTGGAGTATATAAATCTGCCATATTCGCCATGTTGGCTGTCTCAACAGATACAGCTATCTCTTTAGCGACGCAGCTAGCCTCATTCATGTGCTGAGGGGCATCTGAAGCTTGGGACCTTGCCTCCACCAACGCGTTCAAGGAGATTTGATCGGGTGAATGCTGGGACCATTGTAATAGGGTATCCCTAAGTCTCTCACGTTCCAAAGGCACGGCGGATCTACTGCTTACCCATACTGTCAGAGCACCCAACAACTCATCCTGATTCAAATCCAGAGTCAGGCACTCACGCAATGCATCATCCTGATGAAGGATCAGCGTATCCCTCTGCTTGTTCAGCAGCTCAAATCGTACCTTCTCCTTCACTTCATCCGGAAAAGAGGGCAGACGGCTGTCGATGACCCGATGAGCTGCATCTGACCAAATAGCCCGTCTCTGCTCTGAGTCAAGATCCACGTACTTTTTCTCTATGTACTTCTTTAGCCGAACCGCTTCTCCATCCGATAAAATAAATGGTTGCATTTATGTATCCCATCCCTACTAATAGCATTTATCCTGCGTATAGAAATTGGGAGTGATGTACGAATTATCGTACTGCTTATGCCATATATGCGTGGTTGCCGGCGACATCGGCGGGATTAACCAAGTCCAGTTCCCAGTGACAGCGCGTTCCTGCTTCGCCTCCCTTTGCTCGAACAGAGCGAACTGCTCTGCCGCTGTATGATGATCGACAATGCTCACACCTGCTTCACGGTAGGACTGCAGCACGGCGGCATTCAATTCGATCATAGCTTTATCCTTCCATAAGGAGCGGTTGGATGTCGTGTCTAATCCCATCGCCTCAGCCATCGCGGGCAGCAAATTGTACCTGCCTTCATCGGCAAGATTTCGGGCCCCGATCTCGGTTCCCATGTACCAGCCATTAAAAGGCGCAGCCGTGAAATGCAAGCCTCCGATCTCCAACCCCATATCTGAGATGATAGGCACACCATACCACTTGATATTCAATTCATTAAAGCGAACATATTCAGGATGCCTGATTGGAACCTCCAGAATCGAGCCGTCTTGCAGGGCAAATACCTGCGGTTGCTGTTCATTCACCTGCACCACAATAGGCAGAAGATCGAAAGGAGTCTCTTTCCCTACCCAGCCTAATTGCTTACATTGATTTGTAAAGGCCATAGAGATTGGGTCGCCGATGACTCCCTCCTCTTCAGCATAACCTGCATACCGAATCAACTGATGATTCCAGATGCGAATATGGAGATCGGTCGTACATTGATGGAATATCGTGATGGTCGGGCGAATCTTCCCGCCGTTCGTGGCATAATCGATATGCTGCAGCAATGCCTCCACGATCTCCTCCTCTGTGGACAAGCGCCGTGCATCGATTACGTTCAGAGAATCCCAGAACAACCGGCCTATACAGCGATTGCTGTTCCTCCAGGCCATTTTTGCCCCGTGCTCCAGTTCTTCATAGGTTAATTCATAAGTTCCCAAGCGTTCTATCTCCGCCTCAATCCCAGCCAATCGACGCTTAGCCTCTTCCTCCGATTTATTCAATTCGCCATAACATTGACGGATGAACTCCTCGGCTTTGACATAGAGGATACGATCACTTTCTTTATCCCGCTTATTGGTCTCTGTGTCCATGATGCTCAATAATGACACCTCCACTTAAACTCTAAGCTATCAACATTAGTCGAGTCCTTCGATAGTTCCCTCTTTCAAGATGAAGAAGCCTTTTTGAGCAAAGGCAATAATCTTACTTACGCTAATTCCTGTCTGCCGAGATATATCGATCACCATCATATCAGGTTTAACCTCGGCGATGCTGCGAATTTTGAAGTAGGCGTCCTCACAACTCGGACACATTTTCCGGCTTCTTCTCTCCGATAAATTACCGCAGAAATCACATATTTGATAGTTTCCCATGAAGTCTCCTTATACGTAATCTTGATATCATCTATGATCATTATCCAGTAATATTGTACTTTAAATTAATTAATTACTCTATATATGCAGAAACATGTAGAAAAAAACAGGAAGTTTTAATGCCTCCTGTTTTCTTGATTTAACATGTTTAACTTGGATTCATCGAAGAATTTTAGGACAGCTCACCAATGCAATGCACCCTTCCCAGGGCACAGAAGCATCTTATTCCTGCACAACTGCCACAGTTAACGGAAGCGGATAGTAAACCGGATGCTCGTCAGCTTCCTGCTGGTACAGAACAATAAGCAGTGTTCCGTTGCCTTCCTTGGCTTCTGCAGCGACATCTAGCATGGTAGACTTGCCTCCTAGAACATCGGTAAGCGAGAATGGCAGCTCCTCAATGACCGCATATTTCATAAGCTCTCGCTCGTCCAGATTCCTTGCAGCGAGCTCGATAGGTATATCCATCTCACCTGAAGCCAGAGCCTTGAAGTAGCTGTTCCGTGCATGCTTATGCATGCGGTCTTCCCACCATATTTTGCGCGGCTTATACTTATGTCCCAAATAGTAATCGAGCTTCATCAAGCCAAGCACGATCTCTGGCTCTTTAAGCCCGTGCTGGGTTAGGAATTCATACAGCCGAGAGAACAAATCCTCCAGCTGATGGCCGATCCGCTGCCAGCCCCGTTCTTCCCAATAGTCACCGAACTCCTGGAAGAAATCGAATGGTGACGTGAATTCCTGTGAAATGAGGTATTCGATCGTATGATCCATGCGGTGATCGTTCCAATACTTCTCCAGTACATCCTCCAGCCGCTTCAGCCTGATTACATCACGGAAAGGAAGCACATCATTGCTCAATATTTCATATGGCGCATGATCCATGAACGTATATCCATACTTATCAGCATCATTACGGAGTCCGGTGCCGCGCAGCATTTTCAGGAAGCCGAGTTGCAGCTCTTCGGGGCGCATCTCGAACACATCATTGAACGTCTTGCGGAAGGTCGAATAATCCTCCTCCGGTAGACCAGCAATCAAGTCAAGATGCTGATCGATTTTGCCGCTCTCTTTAATCTTGGTCACGGTACGCGTCAGCTTGGTGAAGTTCTGCCGACGCTTCACCAGCAGATTCGTCGGGTCATTCGTCGACTGCACGCCGATTTCAAAACGGAAGATTCCCGGCGGTGCATTCTCAGCCAGAAAATCAAGTACTTCCGGCCTCATAATATCAGCGGTGATCTCGAACTGGAACACGCAGCCGCGATGGTTATCGATCAGGAACTGGAACATCTCCATCGCATAACTGCGGTTAATGTTGAACGTCCGGTCGAGGAACTTGATAACCTTTGCCCCATTATCGATCAGATACATGATATCCGACTTCACACGCTCGATATCATAGTATCGTACCCCAACCTCAATGCTGGACAAACAAAATTGACAGCTGAACGGACAACCACGGCTCGTCTCGAAATAAATGATCCGTTTGCTAAGGTTCGGAAGATCCTCGGGAAACCGGTGCGGTGAAGGCAGCGTGTCCAGATCCGACTTCGGCCGTCCCGGGTTGACGATGACCTCATCACCCTTGCGATACGCAGCCCCAAATACGAAATGCAGCTTGCGCTCACCAGACAATTCCTGTAATAAGTGATGGAACGTCTCTTCCCCGTCCCCCATCACGATCGCGTCGATGTTCGGACAACGATTCATCCAGTACTCTGTATCGTAGGACACCTCGGGACCGCCGAGCACGATGAACGTGTCGGGCAGCACCTTTTTTAATAAATCTACAAGCTTGAGCGTCTCTTCCATATTCCAGATATAACAGGAGAATCCGATGACATCCGGCTTTCGCTGATACAGATCAGACACGATATTCATCGCCGGGTCTTTAATCGTGTACTCTACCAGATCGATATCGAACTCATGGCCACTGTAAGCCTTGAGTAATCGGATCGCCAAAGAGGTATGAATAAATTTTGCGTTTAATGTAGTCAAGATGACTTTCATGCTCGGTTCACAACCCTATTCCATATTTTGAAAAAACTTCAGAAAAGGCGCGCCGTACTTGCGGAACTTCACTTCGCCGACGCCCTTTATTCTTAGCATATCCGTCTCGGATGTCGGACAGACTACGCTCATTTCCCGTAGGGTCGCATCATTGAAAATAATATAGGACGGAACCCGTTCCTTCTCGGCCAAGTCACGACGAATCAGGCGCAATTGCTCGAACACCGTCTCATTCACCGCCGATGGCCCATCGTCGTAATTACGGCCTCGGCGCCTTGTACCACCGCTCGATCCCGCAGCCGCCGTCTGAGGTGTTTCCGGTGCACGCAGCATCACCTGCTGCTTGCCCTTTAGCACATCAATTGCTAGCGGCGCAAGCTTCACGATCGGATATTGGCCTTCAGACAGCGATAAATATCCCTCGGCGATCAATACGTTAATCAGCTCGGAGATCTCCTTCTCTGTCCGCCGTCGCATCATACCGTAGGTAGATAGCTGGTCGAAGCTGTATTGAAGCACCTTCTTGTTCTGAGATCCCTTCAAGACGGAAGACACAAGTGCTACGCCGAATCTCTCCCTCATCCGATGGATGCAGGAGAAGATGATTTGAGCATCCGTGGTAGCATCCACGAGCTCGCGCTCATCCCGGCAATTGCTGCAAATGCCGCACAGTGAATGATCATGCTCCTCGCCAAAGTAGTCAAGCATCCCCCAGCGCAGACATTTGGTAGAATAGCAATATTCTATCATTTGCTGCAGCTTGCGGTACTCATTGTGCTTGCGCGTCTCATCCTGAGGATTCTGCTCGATCAGGAACTTCTGGGTCATAATATCCTGGGCGCTGAACAGCAAGATGCATTCGCTCGGTTCGCCATCCCTCCCGGCCCGACCCGCTTCCTGTACGTAAGCTTCCATGTTCTTGGGCATATTGTAATGAATTACATAACGGACATTGGATTTGTCAATACCCATGCCGAAAGCGTTCGTCGCTACCATAACGCGAATATCGTCATAGAGAAAAGCCTCCTGGTTCTCCTCCCGCTCTTGATCGGGCAAGCCCGCATGGTAGCGTCCTGTCGGAATTCCCGATGCCCGCAGACGCTCATACAGATCGTCCACGTCTTTACGCGTCGCGGCATACACGATACCCGGCTGACTGCCGTGAGTATTGGCGTAATTCAGTACGAATTCCCGCTTATTCTCCCCACGCAGCACGGACATGGCTAGATTGTCTCGGCCAAGACCAGTTACGAACACAGACGGATCATGAAGCTTCAATAATCCGATCATATCGTCCATGACCTCCGGCGTCGCCGTTGCCGTGAAGGCTGCGACGATTGGACGCCGCGGCAGCTCTGCCACGAAAGGCGTAATCGCCAGATAGCTCGTCCGGAAATCATGCCCCCACTGAGATACACAGTGCGCCTCATCAACGGCCAGCATCGAGATGGTCAGTTCCTTCATTTCCTCGCGGAACCAGTCAAGCTCGAGCCGCTCGGGAGCGACATAGAGCAGCTTAAGTTCACCGCGCTTAGCAGCACGAATCCGTTCATTAACCTCTTTGCCGGTCAAGGTACTATTAATGTAAGCAGCGGATACTCCTGCCGCGAGCAATGCATCCACCTGATCCTTCATTAAGGAGATCAACGGCGAGATCACTAGTGTAAGCCCTGGTAGCATTAGCGCCGGAATCTGATAGCAGATTGATTTCCCGCCCCCGGTCGGCATTATGCCAAGCGTATCCGCCCCAGACAGCACACTCGATACGATCTTACGCTGGCCCTCGCGGAAATCGGGATAGCCGTAATATTTTTGCAGCAATTGCTTGGCTTCTTCCATACTTTGCAGCTCTGTTCTCATATCATATCTCCTTATTACACCGTTCCTGCCCCTCTTTCGGGAGCATAACTAACATAAATTAAGTTTACTGGGCTTTTAGAAAATGAGCAACTGAGCAATCCTCGCTTCAACCTTCCATCAGCGGCCCCGAATCTTATCAGATTACGGGTTCACATAAATATTTTGACATTAACTTTCAAAAGATATAATCTATCATTAGATTTTCAATATCGAAAGGTGGTAACTGTCATGATTAATCAAGGAAATCGAAGATGGTGGGTCTTGGGTGCTCTCGCAGTGGGAATCCTTGCGGTCGGGCTCGATATGACCATTCTTAACCTCGCCCTGCCTATCCTTGCTACCGATCTGCATGCAACGAATAGGGATCTGCAATGGTTCGCAGATGCGTATAACCTAATATTTGCTGCTATGCTTCTGCCAGCAGGTTTGTTAGGTGACCGATTGGGGAGAAAGAGACTGCTGATTATTGGCTTGCTGGTGTTTGGATTGGCTTCTGTTGGATGTGCTTACGCTAGTTCATCCTTGGAGTTGATCGTAGGACGTGCGCTTCTAGGCTTGGGTGCTGCATTATTGGTCCCATTATCCATGTCGATCATACCTGTGTTGTTCTCTGAGGAAGAGCGTCCTAGAGCAATTGGCGTATGGATGATGGCGAATGCGCTCGGTATTCCACTGGGGCCAATTGTGGGAGGCTGGTTGCTGAATAACTACTGGTGGGGCTCCGTATTCCTTATCAATATCCCATTAGTCATCATTGCCTTAATCGCCGTTTCTATCTTGTTGCCTGAATCACGCTGCGAAGTAAATCAAAAAGTAGATACAATCGGGATTCTTGCTTCGAGTCTTGGCCTGGTCAGCTTGACATACGGAGTCATTGAAATCGGTGAAAAAGAATGGGGAGATATCACAACATTATCTACAATCATTGGCGGGATATTGTGCTTAGTCGTTTTCATACTGTGGGAAAAACGCAGCCAACAGCCACTTATTGATCCATCTTTATTTCAGTCATCCAAATTCACATGGGGTTCAATACTGGCTGCTGTCATATCCTTTATCATGTTTGGAGTATTGTTCGTAACACCGCAATATTTTCAAGCCGTTCAAGGTGTTAACGCATTAAATTCCGGATTACGCTTATTGCCATTAGTTTTTGGCCTTTTGATTGGAGCCCCCGTATCCGATAAACTACAATCCAAACTAGGTACCCGGTCTACTATGACTCTTGGTTTCTTAATACTGTCTGCCGGCTTAGCGTTTGGGGCTAATACTAGTATGAATAGTGGGTACGGTTTTGCCTCAATATGGGTCACTATTGTTGGTTTTGGGATTGGATTGGCCTTACCCGCGGCAATGGACGTCGCGATGTCGCCACTATCGGCGGAACGCAGCGGCGTAGGCTCGGCATTAATTATGTCCTTACGACAAGTAGGCGGAACGATGGGGGTTGCCATTCTCGGGACCATCCTTAGCTCCAGTTATCGAAATAACCTTGAGTTGAGCGGTATTCCGGAGGATGTTACAGAAATTGTGCAGCGCAGCGTATCTGCAGGTACAGCCGTAGCTCAGAAAATCGGCTCGCCAGCTTTATTGAACTCAGTGCACGCTTCCTTCATCACTGGAATGGAAATGATGCTATGGGTATGCGGGGGAGCAGCAGTCATTGGCTTATTGCTAACCATAACTTTTATACAAAAGAAAACAGACTCCAGCAGAATACCGCAGCATGAACAAAATTCAATAGGAGAATAAGCAAGTTAGGGGATCAACTATTGTAGGAACTTGCCTACCATTCCGTAGACATGCTAAACTTATCTCTATGATATTGCTCGATTTTCATGTCCTTTGTTGGTTAGGACTATAAATATAGAAGCTATTGACGAATCGAAAAAAGAGTTCGAGCAAAATACCTTTGGGGAGTGAACAGGGTGTCGGGGGATAACCATAAAACCATTGGGTTGCGAGAACGTAAAAAAGCGAAGACCATGGCAGCAGTTCAGATGCACGCACTGCGTTTATTCAAAGAATTTGGTTACCACGAAACTACAGTAGAGCAGATTGCTGAGGCAGCAGAAATATCTCCGAGTACTTTTTTTAGATATTTCGCAACTAAAGAAGACGTGGTGACTACTGATAATTATGATCCCCTTCTTATCTCAGCTTTTGAAGATCAACCTACCGATCTTAACCCACTTCAAGCTTTACGCAACGCCATGAAATCAGCTATGGATCAAATGTCAGATGATGAGTTTACGACGATGAATGAACGTAACCAACTGATCATGACTGTGCCCGCACTCCGTGCAGCATCATTAAACAATTTGGCTCAAACCATGGAATTGCTCGCTAAAATTATTTCAGAAAGAATGGGAAATAAGCAGGATAATTTGGCTATTCGAACGCTAGCCGGCGCCGTTATGGGAGTCAACATGTCAGTGATGCTTTATTACGCGGAACACCCTGAAGCAGATTTCGTAAAATTGCTGGATGAGTCTTTGACCCTACTGGAACAAGGATTGCTACTATAGAATTATAATAATACAGTAATAAGTCCAAACCTCGTTTATTGGGTTTGGGCTTTTTGGTGTTTTTGGTGTTAAATTAGCATATGTAGTTAAAATGACTGAATTGCGATTTATTGACCATGGACACGCTACACTGTATCATTTGCATTAAACAAACTGATTCAGGATGGAGATCTAAGATGAAAGGCAAACCTTATCATAAAGCAAATACAACCTCAAAACCGAATTCTAAAAATAGTCCGAAGCAAAAGCGGCCTACCCCAGACCGAGTCACTAGTCGTGATTCAGCGGAAGAGCTGCGTGCAGGAGACCGCATCGTCGTTACGATCAAACGGCTAGGTATTAATGGCGAAGGGGTCGGATACTACCGGAGAAAAGCGGTATTTATTAACGGGGCCCTGCCAGGAGAGGTCATCAAGGCGGAGGTCACCAAGGTAGAAAATAGATTTATCGCGGCTGAGCTTAAGCAGATTGAGAAGCGATCCCCTTATCGGATGGATGCCCCCTGTCCCGTATTTAATATTTGTGGAGGCTGCCAAATCCAACACTTATCCTACGAAGGGCAAATGGCAGCAAAGGAAGACATCGTACGCGAAGCCTTCTCGCGCTACGCTGGACTTGAAAATGTGCGTATGAAGCCGATCCTTGGTATGGAACATCCTTGGGGGTACCGGAACAAGGCGCAATTGCAACTTGGTATGGGCCCTGATGGCATGATTGCCGGGCTGTATGCGGCTGACTCCCATCAATTGGTCGATATTACCGGTTGCCCGATTCAGCATCCGAAGGTGAATGAAGCCGTTGATCTGGCCCGCAAAGTACTGCAGCGGTTGCAAATCCCTGTCTATAAGGAGAAAAGCAATCAGGGGCTGGTTCGTACTATCGTAGTCCGCTTCGGATTTCAGTCGGAGGAACTGCAAATTACATTCGTAACAAGCAGCGACAAGTTGCCGAAGCAAGAACAATTAATCAAGGAATTGCGGCTCGCAATTCCCGGGCTGACGAGTATCGCAATGAATATCAATCCGAAGAACACTTCGTTGGTATTCGGTAATCGGACGGTAATCCTGTGGGGCGAGGATAGCATTCAAGAATCGCTTGGCGACCTGGAATTCACTTTGTCTCCGCGCGCCTTCTTCCAGTTGAACCCGCTGCAGACGGTGAAGCTCTACGAGATGGTAAGAGCTGCCGCCGGACTAACTGGCAAGGAGACGGTCGTCGATGCCTATTGCGGTACGGGTACAATCGGACTGTGGCTCGCTCCCTATGCAGGCGAGGTACGCGGAATCGAATCGATCCCGGAGGCAGTCGAAGATGCCAAGGCCAATGCGCTTCGTAATGGGCGCTCCAACACCACCTTCTACGAAGGTTACGCCGAGGAGCTGCTACCGCGCTGGGTGAAGAGCGGCTTCTCCCCTGACGTGATCATCGCTGACCCGCCGCGCACCGGTCTGGATTCCCGCTTCATCGAAGCGGTGCTGCGCACGAAGCCGAAGCGCTTCGTCTATGTCTCCTGCAATCCGTCTACGCTAGCCAAGGATTGCAAGGACCTGCTGGACGGCGGCTACTCCCTGGAATGGGTGCAGCCGGTGGATATGTTTCCGCAGACGAGTCATGTGGAGTGTCTAATATTGATGGTGCGTAAAGAATGAGATGTGACAGTTTTGCTCAATTTTATGTTTGTGTATACTTAGGCTCTGTTTTTAAGCTAACTGACAGGTAAACGAAAAAAACATTTTGATGGGTTTTATAAAATCAAAACAACTTTATGTAATAGCAGGTCTGTCTGGAATGTGATTCTTTCTACAATCGGGCGCTTATCTGGAATATAGATCATCACTCTTTTTCATTAAAAGGCCATTTTGCGAGAGAGTGGCGAAATGAAAGAACGTGTTGTTCAATCAATGAGAATAACAAGTGGCAGTTTTACATTTATTGTAGTATTCTGAAATTATGTTTTATGACCAAATTTTACGAGGTGTGTAAGGGTGGAGAGAAAGTATTTAGAAATCGATAAAGTAATTGAATACATCAAACAACATATTTACGAACCCATTTCTCTTACCGAATTGGCTCGTTATGCAGCCTACAGCCCTTACCATTTCATTCGCATTTTCAAGGAAAGAATGGGTGTTCCACCTCAGTATTATGTTTCTACCCTTCGATTACAACATGCAAAGGATTTATTAATACATACGAATCTGAGTGTTCGCGATATTTCATTGGAAGTTGGACAAAGCAGTCTTGGAACCTTCACAACACGATTTACTGAACGAGTGGGGATGACACCATCAGAATTTCGAAATTCACCAGTGATGTCAGAACATTATTTACATTCCTTACATCAATTTAATAATTGGGAAGTATCCATTAATAAACGATCTCAATATGCTAAATTAGAGGGTAACATTAAAGCAGAGATTCCTTTTGATGGTATCGTACTTGTTGGATTATTTCCCAAACCAATTCCAGAAGGTCTACCTTTATATGGAACATTACTGCGGAAGCTAGGTGACTTTTGCTTCACAGATGTCAAACCGGGGTCGTATTATCTTATGGCTACATCCGTTTCTTGGGGGTCACAGACCGTAGACTTCATACTCCCACACAGCACATTGCGAACTAGAACAAAAGATCCTATCATAATCGAATCAGATAAACCCGTACCTTTTCAGAAAGTTATGCTCTATACTCCGCGTTTGGACGACCCTCCAATTCTAATTTCACTCCCACTATTGATGGGAAGGTTTCTCAATCGAGTAACTTAACAAGTACCTGTAAGCTACTGTTTTAAAATGTTTGAGAGAATTTGCAGCATCACTTTAGGGATGGGCATATGGTCTTCACCCGCAAGCTTATTGTATTCAGCGTTTAGAATTGCTCCGCTCAACTGACTTGCGACCTCGTGCATTGCTGAAACATTCCGCGAATCACTTCTTTAGAAATACTGATACCTTCCACGAAATGGATCAACCCTTCTTCATTTTTATCATGGTCAAGCAATTCGAGTAACTCTTGACTCAGCTCTTTGAATTCATTTAGACTTGTCCCGTTTTTGGCATAAGCTGAATCGTACAAGTCTAGCTTGCTTATTTTACTGCCCAACTGAATGGCAGGTTTAAGCGCAAGAATAGCACCTGGAGAATGTCAGTATAAATAAATATGATTTTAAACAGCAATCCATGAGAAATGATGCATGGACATTTTTGCTATAATAGGCCTGTACAGTTAAAAACACTATTCTGGGGGTGAAAATACAGCTTGCAGAATTATTTCTTGTGCATAGTGAATTATGATAAATAAGACATAGGCAAAATCAAATCATTAGTCGAGGAGAGAATGAAATATGACTTCTGGAAGTCATATCCTTACGAAAAACATATAGCAAAATCGTTTTCTAACGGTAATTTCGAGCCCGTTTTTCCATACTTAGCAACAAAAATTGAATGGAATATCGTTGGTGATAAAGCCTTGGTAGGTAATGAAGCAGTTATAGAAAATTGTAAGCGAACTGCTAGTTATTTCAATAGTGTAATCACTAAGTTCTCTACGTGGAATGTTATCGCAGAAAATAATATTGTTGTAGTAAACGGAACAGGCGAGTTTATTCGTAATGGTGAACAATTATCTTTCGTTTCAGCCTGTGATGTTTATACTTTTAACGATAGCAATGAACTGCAAAGAATTGATTCTTATTGTATAAATGAGATTACTTGAATTTCAAAGACATTCAAAGCCTGTGCATTGATAAATGTTGTTTTACTTGATGAATTACGAATCATTATTCATATAGTCATATTAGGTAGTGGCAAACGTTACTTCGATGTTATTTCCCAAAAAGAGCTATAGGAATCGAAAATAAAGTATTTTAGATGCGAATCTGAATTTGTAAAGTGGATCGGAATAAAGATTTGCACCTTGTATTGTAGAATCGGGTCAGTTAATCGAATAAAAAAGCTATGACAAATTTTTAGCAATCGAGAAGAAGCTGATAGTAATTATGTGAGATAAACTTATGAAAACAAAGAAAAGAGGATATTTTCATGACAATGATTGACGAAACCCAAGATCTACAGCAACTACCCAGTCCTGGTCCCGAGCACAGACTTCTAGAGATATTTGTCGGTAAGTGGAATACGGAAGGGGAAATTAGGGCTACTTCATCCAGTCCTGCAGCCAGACTAATTGCTGTGGACACTTACGAATGGCTACCTGGGGGGTTTTTCCTTATTCACAAAGTGGATGGACACATGGGTAATGAAGTGGTCAAAACCACGGAGATCATCGGCTATGATTCTTCGAAAAAGACGTATTTCACTCGTTCTTTCGACAATCAAGGAAACGCAGGTGCTTACCTAGCAAATCTACGAGATCGTTTCTGGACGATTAATGGTGAATTGGAACGCTTTACGGGCGAATTCAGCAGTGATGGTAACACCTTAAAGGGAAAATGGGAATTATTAAGTGACGGTTCTAATTGGCAACCTTGGATGGATATCAAGTTGACTAAAGAAAAATTGTAAAAAATAAAACCTTAATAGAGATATCTGCAAAAGTCTTGATTTTGAGAAAATGAGTACTCCGAAATGGTAAAGTGAATGGAAAACTAATAAAAGCAGCTCGTTCCTCGTCAGCGAATGGGCTGCTTTTAAGCGCTGAGATGAAGAGGTTCCATGGCAACAACCAAATACTGGGGGCTCTTTCGTATACGAATACAGGCCTATCTCACCGCGATAGTTGTAAATGTTAAACGAATGGTTAGGCTAATAGAGCAAAGCGCATCGCAGGAAGCGTTGTGTGGTCAGGGGTTCAATCCTCCTAGGCTAACCACACATATCAAAGCCTCGTATATCGGCAATATCACGCACTCTACCCATGTGGAGTGCTGTGCGTCGCTTGTAAGAAAGTATTGATTTGGAGCCACATTTACCTAATACGAGAGGTTCAAGCAGATAGCTGCTGGACTTTGCTTTTGTCCAATAGAATCTAGCAGGTTTATACGCTTATAGCCGTTTGTAGTCTCGGATAATGACATCCATCACATGCTTACCCCAATTGAGGTTTCCGAGCCTTTCTCATTCCTAGCATTGTGATGAGTGCTTTCCACAGGGTCAAAGCGCGACAAGAACACGTCCCATACTTCCTAATTGCCGCATCTTGAGAAACATAGGCTTGTATATTGGGTGACGGTAGAATATGTAGAGGAGCCACGACTGTTGGGCTCCCTTTTTTCATTGTTTAACTATTGGGATAAATGAATAAATGGCATGCAAATTATTAAATAAGGAGCGAAATTATTGTGAGTTTTCTTTTAATTGGACAATTTTTGTAGTAATGTCTTTTCGATTAGTTCCTTTAAATGCTATGAACTTTGGAGGTGCTGGGAGTTCAAACTGAACATGAGAATGAGATAATTCAAATAGGAGTGTACCAATCTCATCTTGATGCTGGTTCTTGATAACGATCCAAAAAACACGTATTTCATGATTGGGTGTCCCCCAGGTAGCTTTTTCCATTGAATTTCTAAAGTTTAGGCAACCAGCAATAACAAAGTCATCTTTTTTAGTTTCTTCTGCAGAATGATATCCGTTTGTCTCAAGTTCAATCCAAATCGGTGGAAGCAGTTTATCTAAATACATTCCATACGTTGCGTCTTCATATTCAGGAAACAGTTTATTAAGTTCCTCGGCGTTTTCTGCTAGGACTTCTTTCCAGTACTTTGCAATATAATCGGATACTACTTGTGCTAATTTTTCAATCGACATCTCAGCGTGAATTTTAAATGTTGTCATAAAAATCCCTCCATCATTTTGACTTACAACCAATTTTATAACATTAAAGCGAATGATAAAGTTTAGATAAATCGACTTAAATAAATAGATGAAATTATATACAAACTTTATAAGGGTTCTTAATTGCTAGCAACTGCGGAGGTGAAGTGATGAAAAGTAAAATGAGACCTGTAGATATCGCAAGGATGTTAAATATTAGCACAAGCTCATTGAGAAATTATGAAGCAAAGGGGTTGGTACCTACTACGGAAAGGCTAGCTACTGGTTATCGCGTTTATACGAAAGAGCATATAGCGTATTTTGAATGCATAACAGCCATGGCTCCGGGATTCGGAATGGAGATAACATCAACCGTTCTAAAAAAAATACAAGTAAAAGAACTGGATTCTGCCCTCTGGCTAATAAATAAAGCTCAAGCAATAAACTATGAAAATAAAGTAATAGTCGGAAAGGCATTACGACTCCTTGAAACTCCAGTCAATGAACAAACCTCGACAAAAAAACAAATGACCATAGGTGAAATATCAAGGGAAACAGAAATTGCTGCATCGACTCTTCGATATTGGGAAAAGGAAGGCTTGATCAATGCAACAAGAGAAGATAATAATAACTATCGCATGTTTGATAGGTTTCAAATGATAAAAATCTTGCTCATGAAAACAAATCAGAATGCTGTTTATTCATATGAGGTTACTCATTTGAAAGAACAGATTAAAACCTTGAATGATCATGATTATCAAAGTTTAAAAAGGATTGTTAATCATACTCAAAATCACTTAGAAGATCGTAATAAAATACAATTACATGGACTTTATTATCTATATCGATTGTGTTCGATGGTCAATTTGTATTGACCAAAGGACTTGATAGTTTATTCATGAACAACTAGAGCTGGGAGTTCCCGAAAATGAAATATGTGTAGTCGCATCGCAATGGTGGACCGTGGCTCGCTAAAGGTCTAATATTGGGTATCATCAGCACTCATTACATGCGGAAGCCGTCACATTGTTGGTTCGCAAGGAATAGATTTGGTCATTTCTAGAGGGATTGTGATAAGGACATGGTTAAATCAGTCGAGCAGACCTCCTAAGATGAAAATACAATAATTTTAGGAGGTCATAATAAATGAATTTCCATCCAATTGACATGGATAACTGGAGTAGAAAACCCTATTTTGAACATTATTTAAACAATGAAGAATTTAATGATTTCTACAAGCGTTATCTTGATGATATGAAAATGTACGGAAATGTTAAACAATTTGCGGCTAAAGCAAACGAGCCACCAAACATCTTCCCCATTTCTAGCATTCCGTGGGTCAGTTTCACGGGCTTTAACCTGAATGTGTATAACGAAGGAACTTATTTACTACCTATCTTTACAATGGGGAAATATTTTCAGCATGACGAAAAAATATTGTTACCATTGTCGGGACAATTCCACCATGCCGTTTGCGACGGCTACCACGTTGGCATGCTGTTTAATGAACTGCAATTACGTGCAGATACCTGTAAGGAATGGTTGCAAATTTATTAACTAGCCACCATACTCCTTTAACAGGAAGAGTTGGGTCGTATTTCAATCCACAATAATTTCAAAAATCCGTTGTTATTGGAGGCTTAAACCGCCCCATTGAAAGGCTTCAGAATCTGACTATGTAACTAAAAAAACGGCAAACATGCCGTTTTTTTGTTATTGATTATCATCCATATTTGCTTGTATAACGTCCACCCAATTTGTATTATGCATCATCTCGGAAGATCCCCCATGAAATGCCTTCATGGCTTCCTGATCATCAAGCAGCCAATATCTCATCCAAGCCGTCAAGTAACCCCTATGATTGCCACCATTGCCTTCAATCGCTGTATGAGCTGCACCTTTAGCCATCCCCATCATAACAGGCGTGCTTGCGTTAGTACTATGCAAGGCTAATTGATTCGTTGATACCGGTGAGATTAGAAAATCTCGTGTACCGCCCATAATGAGGAAAGGAACGGTAATCCGTGCTGTATCGTACACATCTTCTGGATCACAATGCTTCAAATCCGGGAGAGCGATGGATACAACCGTCTTAATCAACGATCCACTTATATAGTTGGTATGAGCATTAATAACCCCAGTAGACCCTTGAGAATGTCCAACTACACCAATCTGTTCCATTTGTATTTTTTGATAAAACAAGCTGTTTGCTAGTTGGTTTTCATTTCTCAAATAATCAATAGCCTCCACAATTTCTTTGCCTGTTCCTGTTGTCTTGCTATAGGAATCTATTACAATGAATCCCCAGCTAGCAAGATGAGTTAAGAGCTCATCATAACGATCTGGAGTGGCATCTGTTCCATTCCCCCAAGAAATAATAGGATAGGATTCATCTCCTTGAAATGCTGGGTAGTATATTCTAAATAAAGCCTCTCCGCTCGTACTCTTCACTTCTTCTACCTTTACATGATAGCTTCCTTGCTGTGCATACCGCTGCTCAATGCTGCCTTCTGCAAGTTCTGGTACATTAGAATGAATGATTATTTGCATGAATATTGTAATTGGAACTGCAACGATAAGGACTAAAGCTAACAACCATAATATCCACTTTCGTTTCTTCAAAACCGACATACACGTGACCTCTACGATATTCTATAGGCTTCTCTATAGGTTTCTCTATCGTTTTCTCTGTTAAAATATGGAACTAAAGGGATATACGTGAAAGATGTAGTTATGTTTCATTAAATAAGATGTGAATTCTCCCCTCCTTTAGGCAACTACTTATTGTTATAATTAAATATGAAAATATTCAGTTCAGCTGACCTGTTAATAAAGTCGGTTACATCTCGTTTGAGGAGGTTTTTATTATGGAAAATACAAAAAAGCGGTTGTCCCCAGAGCAACGCGAAGAACTGCTTAAAACATTGAAGGTTCGTTTTGAGAAAAACATGAACCGACATATAGATCTTAAATGGGCTGGAGTACAAGAAAAGCTGGAAGCTAATGCGGAAAAGCTGTGGTCGCTCAATGAGATGGAACTCACCGGAGGAGAACCGGATGTTGTTGGCTATGATACTGAGTCGGGCGAATTCATCTTTTATGATTGCTCAGCCGAAAGTCCTAAAGGCCGCAGAAGTGTTTGTTATGACCGTGAAGCGTTGGAGTCCAGAAAACAACATAAGCCGGAAAACTGTGTGATGGATATGGTGACTGCCATGGGCATTGAGCTTTTGACAGAAGAGCAATACAGGGAACTGCAGAAACTTGGAAATTTCGATACAAAAACATCAAGCTGGTTGAAAACTCCTTCTGACATTAGATCACTTGGCGGCGCCATATTTGGCGATTTCCGCTACGGAAATGTCTTCGTGTATCATAACGGTGCGGAATCATACTACGCCGGCAGAGGGTTCCGCGGCTCACTAAGGGTGTAAATTCATATAAAATTGGAGGATCTATTTTATGGAGCTAAGACGAATAACAGATTGTGTATTTTATACTATGTTCAACAAAGAGTCAGATAGACCGGTCCTTGGTTATATAAATGGGCAAAATCGTTCTTTGATGGTAGACTCAGGCAATTCTATAAATCATGTTGAATGGTTTAATGAAGCCATACGTAATGAAGGATTAAGAACACCGGAATTCATTGCGATTACGCATTGGCACTGGGATCATACCTTTGGTATGTATGCGGTAAATGGGACTACCATTGCCCACCAAAAAACAAATGTTAAATTAGCGGAAATCGCGAAGTGGGAATGGACAGATTCTAAAATGAAAGAGAGATTAGAAGCTGGGGTTGAGATTGAATTTGCGGATACCTGTATTCGAACAGAATACCCTACACTATCGGAAATACGAGTAGTAACTTCTGATATCTCTTTCGAGGGATATATGGAAATCGATCTCGGAGGCATTACTGCAGAATTACATCATATTCCCTCACCGCATAGTGATGATTCTGTGTGCATCTTTATACCTCAAGAAAGAGTGTTATTTATTGGCGATGCGGTTGGAGTCGATTATTATAATAATTGCTACTTGGATAAAGATAAATTGCGTTCTTTAATTACAGCGATTGAAGGATTTGATTTTGATACTTGTGTAGTAGGACATGCTGAACCAATTAGTAAACAAAGCATTGTTAATATCATGAACTCTCTTATGGAACGTTAAGAGAGCTGCGTCCTTTTGTGCCTATAAAAAATCCACTTCAAGTGTCACCCCAAACTCCATTAACTTGGAAGTTATTTTGAGTCTCTACTTGAAAGGGGATAATACCACTGGAACTCTAAGCACTATTCCCTCCAAATGGCTAAATCCCTAACACGCTGACATGTCGCGTCATTCCTCTTCACTCTATGTATATCAAAAATATTAAAACCTTATATGTTTTTCATATTTTTATTGTAGATAGCCACATGCTAACATATATGAATGCAACTAGAGGGGAACTGGCATTCAGTTTCCAATTCATGGTTAGTATTTACTCGATATAGGTGGTTATTAATGTTAAAAAAGTCAGCGTTTCCATTACTTCTGTTAAACATGTTTCTTGCCAATCTAAGTATGGGTCTTGTCATTCCGATCGTACCGAAACTTCTTGAGATATTCTCGGCTAACGGTCAGGCCGCGGGTTATTTAGTCTCCTGCTTCGGCCTGACTCAGTTCCTATTCTCACCCCTTGCAGGTAACTTGTCAGATCGATACGGCCGTAAACCGATGATTATGATAGGTTTAGTGTTATTCGCAGTCTCAAATTTGCTCGCAGCGTTAGCAAGTGATCTTACTTTATTATTCGTATCGCGATTGATTGGGGGAATAGGCTCAGCTGCCTTAATCCCGTCCATTATTGCGTATATTGCTGACATTACTGCAGATGATCAACGTAGCAAGGCCATGTCATGGTTAGGAGCGTCGATGACATCCGGGTTTATTATCGGACCGGGTGTCGGTGGATTACTTGCCGAATGGGGCATCAAGACGCCATTCTTTGTATCCGCATGTGTAGGACTGGTGGCGATGTTTTGCAGTCTATGGGGATTGCCTGAATCACTGTCGGCGAACATTCGCGAGATGCATCGGCAAGTGAAGGAAAAGAAGGATAATGTTTTCCGGCAAATTGTACTTTCGATTCGGTCTCGCTATTTTACCCTGTTGCTCATTGTTTTCGCCATGACCTTCGGTTTGACGCATTTTGAAGCGATTTTCCCTCTTTATGTCGTACAGGTCTACGGATTCACGACGCGTCAAATCGCTATACTACTTACCGTATGTTCGTTAATCGGCACGTTGAATCAACTATTGTTGGGCGACCGGATTACACAACGGTTCGGGGAAAAACGAATTATTGGTGCCATGTTGTTGTTATCGGCGGTATCTCTTGTATTCTTATTGTTCTCAGGCCATTTCTATTATGTTATGGTAATCACGATGTTATTTTTTACCTTCAATAATATTTTGCGCCCTACAATTAATACGCTACTATCCAAAGTGGCCGGGGCTGAGCAAGGGTTTGTAGCCGGGATGAATAATTCCTATACGAGTCTCGGTACGATATTTGGGCCGATGCTGGCGGGAATTTTGTTTGAAATCCATTTCGACTTGCCCTATCTGTTTGGGGGATTCGTACTGCTAGTCAGCAGTATCTTCTCGGGAAGTCAATTACGAAAAGTACTTTCGTCGGGGAACGTTTAACCAATTTCAACTTATTCTGTAACTCTAAATGAAAGGAATGGGAATATCATGATTAATGATTCAGACTTGAAGCATTTGCGACGCTGCATTGAACTGGCAAAGACTGCTCTGGAAGTTGGCGACGAGCCATTCGGTTCTATCCTTGTCTCAGAGAGCGGAGATGTACTTGCGGAAGACCACAACCATGTTGCCGGTGGAGACCACACTCAGCACCCAGAATTTGCACTGGCTCGTTGGGCAGCTGAGAACATGACATCAGAAGAAAGAAGCAAGGCGACCGTATATACCTCAGGCGAACATTGCCCGATGTGTGCTGCGGCCCACGGCTGGGTTGGTTTGGGTCGGATCGTATATGCCAGTTCTTCCGCCCAGCTGGTACAATGGCTGAATGAAATGGGAGTTGCCGCCTCGCGTGTGCGCAGCCTTCCAATCCAAGACGTTATTCGTGATACAACCATTGACGGTCCTGTTCCCGAGCTCGCGGAGCAAGTTCGAGAGTTGCATCGTCAGTACCACGGATAAGTTGGTCCGCCCTTGGTGTTGTTTTTCCGTATTCTTCCTTGCTTAAGTTCTAGCAATCCCCTCGATATGTTGTAAAATATGAGGTATAGGTTATTTTGGGAAAATGAATACTGGAGGACCACATGGCAACACTCGATCACCCCTTATTTAAGACAAGATACCATATGTTCCGTGCGGACTCGGCTCATATATCTTCAGAGGCACTAATCATTCATGGTGTTGATTTGCTTGATTCCGAGGCCCTGGAGGCATTTCTATCCGTCTTCGGCGAAGCGATTCAGTCACCGCGTAAGGAAGTTACAGGCTCCATCTTCATGAAGCGTTATGTTTCCCTCATTGCTGGAGCATTGTACGCCTTCTCTTATTGCGACCGCTGCCTGGACATTTCCCTTGAGCAACTCAAGATCGTCTTACAGAAGGATAAGCTCCATTTTCTATTAGCAACCGAGGAGGAGTTGCCGGGTATCTCGATGATTCCAGAACGAGAGGAGCGGCGGCGCCTGCTACTTCAACGTATGTACCACTCCAATATGAAACCAGTGTGGAATGCAATTATTCAAGCCACCGGTATTGGCGGGTCAACATTATGGGCTACATTGTCTTATCTCGTTGCCTATTGGAAGCAGGAGGATATCAACAAGCTTGAAACCGATGAAGCAAGACGATGTGTCGAAGAGGATTATCGTTACTTCACGAACCACGCTTGGATTGACAGCTTTGCAGACTGCCCGATTAACCCCATCTTCTCTCGATTCAAGTCGGTCGAGATTGATGATCACACCGTCTTGGTCAGAGCGAAATGCTGCTTACAGTACTGTCTACCGGGAGATGATCGCTACTGCTATACATGTCCGCGCATCAGCGAGGAGAACCGAACACGTAAGTATCGCGCTCACCACTAAAATAAAACGACCGTTCCAAAAGGCTCACTTCTGCAGCCAAGGAACGGTCGTTTCTTTTATTAGTCCAAATTTGGCTTGCGCCCTTTTCCATGTGGAATCACCATTGGTGTACCAAACAGCGGGTCTTGTGAAATGATGCATTCCATACCGAATACGTCAGCAATCATTTCTTCGTTAACGATATCTTCAGGCTTACCCGCCGCCCATATCGCATGATCCTTGATGGCCACCATATGATGTGCATAGCGGCAAGCGAGATTAATATCATGCAACACCATAATGATCGTACGGCCTTCCTTCTCATACAGCTCAAACAGCAGATCAAGCACATCAATCTGATGTGTCAAATCCAGATACGTGGTCGGCTCATCAAGCAAGATCGTATCGGTGCCTTGCGCAAGCGTTAAGGCGATCCATGCGCGCTGGCGTTGCCCGCCCGATAGTGAATCCACGGTACGCTCGGCATAAGCAGTCATGCCCGTCGCCTCAAGCGCCTGTGTGACCTTCTGTTCATCCTCCTGCGACCATTGGCGTAGCCATGATTGATAAGGATATCGCCCTTGCTTGACGAGCTGCAAGACGGTAAGCCCCTCGGGGGCAATCGGACCCTGCGGTAAAATGGCGAGCCGCTTCGCAACCTCCTTGGTCGGTAGTTTGGCGATTTCGCTGCCATCTATAAGTACAACTCCATCCTTCGGCTTAATGAGACGCGCCAAGGAACGAAGCAGCGTCGACTTGCCGCATCCATTGCTACCGACAAAGACCGTAATCTTCCCCTTCGGGATGGAGAAATTCAATTCATCAAATACGATTGCCTCGCCATAGGCGAGACATAAATCCTTCGTTTCCATTGCGATCATACACAGATCCCCCTCAGGTGTCCGATTATTGGTGTCGATGGCGGTAGAGTAAATAGATAAAGAACGGAGCCCCGATAACAGCGGTGAACACTCCCGCAGGAATATCGAGCGGTGTAAATACCGTTCGACCAATCAAGTCTGCGATAAGCAGCAGCAGTGCGCCAATCAAGGCCGAACAGGGCAGCACACCGCCGAAGGACGGACCTACCAGGCGGCGCGCAATATGCGGTGCCATAAGCCCGATGAAGGAGATGGCGCCGCCAATCGCAACGGCGGCGCCCGCCAAGGCTACCGCCAGAATCAGAAGCACGAATCGATGCTTCTGAACGGGGCTGCCGACGCCGGCCGCGACATCGTCGCCTAGCTCCTGCACGTTCACATGACGTGCATACAGCATTGCTGCCGGCAGCAATATCAATACCCAAGGCAGCAAAGGCAAGACATCATTCTTCCATGAAGTTCCGTAAATGCTACCTGTCATGAACGTGAGAGACTTCTGTGCCAGAATGAACGGCGCAGAGACAAGCAGCATATACGTGATAGCGTTAAACGCCGCGTTCATACCGATACCGATCAGCACCATCTTAAGCGGCGATACGCCCTTACTCCACGCCAGCAAATAAATGACGAACGTAGCTACAAATGCACCAATAATAGCACCGATGGGTAAGAAATGAATACTAACTGTGCCTGCAAAATAATAGAAATAAAGCACCGCACCCAGTGTCGCCCCACCTGAAATACCTACAATATCAGGAGATGCAAGCGGATTGCGAATCATGCCTTGCAGAATGGCGCCAGATACCGCCAATGCGGCACCTACAAGAATTGCAACGACAATCCGTGGCATCCGCAGATTATAGATGATTACCTCGTGCGAGCTGTCCTTGGCATGACCAAAAATGGCCAGCAACGTATCAAGCACTCCAATCCTCACGCTGCCCAATCCCACGCTTAATATAATAAAAGCAATAGTTACAGCTAATAAGACTAAGCAAGACCAGAGCACCTTGCGGCTAATAAGGAACGAATACCATGGACGTCGAACTGAAATATATTTGCTCATTTTCCATTCCCTCCTTTGCGTGCAACATAGACGAAGAAAGGAACGCCGACAATAGCCGTCATGACGCCAACCGGTACTTCCTTCGGCATGACGATAAACCTGGCGCCAATGTCTGCAATGAGCAGCAGCAACGCGCCTAGCGCAATACTATAAGGAATAACCCATTTATAATCGGTTCCGACTAGAAACCGAGCGAAGTGCGGAATGATAATACCGACAAATGCAATCGGTCCCGCTACAGCAACTGAACCGCCGGCGAGCAGCAGAATGACGATAACCGCCACAATCTTAATCATCCATGTGCGTTGCCCAAGCCCTGTTGCGACATCATCCCCCATGCTGAGCACGTTCATCTGCCCAGCCAAGAGCAGGGCGACAACAAGAGCTGCCAGCATATAAGGAGCAACCGCCTGCAGCATGCTAAGCTCACGGTCGGCTACTGAGCCTACCAGCCAGAATAAAGTCTGTTCAAAAGCCTTCCCACTCGTTAACTGAATCCCCTGTGTTAAGGAAGAGAAGAAGGCGGTCATCGCTGAACCTGCCAACGTAATCTTAATGGGCGTCATACCATCTCTGCCTAATGAGCCAAGCCCATAAACTACCGCAACCGCTACGGCTGCACCGAAGAAAGCCACCCAAGTTAGGACGTTATATGAAATATCCGACACGAGCGCATAGGCCGTCACGACAAAGAACGCAGCTCCCGCATTTACCCCAAGAATGGAGGGTGATGCTAATGGGTTGCGTGTCAGACCCTGCATATAGGCGCCTGCTACTGCCAGACCTGCGCCAACAGCTGCCGCAATCAATGCCCGCGGTACCCGTGTGTGCTGGATAATTAAATGCTCGTTCGAGCCATTAAATGCAGTATACGATTCTATCACGTTATGAAGCGAAATTTGTGTAACACCAAATAACACACTGCACATCATCGCAACAGCTACCATGACAAAAAATAAGATGAGGACCAGAGCCCTGTATCGGCTTGCAATTCTACCACTATTCATGTTGATCTACTCCGTCTACACGCCTTCATTGGCTAATATGTGATACTACCATGCATTAGCTTTATCATAGATTTCCTTCGTTATTTGGATAACGCGTAGATCTTGAGCAAGCCAAATCTTTATAACAACATCTTGACACCTCAAAAATTATACCATAGTATTGCCTAGTAATGATAATCATTTTCATTTGAATTCTAGGAGGATTTTCTTCAATGTATACGAACAGACGTCCCGCACATTTAACAAAGCTATTTGCTGCTTTGTGTTCTATCATTTTCATACTATCTGCTTGTGGACAAGCCAGTAACGATTCGAAGCCAGCTGGAGATTCATCTGCTGCTTCGGACGAATCGTATACGATTCAACATGCTATGGGTGAAACAACAATTAAGGGTACGCCACAACGTGTCGTCATCTTAACGAACGAAGGAACGGAAGCGCTACTTGCGCTTGGAGTGAAGCCCGTTGGCGCCGTTAAGTCCTTCACAGGCGATCCTTGGTATAAGCATATTAAGGACGATATGGAAGGCGTCACCGAGCTTGGTGCAGAGGCACAGCCTAATATTGAGCTGATTGCTAGTTTGAAGCCGGATCTTATTATCGGTAACAAAATGCGTCAAGAGAAGATCTATTCGCAACTTAGCGCTATTGCACCAACAGTGTTCTCTGAGACGCTCCGCGGCGAATGGAAGAATAACTTCACCCTGTATGCGAAAGCGTTGAATAAGGAAGCCGAAGGCCAGGAAGTGATTGCCGACTTCGATAAGAAGATTGAAGATTTCAAGGTAGTAGCTGGCGATAAGCTGAAGCAAAAGGTATCTGTTGTTCGCTTTATGGGCGGTAAGACGCGGATCTATCTTGAAGATACGTTTACGGGAATTATTTTCAAGCAAATTGGCATTGCTCGTCCGGAAAACAACTACAAGGATACGTTCGTTGAAGAGATTTCAAAAGAGCGAATTCCAGAAGTCGATGCGGATATGATGCTGTACTTTACTTACGAGACAGGTGACAATAAAGGAACTCAGCAAGCGGAAGAGTTTATGAAAGATCCACTCTGGCAGAACCTCAATGTCGTGAAGAACGGTAAAGCTTACCAAGTAGATGATGCAATCTTCAACACAGCAGGCGGCGTTCGCGCAGCAAATCTGATGGTGGATGAGCTGTATAATATCTATGGCATTCAGAAGTAATCAGTGAATAAATGATACATCATATTGAAGGGAAGGAAGCATTGACTGCTCCTTCCCTTTCTTCATGTCCATAGCTGCTTGTACGTTCTGTTGAAAGTTCCGACCCCAATGATTCAGATTCCTCTCATCTAATCCAACGAACCAATCTCCTTCTAGAGACCGAGGCCAAAATACATCGGCTGCACGATGTGTTTTTTTGCGTTTGGTATATTATGGATATTGGGACTTGGCACCGCTCAACTGACATGAGTGTGTCTGACCAAGCTTGCCAAAATACCCTGTGAGGAGCTGTAGCACGTGAATAAGTTAATTGAATTCATAGACGTAACGAAAGAATACAAAATAGGAGAGGTAACTATAAAGGCACTTAATGGTGTGAATTTCTCCATATCCGAAGGAGAATTTGTCGTGATTTTGGGGGCGAGTGGTGCTGGTAAGAGCACGATATTGAACATATTGGGCGGTATGGATACGGCAAGCTCAGGTCAAGTGTTTGTCGGAGATCGTGAAATTACAAAATGGAACGAACGAAAATTAACTGAATATCGCGGACAAAATATTGGCTTTGTATTTCAGTTCTATAACTTGATTCCGAATTTGAACGCTCTAGAGAACGTTGAATTCGCCACGGAAGTCTGTAAAGACCATTTGGATGCCAACGACATTTTACATAAAGTTGGATTAACGAATCGCATCAAGAACTTTCCTTCCCAGCTCTCAGGGGGCGAACAGCAAAGAGTCGCGATCGCGAGGGCTGTTGCCAAGAACCCCCTACTTTTACTCTGCGATGAACCTACTGGAGCCCTGGATTATGTGACGGGTAAAGCAGTCTTGAAGCTTCTTCAGGATTTGAACCAGGACACAAAAAAATGCGTCGTAGTAGTCACTCATAATTCTGCAATTGCTCCTATGGCAGATAAGGTGATCAAGGTTAAAAGCGGAATGGTAGAGAGTATTACGATCAATAAAGAGAAGCAAAGTATTGAAGGGATTGAGTGGTAATTATGAAATTATTCATAAAACTAATGAGGGATATTAAGCAGTCGATCGGACAATGCATTGCCTTTGTTTTAGTAATTGCGGTAGGGGCTTTTTTCTATACAGGGCTCGCCACTTTGAGCGACAATATTAGCGGCTATACGAAGGGTTACTTTGAAGAACATCATCTAAGCGACTTGAATGTCTATTACGACCAAATTTTCAAAGATGATATTGCTGATTTAAGCAAAATTAAAGGGATCAATAAAATCGAAGGACGTTATACTTTTGATGCTACGCAAGCCTTCAAGGATTATAAGGCCTCATTAAAAATCCATTCGATCCCCGAAATAAATGAAATCAATACACCTACTATAATTGAAGGTAGTATGCCGTCAAAAAATGATGACCTCTTATTAGACTCCCATTATGCTAAGGAAAATCATATTCAAGTCGGTGATAAAATCACCATAACTACAAATGGAAAAGATTTGGGGTTTAACATTAGCGGTTTGATTGAGAATGTTGAATATGCCAAGAAGAACGAAACCCAGGATCATAAAGGCTACGGAGTAGCTTACATGGCTGAAGAAGCAATACCTGAAATCGTGGGTGGCTTCTACTATAACGAAGTTATGATTGATGCCAATAAGGGTTACGATACTGAAAACTTAGGTCAAGCCATCGAGGCCCAATCTAAGCAGCTTCCCTATTTAGGCCAAGTAAGTAAAGAGCGGACTTTCAACTATTCACAAGTATCTCAGACAATACGTAACAATAAGTTGATGAGCAGGGTGATACCATTCGTTCTCTTTATGATTGAAGCCGTTATCCTATTTCTGACGATGTCGAGGATGATAGATTCACAAAGAAATCAAGTGGGGATTATGAAGGCCCTGGGGGTCAGGAATAGAAGCATTATGCTTCATTACATGGGCTACCCTGTGCTGGTAGGGATCATAGGTTCCATTCTAGGTACCATCATTGCTGCTGTTGTATTTATTCCATTAATTACGGCATCAATTGCAAGGGCCTACTCCCTGCCCGACATTACCTTCTCACTTTCATTATCTTCTGTCATTCCCCCGATCCTCTTCTCAAGTGCTTTTGGAATTGTGGCGTGTTACCTAAGTGGGCGATCCATATTAAAAGAACGTGCATCCCAGGCGATGCGCCCTAAACCGCCGAAGAAAATGAAACAGCTGCTTATCGAAAGAATACCAGGGATCTGGAGCAACATTTCCTACAGCTACAAGCTCATAATAAGAAATATATTTTTGAATAAACAAAAAGCGTTAGCAAGCTCCGTTGGCGTTGTTGTCAGTACTATTCTATTGATAACTGCTTTTGGCACTCAATCAGCTCTGTTAAAAGTAGCTAATCAAGTGGAAGATGTCTATACGTATGATTTAAGAGTCGATTATGCGCTAGGGACCTCTTCGGATGTAATCAGCCTTCCGACTGGTATTAAAAGCAGTTATGGGTTATCCAACTTCCCCGTGGAGCTGATAACAAATGATGAGAAAGAAAATGCCACCTTAGTCGTTACCGAAAAAGAAAACGACCTCATTCATTTCTTCGACGGAGCCGGAAATCGGATACCTCTAGAAGATCGCGGTGTTCTGGTCCCGAGATCTTACGCTGACAAATATCATATTTCAGCAGGAGACATGATTCAATTAAAGTTCACAGCACCAGAACTTAAGGATAAATCTGTGGATCTGAAGGTTCTGAATATATCTACCCAATATTCGAATCCGTCGTTTTACATTACACCAACCTATTTAAAGAGCTTGGACATAGAGTACAGACCAACCTCCCTTTTAGTTGAGGCTAATAGCTCCAAGGATCTGGCAAGCATTCGCAACTCCTTAGAACAAAATCCTCATGTAGATGCCATTGCAGATAAGAGTGATCTCAAGAAGTCAGCTCAATATATTTTGAAGCAAAACAGCTTTGTATTTATTATGTTTATCATTTGTGCTGTCATCCTCTCCTTTGGCGCCATATATACGATTTCTTCCATCAACATTTATGAACGGAGCCGTGAACTAGCAACACTTAAAGTTTTAGGATATCAAAAAGGCAAAATAAATCGGCTCATATTTTTTGAAAATATTATATTAACTACATTTGCGGTTATTGTTTCCCTACCAATAAGTGGATATGTCTATGCAATAGTTGTTAAAGCGCTGTCTAGTACCCATCAGCAAATTCCAGATCAATTAAACATTATTATTATTCTGGTCTCTATTCTCCTGGCGTTCTTGCTTACCATTCTATCTAACCTGCTGCTTAGAGGAAAAGTGAACAAAATCAATATGACTGAATCCTTAAAGAGCATAGAATAACTTAGGGGTGGTATCGCCTATCGGCTGGTTTATTACGGATAACATAAATACCAAGGAATATGCTAAAACAGTATCTGCCAGGACTTAATTTTCTGGTTTAAAACATGAGGAGTATTGGTCAAATCCGGAGGTTATATCCACAATCCTAAGTTTTTGTGAGTAATTATAGATATAATTTAAATTTACGAAGCACATTCATTAGGAAATAATGATTGTGCTTTTTTCATAGAAATCTTTCATGACTTTTGCCCCCATCTTCCCCCATTTACTGTACAAACAAAACAATCAGACCTGAATTGAACTTGTATATCGCCTAGGAAACAAAAGGAATTACGAAGAAAAAGCGTTGGTGGGAATAAAAATAATACATTACAATAGTAATGTAAATTTTAAATTTCAACTAGGAAGTGTTCTCTATGAACAGCAATTTACATTCTAATTGTGAACAATGCTTTGGATTATGTTGTGTGGCATTACCGTATGCAAAATCTGCTGATTTTGCATATAGCAAAACAGATGGGGTCCCTTGCCGTAATCTGGGTCCGGATCATCGCTGTGGTATCCACGAGCATTTACGAGACAAAGGATTTCGCGGATGTGTTACCTATGAATGCTTTGGTGCAGGACAGCATGTCTCGCAGGAGATCTACAAAGGAAATGATTGGAGCGTTAATCCGGGGTTATCTAAGGAAATGTACGCTGTATTCCCTATTGTTCAACAATTGCATGAGATGCTCTACTATTTAAATCAAGCATTGGACTTGGAAGAGACACGAACCATGAAGAATGAGCTGCAAGATATCTCTGAGCTGACTTTGTCTTTAACAAGGCTTAGCCCAGCGGAGATTCTAAACCTCGATGTATCCAACCATCGAACGATTGTTAATCCCATGCTCGTACGTACCAGTGAGCTTGTTCGCAATAATGATGTTCAAAGTAGTAAGAACAACATGTCACACCAGGATTTTATAGGGGCTAATCTAAAAGGTGCCAATCTGCAAGGTATGAATTTAAGAGGCGCATTATTGATAGCAGCTAATTTGAAGAACGCTGACCTCAGAAAAGCAGATTTTATAGGTGCAGACTTGCGAGATGCTGACTTATCGGGTGCAAATCTTATCGGATGTATTTTCCTAAGCCAGGCTCAAGTGAACTCCGCAAAAGGAAATAAAGAAACCCGATTACCTCATTACTTGAAAGTTCCTGATCATTGGTTGAATTAACTTGATACTAGAGTAGTAAAAGCTAATAGACGGCCACTATACTTGATATGTGAAATGTTCTCAAGGAGGATTGTCATGGATATAACGCGGGATTTCTTGGATGAACGGTTCAAAGCCTATGTTCTGGACAATTTTTGCGGGAACCGGGAGAAGATCCAGCTGGGTGATTTAACTCAAGTTACCTCTCTCCAAATAACAAATCAGCGATTTACAAGTCTTGACGGCATTGAGCATTTCCCTTCTCTTCAGGAGCTAGATTGTTCGTTTAACAGCTTGGCAGAGCTTGATATTAGTAAAAATATAAATCTGAGAGTTCTGAATTGTGCCAGCAATAAATTAACCGAGCTGAACATCAGTCATAATTCGAATCTAGAGAAGCTATCCTGCGAGTATAACAAGCTAATTCAACTAGATAGCCGACATAACCCTTTATTAAGGGAGTTGAACTGCAACAAGAATGATATTCCCTCGCTAGATATGAAGCATAACGTTTATCTGGAGCTCTTGAATTGCGGCTTCAATCGTTTTCGCAACCTGGATCTTTGTCAGAACAAGTTGCTAATTAAGCTCGATTGCTGTTGGAACCTTATATCGGAGCTGCATCTGGATCAGAACCCGGAATTACAAGAGCTGAACTGTAATTATAATTCCTTATTCGATTTGAACCTGGATCAGAATATTCTGCTTATCCGCCTGGATTGCGGCAACAATCATTTGATCAGCCTAACTATGAAGAATAGTGCGAAGCTGCTTGAAGTCCGCTGCAATAACAATCATCTGACGAGCCTCAATCTAAGTGGAAATCCGGAGCTGCAAAGCTTAAGATGCTTCAATAACCATATCTCTGCATTAGATCTCAGCCAACAAATCCATTTAACCGAGCTCTACTGTTCCGAGAATAAAATCTCCAAGCTGGACACAAGTCTTCATCCAAAGCTGGAACGTCTTGATTATTCCAATAATCTAATCCTGGAACCTGACCATACGATTTCGGGAGTCGGAATCTTTGCATATGATGTCTCCTTTTCTTCCTATGCAACGACACTTCATTTTATGGGAAAAGAGCTTGCCACAACAGTAGATGTCCCATTCAAAACAGATATGGAACAGCTAACTCCTCTTATCCGTGGCGCCTGGGGGCATATGGATGAGCTTGCCGAGATGGCGCTTGCCGCTGTTGCCGAAGCCCATCCTGACGAAAATGTATCTGAGTTGATCCTGTCTGTCCTTGAATTTCATAAGGACGGTACATTTCGTTTAGGGTATGATGCAGGCGATACCCCCGCCGGGCAGCTATATATTTACATCATTTTTAATAAAGACCTGCAGATCAGCGACGATCTCATCTATGAGACTTATTGATAACCCTGCTTCTTCAAATAAATCTAAAGGAATAACAACGATAAATCATGATTATTTAGAGAGAATGAACTAGGTTGTTCAGTATATTAAGGATCATAGCGATCGTAGGCTTAACCTAGATGAACTGGTCGAATACGCTAATTCCGCAAAATATCATTTCAGCAAGCAAGAGCAGGATGGTATTAGCTACAAGAGGCTGCCCGGCGGACTGAATGCCTTGTTCCAGTTCTACGATATACCTGATAAGCTCGGTATCACCTATCAGAGTATATTTGCGCAATGGCTGCCGAATAGCGAGTACGACCCTGGCGAGAGACCGTGCCTGGAGTTCTGTATGAATGACCCTTCAACCGACCCAGATGGAAAGTGCAAGGTAGATTTGTATATCCGATAAAAAAAGAGGGCGGATTAAAGCTCTTCCCCCTCTTCATCTATTCGTTCTCCTTAGGCCATCCGCCCCATATCCCCAAAAAGTTCCCGCTCGGGTCGAAGAACTGGAAGGAGTATCCCCCTCCCTGCTTATATACCATTTCTTTGACTTCCACACCTTTTTGATTCATTTCTTCATAAAGCTCTTTAATATTATCGACCTGAAAAGTGAAAAATGGCTTCCGTTCGCCGGATGCCGAGACGAAATCCATTTTTGGCTGGTCATCCGAGCGAATCAAGCCAAATCCGAGACCATTCAAGTTTAACCATGCTCCATCATCGCCCTCATTGTACGGAAAACATAAATCAACGCCGAACAGATCCGTATACCACTGCATAGATTCCTTTACATTTCTTACTGGCAGCTCGACAATTTGAAGATGAAAAGCTTTGGCTGTCAAATTTTCCCCCTCCTCAATGATTTCATTCCCGATGTACAAAGTTGTTTTCCTAATAATACCATATAGGGAATGCTAGAGTCTCATTTGGGAATTTTGTGTTTGCTACTATCGGTAATTAGAAGCACGAAATAGTAGCTGATGAGCTAATCAGAGTTCTAACGGAAATGAGAGGCGCTATTGGGGCGAAAAAGCAACTTTAAAAAATCTAAGGGAAATGAGCGACCTTATTACGGGGATTTATTGTGAAATGGAGCTAATCGGTAGACAATAGAGGCACAGATTTCCGTTACATTTTCATAATAGCCGAAATCTTCGAAATAAGGGCTGTGGCTTCCGTTAGCAATCGAACCACGCGGCAAGTGAATAGGCAGGCAGCAAAAAAGGCGGACTGCCTTCCCCTCTCACCAGATAAGCTAGGTAAAGCAAGGGAAGGCAGCGCACATTTACTAACCATATATTCATCATACCAATGGAAAGACTACCATTATCATAGCATTGGGTCTAAATAGAGATATTGTCTGTACGGGTAAACGCAAAATCGTAACCTACATACCGATATGTAACCTGAAATCCAAGACGCTCTGCTACCGCAACCGATGGTTTGTTTACCTCCATGCAATCCCAATATGGAACCTGATCATGGTTCAGACAGTCTTTAACAAGACAGTGAGCTATCTTTTGTCCCAATTTCTTTTTCTGATGTTCTTTGACAGTCTCGATATCAATACAGTGGATATTTCCAAGCACGAAGCCGGAGAAACACACGCTTACGACTTCTCTTTGGTGAACGATACAATAGCCAATACCTTTATTGATGAAATCCTCAGGACTGGACCAGAATTCGTCAATTTTCAAGCGCAGAAAATTAGCATTTATAGCTGTCTTATTCCCTAGAAGGTCAGCGTCTATTTTTACCACTTCGTACCCTTCTTTAAGCTCAGGCTCATTATTGTTGTCGAAATCACTAGATTTCAACCGATAAACCCTCTGATTCCATCTCCCTAAATCTCGATGTGCAAAGACTCTTTCAATCGTACCGTACCACTTATCATGATTGCCTATAGCTTCGAAGCAATCTAATCCAACTCGCTGCGCTTCCGGAACGATAACTGAGTCTATGAAGCTATTCAATTCTTGATTGAATAGCTCATTCTGCTCATCGCCTATAAATAAGAAACCGTCATTATTGCCTAACCAAATGATCCCTGAGGTCGGTGACATTCGATCATCAACAAATATTCTCCCCGGGTTAACTCCCTCAACAACGGCTGCAGCTTCCATTTGTCCTTGTGGATTAAGCAAGTGTCTGCATTTTTTGAACTCGCCTCTATCCAGTTCCGTTATCATTGTCTTCCCGCCTTTTTAATTATTCAATTAATGTCAATAGTCCTTAGTAATTACTGCGACTACTCCAGACATTAGCATATTGTACAACCGATTGTTAGGTATTTTATGGTTATAGTTCTTCTTGACATATATCATTGCTAAACTAGACTAGGGCTTACTGTTATCGGTATATAGGCGCAAAAATGTTGTAGCTGATGAGCTAATCTAAGTTCTAACGGAAATGAGAGACGCTATTGGGGCGAAAAAGCAACTTTAAAAAATCTAAGGGAAATGAGCGACCTTATTACGGGGATTTATTGTGAAATGGAGCTAATCGGCAGGCAATAGCGGCACAGATTTCCGTTACATTTTCTAAATGGCCGAAATCTTCGAAATAAGGGCTGTGGCTTCCGTTAGCGATCGACCACGCGGCAAGTGAATAGGCAGGCAGCAAAAAAGGCGGACTGCCTTCCCCTCTCACCAGATAAGCTAGGGAGCAAGGGAAGGCAGCGCAAATTCACAAACCTGACGGGTCTACTCTAGTGAATCAACTCTGGATTCTATCCTGAATAGTCCGCGACGCTTTATTCTTCAAATCGCTGATTTGCTGCATTAATGAGGACACCTTATCGGCATACTGCTGCTTCAATTCCAGATCCTTTAGCGAGGCCAAATTGATATCAACGGTCAGCAGAGCTGATTGGGCAGCCGCTTCGAAGAGGATGGCGCTGATGCCGAGATCGGAAATGACATTTTTGTTCGAGGTCTCGGCGATATTATATACACACTCTATACCAGTCCTGCACACTTCCATAAGCTGAACCGGGACTTCAATCGCATTGATCGTGGCCTCATGGATCTCCTGCTTACGAGCCAACTTCTCCTCCTCCGTGTCCTTCGGCAGCTTCAGAGCGTCCATGTAGTTGTTAAAAGAAGCGATATCGCTATCAAATAACTCCCTGCACTCCTCGTTCAGGCGATTCATCGTATACATCACTGCGGAGATTTGCGGTTCGATATCAGCGAACTTCTCCCCTTGCGATAAATTGCCTACCATCGAGGTCATTGCGGTGCCGAGTACAGCCACAAGCGCTGCAACACTGCCGCCGCCCGGGGTAGGACTTGAACTGCTTGCCTTACTTACGAAGCTATCAATAGAATCTAGCCATGTAATCTCACTCATGCTTGCCAGCCTCCTCACGTTGAATCTCCATAGCCTTCAGTAGATTCTCGTACAAAATAGAGGTCGTTAATGTACCAACACCGCCCGGTACAGGCGATATCGCTTGCACGTGGTCAGCTACGTCAGTCGCGACATCCCCTACCATCTTTCCATCCTCCGCTTCATTAATCCCTGCATCAATAACGACCAAGTCTGCATGAACCATTTGCTTGCTCACTACTTCGGCTCGTCCAACGGCCACAAATGCAATCTCAGCATGACTTAAATGTGAAGCGATGTCCGGGGTACGAGAATGACATACGGTCACCGTGGCATTCTCTCGCTGCAGTAAATGAAATAGCGGCATCCCTACCGTTTGCCCCCGGCCAACCAAAGTAACGTTCTTGCCTGCCAAGCTATAGCCATAATACTTAAGCAGCTTGATGCATGCCTGTGGTGTAGCAGGATAAAGTCCGGCTTCTCCGGTTACAGTAGCTAATTTATTCGCCGGTGTTACGCCGTCCACGTCCTTCTGTGGTGAAATCGCCTGCTCGATTTTAGCCGCAGAAATTTGCTTAGGCAGGGGTAGCTCCAGCATAATCCCATGTACCTTCGGATCCTGATTCAACTCAGCAACCAGCTGCAGGATCTCCGCTTCCGTTACCTCCGCATGAAAATCATGAAGCGTGAACTGAACGCCCAGCTTCTCGGCGATTCTCTGCTTGGCCTTGGCATAATAGGCAGAGGCCGGATCTCCTTCAACCAGGATCGTTGCCATATGGGGCTTAATCCCCTGGGTTTTCAGTTCCTCTACTTTTGCCCGAATCGTCTCATATACTTGATCCGCCGCCTCTTTTGCCTTCATAAGCAATGTCATTTTAAGCATCCTCCCCATCATTTTGTTGGACCAATCTATCCACTTGCTCGCAAAAAAAGCAAAAAAAGCATCAACGAGCGCCCCGTCAAATTGACGAGACGTCCGAAGATACTTTTCCCCAGGCGAACGGAAACGTTTATCAGCCATATGCTCCCTCGTGGTTAATTCCACTTGCTTCGCCAGTCACATACAGCACTATTTCTTTCATATTAGCAAAAATTTGAACGAATGAAAACCTGCGGTCGAAAAATTCCATAATAAACCAGTATGTGGTCGACAGAACCATTTTTCTATGTTATCGTACCTATTAATAAGGCATTTCGTTCCGCTGAGAACGAAGTGCCTTAGCGCGTATTTATACGACTTTTTACATTAAATGTATTAAGGATGGTGATGTGATGGTGCTCATGCTTCCCCAGCTACGGGGGGCGAAATCCGTAGTCATATAGACGATAGATTTTGAGGGCATTGAATACCAACTATTTCAGAGGAGTGTAGTATGATGAGAACATGTTTTCAAGTTGAAGAACGTATACCTATGAATCGAACGGGATTGAAGCGACTGAGGAATTCGGGACGGCTTCCTGCTGTTGTATTCGGATCTGGCACAGATAATCAGAACATCCATTTGTCCACGAAGGAATTCGGTAAATGGATAAGACGAGGCAGTGGCGGTATTATTGAACTGAATCTTGAAAATCATGACTCGATTCCTGTTCTTCTGGAGGCGATTCAGCGCGATCCGGTAACACAGGAATATATTCATGTGGATTTCCTTCGTGTCAAGAAAGATGAACTGGTGCGGACCAAGGTCAACATCGAGTTCGCTGGTACTCCGAGAGGTACGAAGCTGGGCGGGATCGTCCAAACCCAAAGTACCTTTATTGAAATCGAATCCTTCCCGGACAAGATTCCAGGTTCGATTATCGTGGATATCAGTCATCTTGAAATCGGGGAATCCATCCACGTTGGCGACATTGAGCTTCCAGATGGGCTCGTCCTGATCTCGGCCACGAACGAGCTGCTTGTCTCGGTAGTGACTCCGAAGGTTCAGGCAGAGGATATCGAGGCGACCGTCGAAGCTTAATATATAAATTAAACTATTACAGTTATGCCTTGACTTATTTAACCTGTTTCAGTATAATCCCAATAAATTGAAAATTATGAAAAGCAATGAAGAGAAAGAGTACCAAAGGCTAACTTTTAACAGAGAGCTCCCCTCGCTGAAAAGGAGCAAAGAGAAACTTTGGGAATATGGTCTCAGAGCTGCGCATCGAAACCTCATCTGGTTGTAGGCTGCGCCGGAACCCGCATCCGTTAGTGTGCTAGGGTATAAACGCATAACAGCGTCGTACCTGAAGAGGTGAATGCCGCAAGGCATGAATGAATTTGGGTGGTACCACGTGAGCACAACTCTCGTCCCTTTTGGGATGAGAGTTTTTTGCGTTTTCATAAACAATAAAATCAAGGAGGAGACAAAATGGCGAATATTTTTATTGGTGGAGCATGGCCTTATGCTAACGGTTCATTGCATTTAGGAAGGTTAGCAAGTGTATTGCCTGGTGACGTACTAGCACGTTATTTTAGGGCAAAAGGAGATAATGTACTATACGTATCCGGCAGTGATTGTCACGGTACCCCTGTTTCTGTTCAGGCGAGCCAAGCAGGGATTTCTCCCCAAGAGATTGCATCTAAATTTCATGAGGAATTTACAAATTGCTTCACTAAACTGGGATTCACTTATGACCTGTATACACGAACAGATCAACACTATCACCATCGCATCGTGCAGGAGTTATTCCTTGAGCTGCTAAATAACGGTTATCTATACCGAAAGACCGAACGCCAAGCATATTGTGAGACAGAGCAGCGCTTCTTGCCAGATCGATACGTTGAAGGTACTTGTCCGGTTTGTGGAAGCCATGCTCGTGGAGATCAATGTGATGCTTGTTCAACATTACTTGATCCCTCTAAATTGCTGGATAGGACCTGCAAGACCTGTGGTGATCCCCCAAGCGAAAGACCGACAGAACACTTTTACCTCGAGCTCTCCAAGTTTCAGGCTGAAATAATGGATTACGTGGGAAAAGCTCATAAATGGGGAGATAATGCGATTAAATTAACACGACGCTATCTGGAGGATGGGTTGCAGGATCGTGCGGTTACTCGAGATTTAGAATGGGGCGTTAATGTTCCAGTCGATGGATACAACAACAAGAAAATCTATGTATGGATTGAAGCGGTAAGTGGGTATTTATCAGCTAGTAAGCAATGGGCAAAAGAATACAATAGCAATTGGGAACCATTCTGGAAAGATAGTAAGGACAGCCTTACAGCCTATTATGTCCACGGCAAGGACAATATCCCTTTTCATACCATCATATGGCCTGCGATCCTTTTAGGAGTAAAAGGTCTCCATCTTCCTGATCGGATCATCTCGAGCGAATATTTAACCTTGGAGGGCAAAAAATTCTCTACGAGTCGAAACTGGGCCGTATGGCTTCCTGACATATTAAGCAGATATGATTCAGATTCTATACGTTATTTTTTGATTGCTAACGGTCCAGAGAAACGGGACACCGATTTTTCCTGGAGAGAATTTATCTATAGCCATAACGGAGAATTGCTCGGCGCATTTGGTAACTTTGTTAACCGTACACTGGCTTTTATTAATAAATCCTTTAATGGTCATGTCCCCAATGGAAGGCTAGAGGGAGAATATGTTACGGATATCAATCACTTATATCAACAGTCTGGAGCCTTAATTGAAGATGGTCAGCTGAAAGAGGCTCTAGAACTCATATTTAGATTTGTACGCCAATCCAATAAATTTTTTGATGAACAAAAGCCTTGGGCTCAGTTCAAACAAAATAAAGAGCTATGCGGGAACACACTCTACCATTGCGTTCAGATAATCGCGAATCTGGCTAATTTACTCCAGCCTTTTTTACCTTTTTCTTGCGAGAAAATAAGAGGATTTCTTAACTTAGGACCTGCGAGTTGGAGTTTCATTTCCGTTCCAGTAAATCAACAAATCAATAAAATAGATCTCCTATTTGAACGGATAGATCCTAAACAGATAGATGAAGAAGTCCATCGGTTGCATAAACAGAAACAATAAGATTATTAGGGGCAAACTGCCCCTCCCCTTACTTTTCCATCTCCTTCACCCTATACCAATACCTATAAATCTCCGCATACCCAATCTTTTCATACAGCCGCCGGGCAGGCGCATTATTAGCAACCACCGCTAAATAGCTGTGCCTAGCTCCATGCTGCTTGCCCCATTGTAGTAAATGAAGAATCATCTGTTCCGCATAGCCCTGATTCCGGTAATCCGGGTCTGTAACAATATCGAACAATCCAAGATATTCCCGCTCTATCACTCCGTAGCCGCAGGCCACGGCTCTGCCATCAACATACAAGCTAATCATGGCCTTGCGGGTCTTGATATTGCCCAGCATGGTGACCATCGTCGCTTTGTATTCATCCTTAACCTGACTCATTCGGTAAAAAGTATTGATCCACTCCGAGTCGGCCTCTCCGCTTACCTTCACTGATCCCAGTCGCGGCTGCCTGATATGCTTCAGGTCCAGCACCTGAACACTAGTGATATCAAGCTGCGAATATCCCCGTTCCGCTAACACTTCGTCCAAATGCGCCGGACGTACGAATGGAGTTATTTTATAAATCACAGGAAGCAATTGATCTCCATACAGTCGCTCGCACTCGCCTATCTTCTGATGTAGATCATCGGTTGAACCATAGATTGGACTTATCGAATTGGCTCGCTTCGTATATCCGTCCGCAAACCGCAGCAACCAACCATCATACAATAACGTAGATAACGATGGCCAATGATTCAATGATAATTCCTCAATCGATCTACTATCCATTGATTTTCCCCTCTTTATACTTTCAAATTATAATACTATTATATGAATAAATATTCAATATAATGAATCTCCTACTATTCCAGTATTCTTGCATAATCCAATATTTATTGATATATTACCAAAGATGGATTCTTAAATAGGAATCATTATTTTTAAACAAGCAGGTGAATATAACAAATGGGCATACTCAAAGAATTTAAAGAATTTGCGCTTAAAGGCAATGTACTTGATCTAGCTGTCGGCGTTGTCATCGGTGGTGCTTTTGGTAAAATCGTCGCTTCTCTCGTCAGTGATATCATTATGCCACTGGTCGGTATTCTTCTTGGCGGCATTAACTTGTCTGGATTGGTCTTGACCATTGGAGATGCCCCACTGACTTACGGCGCATTTCTACAGACCGTTATTGATTTCCTGATCGTCTCAGCAGCTATCTTCCTATTCATCAAGGCTATTAATAAATTCAAACGCAAAGAAGAGACTCAGCCCGCTGCGGAGGAAGCTCCTAAGCCATCGAATGAAGAAGTCTTGCTCACAGAAATTCGCGATTTGCTCAGACAGCAAAATAACAAAACGGCTGAATAACAATCAACTATTGCTAAGAGAGGATGCTTGCCATGATTAGGTGGGTATCTTCTTTTTCTATGCGATGGACAGAAATTTATCCCAGTAGAAGAAAAAATAGGTGTACAGTATAAAATTACATATGAAAAGAGGTTATTACCATGTTCCGTATGCGCCATAAAACAGATTCCGGGGCGCCAGTGGCTCTCACCGAATCCGATCTTACCTCTGTGCAAGCGCTTCAACAGAAGCTATCCTTCCTGCAAATCAGTCAGTCAGATCTGAACAATCTGCGCAAGATTACGGAATTAATCGATAATCTGGCCAAGCCTATTACCGATAGCAACTATGATATGCTGTTCCGAATTCCCGAAATGCTACAAATTATTAATGATCACAGTACCAGAGAGCGTCTATCGAAGACATTTATTGAATATCTGAAATCAATCCCGAGAATAGAGTTTAACGAAGAATATATCATTTCCCGTAAAAAAATCGGCTTCATCCATAATCGTATCAAGCTGTCGCCTGAATGGTTCATCGGATCTTATACAAGAATCTACGAGATTCTCGTTCCGGCCATCGTCCGTAAGTTCTCACGGGCCAGCGAAGTTGCTGAGATTATCATTTCCTTGCAGCGCATACTGATGCTAGATTCTCAGCTTGTGCTTGAAGCCTACAACGAAGCCCACGACTTCCAGTACATAGAGACCAACAGCCAGATCATCGAAGAACTGATTCAAATGGATAAAGTAAAACCGCTGATCGATTCCGTGAACCTGTCGCTACAGGAGACGACGAATATTAGCTCCGCGGCTCAGGAACTGACTGCTTCGATCCAGGAGGTGGCCGATCATTCCGTTCAGCTAAGCGATCAATCCGAAGACATGATGAGACAGGCCAAGCAAGTAGAGCATTCCGTTCGAGAGGCACTTCAGGACTTCTCCGATACGGCCCAGGATGTCTCACGTTCCAGCCAGCACTTCGAGCAATTTCTACAATCGGTTCATAGTATTACGGATATTATCAGCGTTATCAATAATGTTGCCAATCAGACCAATCTGCTTGCCCTAAATGCATCCATTGAAGCAGCTAGAGCCGGAGAGCAGGGTCTTGGCTTCGCTGTCGTAGCGAGTGAAGTGCGCAAGCTGTCAGAACAGACTAAGGAAGCCGTTGGACAAATTACCAAGGTGATCACAACATTCACTGATACGGCCAAAAGAATTGGAGAGGAGACGAAGTCGATGGGTTCACATATCACTGAGCGCGTAGAGACAACGAGTGAAGCGATTGACAGTCTGGAGCAGATTATGGAACGCATTGAGGGCTTCCGTGATTTCACGGCCAATGTCGCCTCAATTGTTGAACAACAGGCCGCAGCTACAAGCGATATTACTGAACGAACCTCCACTTTGCTTCGTCACCAGGAGGAAATCCAACAATTCGCCAGCGCGACGGGTAAGGATATTTACGAGGTAAGCCGCAAAGTTGACTCCTTACGATTGAAAGCGCTTAAAATAAACTCTCAGCTCAGCCACTCGCAAATATTGCGTACCGTAAAAACAGATCATCTGTTATTACGCTGGTGGGTATACAATGCTGCACTTGGCTTCCGTCATGCGGATCACCAAGGAGACGAGATTCAAGAGCCTTGCCGATTAACTCAATGGAATGAGCAGAACAAGGACAACTCTAAGCTAGCATCCCTGTCCACTTTTCGCTCTTTAGAGGAACGGCACGAAAGTGTCCATCATCTAGCTAATGAAGCTATGGGTTATATTCAATCCAACCAGCATGTGCAAGCGGACAAGCGGATCATAGAATTGGAGCTTGCTTCACAAAATATGGTTGAGACGCTCGACCAGCTTCAGCAGGAGATCATTCAACAAGCGCGCAGCAAACAAGCATAATCTACTTTTTTCGATAGCCAGAGATCCTATTAAAGCAGGATTTCAGGCTGATTTTAGGACGACCTAACTATTATGTCATCATTGCCAGAAATAGCGTCGGTAGCAGTCTACCCTCCACCCAAACTAGTACAAAACAGCGCGATGCTCCTGCACCGGCCTTCGGCGACTTGAAACCGCAATACCATCATAATCGGTTAATAAGACTCACTGAACAAGCAAAACCGTCCGGTAAGATATTTACCAGGCGGTTTATTTTTTGAATGCAGTGGAATAAGTCTTTACTTCTAATTAGACATATATTAAATTAGGTGTATATTAAATTATATTTTTTAACGACATATTGGCAGAGGTGATAGCTAATGCAGCTGGACAAAATCGTTGCTTACCATAAAGCGCTGGCCGATCCAACCCGGATCAAAATATTGATCCTGCTGGCTGAGGGCGAGCTGAACGGGCAGGTGCTAGCCGAGAAGTTATTCGTTACGCCGGCCACGATCACGCATCATGCGGCCAAGCTTCGCGCCGCGAGTCTGATCCATGAACGCCGCGAGAAGAATACGATCTATTTCTCACTGAACCACTATTTTATCAACGCTTATGGAACCGCGACGGCCAACATCATTTATAAGAATGCTACTCGGCTGCCCGAAGGAGAGGATCATCCGATGGAAGATCGAAATCAAAAGCTTAAGCAATCTGTGCTATCCAATTTCTTCACGTCAGCGGGAAGATTGCAGCATATTCCGGCTCAACTGAAGAAGAAGTTAATCGTGCTGGAGCATATGATCAGCGGCTTAGAGCAAGGACGTAGCTATACTGAGAAAGAAATCAATGAATTTATCAAGCAATATCATGATGACTTTGCAACGATCCGGCGGGAGTTCATCATGCATCAATTCATGAGTCGCGAGAACGGAATATACACCATGAACCCTCCAGAGATGTGGATGAAATGGGAGACGTTGAATTAAACGAGACCTCCACTTTCTATTCCCAGTTATCCGTGCAGATGCTGTATAGCAAAAAAACAACCACAATCCCTTAATCAGGGACTATGGTTGTTTCTTACTTTAACGGCAAGTATTATTTACGTTCAATAATAATCCAGCCATCTGCATCCTTCGTTACTGTTGCGCCCAGTGATTCAGCAATAAAGCGAAGCGGTACATAGGTAGTACCATCGCTATGAACGAATACAGGCTGTGGCAGTGTAACAGCCTGGCCGCCGATTGTTGCCTTGTCGGAGCCAACCGTTAGCATAATTTCCCGACCGTTAAGATCATCGATGATAACGATTTGTTTGGAACCCTTGTTCCACTTCACTTCTGCATCCAGTTGTTCAGACAAATAGCGTAGCGGTGCAAAGGATACATTTTTCTTGGAAATGATGCCGTCGTACTCATCCTCGGGATCAAGCCAAATCAGTTTCTCTGTGATCTTCAAATCATTCTTGAGTGTCTTATACGCCAAAGAGTCTGCTTCGAAATTACGCAGCATCTGTCCTGGAGTAAAGTCTCCCTCTGTAATATCAAGCACGCCTGCACTTGTATCGATCTTGTCGATCGATACTTCAGCGCCGATGTTCCAGACCTCGCTCTCCGTATGAAGCTTGATGGCCGAGAACGGAACATACTCATCAGCAGGAAGTGCGATGGCAAGATCAAGGTTTTGTTTGCGAATATTTTGTTTACCATCGAAGTATAGATCCAAGTTCAATGTGGAATTTTTGCCGAGTACCGTCGTCAGCTCTGGAGTTTCCTTCAGGGCTTCCTCCAGACTGGCATCATAATTGTTCAGGAACTCATTCAGGCTCTCAATCAATTCACCATGGATCGCCCCAACAGTGGCTCCCTTAGAGCCAACCGGAAGATCCGTTCCTACATCATAACCCTCTTCTTCCATCGAAGTGAAGACCGGATAAAAAGTATCGTAGAAAGCGTTAATCAGTTCCTTCAGACCTGCCTCATCTTTCACTACTTCTGTCAAGAATGGCTTAACCATCGCCAACAGCTCTTCACCATTCACTTCAACGTGAAGATTCGTCAAAGCCAATGATTCTCCATTCACTTTGTCTTGAACCTGCTTCACGGTCAGCTTCGTCGGATTTGGAGCATGGTTGATAGCAAATTGGACTACCTTCTGGGAGAAGCCTTGAATCTTCTCTTCATATTGACTCATATCCGGGTATCCCAGCTCGCTGTCATCCAGCGATATGTAGAGCGGTTGCTTGGCTCCTTCCAATTGAATCGCCATTCCATGTTTGTCCATGGACAATTGATAAGGCAATTCCTTGCCTTGGAATCCAACAGACCCTTTTATCGATGCAGTAGTTTTATCTTGAACTTTACCGCTGTCAATTGTGAGATACAAAGAGTTAATCAGATCAATCATTTTCTGATCTTCAGCAGATATGCCGGCCGCAGGCACGAGTTCGATCGAGATCTTCTGCTTCGACTCGCTGGACAACGGGTTCATGCTGTTCGCGAGCGCTTTGTTGATATCAAGCCCTCCTACAGCCTGACAGCCAGTCAACATCACCAACAGCAACGCCATTGGGATCGCTAACCATTTCATTCTTTTGATCATTATCGATGAGTCCCCTTCCCTAGTTAATATATTCCATTATGTTTCAACGGCCTTTACTTGTAAATAGATTTTCGAATTTTACGTGTCCATATGATAGATTCCATAGATTATCACATTCCCTCCTAATATAAATATGCTATAATGACTGCGTATCAACTCTAAAAATTGAAGAAGTTCATGCAGCATCTGCATGAGAGAGGTTCGCGAACTCCCTCTATAAAAAACTAATGGCGCCCTGCCTTTTATTTCGCATGGGCTTGTTTTTTGTAATAGAGGTTGTTCAAAAAGTTCTGACTTTTTGGACAAACGCTAATACAGTTCAAGAACTCTCTTTCTTCCGATTACAAATTCAAGAAGAATGAGAGGTTTTTTTTATGCTTAAAAATGAAAAAGCCGTTGTCGTCTTCAGCGGCGGCCAAGACAGCACCACTTGCCTATTCTGGGCACTACAGCAATTCCGCGAAGTGGAGGCCGTCACCTTCGACTATGGCCAGCGCCATAAGCTGGAGATCGAATGTGCCAAAGAAATCGCCGCCGAGCTGGGCGTGAAGCTGACCATCCTTGATATGAGTCTGCTAGGTCAAATTACGCAGAACTCGCTCACGAACAGTGACATGCCGATCGTTCAAGAGGAAGGCGAGCTGCCAAGCACATTTGTCGAAGGACGTAACCATCTATTCCTGAGCTTTGCGGCTGTATTCGCCAAGGGCCGTTCCGCCCGGCATCTCGTAACTGGCGTATGTGAGACGGATTTCAGCGGATACCCCGATTGTCGGGATGCCTTCGTGAAGTCGCTCAATGTCACACTTAACCTGGCTATGGACTACAATTTCGTCATCCATACCCCGCTGATGTGGATCGATAAGGCCGAGACATGGAAGCTGGCCGATGAGCTGGGAGCTTTTGATTTTGTCAGAGAACGTACATTAACTTGTTACAACGGAATCATCGGTGACGGCTGTAGGGAGTGCCCTGCCTGCAAGCTAAGAAGAGCCGGGCTGGAGAAATACCTAGAAATGCGCCAAGGGGTAATGTCCTTATGACCCGGTCCCCTGGAGAATTTCGCATTGTAGACCGCCTGCAAAAATATGGACGGGATATACAGCATGAACAGCTTAGATACCACCAACGCCGCGTGCTAGTGAGTAAAGAATTCACCTTTGATGCTGCTCATCATCTACATGCCTATGAGGGCAAATGCAAGAACCTGCATGGACATACCTATAAAGTAGTCTTTGGCATCAGCGGCATACCAAATGATATCGGCATTACTGTAGACTTCGGAGCAATCAAGACGATCTGGAAAGAAGAAATCGAGGGCTCCCTGGATCACCGATATTTAAATGAGACGCTGCCGTTAATGAATACCACGGCAGAGAATATGGTCGTCTGGTTGTTTGAACGGATGGAGAATGCTCTGCAATCCGATGCCTACTGTTCTTCCATTCTTGGAAGACGTACGGAATTCGTCCGTCTGTACGAGACAGGAACGAGCTATGCTGAAGCCAGACGGGAGTGGATGTATTGATGAGCACGGTAAAGAAGTCCCTGATTCCTGTTCTGGAGATCTTTGGACCAACCGTTCAAGGTGAGGGCATGGTCATCGGTCAAAAGACGATGTTCGTGCGCACCGCCGGCTGTGACTACCATTGCAGTTGGTGCGACTCAGCCTTCACTTGGGACGGAAGCGGCAAGGAATCGATTCGGCTAATGACTGCGACGGAGATCTGGGAAGAGCTGCGGCAGATTGGGCAAGATCGATTCTCTCATGTCACACTTTCTGGAGGCAACCCGGTTCTACTTCCACAGCTGCAGTCTCTGATTGAATTGCTTCATCAACAGGGTATTACGCCAGCTATAGAAACCCAAGGCTCGCGCTGGCAAGATTGGCTGGCCGAGGTCGAACAAGTCACCCTCTCCCCAAAGCCGCCAAGCTCCGGAATGAATACGGACTGGTCGAAGCTGGACGAGATCGTGAATAAACTTCGCCATCGCCCTGCCTCCTATAGTATGAGTCTGAAGGTTGTCGTATTCGATGATCTTGATCTGAATTATGCCACAGAGGTGCATCAGCGTTATTCTGATATACAAATGTATGTACAAGTCGGCAATCCCGACGTACACCGCATGGATACCCGGAACCATGCCAGTAATTTGCTGCAGCGCTATGAGCATCTGATCGATCAGGTCATGAGCTCGTCAGAGCTCAATGACGTCAGGGTACTGCCGCAGTTGCATGCCTTAGTATGGGGCAACAAACGCGGAGTCTAAGACGAACGTCCAATACGAGTAGTTTTTATGCCTTATCACATGACTCATATTTAAGGAGGATGTCTCTATGTCAGGAAGACAGCAGGAAGAAATGCAGGATGTTACCCTACTGGGTAATCAAGCCGTTAACTACCCCATGACCTATACACCAGAAATTTTGGAGAGCTTCGATAACAAGCATCCGTACCGCGATTATTTTGTAAAATTCAACTGTCCGGAATTCACGAGCCTCTGCCCTATTACTGGGCAGCCTGATTTCGCGACGATCTATATCAGCTACATTCCCGACCTGAAAATGGTTGAGAGCAAATCGCTCAAGTTATACCTGTTCAGCTTCCGTAACCATGGCGATTTTCATGAGGATTGCGTCAACATCATTATGAATGATCTGATTAAGCTGATGGAGCCCAAATACATTGAGGTATGGGGGAAATTTACTCCACGTGGCGGCATTTCCATCGACCCATACTGCAACTACGGTCGCCCAGGGACGAAATATGAAGCGATGGCTGATCACCGACTGATGAACCATGATATGTATCCGGAGAAAGTCGATAACCGGTAATCGACAGTAACCCACCTTGTACTAAAGTACGAGGTTTCTCACCTTCAAAGAGGCTCTTGAAGCCTCTTTTTTTGTTACAATAAGAATTATATAACCCAGATACAGGAGGTCCATCTATGTTACCGCAAATTTATATTGCCAGAAAAATACCCGTCGAGGTAGAAAATTATATTGCTGAGCACTTCCGCTATAAAAAATGGGATCGCTTAGAACCTATTCCACGCGAGTACTTATTTGAGCAGTTGGCAGATTGTGAAGGATTATTAACCTCTGGAACGCGGATCGATCAAGAACTGCTAGACCACTCTCCAAAGTTAAAAGTAGTCAGTAATATTAGCGTCGGCTATAACAATTTTGATCTGGAAGTGATGCGGGAACGGAAGATCCTTGGAACGAACACGCCTAAAGTGCTTGATGATACGGTTGCTGACTTAATCCTCTCCCTGATGCTGTCTGTAGCACGCCGTGTCCCTGAACTAGACCGCTATGTTAGAGCGGGGCACTGGTCAAGCAAGGACGATGAGAATATATTTGGTGTGGATGTTCATCACAAAACATTAGGTATCATCGGCATGGGCAATATAGGGCAAGCGGTAGCCCAGCGGGGCAAATGGGGATTTGGTATGAACATTCTATATCATAACCGTCATTCTAAGCCTGACGTTGAACAAGCCTTAGACGCAGCATATCGTTCCAAAGAAGAACTACTGCGCGAGTCCGATTTTATCGTACTGATGACTCCGTTAACTCCAGAGACTAGACACTATATCGGTGAACGCGAATTCGCCATGATGAAGCCTTCCGCTGTATTTATCAATGCCTCCCGTGGAGCTACAGTGGATGAAGCGGCCTTGATCAATGCCCTTCGCATGAAGCAAATCTTCGGTGCTGGTCTAGACGTATTCGAGCAGGAGCCTGTCGATCCGAAGAACCCGCTGCTAACTATGGACAATGTTGTGGTCCTGCCGCATATCGGTTCAGCGACTTCGCAAACAAGGCTTGAGATGGGGATGCTTGCAGCGCGGAATTTAGTGGATGCCCTCTATGGCAGAAAGCCGTCCCAGTTAGTTAAAGAGCTGCAAGATCTATACGAATCATAAGCGTCTCTAACGATACTCGTAAAATAAAAGCCCGCCTCTTCTGCGCCCCTGTCAATTCAGCTACTAGAGCATTGATCAGGGGCAGCAGCCAGGCGGGCTACTCTTCATTTTATTTACACACGCTGTTCCGAAACTTCAGCAGCTTTCACCGCTCTCGGTTTAATCCGATCCTTCGGCATAAGGATGATTACAATAACGGACAATGCAGTAGGAATCAAGGCCCACAGGAAGGTATGGGCGATCGAAGAAGACAATGCTCCAGTTATTTTTTCCAAAATAGGCGCTGGAATCAAAGCTCTTTTCTCAGGACTTAACATATCCCTCGTATCTCCAAAGCTCTGTCCGGATTGCCCCATTCCTTCAAATGCCTCAGCCATATTATTCGCCAGCAGATTACGCTGAACGATCCCGAAGATCGTAATACCGAGCGTCATACCAAGCGATCTCAGGAATGAGTTCGTTGAGGTAGCTGCCCCGCGCTGGCGGGCATCAAAGTGATGTACCGCAGCCATCCCAAGTACAGAGAACGAGAAGCCTACCCCGAACCCGGTCAAAATACTGTACAAGGTCAACAGAGTACGGGATGAATCGCCAGTTAACGTACTCAGGGCAAATATCCCCCCTAAGAAGAACACCACAGAGATCATCATTACACTGCGGTAGGACATTTTCGAGGTTAAGATTCCACCCATCATACTGCCAAATACAGAGCCCAGCATCATCGGCATCAGAATGATTCCTGAATTCGTCGCCGTTCCGCCGTATACCCCTTGCACATAGATTGGAATATATACCGTTGCAATAATAAATACACTACCATAGAACAGAGCAAGCAAGCTGCTTGTAGCATACAATGGAATTTTGAACATGGAGAACGAAATGACTGGCTCCTTAGCCCGTACCTCCACTAGCAGGAAGGCAACGAACAATACCGCGAATCCAACAAACAGGCTGATAATGACAACGGAATTCCAGGCATATTTCTCTCCACCCAGTTCAAGAGCAAACATCAGGCAGATGACAGCGCCGACCAGCGTAAAAGCTCCGCCCCAGTCAATCCGTTGTTTCTCATGCGTCAGCGATTCATGATAGAACACAATAATCAAGCCGAGAGCGATAATACCGATAGGTACATTAATATAGAAAACCCAGTTCCAGCCTAGATGATCTGTAATGAATGCACCGAGCAGCGGACCAAATATACTCGAAGTACCGAATACAGCCCCCATTAGGCCTGTCATTTTACCACGCTTCTCAATCGGAAAGATATCGTAAATAATCGTAAAAGCAATCGGCATCAGCGCACCGCCGCCAATCCCCTGAATCGCCCGGAAAATACTAAGTTGAACGATACTCGTTGCAATTCCACATAGCACTGAACCGAGAATAAACGTCACGATACCAAAGATAAAAAACCGTTTCCGTCCGTACATATCGGACAGCTTGCCGAAGATCGGCGTCCCTGCCATAACTGCTACCATATATGCGGAGGTGACCCATACGAACTGATCCATCCCGCCTAGCTCGGAGACGATCGTTCCCATCGCCGTTGTTACGATCGTATTGTCCATGGCTGACATTAGTATGCCGAGCAGCAAGCCGAACAATATGAACTTGGTCTTGTCCTTTCTCTCAGCGATCACTTTGCAACCTCCCAATAACTTAAATTTGAATAACAATCTCATTGTATGTAGGAATGCAACAAATGTAAATAACTCTCAAACATTTTTTGTCAATCCTTATAACCAAAATCATGATCCATTAGAACTATATCGGACTCTCCACCACACCTCCACTCATCTCCTAAAATGTGCAATAACATTGTAATATTTGCTAATTATGTTAAGATGAAATTAGGAGGGATCAGCTATGGAAAACTGGATTATCTGGACGATTGTCGGTAGTTGTCTTGGTGCTTATTTTATTTTCATGGTTGTCATTCAATACCAATACATTGGCGAACTTCGCAAGAAGAAGCATAAAAGCAGTGAAGAGCAAAGTGCTTATTATGAGAAAATGTCCTTCGAGGAGGAGCAGCTGCATTTTAGTATGCAGAGTTTCTGGCCTACCGCAGCAGTTGCCGCGCTCATCCACAGAATTGTACGGGTGTTCAGGAAGGACGGAACACCTGCTTAATAATTAGATATTTAATAAAGATGCTTGGGATACTATCCTGGGCATCTTCTTTTTTTGCTGCAAGAGCCCGCCATTCATCGAACTATCGTCAACGACTCAATTAGCCTATAATAATATTGAATAGTTATCTGAGAAAGGAAGTATTACAACTATGAATGTTAAATGGTCCGGACTTGAACAAAATATGAAGCAATCCGGGATTGATACCATGCTTATTACTGATCCCAAACATGTATATTACTTAACGGGCTTTCTGAGCGACCCCCATGAGAGATTCCTGGGAGCCGTGTTACAGACTGGCCATGAGCCTTTCATGCTCGTCCCCGCCCTCGATGAAGAAGCCGCCCGGGCGGCGTCGGATATTACCGACATTATCACGCATCAAGATACCGATAATCCTTATCAAATATTAGCGGCAAAGGTACAAGGTAAGATCGGTACATTGGGTCTCGAGAAAGAAAACCTGTCCATGGCGCGCTATGAAGCGTTGCTAGAAGCCCTCTCCTTCTCGGCAAGCTTCGATGTAGGTCCTTGGCTTCGGGAGCTGCGGATGCATAAATCTCCTGAGGAAGTCGGCAAGCTGCGCCACGCCATTTCCCTGATCGAGCAAGTATTGCAGGCGGCGCTCAAGCAGGTGAAGGAAGGCGTGTCCGAGAATGAATTGGTAGCTGAGGTTGAATACCAGATTCGCAAGCTGGGAGCAGACGGTCCTTCCTTCGATTCGATGGTATTATTCGGTGAGAATGCCGCACTGCCACACGGAGTTCCAGGCAAAAGACAGCTGCGTCGTGGCGATCTGGTCATGTTCGATATCGGGGTCTACGCAGACGGCTACGCATCGGATATTACTCGTACCTTCGCCTATGGAAATATCACGGACGAACAGACCCGGATCTACAATACTGTACTTGCCGCTAATGAAGTGGCAATTGCCCAGATTCGTCCTGGCGTCACTTTCGCCTCGATCGATAAAGCTGCCCGAGATTTAATTACCGAGGCTGGTTACGGGGAGTATTTCCTGCATCGCCTTGGTCATGGGCTCGGCATCGATGTTCATGAATTCCCATCCGTTCATGGATTGAATGAACTTACGCTCTCAGCTGGCAATGTATTTACCGTCGAGCCAGGTATCTATGTTCCCGGTATCGCCGGCGTCCGGATTGAAGACGATGTGCTTGTTACCGAATCCGGCGTTGATGTGCTGACTCAATTTCCGAAGCAGCTCACTTTTATTGACTAATCTACAAAAGCAAGAACTGTGCTCTATCAACAACAAAACCTCCAAGACGCGCGCGAATGCGGCCCTGGAGGTTTTTGATTTATTTCACTTGATCGAGTTCCGGCTCACCGTCTGGATGGAAGTTACGCGCAATGTACAGAAAAGGCGTACCCACCGCAGTTAGTGCAAATTTTATAATATACGTAGTGAACAGGATTTCGAGCCATACGTCGAAGCTGTATTTACCAATGAAGGCAATCGAACAGAAGATCATCGTATCGACAAAGGAACTGATCATCGTACTTCCGTTGTTTCGAATCCAGAGCTGATTGCGCAAAGGATAGAAACGGCGAATCCAAGAATACAGGCGGACATCGAGAAACTGACTGATGAAATAAGCGGTCAAACTACCCAGCGCCAATCTTGGCATTAACCCGAAGATCGTCTTAAGCGAATCTTGCGCCAGATCACCTGGCTGCGGCTGGAACACAAGAACCATCTGCATAAGAATCGTTGTCATAATCAGCGTGAAGAACCCGAACCATACCGCCTTTTTGGCCTCTTGACGCCCATACTTCTCATTCAGCAAATCACTCGTCAAATATAGGCTTACATACATCGTATTGCCAAGTGTCATCACAATGCCGAACATATCAATCGTCTTAACGACTTGAATATTGGCGATGACCGTGGCAACCCCGATCCAGGCATATAATCCCTTCTTGCCGAACCAGCGATAACAGATCAGGAAGAAGGTGAGATTTATGAGCATATATATAAGGCCCCAGAAAAAGTTAAACATAACACGCCTCCTAGTTTTGGTTACGCGGGATGGTTACGAACCGCGGCTGATTTTCAAATCAGCATTTTCTACGATAACATAGCTTTTCGCAAGTTGCCACCCTATTATTTCTTCCATTATAGAGGTTGTGCAAAAAGTTCGTTTTTAATCAATAGAATTGACCAAGAAATGGTCAAAATTCACTTTCTCGAAACAATGAAATCGCTATCATCAAAAAAATAAATAATATCATTGTTTAAACGTTTCATTTTGTCTTACAATACTTTTATATGTCTTTTTTTCCAATTGAACTACATAAACAGGAATAAAGAACTAGATTAATAGAAACTCAGGGGGATATAATGCGAAAATTCAAACATTCCATTGGTCGCAAATTTATGCTGACTTTTGCGGTCATCACGATCCTGTCATCCATTTTATTCAGTACAAGCTTCTACCTTATTGCTATGAGCATTATTGACGACAATGTACTGCCTCAATTCGATGAGGTTCTGCATACAAGCTCCAGGGACATATACAAAGGACTTGATAATTCACAAGCCCTCCAGCTTATTAAAGGAAATGAAAATTCGCGCTTTGCTGTAGAGTCCTATCTCAGCAAGAAGGTTGAGGAATTCCATCTGCATACCGCCTATATTCTTGATGTCAAAGAAGATAAGGCAATCGTGATTGGAATTAATCAAGATTCGATCATGAAGGTTGGGGACGAGCTTGATATCCAGGAAGCGATGAAGATGAAAGATCCTGGCAAACTGAGCGTTAGCGACCTGTACAGTGATCAATATGGCGTGCACAAAACTGCATATATCCGCCTGTCTGGAAGCACAGCTGTTCTAGCTGTAGGTATGGACGCGAACTTTATCAAGCAGAAGGAAGATCAGATTTTATGGACCGGAATCGTAATCGCTGCCATTGTCATTGTCCTAGCTCTGATCGCAGCTTATGTGAACAGCAGACGGATCATCAAGCCGATTAAGAAATTGGCTACAGTAACTAGGCAAATGGCACAAGGAGATTTAACTCAACAGATTACCATTACGGGACATGATGAGATTGCTGAGCTCTCGGCCAGCTTCCAAACGATGATTACCGAGCTAAAAGAAATGATTACCAAGGTTCAAAATAGCTCCCATGGCGTGATCCAAGGCTCCGATCAGATTTATCAGTCTGTGAACACCTTCCAGCAGTTGATCGAGCATTCCGGCAACTCGATGCAGAAAATTGAGAAAGGCAGCACCGTAATCGCCGGAGCGGCCGCAGAGAATGCCCGAGCAATGGAAGAGATCTCACTAGGGATCCAGCATATCGCCGGTTCCTCCGCTGAAGTGACAGAACGCATTGGTGAAGCTTCAGATGAGGCTGACAACGGGAATGAGCTGGCCAAGTCGGCGACCCGTCAGATGCAACTTGTTGAGCAGGCCGCAGCAGCATTGCTCACGCATATTTCAACTTTGAACGAACGTGCTTCATCCATCATTCAGGTCGTAGACCTGATCACAAGTATTACGAAACAGGTTCATATTTTGGCTCTGAATGCGGCAATTGAAGCAGCACGGGCTGGAGAGCATGGCAAAGGCTTCTCCGTCGTCGCCGAAGAAATTCGCCTGCTTGCTGAACAGACGAAGGATGCCACAACGAAGATCAGCGAAAACTTGTTAAGCATTCAGGAAGAGACTGTAAGCTCAATGCAGACGATGCAGCGTGCCACTAATGAGATTGGTTCTGGTACGGAGCAAGTGAATCAGGCAGAGCAGGCGTTCAGCCATTTGACCGAGCTGATCTCGGAGATTAACTCCAGCGTTCAATCCGTCTCAGCGGCAACCGAGGAAATCTCGGCCAGCACGGAAGAAGTAACTGCCTCTGTTGAAGAATCGGCCAATATTACCGGAAAATCTCTTCTCAGCATCGAAGAAATCTCCAACAACACCAGCCGGCAAATCGAAGAAATGAAGAACCATGTCGGAGCCATTGAACAGCTCCATCATCATGCTCTTTCCTTGAGAGAGGCTATAAATAAATTCAAAGTTTAAGAGGGATAGATCATAAGAAGAACCGCCGGAAATGGGATTCCGGCGGTTCTTCCGTGTTAAAAGAATCAATTCTTCTTATAATTCATTCACCGAGACGACCTCGGCCAATTTCTTCTCGGGTCTCTTCCAATACGACTCATTGCCAGGAAGATCATCAAACCAGGCTGCATCTTCTGGACATTCAAGCATCATGAACTTCCCATACTCATCATCACGGGACTGATGATACTTCAAATACGCCATTCCGTTCTCGATCGCTAATATTTCGATTTTACCGGATGTATGGCTCATTGATAAGCGAACGCGCTTGCCTAAGCCGGAAGTACGGGCCTTAGCCCCTTCCACCAGTTCATATGCCCGCTGCAGCGGAATAACAAAATCGGAATTGCCGGCGACCGGACGGTTGATGAAGAAATAATAAGGTGTTACACCTGCCCAGGACAATTTGTCGAGCAGTTCCCCAAGCACCTTCTCGTCATCATTGATCCCCTTCAGGATCGGCGTCTGATTCACGACAATGGCTCCAGCCTTATGTAGTGCCTCGAAGCATTTGCGCGCTTCCGCCGTAATCTCCCGCGGATGATTAATATGCGCCATCACATAAATGCGCTTCTCCGCTGAGGAAAATTCAGAGATCAACTGCAATAGATCAGGATCCTCATAGATCCGCATCGGATTAAAGACAGGGATTTTCGAGCCAAGTCGGATGATCTTCACATGATCGATCGACCGCAGCCGTTCGAGGATAGTGCGCAGCTTGGTAGTTGCGAGAATCAGACTATCCCCGCCCGTCAATAACACATTGTTGATCTCAGAATGTCTGGAGATATATTCAATCCCCGGTGTTACATCGGCCATCGCTTCCTTCACATCATTGCGGAACAACCGCTTACGGAAGCAGTAGCGGCAATAAGCACCACATACCTCAGAGACGATCAGAAGCGCCGTTGTCCGATACTTATGCTGACAGCCAGGTACGACATAATTCGTATCCTCGTCAGAAGCATCCCAGCGCCCATATTCCCGCAATTCCCCGGTATTCGGAATAACCAGCTTACGAATCGGGTCATTAGGATCGTCCCAGTCAATCAGATTCAAATAATAATCATTCGCCCGGAACACGAATTTGTCAGTAATCGGACGAAGTTGATCCCGTTCCATTTGAGACAACTGCGTCACCCTATCGATATTTGTAATGTACTTCGGGCTTGCCATACACCATCTCCTCCTTTATCTCTACAACACGCCGATTCGTAAAGAAGAAGCACGGAAACCAAAGATGACAGTGCAGCGCAAGGCATCACATGCCGAGTAATAACGGGTCATTATAAAAAGATCCATAAACACAAAAAGACCCGTAGCAGGGTCATTGCAGAGCAGTATAAATGATGACCCATCCACTGCTGACGAGGTTAGCTGACGGACTCGGGAAAGATGGTTCCCTACGTGTACTATGCACAACGATTCGCCCCAAAAAATGGTTCCCCCGCTTTTCGACTTTACCATTCGAAAATTAAGCGTATATTCATCGTATTACAAATGTAAGCGTATGTCAAAACTGAGGATTCTTTGGAAGGTCTGCAATCTCATATATTTGATCCATATCCAGATGCCCTCTTACATGATCGGCAAGTCGGTCAAACGCAATCTCTCGCCTTACGGCGGCGGAGAATGTCGTAGCCAGAGGCTCCAGCCCCTTGGCTTGTCTAATTCCATCCAACCAAGCCCTGCGATAGCTATCACTATTGAATAGACCGTGCAAATACGTACCGAACACTCGCCCATCAATACGACAGACTCCCTCCATTCGTTCCTCTCCATCAACGCTTTGAACTAGGAATAAGGAAGTTGCCTCTTTCTCCCTACTAGCAGTGCTTCTTGTCACATCGTTTGAGTTCACTACGGTATCTGAGTTAGATGACTCTAACACACAACCAGCTTGGCTTGAGTATACCGTCTCCCCGGAATGAATTTCGTAGCCACCAACGGGGATAATAGGCTCCGTCGAATAAAGGTGGAGGGGGGCATCAGGTAGAACATGTCCTGCGGTGCGGATTGTCTTTTTTCCAGGAAGAAACGTCGTCCTCAGCGGCAGCCAGCCAAGTCCACGGGATTGATTCACTTTGCCAGATTCAACGGCCTCTGGATCAAGGAGTACATCGCCAAGCATCTGATATCCGCCACAAATACCGACCAGTTGCGAATGAGTGCTGCTCTCCATATACTGCTCAATCGCTCCGTCCAGCCCCTGTTCTCGCAGAAATGCCAAGTCGCTAATCGTATCCTTGGAGCCTGGCAGGATGATTACATCCGGCTCTCCTAGCTCCGCTGCTCGCTGGACATAACGCACAGACACGTCCGGCTCTGCATCCAGCATGTCGAAGTCAGTAAAATTGGAAATACGGGGATAACGAATAACGGCAATATCAATATCACGGCCCTGCTTAGGCATCGAAGCGTAGGAGTCGAGAATAACTGAATCCTCGGCCTCGATCTCCATATCCGGCAGGAAGGGCAGCACGCCGAGCACGGGAATGCCTGTCCGCTGTTCCAACCAATCCAGCCCTGGCCGAAGCAGCTCCAGATCGCCTCTGAATTTATTGATGATGAAGCCCTTCACCCTGGCCCTCTCTTCGGGCTCCAGCAATTCGAGCGTCCCGACCAGAAACGCAAACACCCCGCCGCGATCGATATCGCCCACCAAAATGACCGGAGCTTCCGCCCACCCAGCCAGATTCATATTGACGATATCGCGCTGCTTCAAATTGATCTCCGCCGGACTTCCCGCACCTTCCAGTACAACGAGGTCATATTCATCCCTCAGTCGGTTCAGTGCCTCCATCACGATCGGTTGGGCCACAGGCAGGAACTCCTCACGATATTTCATCGCGCTCAGATGCTGATAAGGCTTGCCGTGAACGACGATCTGCGAGTGCATATCTCCTGTCGGCTTAATCAGGACGGGATTCATATCCGTCGACGCCTCGATTCCACAGGCCTCAGCCTGCACTCCCTGGGCGCGCCCAATCTCCCGACCATCGGCGGTGACATAAGAATTAAGCGCCATATTCTGTGATTTATAGGGAGCTGTTCTGATTCCGTCTTGAACGAAAATTCGGCATAAGGCAGTCACGATGACACTCTTGCCGACATCAGAAGCCGTACCCTGCAGCATCAGCACAGCGCCTCGATTGCTGGAGTCTACGCAATTCCTCTTTGTATCTTTTTCCGTTATATCAACTTGCTCTCTTAATAAATCTTCTTGCCTCATCGAACAAACCTCCACTTCACTCATTGAAAAAGCAAGCAGGCGAGCAGTAGCAGTACCGCTTCCAGCCCTTCATTGATCGCGCCATAGGTATCCCCCGTCAAGCCGCCCAGCCTTGCATTCATCCGGCTCGCCATCCAGGAACCGACTCCCCAAGCTAATAGAGGGGCAAGAACATAATAGACCATAGGGATGATAATATTCATATCTCCCCACTCTGGCACAGCGGCAAGCAGCAGCAGTCCAGCCGATAGCACAAGGGCCAGTAAAGTCGCAAGCAGCGTATCCTTGCCGCTCTGTCCCCGGAATCGTCCGGCCAGTCCTTCCCCCCCGCGCGCGGTCGGCCAATGACGCATAGCCAGCGACATGAACCAACGGCTCCACACAGGAGCCGTCATCATTGCCGCTCCAGATACATACAGTCCGCGGCTTAGGAGTGTAGCAAGCAGCGACATTTTAAAGAGCAGCAGCAGCACACAGGCTAACACACCCATCGCCCCAACTCGGCTGTCCTTCATAATCTCCAGCATTTTCTCACGGGGACGATAGCTCAGGAACGCATCCGCAGAATCCATCCAGCCATCCAGATGTAATCCGCCAGTCAGCCAGACCCAAGCGATTAGCAGAATAACCGAGACCGGCAGTACAGGCAGCCCCAGGCTGGCCACCACCGCAATGATCCAAATAACAATGCCAATCGCTGCACCGACGAGCGGATAATATTTGGCGCTCCTCTTCAGCAACTCCGGCGTAAAATCAAGCTCGGCCCGCACCGGAAACCGCGATAGAAATTGAAAAGCGGCCAAAATTGGCCGTCCTTTTTGTCTCATAATCGATACTCCCTGCTCTTAAGTTCAATTGGAATTCCCGCAGTGACGAGAAACACTTGCTGTGAAATCTCAGCCATTTTGCGATTCATGATTCCAGCTAAATCCCGGTAGACTCGACCCAGACGGTATTCAGGCACGATGCCATCCCCGACCTCATTCGTCACCAGTACCAAATTACCGGAATAGGCTGAGACGACAGCAGCTAATCGTTCGATCTCATCCAATACTTGCGGCTCCGCCTCCGGCCCATCGCCGGACGCGAGCAAAACATTAGAGAGCCATAATGTGAGACAATCCACCAGTACAACAGGTTCGTCTGCCACAGGCTCCTCGATAGAGGAAGATATACGATTGTTCGACTGAGCCAGCTCGCTTAACAGCGCGGCAAGCCGCAGCGGCTCTTCCTTCGTCTCCCAAGGGAAACCGCTGTCCACGCGGACACTCTGGTGCAGCCTGATCCGCTCACGCATCTCATCGTCGAATGCTTGCGCCGTAGCAATATAAATCCCTCGCCCCGTATGCTTCATACACCATTTCTCGGCAAAAGAGCTCTTACCGCTCCGCGCCCCACCGGTCACCGTAATGATCATACGGTTGCCTCCGGACCAGCCCCTTCTCCTGTAGAGACTCCGGCACTCTCAAAGGTCGCCATTTCCGACATTACGCGGCAGATCGCATCGATCAGATGCAGCGCCAGTACGCCGCCAGTGCCTTCACCTAGCCGCATGTCCAGATGCAGCATCGGGGCAAGTCCTAGCTCACCGAGCAGCTGCTCATGCCCCTGTTCATGCGAGGCATGCGAGGCGATCATATAATGCGCAGTTTCTGGTGCAAGGCGTTGCGCGATTAATGCTGCTGCACTAGAGATAAACCCGTCAATTACGACCGGACAATGGTGAGCAGCAGCAGCCAGGATCACCCCAGTCAAGCCGGCAATTTCAAGTCCGCCGACCTTGGATAATACATCCAGCGGATCGTTCACATTCGGCTGGTTAACATCAATTGCCTTCTGCACGATAGCAATCTTATGCTGAAGGCGTTCGTCATTGAGACCCGTTCCTCGACCAACGCATTCCTGCGGTGATTTTCCGGTCAACACGCTCATAACTGCCGCACTGGCCGTAGTATTACCGATCCCCATTTCGCCAGTCACGAACAGTCTTGATCCATTTGCTACTGCACCCTTCACCGTATCGATTCCCGCCAGCACGGCCGCTTCCGCTTCCTCACGGCTCATCGCCGGACCTTTGGCCATGTTCGCTGTTCCATAGCGGATCTTCTTCATGACGAGCTCCGGGTGCGACAACTCGGCATTTACTCCGATGTCCACGCACATCACTTCGGCTCCGGCTTGACGAGCCAGTACATTCACTGCTGCACCGCCGGCCAGGAAGTTATGTACCATCTGCGGCGTTACCTCCGCTGGAAAAGCACTGATGCCTTCCTCGCACACACCATGATCAGCAGCCATGACAATGACAGAACGCTTAGATAAATCGGGATGTACATTCCCTGTTATTCCTGCTAGCTTCACGGCCAGATTCTCCAGCTTCCCGAGACTCCCCGGCGGCTTGGTTAACTGATCGAGATGCTCAGCCGCTGCTGCTGAAGCAGCCTCGTCCGGAGCTGAGATTTTATCGATAATTTGTGCGATTAAATGATTCATGTGTATATCCCCTTCCTGGTGCGTGATGTGCGACTATATCATAACTAACTATATCACTAGTGTTGCAAGATCATGCTGCAAAATATGAACTAGCGAAACGTAGTTCCGCTAGTATAGAATAACCTATCATTCAAGCCCCATGTTTACCGCTAGTTTCCTTGCGCAGTAATAACTGCGGCTCTCCGTGATCCGGGTGCGCAACGATATGCGACTGCACCTGAAAGACCGATTCAATCAATTCGGAATTAATTATTTCCGCTGGTGAACCTTCAGCTACAATTCTGCCCTGATGAAGTACAAGCAAGTGGTCGCAATACAGAGCAGCAAGGTTGAGATCATGCATAACAGATACGACCGTCAAACCCGCTTCACGTTGCCAGCTGGCAACCAGCTCCATGAACTGCGTCTGATGTCGGATATCCAGATAGGTTGTCGGCTCATCAAGCAGGACGATCTCAGGTTGCTGGGCCATCACTTTGCCCAAGGCGACCCGCTGCCGCTGTCCTCCGCTCAATACATGAAGCGGACGATGCGCTAAATCATTCAACTCGAGCTTATCCATAATACCGTCCATTAGACGCTGAGCGGCTTCACTATCTTCTCTGCCGCGCCAATTCTGGAACGGAAACCGCCCCATTTCAATCACTTCCCGGACAGGGTAAGCTACTGGTGGAAGCCCATCCTGCTGCAGAACCGCCAGCTTGCGCGACAGCTTCTTGCGCCCGTATTCGGCAATCAACCTGCCATCCAGACTGATCTCACCGCGGTTCGGCTTCTCTACTCCGGACAAGAGGCTAATCAGCGTTGATTTCCCACTGCCATTTGGACCGATAATGCCCCAAAACTGTCCGCGTTGAACCCGCCAGTTTATATCCTTGAGTACGGAGAGACTTCCATATGATTTATCTATATGCCGCACTTCAATCAACGCATCTCCACCTCTCTCTCCTTCTTCTTGCGATACAGCAAATAAGCAAAGAAAGGCGCCCCTACGAAGGCAGTGACAATTCCCAACGGTATCTCAATCGGTGCCAGCAGCGAGCGCGCTGCCAGATCGCTCCACATCATAAAGATGCCCCCGCCGAGCGCGGAGAGCGGAATAATCAGGCGATAATCGGGACCCGTAATAAGCCGAATAATATGAGGTACCACCAAGCCAACAAAGCCAATCACCCCGGATACCGAGACGGCCGCTGCCGTGAGCAGCGTGGCCACGAATAACACTGATAATTTGGTGAATTCCACATTGAGTCCCGTATGGGTTGCTTGCCGCTCTCCAAGCGCCAGCAAATTCAGCGTCCTGGCCCGGCTCCAGAGGTAAATAATCCCCAGCGCCAAATATGGCAACAGGATGGCCGTATACGACCATCCTCGCAAGCTTAAGGACCCCATCGTCCAATATAAAATTTCATTCACCGTCTTCTTCGACATTGCTGTCAGAAAAGATACAACCGCCCCCAGGAAGGATTGCATCACGACACCCGATAGAATTAAATTTTCGATCGGTATTTTCCCGTTCTCCCGTGCCAGCCACATTACGATCCACAACGTTAATGAACCCGTTAAAAATGCGATAGCCGGCAGTGTGAACACTCCAATCACGGAGTACTGCCAGCCAAGGAAGATCAGTACCGCGGCCCCTAGCGCTGAACCCGATGACACGCCAAGGGTGAATGGATCAGAGAGCGGGTTGCGCAGTACTCCCTGGAAAGCAGAGCCCGCTACCGCGAGCGAAGCACCGACCAGCAGGCCAAGCATCACTCGCGGAAGGCGAACCTTCATAACAATCTGTTCAGAAGCCATGCTCCAATCTGGAGTGATATGATCGCCAATCCATGGAATATGATGCGCGAGAATGGCGATAATCTCTCCAGCAGGCAAATATACTGAGCCAACCCCGATACAGATCAAGATGGTGATTGCGAGCAAAGCAAGACCTATGATTCCGTATCCGGCCAGCTTCTTCCTCATGGCTGCATCAATTCCGGATAGATTGCTTTGGCTACTTCAATCAGTCCTTGGGTTACGCGCGGTCCTGGACGGCTGAGCAAATTGTCATCCAGTCCAATGACCTGATCATTCTTCACCGCCGTAATTTGATCCCAACCGCTGCGTTCTTTTATAATCTCGGCCAAGGTCTTGTTATTATCAATGACGCTCTTGGCATATAGGATAACATCAGGATTTGCCTTAATAATATTCTCTTCGTTAATTTGACTCCAACCTTCTATATCGGAAGCTACGTTAGTGCCTCCGGCAAGTGTGATCATCTCGTCCATGAACTCACCTTTACCAACCGTCCAGCCTGGCGAAAACTCGATATATACCTTTTTCTTATCTTCCTCTTTAACCGTTTTGACGGCTTCAGTTACTTGATTCAGCTCATCCTGCATCTGCTTCACAACTTGCTCCGCCTCAGCCTGGTGATCCGTAATTTGTCCAATCATCTTAATATGGTCCATCACATCAGTAACTGTCTTCGGATTGGATTTAAATACTTTAATCCCGAGATCAGTCAAGCTCTTGATCGTCTCTTCCTTGATCATCGTCCCTGTTACAACGACAAGATCCGGCTCAGCCGCTACAACGGATTCTACATTAACTTGGAAGCCGCCCATCTTCGGCTTGGACAGCGCTGCTTCCGGATAATCATCATTATCCGAGACGCCGACAATCTGCTCGTCCAGCCCGATCGCGAACAAACCTTCCGTCTCCGATGGTGACAAGGAGACAATCTTCTGCGGAGCCGCATCAAATGTGACCTCTGTGCCGAAATCATCCTTAACAGTAAGCGGGTAAGCTGTATGCTGTGCTTCCCCTGCATTTCCGCTATTGCTGCTCTGCTCAGCAGCCTGATTCGTACTATTATTTGCCGCCCCGTTCGTGGCATTATTCGTTGAATTATTGGCGCCACACCCTGCAACGACCATAATTACGAGCGTCAGCAGCGCAGCCGCCCATATTTTTCTCCAGTTCTTCAAGTTTTCCCTCTCCTTTTGAATAAGTTCTTGTACGCCATTGCTTGTGCTAGCAGCCTCGATCAGGTTTTCTTATCAAAGCCGACTTTTTGAACTACTACTTAAAACAAAGAAAACCCGATCCGATGGGATGGGTTACGTCTACAAAGTATTATGCCTGATCCAAACAGAGCATGAAGTCTCCATTTACAGATTGCAATCTTAGCTTAGCAGAACGTCATCCTTTCCTCGAAGGACCGTCTCATATACTCGCGGCAGGTCTCCTGACTTACAGGTTATGACTTGAAGCCCACCTTCCCATCAACCTGACAGTTGACAGTGGCAAATTGGACTTCGTCCCTGTTTACAGTGGCGGGACCGCGCCGGACTCACACCGGCTTCCCTTTTCACCCGAGTGTATGGCGTCATACGCCGCCAACTCAGGACCAGCAAGTATTTATTTAATTCATTAGCTTAAAGCAAGGCTATCTTCTCTATTGGATTATAGGTGAAAAGAAGATTGAACACAATATCCAAAACCGTTCATGCACCGTTATCTACTGCTGCAATACTGTAATAAGATAGTCTTATCCCGTTCACTCGCTCCTGCATAGCCACACATTGCGAATAAAGGAACCCTTAAGAATTTTTCCTTGGTCCATGATCATAAGGCCCACCTCGCGAATCTCCTCCTCAAGTGGCTCTGAAGAGACGATAACCGACTGGATGCTAATCCGCTTTAGACTAGTGAGCATTCTAATCCGTTCATCTCGCGGAAGTACCGAACACAGATTATAAGGCATATCAAGAACAGCGGCATCATAATGCTCATCTATCTCGTTCATATCACCGATCTCTACCAAGCCTTTCGAATCATAGCCAAAATGGTGCAAATTCACACGCGCTCCCTTAATCGCTAGCGGATTAATATCCCGGCCGACAATATCCATCCCTATCGACAACGCCTCGATCAGCACATTCCCCATGCCGCAGCAGGGATCGATCAACCGCAGTCCATTCGGTTGAGGCGCCGCGATATTAACTAATGCGCGAGCAACTGGGGTGCTCAGTCCGGTCGAGTAATTTTGCGGCTTATGCTTATGCTCAAGCCAGACCGACCGTGCCGGATAGCAGCTTCCCAGTGTCCAGCGCCCGTTATGAGAGAGCAAGCCATAGATCAGATCCGGCGTACGCATCTCCGCCTTGCCGCGAATAATACTCCCGACTTGGCGCTCCATCTGCCGCTGCTGCTCGTAGCTGCGTGGATCACCATTTTTGATATATTTTACTTTAAATGTTCTATTATTAAGCTCCAGCTCGGCAGCCCGCCGCAGCAGTTCCTCCCAAGAAACTTCGCTGATCAATACATCCATCCTCAGCGATAGATAAGGACTACGATTCGGATCGATCAGAATGGGCGTATCCACGAATGGGTACGGTCCAACAGGATCAACGGCGTATCCGAATAGCGCCTGCAGCTCCATCCTGCACAGATCACGCTCCGTCTCATGACAGGCAAAGGGATAAATATAGCGGCTGGAACTCTCCGTTTGCTGCATCAAATCTCTCATTCCTCTTTTGGCAAATTGAATTCTTCAGAGCACCATCATACCCCTTTTCCCCGAAAAAAGAAAAGAAGAGTCGGTCCCCGTTAAGATCAGGACAACTTTAGTTTCATAATCTCCCCCGGCGAAACTTTGCTGTCCCAGAAGTCAGCATCTGGATTCATCAGCATGTTCAGCGTGGATATCACACCACCATGGGTCACAACAAGCAGGATGGAAGGATTAGCGTTCCCGCTAACCGCAAGCTCCTTCGATTTCTGCACCAGTTCCCTTTGAAAGTCGGCGACCCTGTTCTGGAACAGCTCCCATGATTCCCCTTCCGGTGGTGTATACAGCTTGGGATTGTCAATCCAGGCACGATAGAGTGGGTTATGCTCTAGCATTTCATAGGTTTTGCCTTCCCAAGCACCAAAGTTCATCTCCTTAAGTCTTGGATCATAGACAGCTTGTGCAGTCAAATCAGGACGGATCAATTGCAAGGTCTGGCGACAGCGCTTCAGGTCACTGCAATATACACCGGCAAAGGATTGACCAGCCAGCTTACTCCGCAGCGGAGTAAGACCGGAAGCCTCCCCAGGCAACAACTCCTCATCGCTATGGCCTTGATATTTACGCTGCAGATTCCACCCTGTCAATCCATGCCGGATTAACCACCACTCCACTCCCTCATAGCTTTCATTCATTATGTCGAGTCCTCCTTGTTACGCCCGTGATGGATCAACAGCCAGTGAAGTGGTTAGGAAATCCGCTAAATAATTGAGCATTTCCTCGGAATCGACCTTGCTCTCCGTCTTGTATATTTCGCTGCGTGCGGCAATTCTCTGCGTCGTTCCCATCATAATATGCGACAGGATCTGTGCCATCATCGCTGGATGAGTCTCCGCACGAATCGATCCGTCACCCTTTCCTTCTTCAATGATTTGTTCTATCAAATCGATTCCCTGCTTCGTGAAGCTCTGATACCGATCCTCCAGCTCCGGCGTTGGATAGGAGGACTGATAGAATTGATCGAACATCGCGGCAAAGCGAAAATAATCTGGTCGGGTCTGGTACATGCGGACGAAGGTAGCAAAATAATCATGCAGCTTCTCCAGCCCATCTTTGCCTTTGAGCTTCTCACCCAGCAAATCGCTCATTTCATTCAAAATTCGGATCTGAATATCAAATACAATCTCATGAATCGAGCTGTAATATTTATACAAGGTTACCCGGCTAATCTCCGCCTTCTTGACGATATCGACAATGGTGATGGAGATCAGCCCTTTTTCTAATACAAGTTCATAGGCAGCCTCCATAATTTGCTCCCGCCGCGACTGACGCATTAAATCCAATTCCTGCTCCCATTTCGTACTCAAACGAATTCACTCCTATCTATCCGTTACGCATTTTATATTCAATGTTCATAGTGTTTCCATTACGTAAATAGCCTTTATGCTGCTTAGCTTACTCTATCCGGTAACTGAAATCAACAGCTATGGCGGCGGATCTATTTCCCCTGCTATCTTGCTACGACAACAAAACCAAAGGATGGGGTTGACACGGTGTTAACACCATAATATGATTACAACATAGGGATTACATCGTGTAAATACACTTTATTCAATGTATCCCTGTATTCAATACATTTTTTTATTTTTAACACGTTTCACACTTATGAACTTATCACATCAATATTTCCCTATGAATGACTATGGACAATGGAGGAGAATTTCATGAAAAAGGTAACAGCCGTACTTATCGGAGCTGGAAATCGCGGTGCCCTGGCCTACGCCACTTACGCATTGGAGCATCCAGAAGAGCTTCAATTCGTCGCGATCGCGGAACCGGACCAAGGGCGAAGAGAAGCCTTCCAGAAGGCCCATAACCTCCCAGACTCCGCCTGTTATACCTCGTGGGAGGAGATGCTGCAAGAGCCGAAGCTGGCCGATGCTGCCCTGATCTGTACGCAGGATCAATACCATTTCGACCCGGCGATCAAAGCCTTTGAAACCGGATATCATATCCTTCTTGAGAAGCCGATGTCGACGGACCCTGTCGAAGTCGTAAAGTTAGGGCAGCATGCCGTTAAATACGAACGCATATTCAACATCTGTCATGTGCTCCGCTATACGGAGTTTTTCGGGACGCTCAAAAAAATGGTCGAGGACAAAAAAATCGGCGAGCTCGTCTCCATCCAGCATAATGAGAATGTGGCCTATTGGCATCAGGCCCATAGCTATGTCCGCGGCAATTGGAGAAATTCCCGTGAGTCGAGTCCAATGATCCTGGCTAAATCATGTCATGACATGGATATTTTGCTGTGGCTGGCCGGAAGCGATTGCAGAAGCATTTCTTCCTTCGGCTCCCTGTCCCATTTCAAGGCCGAGAATGCGCCGCCTCAAGCTGCTGACCGCTGTACAGACAACTGTCCTCATGCTGAGGAATGCCCGTTCTTTGCCCCAAGATTTTATCTTGCTAACGAAGGCTGGCGTTATGCGCTAACCAATGATGTAAGCGAGGAGGGGACTATGAAGGCGCTCCGGGAAGGGCCATATGGCCGCTGCGTTTATAAGTGCGACAATGATGTTGTCGACCATCAAGTGGTCAATATTGAATTCGAGAACAACGTTACAGCAGCCTTTACAATGTGCGCGTTCACGAATGAATACGCCAGAACGATTAAGCTCATGGGTACTCGCGGCGAGGTAAAGGGCATTATGTCCTTCAATAAATGTGAGATTGAAATCACCGATTTCCTCACTGGGAAAAAAGAACTCATCTCTATGGAATCAGGCGTCGACGATCATGGTGGCGGCGACAGCGCGCTGATTGGCAACTTCGCCAATCTGGTACGCGAGGAGCGTATCCATGAAGGTCTGTCCTCAGCCAGCGTCTCTGTACAGAGCCATCTGATGTCCTTCGCGGCGGAAAAATCCCGGCTAGAGAACCAGGTCGTTGTCTTTAAAGATTTCGCGGAAGAGATCAAGTCCAGAATCTAGTATTTAAAAAATAGTATAAGGAAGGACAGCGTAGAACCCCGCTGTCCTTCCTTTTGCCTTGCTGAAAAAATCAACGATTGTAATCAAGATTCATCATTCGATAAATCATCGCTGCCGCCTCCGCCCGTGTCGCTTGAGTGGCTGGTGCAAACCGCCCCTGCGCGCGCCCATGTACGAGACCAACCTCAGAGGCTGCCTTGACCGCATCAAGAGCCCACTGGGCAACAGCTTGCTCGTCAAAATATGAGACTGTTGTTCCGGTCACCGGAAGCTCCTGATGCCGTAAATAATACGCTCGCATCAGCATGACCACCATTTCCTGACGTGTAATGTCCCGGTCAGGAGCAAATTCAGAGGCGCTTACCCCTAATACAAGGCCCTCCTGGACAGCGACCTGGACGTAAGCCCCATACCATGCATCAGGATCAACATCCTTGAACCCGGCAGCTTTACCTTCAGGCAGCTCCAGAGCTCTTGCCAGAAGAGCGGTAAATTCGGCACGGGTAATTGAACGGCCTGGCTCAAAGCGGCCCTCCTGCACTCCTTGAAGGATCCCCCTGGATTCCAGATAGGCGATCGCCTCGTATGCCCAATGGTTCTCTAGTACATCTGTGAAGGAAGCAGCTGCGACAAAAGCGCCATAACTTCCAGACCGGAAAATATCAGCGGACATTCCGTTCTCGCTGTAACGGAAATCGGACAACCTGGTCAGCTTCCCATCCTGAATCGTATATATAAATGCCGATTTCTTCGCTTCCACTTGAAGCGCAAAGTGCAATTTAACCGCTTCTTTCCAAGCAGTCAAATCCTTGACTACGCCGTCCGCCTCGACAGAGACTCCCAACTGCAGCAAGTTCCCTGCTGAATGTGCAGGCACATTTCTGGCATCGATCGCCTCAAAAAACTGTTCCCGGGATAATGAGGTCAGCTTCAATATTACCTTCGCTGGAGCCGCTCCGCCACCGAATGCCGACTCAATCCATTGGTCAAAAACCTGTCCCGGAATGTCCAGTTCAGTCCTGTCCCATTGTAGCGTCAACGTTTCTGTTCCCAATTGCTTAAGGGCAGACGCTGTTAATACAATCGCTTCGGCATTCTCCCTCATTTTCACCTTCACTTTACCATTATCCGGCGCAACAAGATCCTTGGCTTCAACGATCTGGTAGTTCGCCGGTGTCGGCTGCATTGGTCCGCTCTTCTGCGGATTTGTGGCGCCTGGTTCCGTAATGCCCGTATTTCCGCTGCCTCCTGCGCCGCTTCCGCCCCCTTGCTCCGGAGGAATAACCGTATTTCTCGTTTTAAAAGAGAGCACGCCGCCCGTGTTGTCTTGTTCTTTACCGTTGCTCTTTTTTATAGCAATGACTTTCCAATAGTAGGTCTTGCCTGGAGATAGAGCGGACACCGCCGCGGATGTATCCTCTGTCGTATGGTTCCAAATGACAGGCTGAAGCGAGGAATTTTCCGAGATCATCACGCGATAGCTGTCTGCCCTGGCCGACGGTTCCCAGCGAAGCGCAACCTTCGAGGCATTAACTTCTTGCACCCCGTCAGCAGGCTCGATAATACTGAATGGTCCAGGCTGGGCAGAAATATCTGTACCTGCCGGGAAGATCGATACCGCCTGCCCTGGCAGCAGCGTCAGTCTGACCGAACCGTCCTGGACAGGAAGCTCTTGCTCGATTAAATTGAGCCCTTCTATTCCGATCGAATAGACATCAATCGATGCTGTCCCTTTCCATTGAACCGGCAGCTTCCAGGTTCTATTCTCATAACCGTTCTTGCTGTAAGCGATAATTTCCTGATAGTCATCCTCATTCCACAGAGCTGGGAAGAATACATCCCCGCCATCCCGAAGCGTCTCTCCCTCCTGCTCTATAAGAAGGCTTCCGTCGCTTTGCTTGTGGCTGGTTACCCCTTCCGAGAGGGTTATGATTCCGTTCTGGTCGGAGACCCGGTCCAGACGATTCAGATAATAGGATGGAAGAGTCTTTAATGCGAAATCATCGATGAATCCCCGTAATGTCTCACGGTCGGCCTTAATGATCGATTCTCCTAGCATCCCTGTACCTAGCCGCTCATCGCCTCCATCGCCTCCAGTATAGATTGAAGCAGGGATCTTGAACTGCTCCGAGGCGCTCCAGCGGATATGCCAGGCCATAGGCTGCAGGCCGATCAACGGATCAACGCGATAATTTATCAAATTCAGCGGTTACGTCCACCCCTTTGTCTCGGAAATACCGAATAATCTTCTTCTGCGTCTCGGCTTCCTGTTGCGAAGTTATCTTGTGATACGGGCTGATGAACCCGGCCTCAAGCTTGGGAATATTCTGATGGAAGGCGTCGATATGAATCGTTCCGGCTCGCTGAATCGGCAGCAATTCAAGTAGCTTGTCGATTCTTTGGATGGTCAGCCCTTCCTCCCACTCCCGGGTATAACTGATCGGATATCCCCAGACATACTTCCGCAAGCTTCCGTCATTTTCCCTGGCAATGACATCCTTCGTCAGATACGTATCCCAGAGCGGACTCTCGGAACTAGCATCAAGCATATTGATGTGCAGGCTTATAGTTGTGTTATATTTAAACGCTTCATCCATTAGCCATTTCAAGCTGTCTTCAGCTCTTTCATCCTGTTCACGCTTCAGTTTAGGATTAACCACATCCAATGCTGGATAACCGGTATCATGTCCATCGAACTGCCAGCCGACAAGATAAATGATTTTGGGAATCCCCCGCGTCAGACTGTCCATCTTCTTAACCGTTGCCAGAGCCTGCTCGAACGTCATGCGGACCGTACCATTATTCTCAGCCATAAACATCTTCATCGTCAGAGTCTGATGATACGCATGCTGAAAAGGCTGATCCACTGCAAATTGAACGGTAATCGGCACCTCTGCAGTCCTGGTGACGCCGCCCAACGTAACAGTTGCCGTTACGGTCGCGGTTCCCGCCGAGTTCAGCTTCGTCCCTGCCCTTACCTCCGCTCCGGATTCCGTCGGTTGCACTGAGGCAAGCACATTCGGATTACTGAGCGAATATTTGACATAGGCATGCTTCAAATCGGCATCTGATCCATCGCTTAATTGGCCGCTCAACCGCAAATGGGCCAGACCATCCAGATTCAAGCTTGCATGATCGCTGGTTAAACTGACGGACTCCAGCCTTTTGCCTTCTCCAACGATGGCCTTGGCCAGAAAAGAGAGCACTGACTCATGCAGTTCCGCGGCGGCCTGATTGACAGCGTATTGGCTTGCAGCATCATCCGCATATACCGCCTTGGCCTTAGCAATAGCTTGCCCCAGCTCTTCCTTGCTGCCCGAAGGATATTGTCCAGGATCCGTCCCTTCAACGGCGTTGTCATAATAAGCTTGCGCATTAGCCAATTCACTCTCCAGCGCCGTCTTGTTAGCCGATTCCGCAGGCTGGACTCCCGGCACTAGCACCTGCAGCGGAACAGTTTCTGCCGTTGTGCCGTCAGCCAGCTTGGTTACCGCCAATACCAATGTCACTGTGGCATCGGTGGAGACTGGAAAGATCTGAGCATCCTTCGGAATAATGTCCTCGCGGTCCGAAGCTGCTATAGCCACGGTAAATCCGTCTGGAACATAAGGAAGCCGCAATAAGGTCTGCCCTTTCTCCGGCGGGGCAATGCTTCGAATCGAGGAGGCCACCGATTCCGCTGTCTGATCTTCCGGGTCTCCATTGATCAGCTTCGTATCCGCCCAGTCGGCATAGGAAGTGGTTTGCGGATTGGAGCCCGCAGCGTATCCTGTCACTTCCAGCGACAGCTCATGGATCCCGGATACATCGACATTGATCTTTAATGGACGGATATACGGCTTCGCTGTAAAATGAGGACTTTCATACAGCTTATCCCCGTCCCCATACACAGCAAATACGACACTTGTAGGCAGCTTGCTGTTGGTAAGCGCTTCATCATCAATGCCAATTACTGAGGTAAGACGGTTGTAATCCCCGTTAATTTGGTAAGTAATTTTTGAATCGGCATGAGACCCGAGTCCTTTGTCATACGTGACCCCTTCCATCTTCATTTTCTGGCCTGTTAGGCTTGCAGCTGCAATCTGGTCCTTCTGTGTCTTTACTTTACCGTGTTTAACTGAGGTCCAATCCAAATCGCTAATATAGATTTCCTCATACGATGCCGGTTCTGCTTCGGCAAATGCATGACGGCCTAAGCCTGTCATCCCCAGACTCGTTAATGCCAGAACAATCGCCAAACTCCCCGAAATACTTCTCCATATTCTCTTCATTGATCCTGAGTACCCCCCATCGTAATTAAGTATTACGCTATTAAACTATCATAGGGAGTATGCGCTTACATAGTGACTCGAATCTACAATAGTAAGCGGTCATTTCTACACAATTAAGAGGAACGCCTGCACTCGGCACGCCGGATAGCATACTAGCTCTCCGCTTATTAAAAAACTCCCGGGACCATGTCATCCATGATAATCATAGACGTCCTGCATGGCCACCGGGAGATGGAAGGTTAATTATTTTATCGTCTAACTATTCTACTCCAGCGATTTCAGCACAATCATAGCAAGATCAGTAATATCTAAGATTCCATCACCGTTCATGTCCATCATCCGATTGCTATCATTAAGCGGTTTGCCTAATTGTTTGGCAATGATTGCAGCATCCTGAGCATCAACCTTATGGTCCTTGTTCAAATCTTCTGCATCGTAGCCAAACTGGATGCCAAGCTTCATATCATCGGACATGGAATAGGATAGCTTGGTGATGTCCGCGTTCTTATCTGTAAATAAGGATTGTTTGCTTACAATCAGATTCGCGGGATCGGCAAATTGCTTCGACTTCATCGTAATTTCAGCGATGTCTACAATGCCACCAAGCGCCCGATCTCCCAACAGAGTGGCAATAATGTTGATCTTCCCCTTCGCACTATCTTTGTTCCATCCTAAATAGGCATTCGAGGCCGAGCCGAAGTCACTGGCCATTTGAACATCAACAACTTCGAAAAGAGCTGGATCAAATTCGAGTGCTGCCTGCACGGCGTACAGGTCAGTAACATCCTGAGCTTGCAAAGTAACGTTAAAGGTGTCTCCTACGTTAATTTCGTCATCTGTCTTTAACTGCAAGCTTCCTGGGGATTGCCCCTCAAAAGTTACATGATCATAGTATCCGATCATCATATTCCATGCTGAGGAAAACAGGCCAATTCGTGCATATACAGCTTGCTCCGGGGCAATGCCGGTCACAGAGATGTCAATCCATTCCTTTTGCGGCATACCCTTGATTATCGTGCCTGTCGATGAACTAACTTGTTTACCTGACTTATCATAAAAATATAATATGATGCCTGAATCATCCGTACTCGTACCTTCGATCAATCCCTGCTCAATATACAGCTTGGCTGCGGCCGAATATTCGCCACCGCGGATGACCGGAATCGGATCGCTTAAGTAGCTGTTCTCTCCTATATTACCTTGCACTTTGTCAATGACCTTTAGGCTGCGGCCTGGCTCTCCACAATAACTCTGCTCATCCGAAAGGCTGTACTCAATTTTCTTTGTTGTATCAGCAATACTCCAGCCCGGAATCGTTCCATCCGCATTGAGTGGTTCCTCGAAGCAGCTATTTCTTACTGGCGACTGTACGCTGGTTGACTCGGTAATTGGAATCATCATCAGCTTTGTTTTATCGGTATAATAGATTTGTTCATGCCCCTCAGCATCCTTGGCCAGCGTCATGAAACTCATCTCGAAGTTACTCGGGGTAAGGGAGCGATACTCCAATGTATCCGGATCGACTACGGTCATCCGATTTGCCAGCCCGGCGTAGAGCAGCCCGTCTTCGCCCCAGCGGAAGTAGTATGGACGCCACATTCCATAATCCTTCACATCAGAGTAAATATTCTTCTGCTTCACGATGGAGAGATCATCTGGGTTCAAAGCGAACAAAATCCCGTCTACGCCGCCCCAGAGTAATCCATCCGGGCCAAAAGTGAGGCCGCTGATCATGCGATGTGTGTCCAAACCCTTCAGCGCTGTAAGCGGAGTGTGCATCGTCATTGCTTTTTTCTCAATATCCCAAACAAATACTTCCGGGTCATTTGCTGGCATATTCGTGTTCAAGCCACCAGACTTCGTAGTTGAACCATAGATTTTCCCATCCTTATAAGCAAGGCCTATAATGCTATGGTCTTTGATAATATCTCGATAGACCTGTTTGTCACCCGTTGCCAAATCGTAAATGGTGAGCGCCCCGCCTAACCTCCCGTAATCAGGAATTGTCCCGATGATCAGCTTGCCGTCGGCGTACTCCATTTTATACGGTCTGTCCTGAGATGATCCGATCGTGAACAGCAGCTTGGGATCGCTCATTTTACCGCCGGTAATGTCCACCTCATAAATATCTCCGCCGGGATAGATCCCGTAATATACTTTATTTCCAACAGAGATAATCCCCTCGGCTTGGCCGATCAAGAAGCTGAAGGATTGATTCGTTCTTGGGTCAAATACTCCGCCATTTCCACCTGGATAAGCCGACATATATAATCGTCCATCCGTCCCACGTTCCATATTGTGAATCGGAATTGGCCCACCCTTGGCAGCAACACCCGGCAGATCCTTACGAATTCCCTTTTTGACATCCAAAGCCGATAATTTACCATTCGCCTGAATTGTTACAATGGTACGATCTGATGTTAATTCAGGGTCCTTCATATCGACCCAGGCTGCTCCACGCAATGAGGTAGCGAAGCTGATTCCCGTATTTCTCGTCTCAAGCGTCGTTAAATCAACCTCCAGGATGCCTCCATGAGCAGGCACATAGGCTTTGCCATCCGCAACCGGAATTTGATTGTAGCTCATGACTCCTCTATTACTAACGGGATCAACGCCTATAAACTTATCCTCCCATTTCTTCTTTTCCAAATTGTAATACACCATGACTAGGCCTGATTCTTCTCCACTTGCTTTGACGAATAAATATTTATCCACTACTGCCATGTCATAGGCAAATTCAATCTTTCCATGTTCTATGCCAAGGATACCCGGCACCTCATCAGAGATGACCTCCGAAGCTCCCGACTCTACGTTCACCTTAACAACTTCGAATGGCAACGCCATACCAGCATAGATATGTCCGTCGTGATAAGCCATAGAACGAATATAATTATGGCCTGCAAGCAAGGTCCCATAATCCCTCAATTCCTTGGTCTTCGGATTGTATTGGAACAGCTTGCCGTTATCATAAGTGCCAATATAGACATTTCCTGAAGGGTCGGTGGTCATAGACCATACCGATTTCTCACTGCCCATCACCTTAAGCTTCTGAACTGTCTTGGTCACCGGAGAGTAGCTCCACAGTTCTCCTGTCCCCGATGAAGTAATTGCGCCGATATAGACAGTTCCATCCGGTGCAATTACATGTCTCCACGACTGCGCCACACCAGCCAGCTCAAAATCCCGGATCCGCTCATTATTCTTCACGTCAATCACATTAAATACAGCCGGAGTTGTCGAGGCCGTCGTGTATAAAACCTGCTTGCCATCCTCTACTCCCATTACACCATCATTGATCGATACGGAGGTGATCGGATACCCCATATTCACAGGTGTTCCAAATTTCATTTTTGACAACTTGCTTCCCTGTTCTGAAGCTGCCTGTGCCCCAGATGGCAACAACAAGCTTAGCCCCAGCGCACAAATAAGTAGCAAAGCTAGCGAACGATTCCTCACATTGCGTCGGTTCATAAACTGTGCCCTCCTTCGTTCTCATCCAGCAGCTTCGTCAAGATCGTATTAGTCAGCATTTCGATATCCGCCTGGTCAATTTTACCGTCGTTATTCACGTCATATTTCCAGTTGTCATTGTTCACCATTTGCCCGGCCAGCTTGGCTACAGCCATCACATCGTAGAGATCGATCTTGCCATCGCCATTCACATCTAGCGAAGCTCTGCGGATATAAGTACTCGCACTCTCAGCTTCAGGGCTGATATAAATTTTGTTATTCTGAACGCCATCGGTATCTTGGACACCTGAATCTTCTTGAAGCGTAACATCCACTCTCTCCGTATTACCCAATACTTTAAACTTAACACTGAGTACCTGCTTATCCTCGCTAACGGAAGACCCTACAGGTCTGGATACCTCGAATTTAAGAACCCCTGGATCATCGTTGCTCCATTCCACCGTTGCTGGCCCACCGGCATTAAAATCATTAGCAGCGGCAACACCCGCTACCTCCAGGACCGCCGGATCATAGGCCAAGCTTCCAAAGGCGGTCTGCACATCAATCCCACGGCTAAGCAATATCCTAGCTTCAAGAGTCTGATTCGCTAGGATCCCGGTTGGCATTTGCAAATGAAGAGTACCCGGCGCTTTCTGTTCCTGTGGCGAGGTCAAAGTGAAGTCGTCATAAAATGCACCGGACTCAGCCGTAAAATAGTTAGATATAGAGGCGGCTACCCTTGCATACACAGCATTCGCCGGAGCAGTACCTGTCACGGTTACTCGCGTCCATGCCCCAACTTGTCTTAAATGCACGATATTTTCGCCGTCTTTATCCTGATTTACCTGCTTGCCGGTGGCATCATAGAAACGCAGCACCAGGCTCGCTCCGGCCGCATTCCCTGCATTCGGGGCAATGTACATCATAGCCGAACCATTATACGTATACCCTGGTGTCACATCTCGCGGATCGCTTTGCAGATAGATGGGTAGTGTATTCGATTTGTCTACCAGCTTCAGACTGGAATTGCCATAATAGCGTACATCCTGCGTTATTTCATAGGATGTTCCGTCATTAGGCGCAAAGAACATGCTCCAACCCGGAATCGTTCCGTCTGCATTTACTGGCTGCTCAAAACCATTATTCAGAAGAGGTTCAACGGAATACACCGTCTGAGTCACCGTCTCAATCTGATCGCCTATTCCGGCCAAAAGCTCTGCTTCTTGATCTTCCACAGCCTGTGCATCATCCTGTTCAGCCACAGCTTCATCGGGTTCAATACCTTCTGATTCAACAGATGGCCCCTCTTTAACTTCCCCAGCATTTCCACCCGTTTCACTATCAACACCACCAATAGGTTCTTCTGAGGTGCCTAGCTGTGATTCCCCCAGTTCGGAATTTTGTCCATCCGTGAACATGTCCTTATCTATTGCCGAAGCCTGAATCGTTGGAGCAGGTACAACCATCAGGGACGGGAGTACCAGCAGTACAGCTAAAGCTGCGATGCTCCCCATTCTCCCCAGTTGTTTTAATTTGGAGTTTCTCATTCGCGCTTCTCCTCCTTTAGTTCAATTGCTGAAGCATTTTCCAGATGAATACCGCCGTATCCGCGCGATTGGTCGGTTGCTTCGGCATAAAGCGGTTCTGACCGATACCTGATACAAGCTTCAGCCCTCTGGCCATTTTCACGGAATCCTTCGCCCAGCTGCTAATCGTCTCATCATCTGTGAATTTCTCAGCAGCAGCTATGCTGCTGTTCGGAAGCAGTTCCTGACTGCGCAAGGCATTCATGACGATGACAACCATCTGCTCACGGGTTACCGGATCATTGGGTCTGAATGTGCCGTCACTAAATCCTTTAATAACACCGAGCTTATTCAAGACAGCTATATCATTGGAATACCACGCCTCTGCTCCTACGTCAGAATAAGCAGTCTTAGCTAGATTTGTGGAATCAAGCAAATCTAAATTAAGGGCTCTCACGATCATAAAAGAAAATTCAGCACGGGTCACTGATTTGCTAGGAGAGAATAATGTATCCGATGTACCGTTGACGATATGTCTAGCTGTTAATACCTCAACCGCATATTTGGCTTCCGCATACATTGCTGTGGTATCCGCATACGGCCTGGAGTATTCCATGACGCGGTAAGTGCCCGCCTGCTTCGCAGCAATTGTAAATTTCCCGGTATCGGCCTGATGCACAGCGCCTCTCACATAATCCCATGTTCCAGACGTCTCGTTATAACGGTAGACGCCCAGCTTGTTGACATCCCGTCCAGACAGCGTATATTCCATCACCGCTTTTAGCTGTGCGTTGTCAATTTGCGGAGAATCTATATCCCATTTACGCAGTGAAGCTCTAATACTCTGAAGCAATGAATCATATTGAGATAAGTCGGTGGCGGAAATGACGTAGACGGTATCTACACCCGTTCCTTCTTTGTTTACAGGTACCACGGAGAGTCCTGCAACCGTTGACTCAGCCGCCTGCAGCAAAGCCTCCTTCTCTGTGGATGATAGCTCTGATTTCAATCCGTTAAGCAACGCCTGCAGCTTCTCTCCAGCCTTCATCGGATCCTTTTCATTCAATATGGCTTTTGCTCCATCGATGATGGTAGGTGCTGACGTTGCAGGCTTATCACTAGAACTCGTCTGCCCGCTGCTATAATCCGGCGCTTTACCATCCTGTTTGGCGATTTGGATGACGAGCGCTTCGCCAACTCCCGATGTAAGCCCTTTCAAATCTTTGTATCCTTGTTGATTCGTTTGCCGTTCACTGCCCACTGCTTTTATCCGCTGAATTTGGACTTCCACACCCTTATCCTTCAGCGCTTTAAAAGTGACATCTGCCAGATGGACTGAAGCTTGCGGGTTAGGCTGCAGCTGCTTCCTTGCTAAGGGTAAGTAAAGCTCCCCTTTTGTAGCGTCGTTCTGATATGCATCAAAGGAATCATAAGCCTCACCAGCTTTCACATCTTGCACTTGTAAAGCTTGCGCGTCATAAGCTAGCACAACTTCAACACCGAACAGATCCTCGAACTGCTCTCCGTTAATCTGCAGCTTGAACGTATCTCCGACGCGAATATTGCTTACATTGCCGCTAATTGTTATCTTCGAGCTTTCTGCCGCCCGTACCCCCGTACTCCCATAAGTAAATACAGTTGAGCTTATCAGGATCAAGCATAGGGCAAAAATCATTTTTTTCATCCTTACTTCCCCTCTCTTCGGATCAAGCATGGAATCCCTAATCATGAATCTATCATTTACCGGATTACCACCTCCCTTCGCAGCCTCGCAACAGCCTGCACATAGGAACCGGCAGCTATTGCGGGGCATTAAGGAGTACAAAATGATAACACTAGATTCGATCCATCACTTCACAGTTATTCATTTGTATTTTGCTTACGATATTCACTTGGAGAAATACCGTAATACTTCTTGAAGGTCGTTGTGAAAGTGGAAGAGTTCAAATACCCTGTCTTCTCCCCGATTTCACCGATCGTCAAGGAGCTGTCCTTCAGCAGTTCTTTGGCATGGGACAGCCTTACTTTGTTAAGATATTCCACGTAGTTGACCCCAAATGTCTTCTTGAAATAGCTGGAAAAATACTTTGGCGAAGTCTCCACGATCTCTGCGATATGATCCAGATACAAATTCTCCATATAGTGCAGCTCGATATACTGCGAAATGAAGCTGGGATTAAGCCGGTTCGTATCCCGGGCCTTGCTGTGCTTCGCAATGTGTTTCGCCGCTTCTATCAGGGTGTTCTCTATATCCATATAATCATGTGCGAAATCGATTCTTTGTAGAAATTGCTGCTCCAGCTTATACATCTCATCATCTGCAGTTGCCGTCATATTGGAATGCCTAAGCATATACAGGAACATCGTCTTGGCAATATGCGCCATCTGATGATGATGAACATTCCGATTCGCATTCTCCCCGAGCGTCTCGGAAATGATCTCCTTCGCCTCCTGAAGCCTCCCGTTCGACATATAGTTCGAGAGCTTCTCGATTTTATCGAATGGGAAATAAAGACTCCATCCGAATTGAATCTTCTCGGTATCCTGTACATGGGACGACTCATTCACAGTTCTGTATAGCAGACCATCCATTGCGCTGCGATAAGCCTGCTTATAATTTTTCAATTCGGTCGCATACGTCTTGCTTATACTCGCCCATACGGAATAGTTCTGCAGCTCCGCCTGTTCCAGACTTGCGCACAGCCGTTGCAATTGCTTCAACAAGGCGGCCCGATTAGCAGGCTGCTCCAGACCAATGAGCAATACAAAATGTAAATTTTTATCATAGAACACCTGAACTTCATCGCTCACTTGACACAAAGCTTCATTCAGCACCTCTGTGATGCTCTCCACCGCCATAGACGGCGGTTGATCCTTGGTCTTCGGATCGAGATGCACCATGGTCAGTACAAAATACTTATTGCATAACATGTCGCTATAACTGCTTTGCAGAAGCGAATTATGCTCGCTGGAGTAAGCGTGTTCATCGACCGTCTGAAGAAAGACGCTGCGCCTCGCTTCTGATTCCGCTTGCTTCAATTGTTCCTTCGTAGAGTCGATCTCCATTTGCATTTTGACAATACCACTAAGAATTTTACGGAAATCATTGCCCCGACTCGTACCGCCCAGCTGACGGATGATCTTCTTAACCGGCCGATTTAAATAAATGCTCAGAAGCGCAGATAACAGGACTGCGCTAATGATAGCCGACAGCATAATCATTTCATTGGCATCGACCACAGAATCGATATTCTGGAACTGATACGGCACTTTATTGATATAGATGAAATCGTTGAAATCCGATTTATAGAAATTGTATTGATAATCTTCCTTCTTCAAGGAACCTTCCTGAGATGAATTGAAATAGACCTCGTCGAGCACCCCGGATAAATCGGAGCTTTCGTCCGTGCTCAGTACCACGCTGCGGTCCTGATCGAGCACGATAAGCGAAGCGCCTGGAATCATCACCTTCTGATTCACATACTTCAGCAAAGCTGCCTCATCAATGAGAAGGATAATGTTCTTGTTGGACATACGAATTTTGTTCCCGCCAACGGCAACCATCAGCTTCTTTCTCTGCCAGGATGAATTCGTTGCGACTTTGAAATATTGCCCTGGCAGCAGTTTGAAGCTGTTCTTTCCCCGGATGTACGTACGCCAGTAGTTCTCATTATACAAGTCATGCTTATATTTCTTCTCGAATAACTGACTTAGGCTGCTCGTACCTACCGAGGTGATGGCCAGATCCATATCATCGTAGAACACAATCACATCCTCGATGAAGTCCACGGAAGATGCAAGTGAAGAAATGCTGTCCTGCATCGTATATACCTTGGCCATATCAATACGCCCTTCCTCCTCCGATTCCAGGCTGCTATAAGGAAGGCCATGAATCGTATGGATGATGTTGTTGACCGAGCGGAAGCTGTTATCGAAGGACTGTATCATCGTTCTTACCGCCAGCGTATTGTTCTGTGCAACCTTCTCGTAAATGCCTGAGATCGAATTCTTGAATACAAAATAATTGGATACATACATGATGCCGATGACTAAGAGCAGCGAACAAAAGATTTGCACGATACCCAGATTAGTAAAAAAACGCTTCAAGTCATAGTCATCCTTTCTCCTTGTTGTTTATCCAATTAATTATACATGAAATCGACTCATCCCTTCTCGGCGCCGATCATAACGCCCGAAGCAAAATATTTTTGAGCAAATGGATAGATCATTAAGACGGGAATCATCGACAGGATGATCGTGGCATTCTTCTTCGCCTGAGGAGCGAGTGCCGCTGCTTCGACCAAGCTTGAGCGGTTCCCATCATCAAAGATAAGCATATCCCGAAGTACGACCTGAAGCGGATACAAGGTTGAATCATTCAAATAAATCATCGGTAGGAAGTAGCTGTTCCAATGCCCCATGAAATAAAAGAGTGCGATCGATGCCAGCGCCGGTTTGGATAGCGGTATCACGATATTGAACAGAATCCGGTATTCAGAAGCACCGTCGATTAGTGCTGCTTCACGGACCTGATCAGACATGCCCTCATAGAAGCTCTTCAGAATAATAAGCTCCATCGTCCAGATCGCATTCGGAATAACAAGCGCCCATACCGAATCAGTCAATCCCAGCCCTTGCACAACCAAGTAGTTCGGGATGATGCCTGGATTGAGGAACATCGTTAATACGATGCCAAGCATCCAATATTTACGCCAGATGAAATTAGGACGGGACAGCGGATATGCCGCGATCGCCGTAATCAGCAAATTAATAAAGGTACCAAAGCTCGTATAAAAAATAGTATTCAAGTAAGCTCTCGGTATCCGTTTGTCTTTTAAGACCTCCAGGTAGGCATCGAAGTTAATGCCTCTCGGAAATAGCGTGATTTTCCCTTGAACTACGGAAGCCGTATCACTTATCGATATCGAGAAAATATAAATGATCGGATAGACTGTAATAATTCCAACGCAGATCAGGAGCAAGGCGTTGATGACTCCGAACAGATTGAACTTCGATTCTCCTACCATAGCCCCTTACCTCCAGCCTTTTTGCTTATGAAGTTGGCCGACAACAGCATGATCATAGCAATTAACGCTTCAAACATGCCGACAGCAGCGGCATAACTGTAATTGGATTCAACCAGACCTTTTCTGTATACATAAGTGGAGAATACATCCGCCACTTCGTACGTAGTCGGAGTGTACAGAAGCAATACCTTCTCGTATCCGATTTGAAGCATTTTACCAGTCTTCAGAATGAACATAATAAGAATCGTCGGCATAAGACTTGGCAATGTAATATTCCACAGACTCTTCCACCTGCTGCATCCATCCACCTTGGCTGCTTCATACAGCGTTGGACTGATTCCAGCGACCGCAGCGAGATAGATAATGGCATCATAGCCCGCAGTAGCCCAGATATCCGATGCGACGTAAATGGTACGGAACCACTCAGGCATAATCATAAAGTAAATTTTCTCAAATCCAAGCGCGACCATCAGCTTGTTAATCAAACCGGTGCTAGGCGATAAGAAGTCCATAACCATACTACAAATAATGACGATCGATAAAAATGCTGGCAAATAGGTGAGTGTCTGAATCGATTTCTTTAACCACTTCACTCGCAGTTCATTAAGCGAAATGGCCAAAAGAATCGGAATCGGGAACCCGAATAATAAAGTAAGAAAGCCTAATGCAAGCGTATTTTTGAATAATAGCAAGAAATCACTGCTTGAGAAAAAATTGGCGAAATGCTTGAAACCGACCCATTTACTGCCGAAGATGCCTTCGAATACGTTATAATCCTTGAACGCAATCGTTAATCCGAACAACGGACCGTACCGGAAAATAATATAAAACACAAGGCATGGCAGAAAGAGAACCAATAGCTGTCTGTCCCGTTTTATATGATTCCACGTCGAACTAAGCGATGTAGAGAACCGGGAGCCGCGCGGTGGCTTATTAAGTGTAAGGACCTTCTCCGTGTTAGGGTTTGGCACGTTTCTTCTCCTCCTGGATGTTGGCGAATGGCACTTGGAGCTGCTTAACTCGCCGTGCCATTCACCATCCTATTATCTGTTTTCTATTTATTTGTTATTGGCGTCAAAACGCTTTTGGGCCTGATTGTATACGTCGGCATATTTGCTTGCGCCCATTTTCTCAGCCGCAGCCAGCCAATCATTCCATTCCTTATCCCCATAGTTCTTGTTAAGAATGTACTTGGCATTGAATTCTTCCATTGATTTGATAATCGAGGTTTGCAGTTCGGCAATGGTTGCAATTTCTTCCTCGGTCAGATTAAGCACGGGATCAAGCGCTTCAAATTTGTTAGCAGAAAGTATTTTATCCTGAGCCTCTTGCTCTTTCTCTGTGAAGTTGTAGTATACAGAACGATGATCCGGGTTCAAGTACATCCCTTCAACCCACATCCCATAATTATCTTCCAGCGCTTTAATATCTACATTCGGGAGATCGGCCAATTCCGGATATACCGGCTTGCCGTTCTCATCAAAGTTAAAGTTTACACCCTCAATACCAAGCGTAATCAACTCTGAACCCGATGGGCTCGTCAAATAGTCAAGCAATTTGAGTGCAGCTTCTTTATTCTGGTTATTGGCAACTGCCATCCCGAAATCCGCATCGATTTTAGGCAGCGTACGAATGTTACCCGTAGGTCCGACCGGATTGCCGTAGCGCAGATCGTACTCAGGGTTCTCCGAGCTGACTTGGTTATAGAACAGGTCCATACGTCCGATCCAGTCCCATGTAACGAACGATTTGTCCGTTGTCATCTTGGCTGTCCAGGATTCCGGCGTGTCGGTCAGGAATTCTTGATCGAGCAAGCCTTCGTTATATAGCTTTTTCAAGAAGTCCAGCATATCTTTATACTCTGGCTGTACGCCTGCGAATTTCCAGGTGCTATCGGACTCATCATAATAAGCAGGGTAGTTTAAGCCCCCGATTCCCCAACCATAGGCAAGATCTCTGAAGATATCTCCCTTGGTTTTGGAAGCCATCGGATAAGAATCCGGATAAATTTCTTTCAATTTCTTGAGTGCCTGATAGAACTCTTCCGTATTGGTCCACTCAGGAATATTATTCTTATCGAAAATATCTTTTCTGTACATCATCCCATGGTTCACATCACGGTTCATGTTATAAATCGGCCATGTATAGAGGTTGTTGTTCTCATCACCGTATGAATTGGCCACCCATGGATTTTCATCGACGTACAATCTTTTGAAGTTCGGCAGCATATCCACATAGTCGTTAATAGCGACAACCGCTTTTTGCTGACCGATTTTCTTAAGTTCATCCGGTCTAAGTCCGTTGAAAATATCAGGCAGTTTGCCGGATGCGACAACCAAACGAATCTTGTCTTCGAAAGTATTTTTAGAATAGCTTTGGAAATCTATTGTAATTCCTGTGCGTTTCTCAATTTCCTTGGCGATCAGCTTGTCGTTAAGCTGAATTTCACTAACAACCATCCAAGTGAGTTTCGTTGGCTTATCAACTAACGGGAGTTTCAATCCGCCAGTATCACCATACTGATTGCTAGTATCTTCCACTACTGTGTTGCTAGCTCCTCCATTCTTGTCTCCGTTTGAAGCGCTCCCATTTTTGCCGCCGCCTGAACCACATGCAGCCAGCAGTGTACTTGCCATAATCAGAACAAGCACCATACTGAGAATTCTCTTTGACATTTTTTTGCCTCCCCTTGTGATAGGTGATAATTCACTGTGCCCGAGTCTCTCGTATCGGACAATTCAAATTGTAGGATGGGGGTTAACACTCCGTAAATAAAGCGTTTTCATCGACCGCAATTTTTCGGTATTTAAAATTATAAAAAAACGTAAAAACCTTGATATATCAAGCATTTTCGGGTGTGGAAAAAGCTAAAGAGGTGGAAAATGCTATATTCGCGTCTTCGTTTTTTTGGCTTTTTCCGCATTCCCGAATTTCTCCCCCTTCAATCGATGAAAAGATAACCAGTAAGATATGCTAATTCCTTACAAGTACTGGTTTAAAAAGTCAGACTTTCAGCACCGAGAAGGTTGGATGAAGCTAGGGACTGAGGAGCGGAGCGTACGTAGTTGGTACGTGAGCACCGGAAGGCCCGGCTGAATTCAAGATTCGATGTCGATTAATCTACCAGTGCTACTTCGTGATCAAAGGGGGACTTTTTAAACTACCTTTACAGGCGGACTGGATTTCCTGACTTTCTGCTCTCCTCAGCAGCTTCAACAAAACGGATGACCTCCAGCGTCTCCTGCCACCGAAGCGGAGGAATTCGGGTCTGGAACAAAATCATAATCTGTTCGAGCAGACTAGCATAAAAGGGCTTGGCCGCAAAATCGATCTCGATCGATGAGATTTGTCCCTGACGGTGAATTTCTGCGCTGAACGGAGTCCCCGGATGGCGACTGAGCCTGATCGTTCCCACACGACCATCTCTCCAGACTGCTGAAATATGTTCCACCTCTTCCGCTCTTGTTACATTGACCTCCACACAGTCGCTGCCCATAATGCCATACAGCAGCTCGACAGAATGTATACCGTACCAGTAATAGTAGGATTGCGTCGGCTCGACATCCAAAGGTCCACCGACATCGGTGCTAATCACGGACGCGGTGCCATACAAGGCCAGATCTTCTGTAATTTGCTGGGCATATCTTAGGGTCGAGCTGCTCATCAGCGGAACCTGATGCTCCTGGGCGATGCGGAATATCTCCTCCGCCTCTTGGCTGCATAAAGCCAGTGGTTTATCGACAAAAACCGGCTTGCCATAGGGAGCGATCCGCTTGAATTGCTCCAGATGCACCCTCCCATCCGCCGACGTAAGCAGTATGGCGTCGCAGCTTGCCGCAATCTCCTCTGGACTATCCATTCGGCGTACACCAAATTCGGTCTCCAGCGTGGCCATAAAGCCCTGAACCCGATCTGCGCTTAGCGCAAAATCCTCGGACCCACCTAAAAAAGCTGCTACAACCTTCCCGCCCGGAACATGATTCACATCGGACGGGTCGTTGAGCAGCCTGGTGAATGCAACGGAATGAGAGGAATCCGTACCTATAATTCCAATATTCAAGTGTTCCACCCTTGCTTTCCCCTTTCCAGACTGTTTATTAGTTTGCAGATAATCTCTGTAATGCTATAGCTGCAAGTAGGGCTGCACCAAGCGGAATACATTCTTCATTCAATTCATATTTCGGATGATGAAGTCCATAAGCACTGCTTGCGTTCGCGTTAGGACCTGAGCCCAACCAGAAGAAGCAGCCCGGTACATGCTGCAAATACACTGAGAAGTCCTCACCAGCCAAGGTCGGAGGGGCCTCTATTCTGCGTTCAGCGCCAATCGTACGGTCGATTACTTGTTCAACATGTCGGTTGCATTCCTCATAATTGACTAGTACCGGGGTCTGCTCGATATACTTCAACTTCGCCTGGCACTTATATCCTGCGGAGATTTGCTTAACGATCCGCTCTATTCTCTCCGGCATTTGCTTCTGAACCTTGGCATTGAAGGTGCGGATCGTTCCGGTCATCTCCGCGTAATGTGGAATGACGTTGTTTGCCTCGCCTGACTTGATGCTTCCGATCGTGACGACAACCGGATCAAACGGCGATACCTCACGACTGACAATGCTCTGCAGTGCCATGATGATATTCGAAGCACAAACGACGGGATCTATAGATTGATCCGGAATCGCCCCATGTCCCCCGCGGCCTTCCAAATGAATCTCAATGCGGTCCACCGAGCCCATCAAGGAGCCGTACCGCGTAGCCGCCAGCCCCGCTGAGAGTGTCGGAAGGTTATGCAGCCCGTAGATTTCATCAACGCCTTCGAGCGCACCCTGCTTAATCATCGCCTTCGCTCCCGCATTAATCTCCTCTGCTGCTTGGAACAAAAAGCGCACGGTGCCCTTTATTTTTTTATCGGCCAGCAGCTGCGCTGCGCCTAGCAAGATAGCTGTATGCGCATCATGCCCGCAAGCATGCATAATCCCCGGGCGCGTGGAAGCGAACTCTACACCCGATTCCTCATGAATCGGCAGAGCATCCATATCCGCCCGCAGCGCAATAACAGGCCCCGGCAGCTCGCCTTTCAGTTCGGCAACGAGGCCATACCCGCCAACCCCGCTGCGGTAATCTATTCCGAGCTGGCTAAGTCGCTGCGCTACCTTCGAAGCCGTCTCCGACTCCTGCAAGCTTAACTCGGGATGACGGTGCAGATCCCTGCGAAATGCGATCAGCTCCGTCTCAAGCTGCTTGCCCGCTTGAACTAATGATGGTAAATCCATCTTTATCCCTCCTCTTTCTCATACAGCTCTTTCATAATCCTCTTGCCTGTAGGGGTCTGTGCAAGTCCACCTAGCGCTGTCTCGCGATGCTTCTCAGGCATCATGCTACCAACCTCGAGCATCACATCGATAACTTCATCAGACGGAATAACACTTCTTATACCGGCCAATGCCATATCCGCTGCGGCCATCGCCGTAACCGCACCGAAGCCGTTTCTGACAATACAGGGGATTTCTACTAGACCAGCTACCGGATCACAAATAAGACCGAGCGTATTTTTTAGCGCCAGTCCTACCGCATGAACCGCCTGCTCGGGCGTACCGCCGCGCAGCTCCACTAGAGCTCCGGCAGCCATACCGATTGCCGAGCCTACCTCAGCCTGACATCCGCCTTCGGCCCCTGATACGAAGGAGTTATTGGCGATAACGTAACCGATCGCCCCCGCACTGAACAGGCCCTGAACCATATGCTCATCGCTCCAGCCAAACCGTTCCTGTGAGCTGACGAACACTCCTGGTATAATACCACAGGAGCCTGCCGTTGGAGTGGCAATAATCCTTCCCATCGAAGCGTTCACCTCGGACACCGCCAGAGCATAAGCCATTGCTGTGCAGGCTTCTTCTCCCAGTGAAGGAACGCCTTGCTGCAAATGAGCATGAACCCGTCTGGCATCTCCGCCAGTTAATCCACTGCGGGGCTGCATCTCGCTCTCTATTCCCTTATGAACCGCCTCTTTCATAACTTCATAGTACTCTGTCATCTGCAGGATGACTTGCTGATCTGTTTTCCCCGTCTCAGCCGCTTGTTCTGTAATCATCAACTGCCCGATCGTTACTGCTTCTTTCTCACAAAGCCGGATCAATTGCTCTAAATTCGCAAATCTCATCCTCTATCCCCCTTAACGCCAAGATGAATAAGACGAACCCTGTGAACATCCGGTAAGCTGCAAATTCTCTCGATAAATTCGCAATCTAATATCTCATCGCACTCGATCACGGTCAGAGCATCTCCACTTCTCGACTTCCGGTCGACTTCCATAAAACCGATATTGGTGTTGGAATGCTTGAATATATCTGTCATCTCGGCCAAAATACCGCGTCGGTCGGCGTGAAAGATCAGCAGAGTCGGATAGATCGCCGTAAATTTAACGTCAAAATCGTCGATACTCACGACCTCTATATTTCCTCCGCCGATGGAGCTGCCCGTTACAACGATCTTCTGGTCTCCCCGGTGTAGAATTATTGTTGCGGTATTCGGGTGTACTCCAGCCTTCTGTGCAGAGCGGATCTTCACCTTCATTCCAGCTTCTTCTGCTCGCTCAAAGGCCTCTCGGATTCGCAGATCATCCGTATCATAATCGAGTAGACCGGCGATCATGGCTAGATCTGTACCATGGCCGCGATGGGTTGTCGCAAAGGAACCGTAGAAGATGATCTCCACCTGCTCCGGCTGCTCCCCAAGGACATGGCGTGCTGTTCTTCCCAGTCGCACAGCCCCTGCAGTATGAGAACTGGAGGGGCCCACCATGCTCGGACCGATTATGGAGAATACATCCTTGAATCGCATGACATGAGCCCTCCTTAATTATTAATCTTCAAGCCATTCGGCCAGGTGTGCTGCCACAAATTCATCATCATGCAAATGTGGATAATCCCGATACATACGGTCGATTTCCTCCATCTGACCCGGTGACAGTGTCTCATGCGGGTTCAGACACCAAATGCCCTGCATCAGGCCTTGGCGGCGCAGTACTTCATGAATGCCTGGAATACAGCCGGCAAACTGATGCGAAGGATCAAAAAAGGCTGCATTGGTATCTGTCACTTGGATATTTCGGGTTAACCATTCTTTCGCGATTTCACCGTGAACGCGAGCAAGCTTGATTTCTTCCAGCAGCTCAACGGCTTTTTTCGTCCAGACTGCCCAATGGCCCAACAAGCCGCCGACAACGGCTTTTTCCACAAGCTCTCCATTCACTTCAAAACGGTAGGTTGTCAGTAGGTCATTGATGATATTGTCATCATTACCTGTATACAGTGCGATCTCATCCCGTCTGCTTGAATAGCATATAGCACGAGCTACATCGATGGATTGGTAACGGTTGAACGGAGCCATCTTGATCGCGACCACATTTGGAATCTCGGCAAATTGGAGCCAGAAATCGAAGCTGAAAATCCGTCCGCCAACAGACGGCTGCAAATAGAAGCCAATAACGGGCATGATGTCGGCAACCTGCTTCGTTCTGTCCAGAATATCCTGCTCACTCCAGTCGACTAGTCCACCCATACTGAGCAGAACAGCATCGTAGCCCAATGATTGCGTTAACCGCGCCTCACTGACAGCCTGCTCCGTAGGCCCACATACGCCGGCTACTTTAATAAATGGACGATCTATTTGGGACTTGGCGATCTCTTCTGCCGCCATTCTAAGTACAGGCTCAAACAGATTATGCTCTGGGTCACGAATTTCAAATTGGGTGGAATGAACGCCGATCGCTATCCCACCGGCCCCCGATGCGACATAATAACGGGTTAACGCCCGTTGATGCTTCTCATCCAATTGACGGTTTTCATCCAACGCTAGAGGGTGGGCAGGGATGACCAGGCCCTCGTGCAGCGCTTTCATCAATTCAGGTGAAAGTGTTGTAGCAGCCACTAGAATTTCCCCTTTCTTTCCTGGAAGTGAGTCGGTTTATTCCATGTCGATCCGCCGGCTTCAACCCATTCGGCCATCCAATCAATCATTTGCAGCAAGGATACCGTAGGGTAGCCGAAGCGCTGATGTGACTTTGAGGCATTGTTAAGTAGCGCCAACTCGGATTCCGTTCCTTCGAAGATCGCTTCCTTACCAAGCCGCTTGGCGAATTCCTCGGCAGCCCAGCGGATCGACATCGTCTCCGGCCCGGTGATGTTCATAATACTTGGCGGATTTGTGCATTCCGTCAGGCAACGCAGCGCCATCTGGTTGGCATCCCCCTGCCAGATCACGTTCGCATGCCCCATCGTCAGATTGATCGCCCGCTGCTCATGGACGGATTTGGCGATTTCGAGCAATACACCATAGCGCATATCAATCGCGTAATTCAAGCGATAGAACAACATCGGCGTTCCGTTCTTATGCGAATGGTATTCAAAAATGCGCTCCCTGCCCAAGGTCGATTGGGCATATTCACCGATCGGTTCTGGTGTGATCGATTCACTGGCGCCGCCGCTGCCGACCGGCATAAATGGATAGATGTTCCCCGAAGAGAATACGACGATACGCGAATCCCTATATTTCTCAGCCACTCTGCCTGGCAAATACGTATTCATCCCCCAGGTGAAATGCTCCCGGCCTGTAGTCCCAAATTTATTGCCGGCCATATAGATGATGTTGTCAGCATGGGGCAACTTCATCAGTTCTGCATCGTTCAGCAGGTCACAGGAAATGGTCTCAATTCCTGCATCCTCCAGCTCACGTCTTGCCTCTTCATTGGAGAATCGCGATACGCCGATGATGCGTTTGTTCAATCCGCCCTCTCGTACTGTGTTTTGGGCCAACCGGGCTAGACTAGGGCCCATTTTTCCGCCTACACCAAGAATCAGAATATCTCCTTCAATTGTAGATAAGTCCTTGACCAATGCCTCGGAGGGCTCAGCCAATTTTGCTTCCAATTCCTCAATTGTTCTCAAAGCAGTTTCCCCTTTCATCCGTGGATCTGTCTCCATCATAACGATAGGGGATATATAAAGACAAATCTTTAAATCGTCTTTAAATAGTTAAAAAATTTAAATCATAGCCTTATCCTTCAAGAATGAAAAGCGATAAATTTGCCGTGGTCGTCCCTTTGGCACCTTCTCCATTCCGGCAATATCAACTAGCCCGTTATCGATCCAGAGCAGCAGCAACCTGTGGGCACTTCTGACTGTAATATCAAGCAAAGCAGCAAGCTCATGTACCGTATATTCATATTTGCTGGATTTCGCCGTATAAGACAGCAGCTTGCTCAAATAAGCGCTAGTCATTCCCGCTTCCTCCGCTTGCTTGATTAAGCCAGAGTAAGTTGGGGGCAGCACAGTCTGTATGGGATCCGACATTTCCAGCGGCCCGATCAGCGTCTGATCTTCGCGGATAATGAAGCAAGTATTCCCGCCAGCTTCCCTCGATTTACGCAGCGCGGCCCGCGCGTTGGTTCCCGCTTCATTGGCCGAGGTTCCAAACCCCACTCCAAAGCTAAGGGAAATCCCAAAGGACTGGTTAGCATCCTTGGCCAGCGGAATCGTCTTGTAACCACCGGTTTCTCGCTCGAAGATGCCTCGCGTCGTAAAAAATAAATACTCATCGCCGCCGATCGGCGTCAGGTAGCCATCCAGCGACTCAACATAATCCAATACCATCCGGTGGATGTCGAGCTTCAGCTTCTGCACCTCATGCTCGCTGCCGCGCTTCATCACAAGCTTCCCGAACTCATCAACCTTGATCATGCCCACCACAATTTGCGATTCCTTCATCCGCCGTGATTCCGTAGACAGCAGCGCGCGCTCCAGGGTCACGCTCATATCCTGATCCGATGGAACCAGCCATTCATTGGCAGCACCAGCGGCGGATAACCTGCGGGCGACCGATTCTACCCCGGTAATCGCCAGAGAGCAGGTCCCGGCGTTCAGCTGCTGTTGGTGAAAAGCAAACAGCTTGTCCGCTGAAGCATGTGCAGGACCATTGTAGAGAACGATCCTCGTCTGCTCAATACCGAGATCCTGAAGAGCGTTCATGACCATCGTCTTGGTCAGTGAATCGATGGAGATGCCGCCATCCAGACGTCCGGTCTGCTGGGCTCGAAACAGCGTCCTGTACAGCCCTGCCCCGGTCAACGGAACATAGTGCACTGGAATCGTTACATTGACTTTCTCCTTCACCTTGCGGTGCGATTGAGCGCCGAACAGAATCAGCGCCTCCACCTCTGTCATCAGCAGCTCGGCAGCCGCGGGAATATCAACTTCGTCCTGCACGATCTTCACCACCGGCATAAACGTCGGGAACGCCTTGAGCACTTTTAGAAGCTTATCTACAACGGGCTGAATGCCAATAATACCAATCTTGATTTGCATGGATAAGGTTCCTCCTCTCTATGACTAAAATGAAAAGTCGAAGGGTTAAAACGCTGAGAACTGCTTTTCTGACTGTTGGAAAATGCTCCTGCAAATCCATTTCAATCTCTAACGAAACTACAGATCGTTATCCTTAAAAAACAGCGATAAATTAAATCTAACGAAACTACGGATCGTTATTTGGGAGAAAAACAGGCTTTTAGCCATTCATTTACTGCAATAGCGATACCCAGTTTCGTTACAATTTTTGCAGCTATTATCTAGCCTAAATAGCGATCCTCAGTTTCGTTAGAAATGGCTTTAGAAAACACTATTTGATTTGTTTATGAATTTTCCTTTTGAATTTTGGCCGGGTTGTTGATTTTATAGGCAACTGGGTGCTTGGTCAGCTTCTTAGCAACAATTTTGGCTTCAAAGCTAATCTTATCCCCGATGGCAAGCTCAAGCTTTTTAAGTGTCGCGCTGTGACTCGACCAGGCTTCTCCGATTTCGGTCTCTGGATCCAGAATTGCAACCGCCTCGTAGATAATTACTTCATCGTCCCGATCGGCAAAATGATTCGGCACCGTCGTGAAATCCTGCACTGTAGCCATCATTTTCACTTTGCCTTCAGGCAGTTCAATCTTCGACTTCTTCGCTTTCTTCACTTTTTCCTTTGGCGCATAATCGGGATCCGAAATATCAATGATAGGCGGTTCGACCGCCTCAGGAGACTTGGCAGCAGATTCAGCCGTTATTGTTTCCGTATTCTGAGCTGCCGCTGCAGTCATCACTGCTTCAGAACTCTCCATGGTCTCCTCTTCCACCTGTACTTCGTTAGAGATGGATGCTTCGTCGATCTTCAACACTGCATTTTCAGGATCAGCAGCACCCGTCTCATCTGCAACCGGCTTCTGTCCATAGCTCGCCGCCTGCATCTCCTTCAAGTAAGAAGGGTGAATGCAGTGCAATTGCTTATTTTCCAGTTCAATAACTGCGGTAATTTTATCTACCATTCCAACGATATTACAGGGAAGATTCTGGCCGTATCCTTTGTAATAGAACGCCTTTGTCTTCGTGGCTTTGCCGGATACTAGTCCCCATTCCTTGCATTGCTCCAACTGTGCCGTCTCGTCCTCGAAGGCGATATAGCTTAGCGGCTCGATCACAAATTCATATCCCATTGCTTCTCCACCTTTCATCATATAAGTGATTTTATTATTTATTTTTTAACCATTCACAAGCTAGTGATACAAGACGGCAGGAATAACTTCCGGTCATCCCGTACCTGCACCTATCTATTAGAAAGCTTCACATCGTAGTTCTTGCTCAGATCCAATGCCATCCGCCATTCACCCAGACCGTAATCAACGTTCCAAGCAGAACTGCCACATTCGCTGCGAAAAACATCAATCCGACCGCATGTGGGATATCTTCGCCACGAAGCTCACGAGTTTTCTCTCCCATATGAGCACGGAACGATACGACACCATGATAAGAATTCTCTCCGCCAAGCTGAATGCCTAGAGCTCCGGCTACCGCAGCTTCCGGGTAGCCGCTGTTTGGACTAGGATGCTTCGGAGCATCACGCCGTACAGCGCGGACAGCCCCCTTCACATCAAGCCTCATCATCCAAGCCCCAAGGAACAGCAGCAAGGCTGTTATACGCGCCGGAATATAATTCGCGACATCGTCCAGCCGGGCCGAGGCCCAACCCAGATCGATATATTTGTCGTTCTTGTAGCCGACCATCGAATCCAGCGTATTCACAGCCCGGTATGCGATAGCCAGCGGGGCGCCGCCGAGCAGGGCGAAGAACAGCGGCGACACGATCGCATCGACGATGTTCTCGGCGACCGTCTCGACGGCGCCGCGGGCGATCTCCGGCTCGTCGAGATGGCTCGTGTCGCGCCCGACGATCATGCCAAGCGATCGTCGGGCTGCCGGGAGGTCGCCCTTGCGCAGCTGGGCGCACACCTCCATCCCGGCGTCCCGCAAGCCCTTGGAAGCGATCGTCGTCCAGATGACGATCGCCTCCGCAGCTGCGGACAGCCACGGGCTCACCTGGGCCAGCAAATACAGCACGGCCCAGGTGAGAGCGAAGCTGCCGCCAACAACGGTCAGCGGCAGCAGCAGCCCCGCCACCCGGTAGTGGCGGGGCCTACATAGGCGGCGCAGCAGCGCCTCGACTACGGCGATCGCCTTCCCCATCCCGATGACCGGGTGGGGAAGCCATCTTGGATCGCCGAGCAGCCGGTCGAGTGCATACGCCGCCGGCAGCACCCACCACGCCGCCATCATCGACGCTCACCCGCTGCAGCGCACAGCGACTCGCCCACGGCGGCGTACACCAGGCGGCCTACCGTGCCGCCCAGATCGGTCGCGGTCCCGGCATAGGCATGCAGCAGCGGCCAATCGGCCCGCTGACTGGCGCCGAGCACGACCGCGTCTGTCGTGGTGCCGGTGGCCGCAAGTCCATTCTCGGCATCAAGCACGCCGAGGTCCTGCAGCGCTGCGGTCTTGGCCTCCGTCGCCGTGATGACGGCGTTCACCAGCGCTGCATCCGTCATCCTGCCGTCTACCGCTAGCAGGATGTTGATCGTCCCCGGCGTCCAAAGCGCCGGGAACGTCGTCCGCTGAACTCCCGCCCGTGCGGAGTTCGAAGCCCCCGCCGTTGCGCAGCAGAACACGGCGTAATCATTGGTGCGCTCCTCGGCAACCGCCGCGTAGCGCAGCCTCACCGCCGTCAGCAACCCGGCGGTCTCCTGCTCCGGTAAATCCCACTCCTGCAGCAATTGCCGAATATCATTCTCCGGCTCATCGCAGCGATAATGCTTGTCCACATATATATTCACGACTTGGCGAAGCTTGCGCATACCGCCTCCGTAGACAGCACTGCTAACTCCATGGAGCGAAGTCGGGGGCGTTAGCAACAAATGGCGCTCCTTCCGCAGCAGCTTCAGTCCCGGCCAAGCCTCCGATTCATAGAGCCCCTGCTCGACTCCATCTATAAATGGCAATGTCATCTTGTCTTCCCCCCCAGCACAACGCTCAATTCCGTGAGCAGTCTCCGGCTCTCATATTCTCCTTTGACTGCAATCCGGATATCGCGCTCACCAAGCCCTGCATACATCGCACAGCTACGAACCAGCACTCCGCGCTTTCCAAGCTCAGTTTGAACCTCAGCTGCTGTCCAGCCTTCAGGTAGACGGACAAGCATGAAGTTCGCCTCTCCTGGCCACGTTTCGCAGCCGAGCTCTTGCAAGGCAGCATGCAGCAGCTTACGTTGCTCCATAATGATGACAATGGTCGCCTGCTCATAGGCCTCATCCGCCTGTAGACACACCTCTCCGGCGGCCAGAGCCAACGAATTGACGCTCCAGGTTACCTGCTTGCCACGCATCCTAGCTGCAAGCTCCGGTGAAGCGATCGCAAAGCCAAGTCTTAGCCCAGGAATCGCATAAAATTTCGTCATCGAACGGATGAGTACAAGTTGGCTATACTTTGTCAGCTCTGGCAGCAGCGACTGTCTCTGCTGTTCGGGTATGAAGTCAACAAAAGCTTCGTCAACAATCAAATAAGTACCGCTCCGTTCGGCAATATCCGCAAATCTGCGTAGTTCATCAAGCGGATACTGCACGCCGTTCGGATTGTTGGGTTGTCCCAGAAATACAAGATCCGTCTCGATAATCAAGCGTTCAACGTCCTGTGGCTCCGCCCGAAAGGCTCTCTTCGCCGACCCGGACACTGAGCTGACCTGTGCGCCGAACTGTTCAGCCAGTGTCCGATACTCCGAGAAGCATGGCTCAATGATGCCCACCTTCGTTGGAGATAGGGCTAACAGGGCCAGTGCCATATTCTCCGCAGCGCCATTACCGATCACAAGACAGCCCGGTTCCACGGCATAACGCTGGCTTAACAAGGATACCAAGCGACGATGACCAGGATCCGGATACTTTACAATTTCCGGTAGAACCTCCTGCAATTTATCCAGTAAGCCGGGCGGCGGACCAAGCGGATTAATATTGGCGCTCAAATCCATCATCTGCCCCGGGGCAATTCCGTAACGTTCTGCGGCGGTCTGTAAATCTCCGCCATGTCCGTACACTTCCAGCAACATATTACTACTCTCTTCCTCTCTTTCAGAAAGGTTCAACAGGTTTGAACTGCTCTCAGGTATGATTAAATATGATTATACCATTATGAAGATATGCTCTGACTCTCGTCAATCGTCAGCCCTAAATAATTGCTGCTGTTTTTCACACTTATTCACTTCTAGACACAACACGCTTTATCACGTTTTACATACGGCAAGATGGCGTAACTCCTCCGGCCAACGGGTCGACGAAGGATTACATGCATTTTCCATGAATAAATGACAACGATACTTTGGTTTGACTTGCAATTGGTTTACAATAGAAGTGAATATACAAAGAATACATCTTACAGGCAATGGAGGCTGAATCATATGCTGTTTATTGATAATCAAGGAATTAACGATCCATCGATTAACCTCGCTATTGAAGAATATACATTAAGGCATCTTCCACTGGAGGACGACAGTTATTTGTTGTTCTATATCAATGCCCCATCGATCATCATCGGCAAGCATCAGAATACGATCGAAGAGATCAATCAGGAATACTGCAAGGAGAACGGAGTTCAAGTCGTTCGTCGTCTATCGGGAGGCGGTGCAGTCTATCATGATCTCGGCAACCTTAACTTCAGCTTCATTACGAAGGATGACGGTGATTCATTCCACAATTTCCGCAAATTCACACAGCCAGTTGTTGAAGCTCTGAAATCAATGGGCGTTAATGCCGAGCTGTCGGGACGGAACGATCTTCAGGTCGGGGAGCAGAAAATATCCGGCAATGCCCAATTCTCCACACGCGGACGGATGTTCAGCCACGGTACACTGATGTTCAACTCCAATTTGGATAATGTCCAAGCCTCCTTGAAGGCCAATCCAGAGAAATTTAAATCCAAGAGTACTAAATCGGTGCGCAGCCGTGTTGCCAATATTAGCGACTTCATGGATCACAAAATGACGATTGAGGAATTCCGTGCGGAATTGCTGCGTCATATTTTCGGAATGGAAGCAGATCAAGTGCCGCAATACAAATTGACTGAAGCCGATTGGGCAAAAATCAATGAAATTTCACAGCAGCGCTATAAGAACTGGGACTGGAACTATGGTCTGTCCCCAGCCAGCAATGTGAAGCATGCCAAGAAGTTCCCTGCAGGCATTATTGACCTGCGTATGGACATCGAAGAGGGGCATATTCGCAACATTAAAATCTACGGTGACTTCTTCGGCGTCGGAGATGTCGTTGATATCGAGGACAAGCTTAGAGGCATCCGCTACGAAGAAGGCGCGGTCCGTGAAGCACTTGCAGATATCGATGTAAAATACTATTTCGGCAACATCGACAAGGATGAATTTATCGGTCTGGTGTTCCTGGAAGAATAGTACCTGGAAAATATATTATTATGTATGCATCTGCCCAGACACGGGAGCTTTCTTCAAGCTTTCTTGTCCGGGCTTTTATTTTCAACTCGCGTCAATGCAACTCGTCAACAAAATTTGCACCCATGCTCCTCTGCATTTAACTCTCCAACCTTAAGCTTTCTCCATCCAATTAGTCGAACCGTGGCTTATCTACATTTCTTCTATAGCTATCTATTGGCCCTATCAAGATTCGATAGTCTCTCATATGATGCATTATCTTAACGAAAAGAGGTGAGCTATTATATGAGCTGCAAAACACAAGAATCGCTGCACGACAGGGCGCAGCGGCTCTTGAATCAAGAAGCTCTTATCGTATTAGGAGATGACCGCGAGCTCGAGGGCGTTATTTTATTTATGTCCAGCAGTTGTCTTGTGCTCCGCGTTTGCAGCGACGAAGTGCATCTCCGCGTAAAGATTCCATTCTGCAAAATCCGTGAGATTTTCCCTGGTGGTGGTGAATAATTAACGGATGTAGCAACGTTGCCAAACTGTGGATTCCTCCCTTTTCCACAAGGATTGTTGACACCGCCGTCAACTTCGCTCTGACATAGAAACAAGACTGTCCTCGCCCTAAGAGATCTGGGTTCAGGACAGTCTACATAACCGCAATCAGTAGGAGGTAAGCCCATGCGGACGATATCCTTTCGCTTATGCTCCCACATATAATTCCTTAATGATACGTTCAATCGGTAGAGCATTCAGCGCCATGTCCCGGATCGTATACCGCTCGTTCACGAAGGAAATGAACTTCTGAAGCAGCATAATACTCGTATCCAGCTCCAGTTCAGCTTCAGTAAGAGAATCTTGCTTCAGTACACTGACCCCTTCGATCGCCCGCCAATCTGGGGCCAGTTCTGTCGTGAGATGTACTGTCTTCTTCTCACCTAAAAATCCGCGCAGTGCCTGGATAGAATCATCAAATACGATCTCACCGTGGTTCACGACGATAACCCGTCGCGCCAATTGCTCAATATCCTCCAGATCATGCGTTGTCAGAATGAACGTCACACCGCGCCGATTCATCTCCAGCACAAATGAGCGAATTCTCTCCTTAGCGATCACATCCAGTCCGATCGTTGGCTCATCGAGGAAGACGACATCTGGGCGATGCAACATCGCCATAATGAACTCGCATTTCATCCTCTCTCCGAGAGACAACTGCCGGGTAGGCTTGCGAAACCAAGAACATACATTCCCGTAAATAGAAAAATTGATTATAGAGCGTGTTTAAAAAGTTAGACGAGGGGGACTTTTTAAACAACCTCTTATATTTCTTTTTTCTGGATTGGAATTGAATTATATAGTCTGAAAGGTACAATAGAGGTAGTCAAGCTATCGATAGATAAAGAAACCATCAAAGGAGAGGGAGCATGTACAAGCTGATTGCCATCGACATCGACGATACTCTAATCAACGACAGCAAGGAAGTCACCCCGGCCACCCAGCAGGCGCTGGAGCAAGCGATCGCTAAGGGGGTCATCGTTACGCTGGCCACCGGACGTGCCTACGCCTCGGCACAGGCGATTGCCCGCCAGATAGGAATGAATGTACCGATCATAACCTATCAGGGATCCCTAGTTAAAAACCTTCTCGATGAGAAGGTGCTATATGAACGCTATGTACCTATGGAAGCGGTCCGTAAGGTGTTCGATTACTGCATGCTGCATCATTTGCACTTGCAGACCTATATTGACGATAAGCTCTTCGCCCGGGAAGAGAATCAGAAGCTGATCGATTACACGACGCTGAACCGGACGGAGTATTATATTGAACCTGATGTTGCCAAGCTGGCTGCTCATCCAACGCCGAAGCTGCTCATCATTGATGATCCCGACTATTTAGATGAAATCGCTCCTCAGCTTCGCGAGTTGCTCGGCGAGGATGTGCATATTACAAAATCGAAGCCGAATTTCCTTGAAATTATGCATCACGAAGGTACGAAAGGCCATGCCCTAAAGTTCCTGGCTGCTCATTTTGGCTGCGATATGTCGCAGACGATTGCGATTGGTGATTCCTGGAATGACCATGAAATGCTGGAGGCCGCCGGTCTTGGTGTGGCGATGGGCAACGCGATTCCAGCCCTGAAGGAGCTCGCCGATTATGTAACGCTTAGCAATAATGAAGATGGAGTTAAAGCAGCCATCGACAAGTTCATACTACAACCGGAGTAATAATAACCCTCAGGTTAGTTTTCTGGCTAAAAGGGCCTGAAATCCACTTCTTCATGGATTTCAGGCCCTTTTCTCTTTGTCCCGATGTATCATCGGGCTCTAAACATCTAATCCTACCCTAGCGACACTCTCATTCCTGTGCTGGCAAAGGATGCACCCTTAGGCAGAGCATAATCCTTACGCTGATCGATATCATGAGACATATGTGTAAAGATCGTACGCTTTGGTTTAATTTCCTGCAGTAGACCCAGTGCCTCCGTTACATCATAGACAGACCGCGTAGAGAATTCGGCCAGCTCTTTATAGAAGCTTGTTCCAAGGATCAACAGATCAAGCCCTTGGAGCGGCGCTCTCTGCTCCGGCGGCAAATCGATGGAATCCGAGCAGTAAGCCCAGGCGTAGCCGGGCTTATCAAGCCGATAGGCATAGGAATAGCCATTCTTGCCGTGGTTTACTTTCCAGCCATATATCTTCCATCTAGCCAATACGATACCTTCATCCACAAAATGTATATCGAGATTCCGTTCCAGCCAAGGATATTGGCGTAGAATGATGTCCACGACTTCACGGGGAGCGTACATTTGCCCTCTTCTCCCCAGCCAGCGGCAGGCATCGGCCCATTCCGGCAATCCTCCGATATGGTCGAAGTGAGCGTGCGTAATCAGCATGTGCTCGATAAATCTCTGGCCACGCCGCTCCATGCTGACCCGGAAATCCGGACCACAATCGATCATGAATTGCTCCTCTGCCCCGCATTCTACTGCTACAGCAGAACGATACCTCCGGTTCTCTCCGCCGCTCCTTGCTTCCGTACATACTTCGCAATCGCAATACAGTCTTGGCACGCCCATCGCATCACCTGTACCAAGGAACACAAGTTGATCCATCCATGTCCTCTCCGTTCCATAATCAATTCTTTATCTATAAGAAGTTGTTCGAAAAGTCCGCTTTTAATAAGAAAACCGATCGAAGTAATTCAAGGATGAGCGACCGCGATCCAGAGGTAGTTTTTCTTGCGATATAGAATTTCATCAGCTACGCTGATAACGAATAAATTCTATATCTAACACGAAGTGAATCAGGTGGCCACTCGGCATCGAATCTTGAATTCAGCCGGGCCTAAGCAGATGCTTACGAAGTCATGTTTCCTGCGGAAACATCTCAGGTGCTCACGTACCCACTAGAAGCAAATGCTTACGAGGTCGTTTTCTACGAAAACGTGTAGCTCCGCTCCTCAGTCCCTAGCTTCATCCAACTTCTCGGTGCTGAAAACCGAACTTTTTGAACACGAACTATAAAAAACTGTCACTTTCTACATAAATTATACACTTTTATCTTCGCAGCCCGAAATGACAGAGTTATATCTATCGTCCATCATCCCGGCTCCCCCATAACATAAAGGACCTGGCATTTTCGCCAGGTCCTTTGCTTATTTTCATTCTGAAATGCCTATTAGTACAAGAAATCCAAAGACTATAATTGCGATTAAAATAGCGCCCCAAGCAGTATTGTTCGTCGTATCTTCCCCACGCTTTATTTTCTTAAAAAGACTAACTGTGTTCACATAAAGCAACGCGGCAAGGACTGGCAAGCCATATACGATGAGTCCCGCAATCATTGCATCACCTCGCCTATATCATAGCGCTCATCGGATTTAGCTTCAACGGATTCTCCACAATCCAGCTGCGCTCCTCATTGTATAGATAAGCGCGATGTACAAGAACGCGAATCTCCTGCCCAATTTCAAGTGTCTCCTTCTCCAGTGAGCGAAAGGTCGTTAGTACATTTCCTCCCACTTCAACGTCAACGAGCCATTCGCTTCCGCGGAAATGTACATGCTTCACAACTCCAACAGAAGTAGCAGACAGTAAGGTGAAATCCCGCTCACTGCCAATCTCGATATATTCCGGGCGGATTAAGGCCTTTGCTTGCGAACCCAATACCTCCGTCTCGAAGCCTCTCAGCTCGGACGGGTTATCAACCAACGTTGATTGGCCGATAAAGGAGGCGACAAACGGCGTCCTCGGCTCCCGGTAAATGTCCCATGGTGATCCTTTCTGCTCCAGTCGGCCTTCGCTAATGATCATAATCTCATCCGCGACCTCAATTGCCTCATCCTGGTCATGAGTGACGAAAATCGATGTAATGCCAACACGTTCAATCAACTCTCGCAGCCAGGACCTTAGCTCTTGGCGGATCTTCGCATCAATCGCAGCGAAGGGCTCATCAAGCAGCAGAAGCTGCGGCTCCGGTGCAAGCGCCCTGGCGAAGGCGACTCTTTGGCGTTGGCCGCCGGAGAGCTGATGCGGATAACGGCCCTCGAACCCTTTAAGCCCAGTTAGCTCTACCAGCTCCATCACTCGTTCTTTTATCGCACTCTTGGCCACTTTTTTGACCTGGAGTCCGAAGGCGATATTATCAAAAACCGTCATATGTTTGAACAGTGCATAGCTCTGGAATACGAAGCCGATTCCGCGCTCCTGTGGTGCAAGTTCATTCACGCGCTGTCCATGGAACAGAATCTCCCCTGAATCCGGCTGCTCCAGCCCGGCCAGCATGCGAAGAATCGAGGTCTTGCCCCCTCCGCTTGGTCCGAGCAATCCGATCAACTGTCCTTTTTCAATATCAAAGCTCACGTCTTTCACGGCATGGAAATTGCCAAAATGCTTATCCAGATTTCGTACTTCTATATGCATCGGAAGAGGCCACATCCTTTCATCAATTCCGGCAGCAGATGATTGAGTAAGACTGCCAGCTATGTAAGATCAACATTCCATAATTTCATATGTAATTACTTGGTTTTTTTCTTATTAAACACTTTATCAAACCGTCTAACCTCAGTCAACCAAATATTTCTAGTCTTCCCAGCATACTAAAAACCCGGAACAATAGCTTAAGGCAATAATATGGTGGAACAACTTCCACCATGTGGTATAATTCACTATAGGATTATTGTCCTAGGCTAACGGAAATAGTGGACGCTATTAGAGAAAAAGCGACTTTTAAAAAACTAACGGAAAAGAACAATCTTATAACAAGAAATTCTGCGAAAAAGGGCTGTTAACCAGCAATAGAGGTTCTCATTTCCGTTACAATTTCAACATGATCATCATTTGCAAAATAGCGACTGAGGCTTCCGTTAGATTTATCTAACGTAAAGGAGCATAGCAATGAACGATAATGTGGTGAATGAGGTTCTCCAAAAGCCCAGAAAATCCAGAGCAAAGAAAATTATAATCATCATTGCTGTAGTATTGATTGTACTGTTTATCGCCTTACTTACATTTATCCCCTATTCGATCATGCCAATGTTTCTGGGACAGCGATATGAGCAACAGCAGTTCAATTCTCTGGACTATGGCATTCCATCAGAGCGAATCACCCTTGTAACAGATGATTCTCTTCATCTCGCAGCATGGCGTACCCGCGCTGAAGACTCCAAAGGTACTATTATTATTTTATCCGGAATACAGAACCCTTCTGTTACTGCCTTTTTTGGATATTCGAAAATGTTTGCTGACCATGGCTGGGATTCACTGCTGATTGAAATGCGTGCCCGAGGTGAAAGTGAAGGGAAAGAAATCGGCCTGGGGATGACCGAATGGCGGGATGTAAAGGCTGGGGTCGACTTTATTAGAGCAGATAAAGAAGTAAAAGAACTGCCCGTTGTCGCATTGGGGACATCCATGGGAGGCAGCACAGTGATCAACGCCGCAGAAGAGCTGCCGGAAGTGAATGGTGTTATATCGATCTCTGCATTTTCTTCATGGGCGGATGCGTTCATCTCCAATATGGAGATGTCCGGGATGCCCAAAGCGATAGGTATTATGGATATTCCTTTTATTAATACATATCTTGGATTCCACTTTGGCTTCGATGCACTGAAGTATTCTCCCGAGAAGAGTATCACGAAATTGGGGGAGCGCCCGATCCTTATGATGCATTCGACTGGGGACACACAAATCCCCTACGAACAGTTCGAGAAGCTGCTTAATAAGGCGAAAAAACATCATATAGACGTAACGACCTTTATCCGTCAAGGCAACGAACACTTTGTCTGTTATGAACAATACTCAGAGGACCCCTCTCAAGACATTGAGTTTAGCCAAGCCATTCTTGATTTTTTGGCTGTTAAATTCCCTTAGGGGTACAGCCAACAAAACGCGGAAAACGTACGCTAAGCGAAATTTTATTCACACAAGCCGAATTCCGTACGCTAAGGAAATCCGGCTTGTTTTGTGTGTTCTATTGAAATAGAACACCGTAGAGAGCCGTCAGAGAGTGCGTAAACGGCGGAGCGAACCCTTGACGAGCGTTCCTACTACTGACCCTAGAAAAGCTTTCCCGTACAAAAAGACGCTGTAACCTTAAGGGTTACAGCGTCTTCCGATTTTTAGTTTTTTTATGCAAAAACCTAGGGGACTAGCATTAATATATTTTACTTTAATTTATTATATCAGTACTGTCTACGTACCAATTAGAATCATCATTTAGCAAATGTATGACAACATATCTACTATCTGACTTTTCCCAGTAAACCAAGGCTTCTGAGTTATTAGGACTTATTAAAATAGCAGACATATAGTCACCTACATCGAGATTACTAGTTCTTTCTTCACTATAAAAAGCATTTAGAAAAGAAGAACGTTCCTGCCTAGAAAGGTTGGATAGTTTCTCATGAAGTTGGGCTGTATTCATTAATGTCCATTCTGAAAAAGATTCATTATTAAGTGATATGATTTCGCGCCCTTTTTCCCATGATTGAACTAGCTTATTTTCGGTCATCTCTTCTTCTAATATTTGTTTTTTACTATCTCTAGAAGAAGAAAGATAATAAGTTTTTTCTCCAGCGTCAGTATAGTCACTACCATCAGAATAATATTTACCTATTCTTCCTGACCATGTCATCTTGTATGAACCTGATGTTGTGTGAACTCCACTTGTGATGAGAGCATGAGCGTATCTGTCGAGATAATAATTATCTGATTCACCGTATTTAGAACCAAGATAAGTACCATCCCTATATAATTCAAAATACGCACTAATGGGACCTGCTACAAATTTATACCCAGCAAATGTAGAAGTTCCACCTTCTAAGGACGATCCCATTTGATACAAACTAGGAGAAAAACTCCCTCTATCCCCTGATGCAAAAACAGATGAGGATGTTACAGATGAAAATAAAACAAAACACAATAACAGTACTCCTCCAAGGCTAAAAGAAATAATTTTTTTCACAAAAACCACCCTCTCTTCCTTTTGTTTATTATTGTATCTATCATAAATTATGGTATCATATGGTATCATATGGTATCACAACTAATATATAGTTCCTTAGTATTATTTTGACGATTATTGTCCAACGATGTTTTCAGAGTTTAATAGAGTTAGATAGGGTTCTAAGGCGTCGGAAAAACGTACGCTAAGCGAAACTTTATTCACACAAGCCAGGAATTCCGTACGCTAAGGAAATCCGGCTTGTTTTGTGCGTTCTATGGCAGATCAACTTTTAAACCGGTATTGCTTCTCTACTTCCTCTCGTTATGGTTAGTGATGATCTTGAAATAGTCTATGGTTTACAAGTACTCAATTCTCAAGTCACCAAAATACAATTAAAAAGAATATTAGATGACAGATAGCACCATAAATGGACATCACGATAAAAAGCTCATCTTCCTTAGCGTACGGAAAATCGGCCTTTTACTAATTCCAGAAAGCTTAGCGTACGCTTTCAGCGTTTTATTGGCGGTCCCCCCCTTAGCAACCTCTACGATGATAAGTGTGTTCAATAAGGTCGATTTTCAGTACCTAAGAAAATAAATAACTCAACAAGAGTCACAGCTTACGCTATGGCTTACCAAATATCCGATGAGGAGTGAGCCATATGCTATACAGAATGGAGTTATCCACGGTCAAGCGGGATGAAATGCGTGATATTACAAGAGAAGTTACGGCATTTGTACATAAAAGCGGAGTTAAGCATGGTCATGTCATCGTCTATTGTCCGCACACGACCGCAGGAATTACGATTAATGAGAATGCAGATCCGGACGTCAAGCATGATGTATTAATGAGGCTGAATGAGGTATACCCTTGGGAACATCCACAATACCGTCATGCGGAAGGTAATACGGCTGCTCACCTGAAGGCGATCACTACTGGTACTTCCCAGACAGTAATCATTGAGGATGGTGAACTGCTGCTCGGACGCTGGCAAGGCATCTACTTCTGTGAATTCGACGGTCCACGTCAGCGCCGTTGTTACGTTAAAATACATGAAGACTGAAACTGAGACACATAAAGGGCCTGCATTCCTTATCGGGAATCCCAGGCCCTTATTCTTTGAAATAAGCATACATGTATGAAATAACTCCAGCAATGTATAACAATCGCATCATTACCCTATTTAATTAATGCAATACAGAAGTACAGCGATGATAGTGTAAATGGATAAAGTCCAGTTGGAAAACAAAAACGCCCTATGACGTTAAACGGTAAATGCTCTGACTTAACATTTTGACATGGCCGACTGCAGCGGGCATGATTTCATCAAAGGTAAGACGGTCCTGGATGTAGAACGAAATAAACCCGTGTATTCCCAAAAACATACTAAGCGGAAAGGAAGGATTCTGCTGCAGCGGATGCTGCTCTTCCTTCAAGAAACGCTGCACAATTGTCTTGAACTTATCGAAGCACTTGGACTGTTCTGCACGGCAATAGGACAATATCTCCTCATCACGGAGCATGAACATAATCTCGTATTGATGCGGATGGTCGAGACCAAATTTAATGAACTCCAGCATCAGTTCCTCGGTCTTCGTGAGTCCATCCACCACCGGATGCTTCGTCACCTGCTCACAGAGCAGGGTCAAATGATTGAAGTCCTGCACCACAATCGCATAGAACAGCTCCGCCTTCTCTTTGAAATGATAATAGAGTGAACCGTGGCTGTATCCCAAATGCTGCCCAATGCTCCGCATGGAAATGCCCCGATAACCTTTCGTAATGAACAAATGTCTCGCGGCATCCATAATTCTTTCCCTTGATAATTCCTGCTCTACTGCTCTTCTTGCCATAGGCATTATTCCCCTTCAATAAAATAAACCTTGTCACCCGCCATCATCTCTGCCTGCCCTTGAGTTATATCCGTCATCCAGTTGATAAATTGCTTCGCTTCGTCTACGAGCGGTAAGCAGTGCAATGTGACTTTATCAGTAAATTCGGTCTGCCCCATGCGGATTCCACGATTGTGAAGCTCGTTCTCCGCTTTGCCAAGCCAAGTATAATCAAGCTCGACGAGGACTTCCTGATGCAGTACCCGAGTAATCCCCTCTCCCGCTTCAATGGCTGCTACGGCACCATCTGTATAAGCTCGGATCAGGCCGCCAGCCCCAAGCAGAATACCGCCAAAATAACGTGTTACGACGATCGCCACATTTTTTAATTTCTGATTCTTAATGACTTCCAGTATCGGCTTGCCTGCCGTTCCGCTCGGTTCCCCATCATCGGATTGCTTCTGGATCTCATCTCTCTCGCCGATCATATAAGCCGAGCAATTATGGGTAGCGTTCCAATGCTTCTTCTTGATCTCTTCAATAAAAGCGACCGCTTCCTCCTCGCTCTCTACCGGCTTGATATGGCCAATAAACCGGGATTTGCGAATGACGATTTCCTTCTCGCCTGCTTGCCTAACTGTTCTGTAACGTTCCAACATTGATATCCTCATCCTTATGAATGTGCCAAAAAGCAGCCCATCCGGTTTTTCCCGAAAAGAACTGCTTTCTGGCGTTTTGTCCTCTGGTGATTAACTCGTCGTAATATTATTCGGACAGTCTTGCTTCCAGAGCTGCTTTTTCTTTCTCATAGCCCGGCTTGCCAAGAAGCGCGAACATATTTTTCTTGTAAGCTTCAACGCCTGGCTGATCGAATGGATTTACGCCTGACAGGTAACCGCTGATGCCGCAAGCTTTTTCAAAGAAGTATACGAGGTAACCGAAAGAATATGGAGTCATATCCTCTACATTAACGACCAGGTTAGGTACTTGGCCATCCGTATGGGCGAGCAAGGTTCCTTGGAACGCCTTCTTGTTCACGAAGTCCATCGTCTTGCCTGCGAGGAAGTTCAATCCATCAAGATCATCCGGATCGGATTCGATCGTAATATGACTTGATACTTCAGTCACTTGAATAACCGTCTCAAAGATGTTGCGGTTGCCCTCTTGAATGAATTGACCCATGGAGTGCAGATCTGTAGAGAAATCGACAGCCGCTGGGAAGATGCCTTTATAATCTTTACCTTCGCTCTCGCCGTAGAGCTGCTTCCACCACTCGGATACGTAGTGCAGGGACGGCTCGTAGTTTACGAGAATTTCGGTTACTTTGCCTTTGCGATACAATGCATTACGCACTGCAGCGTATTGGTAGCTCTCATTCTCAGCTACGTTCGGATTGCTGTATTCCTTAGCTGCGTCAGCTGCGCCTTGCATCATCGCATCAATGTCGATGCCAGCAACGGCAATCGGAAGCAGGCCAACCGGAGTAAGCACGGAATAACGGCCACCTACATCATCTGGAATAACAAAGGATTCATAGCCTTCTTCGTTCGAGAGCTTCTTGAGCGCGCCCTTCTCGCGATCTGTTGTTGCATAGATGCGCTTGCGAGCTTCTTCCTTGCCGTATTTCTTCTCCAGTGCTGCGCGGAAAATACGGAAAGCAATCGCTGGCTCTGTCGTCGTACCGGATTTGGAGATGACGTTCACGGAGAAATCCTTGCCATCGATCAGGTCAAGCAAGTGATTCACATAAGTGGAGCTGATATTGTTACCTGCAAAATAAATTTCAGGAGTTTTGCGTTTATCTTTAGGAAGTAGGTTGTAGAAAGAATGCGACAAAGATTCAATTGCGGCGCGTGCGCCGAGATAAGAACCACCGATGCCGATTACGATCAATACTTCGGAATCATTTTGAATTTTAGCAGCCGCCTTCTTAATGCGGGCAAATTCCTCTTTATCATATTCGGTAGGCAGGTTAATCCAGCCAAGATAGTCAGAGCCTGCACCTGTACCCTTATGTAGCTGATCATGAGCAAGACGAATCGGCTCAGCGAAATAATCAATCTCATGTTGTCCTACGAATTCCAGAGCGTTACTGTAATCGAACGTTACTTTTTTACTCATCTGAAACAAACCTCCATCTGTATATTTATCGCACTGCCTATCCACAAGAGGTAATGGTTACATTAAACCTCTTAAATAAAAATGACAACCTCTTAAATAGAAGTTCAAAAAGATCGAATTTCAGCACCGAGAAGGTTGGATGAAGCTAGGGCCTGAGGAGCAGAGCGTACGTAGTTGGTACGTGAGCACCTAAGATGTTTCCGCATGAAACATGACTTCGTAAGCATCTGCTTAGGCCCGGCTGAATTCAAGATTCGATGCCGAATAGCTTCCTGATTCACTTCGTGATAGATATAGAGTTTATTCGTTATCAGCATGGCTGATGAAACTCTATATCGCAAGAAAACCTACCTTTGCATCGCGGTCGCTCAGCCTTGAATGTCTTCGATCGGTTTTCTTATCAAAAGTGGACTTTTTGAACAACTACTAAAACAACTTAAAAATAGGATACTGTAAAACCTGTATGAACACAAGGGCACAATATGCACCCTTCCTGCCAACATGTTAAAATACAAATATGTTTGCAGATACTTAAAAAGAGGTGGACAATCATGAAAAAGATAGGATTTATCGGCCTGGGTACAATGGGTGCGCCAATGGCTGCAAACTTGCTCAAAGCAGGCTATGAAGTCACAGTGTATAACCGCACTGCTTCAAAGTGCGCTCCTCTCGTTAATCAAGGTGCCAAGCAGGCTGCATCTCCCAAGGAAGCAGCGGCATCCAACGATATCGTCATTACAATGGTAAGCAATGACCAATCGATAGAAGCCGTATACGATGGTTCCGAGGGTGTTCTCTCTGGGCTCAAGTCCGGCGCAATCGTGATCGATTGCAGCACGATCTCCCCTGCGCTTGTGAAGCAGACCGCAGCGAAGGTTCAAGAGCGTGAAGGAAGCTTCCTTGACGCTCCTGTAACCGGAAGCTCTCCAGCCGCCATCGACGGGACGCTCGTCTTCATGATAGGTGGGAATGCTGACACCCTGGAGAAAAGCCGTGACCTCTTCGAAGTCATGGGTAAGAAGATCCTGTACATGGGACCAAACGGCAGCGGTGCCGTAGCCAAGATCGCTCACAATACAATCGTTGGCATCAACAACCTGGCACTTGCCGAAGGCTTCGCCATCGCCGCCAAATCGGGTTTACCTGTGGACAGCTTCCTCGAACTAGTGCAGCTAGGTTCAGCAGGGAGCAAAGCGGCCGAACTCAAAGGCCGTAAAATCATCGAGCATGATTTCACGAACCAGTTCTCGTTGGCGCTTATGCTGAAAGATTTGAAGCTGGCCTCGTCCCTGACAGACAATTCCGGCATTCCTGCCCCAATGCTGAACCTGGCCAAGAGCCTGTTCCAGGCTGGTCAGACCGAAGGTTATGGCGATGAGGATTTATCCTCCGTTGTGAAAATTTACGAAGCCTGGATCGGCCAGAAGATCGGTGACAAGCAGTCCTGATCCAATTTCCGTTCTATTCCTACCCAATCATCATTGTCAAAAAGGCAGGTTCAGCGTTAGCTGTTCCTGCCTTTCATTTATTTACTTGCTCTCACAAGCCGCCCTAAAATCGTATTTTGTACATATGTCTATAACCTGCCCTATATGAAAAAGATCAGTCGATCCGATTTGCTATTTTTACAGATAAAAAAATGCCTTAAAATACAAAGTCGGTTTTGCGGCTGCAAGTTTTTACGTCTGTATTTGATAGCAAAAAGACTCCGTCCCATAAGGGACGGAGTTGATTCGCGTTACCAGCCTATTCCTGAATCCATTGCATCGATCGGAATTTACTTGGCGCTTTGCCGTCCCCGATTCCGCCGCCCCATTCGATAAAGCCTCTTCGCTGATTTCCGTCGTTATCATTCACCAGCAGCGAAAAGTTGAATACGCCGCTCTCTGTCATGATTGGGGCTAATTCCGACCATGGCAATGCTAATTCATAAGTCGTCAGCTTCTGGGCTTCGTCTCTTGCTACTCGAACCTCTCCGTTTGTGACCAATCCCTTTTCAACCCCTACCGGCGCCATCCAGCGATAAATTTGCGATCCTGCCGAGGTTTGCGAAATTCCATACTCATAATAGTTCGGATCCTCTCCGGGCAAACCGTTCGAAATAGCGAATTGGATGCTATCGCTGTTCCACATGTTCACATCGGTTGCTGGATAAGCATGAATGTTATCCTTGATTTTTGCAGTCAAATAAAAATTATCATTGTCGTAGTTCAACCATACGGAACCGCTCAAATCATCGGCCCCTTGGTAGCCGTTCACCTTCACGTTACCTTTGGATAAATCGATGGTCGGCGCCTTCACAACAATAAGCGGATCGGGATTGCCGTCAACGTTAAGTGTTCCGCTATAAACTGGATTGAAATCAATATTACCTTTATAGACATAGGTTTTGTTGTTTCCATAGGCTACTTTGACGTCTGATGATAAACTTTTTCCTAGTTCAACATTTTGCAGCGCGATATCAAACGTTCCTGTTGAATCAGGTTGCAGCACTTGATTCACCTCCTGATGGCCCGATAACGTACCAAGCTGCCAATCTATACGATGAACAGGCAAGGCGTTGAACTTAGAGTGATTTCGGATTTGTACTTTGATCGATTGACTAAGCGGCTCGGTACCGTTAAATACCGGACGAATTTGAACCGTCTCGGAAGACTCTACAGCAGCGACATACTGCAGCAGCCCGACGACTTGCCCTCCTGCTTTCAAGACTCCCTTGACGATCCGTGTCCCAGGTTCATCCAACCCGTTCACAACCACAGACTGTAGCTTGGTCTGCCCAGGGCCAGCATTCAACGCATAGGATTGGTCCTCTACCTCCAATGTGAAGTCAAGCACTTCAGCTGTTGTATTGTTCATTTCAACCTGAAATGTCACAGGTTCGCCTGATAGAGCACCTCCACCAGAAACGGTAAACATCGCATCCTTATTTATCGCTTGGATATTTCCCTTGATGTAGATAGGCTCTCCCGTCAAGGTTACGTAAATATTACCGTTCGTCGGCACATACGTCCGCGTATTACCCATCATATCCGTAATCTCAACGGGCTGATTCGTCTTGATCACAGCCGACGCAGGTTCGAGCGACCATACGACCCGCTTGTTGTTTTGTCCACCATCCATAAATAGGTAGCTTTTCAAGTCGGACTCCAGCGACTCTTCCTCGTGGAATTGCCAACCGGTAAGCTCTCTTGTCATCGCGGCGTATGCGGTATAAGCCGGTTTCGGAGTGAATGCACCGAACGGGTCAGCTGCATTGCGGAGCAGGCCGAAATTATCTTCGTTGTAGTCTTTACGAAGTCCGTCATTCACCATATCGTACCAGTATATTTTTTCGACTCCGCTTGAAATCGCCGACACATAGTAGCGAACCAAATAATTTGCTTGTATGATTTCATCAACGCCATTCGCGGCATTATGGGTTGGATAACCGAATTCCGTGATCCAAATCGGTTTATCTTGACCGTTATTATATTGGCGAATTAATGCCTTGATTTGATCGAGGGATTCTGTCAAACCTTCCGGTTCACTCGGGTAACGGTAAGGATGCAAAGTAACTGCGTCCATGTATTGCAGCCCGCCCAGCTTGAACACTTCCTCGATCCAGCTCACTGCATCTTCGGAGGCGACAATGCCATAGACCGGAAATTCAGGGTGGCTGGCTTTGACCGTCTCATACGTTTTTTTCAATAAGTTAAAATAATAGTCAGGCCGGGAGTTGGCAGGACTGTTGCCTCTTTTGCCGAACGAGCCGTGAAATTCATTGTAGGCCTCCATCGCGATCAGCTGATCTTTGTAGTAATCTACGTAAGCTTCGGCATAGTTGGCGAAACCTTCGCGACCTTGGTCGGTGTATGGCGTACCATTGTTGTCGTAAAAAGGGTTGTTATATCCAGAGACAAACAGCATATCGATGCCTTGCTCTTTGAGCTTCGCCATATAGTTATCCGGAACGGGGTTGAACGTGTACACTCCCTTTGCTTTCTCAATCGCATGCCACTCGATGCCATCCCGGACCGATTTGACGCCTGCCTGTTGAATGATCGGGATCGTATTCGTTTGTCCCCGATGCAGATGGGTCGCCATCCCGAAAGGCGAATCCGCTACAGCCGTAAAATCATAAGGCGACAGAACGGCAAACGACGTTTCCAATGGTACCGATGTTTGTTGATCTGACGATCCCGCTGTTGCCCGGAGCTTAAAGTAGCCGCGTTTCGAATAAGGGACGTTGATGATGGCATTGCCCCGGTCATTAAATTCTGTACCTTCGGACATTTTGGCGCCCTGCATATCGTAGACAGACCACGTAACGCTAGGCAGCAGTGTTGCTACTTTGAACTGGATCGGTTCATTTTCATTGAACACATTTCCAATTTTCATTTGCTTTAGCTCGGTTTTCGGAACGTTCACGGTTACATAGGGGCCATCATGGCTCCACTTATTTTGACTGTTTCCGGCCTCGATCTTGAAGGTGTACGTACTACCGATATCTAAATCCTGAATCGGAATATGGTACGTATCACTTGTTACGGTTGCTATGGACTTTCCATTTTGATAGATTTGATAATTGTCCGTATTTCCTGGTGACTGCGTTTCCGACCATTTCAAATCCAAACCGTTCTCGCCTAAATTTTCAATCACAACGCTTGCGTCGGAGGGCCACCTTGGCGCCGATGGATCAACACGTCTATGTGATAGGGATAAATAAGGCTGATTTACTGCATTTTCTTTACTGTTGATATGGATTAACGCTCCGCTTTTGGCAGCTTGGGTCAACCCGAAGCTGGCAACCTGATCGGAGGCAAGCTGTGCCTTCACAAAGGAGGTCACGTCCACCTGAATCCATTTCCATGTCAAACCTACATTCACATTGGCCAAATAATGGTCCATGACCGGCTTTTCATTCCAGGTTACCCTGTTCTCTGTCCACGTATCGTCCTCCACCCCGTACAATTGAAAGGCCAACGGACTGCCGTTCGTATTAATTACTGCTGCATACACGTTTAGCGTTACCGATCCTACTTCCCCCGAATAAGAGCTTAGATCAAATTTCATGTAGGATTCCCTGGTATAATTCGGATCGCTTGACCACGTTCTCACCTGAAGCATCGGATCCGTACCGTAATTTGTATTTGCAAGAGATCCCGCATTCACATACGTATCGGCTTGTATTGGGATCTGGGTTACGGCATTACTGTTTTCAAGCGCGTAAATCGAAGAACCTCCGCTAGTCACGAATAAGCTGACAATAACAAATAAAGATAGAATGACGGATCTTTTCCATGTAATAGGTGTCAAATACAATCACTCCTCTATTAAGATTTGAAAGCGATCAGCATGCATTTAGGTTCTTGATCTCTCCAGGTCTTATTTCGATAGCCGTTTCTTCCACTTCGATCCACACAGACATAGCTGACGGGTTATGTAGGATGTGGCCGGACACGGAACAGCGGAGCTGTCGTAATGCACTCATGTAAGCGACAATTTCAGAATTCGTGGCATACCAGATGTCGCTATGCCGTCCTACTAACTCACCGAACTGTTCGAGTATGTTCCAATTCCGATCTCTATCAAACTCATAGCTATGTCCCCACACATAGAATATTGCCATTCGCGCGTGCCTCGGCGTATCGAAGAGAAACTTTTGTCCGAACTCCAGCATTTGTTTGTGATGGCAAGTAGGATGCCATTGCAGGAAATCGGACGGCATGGCAAAGGTATGAGTACTGTTCGTCGTCCGAGCATATTCAATGCCAAGGCCGGGCAATGCCGACACAACCTGTTCATTCCAGGAACCATACGGATAGCTCATGCCGCGAACAGGATAGCCGGTAAGTGCTTCCAGCGCATTTCGATCTTCCATGATCTCCGTAACCACCCGGTCCGGAGGTATTAGATCCAGATGCGGATGGGCTGCCGTATGGGAAGATACTTCTTGCCCGGCATACAGCGTCGAGACCTCTTCGGCGTTAATATAACCGGGCTTCCCAAAAAAGCCCGAGTTGAGATGAAAGGCGCCTTTCAAACCGTAGTCGTTCATTTTGGCCACAAGCATACGGTCATCTTCTCTACCATCATCGTAGCTCAATGTTATCGCTTTCATTTTTCCGCCAGGAAAACGGTCGTATCGTATCCTCAACGTAATCCCTCCTTTGTAAGGTAATGGTCACCAAACCATCCCCGCTCGATATTAGCCAGCATCAGATCCATTCCCGTCCTTTGGAAGGGCAGCGATATGTCCTGTTGGGTGATTTGCGGGTCTTCCACTTTCGTGTAAGTCAGCAGCGCTTTCCCCGAAGTGGTAAACGTACAATTCAAATTCATAAATTCGAATGGCCCAGTCTCAATGTCTCCTACCTTCTCCCATGTGATCCCACCATCGCGCGAAATGGCGGCGGTTAACGGGGTACGCAGCCCATAATGGTGTCTTGCAGGATCGTAGCAGCTATTGTTATAAAATAAAACCAAGTTGTTGGTGCCGGGAATAAGTCTTAGGCAAGAGCAAGATTCCGGGGCTTTGAGTCCCGAGGTTTGAGGTAATGACCATGTTTCGCCGCTATCATCGGAAAAGGACAAGAACACCGATCCTAGCTGTGTTCGAAGCGACATGATCAGCTGTCCGGAAGGCAACTCTGCTACCGACGCCTCCATGGCGCCGCGCATCGGCAAGTTGACCGTCCCGCTTGACCTTCTCCAGCTGTAGCCCTCATCATCGCTTAGATAGCAAGCAACGGTATTATGCTGGCTCCCCTGATGGCCCGTTCCGAAGTGAAATGGCAGAAGCAATCGACTGCTCGACAAGACGTTCATCTGATTGGCACCTCCCTGAATCCATTGTCCGTCACTTCGGTTCCATATGGTGCCTGCATCGCTCCAGGTTTTCCCCTCATCGGAGGAGCGGAATAAGCACATCGTCGCGCTGCTGCCTCCATGATGACCGCGAACACAATGAAGCATCAGTTCACCGGAAGGCAATCGGGTTAATCCGGGTGCCTGCACATTATGGTCGCCAGGCTCCACGTCCACAAGCAGGGTTTCCTCGCCCCAAGTGATCCCATCGTCTCTCGATATTTTGGCATGAATGCGGCAGAGACCAAAATCGCTTCCTCCCTCGATGTTATCCTCATATTTATGCCAAGCCAAAAGCAACCTGCCATCCTTCAGCTGAACGACGCTAGCCGTATCATTGCGCGGGTTGTCAGGTCCTGCTTCCGCCACTGTACAGTATCGAATCGCTCCATTCCTCATCGCTTTCATGTCCTCCTGTTCCATGAATAGCAGGACGTTAGTAGCGAACCTATCCATCCTGCATTCACGTTAGTTACCCCTTAGAATTTTAGCTTGAACTCGTAAAAGTCTTTCGTAAAAAAGGCCTTTGTTTTGTTGTCCTGATACCACTTGGCATACCATTCTTCAATATTTTTTCCATCGTTTTTATCCCACGTGCTTTTCGCATCCTGAAATGCTTGATCAATCGAATAAGAATTTCCGGATATGACAGCTTTGGTCCAAATATCCCCTATATTTTTAGTCGCATTGTTAAATGATGTCTGTAATTGCCCTGGCATGGCCGGAATATGTTCTGGGTGCGTAAAGTCAGGCATCGGATGCTTCTCGTCTAAATAGATCTCGTAAGCCTGCTTCATTAGCTCCAGATATTGCTTCTCTATTGGATCGTTCGGATTCAACGATGCCTGGAACTGTCCGCAAGAACCTTCTACAATCGGCGAGAAGAGCATCGTATAGGCTGCCGTATATTTGATCTTCGGATCGGTTTTTTCTTTATTGATGAACTGTTGGCAGCCATTCTCACCTTCCTTCCAGTCTTCACCCTTGATTCCATATTTCAAAGTCTGGCCTGTTTCCTTGGATGCCATAAAATCAACATATTCCATAACCGCTTCCGGATGTTTGGCATTTGCATTGATCATGCCGGTAATTTGAACCGGGTTGGATAAGATCGGGCTGAACTGCCCGAATACGGTCGCAGGAAGCGGAATGACTTGTAGCTCCGCATTCGGATCGGCTTTTTTCAGGGCTTTAAATGTTTCGATATCAGATTGATGCACACTCGTACCCCACATCCCGATTTTTCCGGCGATAATTTCCTGCGCATACAGTCCCATGTAGCCGGATCCTTTTTTCGTTAGATAATCTTTGTCGATTAACCCTTCATCATATAATTGCTTCTTGAACGCAGCAGCCGCTTTCGCCCTTTCCCAATCCCAGACCATCTTGTCATCGGAAATCGTCCAGCCTACGTTGCCGAACATGCTGTCGAGGACCTGGGTGGACCGGGAACCCATATCAAGCGCAATGGTATCCTTTTTGCCGTTGCCATCCGGATCCTGATCGCGAAATGCTTTTAAGACGAGGATGAGCTCTTCCGGCGTTTGAGGTACGGAAAGATTCAGCTTTTTGAGCCAATCTGATCTGACCATCAACACATTGTGCGGTCGCAGTCCGTTAATCCGTCCGAACCCGTACATTTTCCCATCGGGCATCGTAGCTGCTTTTTTTAATGTAGGATATTGTTCGAGCAGCTTTTTGTAAGTCGTACTATATTTCTCAACGAATTCGTCGACAGGCAGAATTAATTTTTGATCATATAATTGATTGCGGAACGCGCCGCTAAATTCCTGAATCAGGTCAGGAGCGGAGTCCGAGGCGAACAATGTATTGAATTTTTGAACGGACTCTGTTCTCGGTATACCGATGACTTTAATCTGGGTCGGGCCGTTCTCGGACATCCAGGTCACCCATCTGTTCTTCTCAATCGTTCCTTCTTCCGGAGGTGTATTGCCTGCATCGTACGCAGAGATTGTAATCTGTGGCTTCGATTTATCGCCCTTGGTGCTTTCGTTGCCGTTCTGATCCCCTTTAGCGCACCCTGCTGCGATGATCGCGAGCATACCGACGATGGCAATTTTCCATACGATCTTCCTTATCATTTGCATACCATGACCTCCTGTTTTTTTCTTCTCAACACATCACGCTAATCTTATCCCTTTACTGCGCCGATCAACACCCCCTTCACAAAATGCTTTTGAAGAAGCGGATACACGACGATCATCGGGATTAACATCACGGTCATTCCGGCGGAGCGAATCGATTCCGGCGTCAACATTTGCCTATCCGCTTCCTGTAAATTTTGAAGCTCGTTCATCAGACTCGATTGTGCGACCATCTGCTGGATGAGAACGGAAAGATTATACTTACTTGAATCATTAATATAGATGAGTACATTCATGAACGAGTTCCAGTGACTCACCCCGTAAAATAAAGCCAGGGTCGCTAGTACGGGAGCGGATAACGGCAGCACGATTTGAACCGCTAATCTCCATTCACCACATCCATCCATCCGGGCCGAATCTAGCAATTCTTCGGGAACGTTCTCAAAGAACGTTTTCATAATTAGCATATTGTAAGCGCTGACAAGACCAGGAAGCCAGATCGCCCAATAAGAATCGATCAACCCGAGCGACTTCACTAATAAATAACTAGGTATAATCCCCCCGGAGAACAGCATCGTGAAGATGATCAACATCGTCATGAAACGCCGCCCGATAAAATACCTCTTCGATAACGGATACGCCGCTAATATCGTAAAAAGCATATTTAGTGCTACACCGACGCCGGTAATGATCAGGCTGTTCACAAAGGCATTGGGCACACGTGTTCCTTTCAACAAAGCGTTGTAGGAGTCAAAGCTGAATTCCACAGGCCATATAAAAACTTTTCCGGCCAAAATAGCGTGATTGCTGCTAAACGACAGTGATACGATATGAAGAAGAGGAACTAATGCGGTTAACGCCCATAGCCCCAAAAATAATGCATTGAATCCGTAAAATATTTTTTCGCTTGGTGTAGGTCTCATTCCTGTGTACCTCCTCGTAAAATCAGAACAACCCTTGGTCAAATTTGCGGGCTATCGTATTGGCCGTCAGTACAAGAACTAGACCGATAACCGACTCGAAAAGTCCGACCGCCGCCGTAAAACTGAATTGGCCCCCCTGAAGTCCTACGCGGTACACAAACGTCGAAATGACATCGCCTACCTCGGAAACGGCCGGATTGGACAACATATACACCTTGTCGAACCCTACATCGATCAGCTTTCCAACTTGCAAAATGAACATCACGATGATCGTGGAGCGAATTCCCGGCAGCGTAATGTGCAGCACTTGTCTCCACTTTGGTGCTCCGTCTATAGCGGCTGCTTCATACAAAGAAGGACTGAGCGAAGACAAGGCAGCCAAGTAAATGATGGCGGAGAATCCGGCTTCCTGCCAAATGCCTGAGCCGAAATAGATGGCTAGCCAACTCGGGATTTTATATAAGAAAGGAAACGGTTCCTCCGTGCCCATCACCGCATGCAGAAATCCATTCATCACTCCGCTGGAGGAAAATATCGTAACAATAACACCGGTGACGATAACCATCGATAAAAAATGCGGCAAATACACCAAGGTTTGTACGACCTTTTTGTACCATCTTCTACGGATCTCGTTTAACAGGATGGCGAGTAGGATGGGAAAAGGAAACCCGATCACAAAGCCAAGTATGCTGATTAATAACGTGTTGCGGAACACCCTCATGAAGTCCGGGCTGCTCCACAGCATTTCGAAATAGGTAAACCCGGCCCATGGGCTGTTCCATATGCCTTCACGGAGATTGTAATCCTTGAAAGCAATGATGATCCCCCCAATCGGTATATATTTGAATACGATGAAGTAGATCAATACAGGTAGGAACAAGATCCAGAGGGGAATGTTCGATCTCCATAATTTCCTTCGCTCCGTGTTAGTAGGGATGAGTTTTTTCTCTGCCACGGCTGCCATTTTCATTTTGTTAGCCCCTTAATTTTCATTTTGCTTGCCCATTTATGCAGGATCGTTGGTTGAAGTGTCCCCAATATAACGGAGAACCGCGTTCTGGCACAATATACACCTTTTTTCTCCATAGATCAGGCGCAAAAAAGGCTCCACTCCAGCCTTTCGAAGCCATCTTCGAAAGTGGAGTGAAGCCTAGTGTACCTTTTTTTACTGTATAGACTGATCCGTAAAAATGCTTGTAGGGACCGTGTTCATGGAGATTCTGTCGATATTTTTCTGTATTCCCCGGGCGTAAGTCCTGTCGACTTTTTGAAAACACGGATAAATGAAATCGTATGCAGGTACCCAACCTGACCCGCGATGCTTTGAACCGTATCCCTGGTTTCTTTGAGTAGCTGCTTCGCCCTTTCGACTCTTGCCAACACAAGGTAATCCATCATATTCATTCCGATCTCTTCTTTAAAAATCCTGCTCATAAAGCTGGAGTTGATTTGAAACAGATCCCCAATTCCTGTCATGGAAAGATCCGTATCGTCATAATGATCATCCAAGAAAGCTTTAATTTTATAGATCAAAGCTGTTTGAGAGTCCTCTTCCTTACGTTTGTTCATTTCATCAAAGATGGCGGTTAATTGTGCGTAGAAATACGGATACAGCTCGGCCTCCGTCTCCAGTGGTTCCAACCCCTCATTTAGGGAGTCTAATCCTTTCTTCCAAATCGCCTTGAGATCTGAGGCCGTTTCGCTCATTTCGCGATCCATGGAGAACAAAATGAGCTTCAACAGGTTAAGAACGCTATCTTTGGACATGCTGGCTTCTGACGTCTGCTGTACAAACTCTTGAATTATTAAAGTCCATCCAGAATCCCCTTGCCGAAAGGTTTGGGCGATACTTCGAAGGGATTGCGGCTGTACGATCAGTTCCTCTTCCTTCAGATGTTGAATATGATCCGCGAAGATGATTTGATTGCTGCCGAACTTGAACTTCATTTTGACGGCATGTATAGCCGTCTTATAGGAGTCAGCAATTTCATGGATTTCCTGTGCTAACGATCCGATACCGATGGTAATCGTCATATCCAGGTTCCCTTGTATCCATTCGCATACCTCTTGCGTAATCACTTCAACTTTAGAGCTCGGATTGCCTGATTGAAACAAAACAACCATATGGTTTCCCTGTATCCATTCTGTCCATACCCGAATGTGATGCTCCTCCGCGATCTCTTGGCATACGCGTAAAATCGCGTATTTCAATAAAAATTGATCACGCTTATTATATCGCGCCACAAAGCTGGAATAACAATCAATTTCAACCAATGCAACACGAGCTTGATCATGTTGTTCAAACATGGTTGCGATGAACTCATCGTCTCTATTGACGATATTGCCTTCAAGCAGATCTAGAAGCAGCTTGGTATGCCGATATTTTACATTTTCGTTCTGCAGCAGCTGTTGACCATCGAATTGATCGATCAGTTGATCGATGGCCTCTTCAATAAAGTCGAAATCATTCCGTTTCTCGCCTCCGAGCAGCTCTATACTTTTTTGCGATTTAAAGCGCTCCAAACGATCTGTCAACGCTTCGATCGGTTTATAGTTTTTGCGGGTGATCGCATAAATCCAATACGCGCCGAATGCAATGACAAGCAGCCACAACCCGTAACAAACATAAAAAATAGTCGAACTGAAGCCATATACCTTCGAGTTATTCACCGAACTATACATACGCCATCCCGTATATTCCGAAGAAACCGAAAAGGAATGGATTTTTTTCGCCCCTGCCGCATCTTCACTCTCTCCAATTGAAGCAATAGAAACATTCACTTTATCTACAAAGTCAAGATGACTGTATTGGGCGTTAGCCATTTGCTCGATCATCGATTCAATCGCATATGGACGGACATTGACGACGATAAGCCCTTGTCCACCGGAAATGGTCGGGACTTTGCTGGTCAGCGTCAATACGTTGCGGGTCACGATTTCGCTCGAATATGCATTTATTTCCGACACTTTCCGTAAATCGGACCATTTCGACTTGGAATGATGATGAATGACATCTATCAGAAAGTCTCGATCCGGGAATTGATCGATCGAAATTCGTTCATCTCTCGTCAACACGATTTGATCTCTAAAACGGTACAAATATAGCGAGTCGATCAGCGGCGTGGCGTGAATGATATTTCGAATTCGTTCACTCATTTCAATCGAATCCAAATATTTGTTCGTTTCCTTCGCAGGATCGAAAAATTTATCAAAGGTCACGCTGTTAAGAATTTCTTTGACGATTAATTGATCGATGGAACGCAGCGCGTCATCAACGCTTTGGAGCATTTGCTCCGTTGCTACCTCATTTACCCGATTAGCTTCATTCCCAATCGTTAATCGTACCGTCATAATGGAAATGAGAACAACGATGGAGGAAGCTACGACGAAGATCGGAAGATATGACAAAAGCAATCGGTAATACCATTGTTTTCGCATCCTGACGCACCTTTCCATATGTAGTCGAAATATACGCAAATCGCTCTTGTGGAGAAATCCTTATTCTTCCTATATGGTAAAAATAGCACACCTTAGGTGTGCTTGATAAGAAATTTATTTTATATCATCTTTCATCCGATGTTGGTAGCTACCTTCAAGAAATCATACTGTTGTGCAAACTGACGGATTTGCAACCGCTCCTCCATAGACAATTGCTGGATCGGTTTTCTCGGCGCTCCGACTTCAATGCCTTGTAAATGCAAGATTTCCCTTTCAAATGCGATGAAATCGTACTTTATCAGCTCCGCGATCACACTGTTCGCTTTGGCTTGCAATGCGCGGGCCGCTATCAAATCCCCAATTTGGAATGTACGGTACAGCTCAATGAATAATTCCGGCATGATGTTATATGTACTCCCAATGGCACCGCAGCAGCCAACCGCCAACCCCGCCAGCAAACACTCGTCCGGTCCGTTAAACACGCGAAATTTGGGACCACAGGCTTCGATCAATTGCTGAAGCTCGAACGTATCTTTGGATGTAAATTTGACCCCAATTATGTTCTCTACCTTGGAGAGCTCTTCATAAAACCGCACGGTTGATTGTACCCCCGTCATCGCAGGAAAATGGTAAATAATGAGCGGGATGTCGGCAGCCGCAGCAATATCGAGATAATGCCCTCGCACTTGCTCTTGACCATGCTTGTAATAAAACGGCGCTACTGACGATACTGCATCTGCACCGGATCGTGCAGCGTGCTTCGTAAGCTCGATGCAGGTAGCCGTGTCCATCGCCCCAACATGCGCGATAACAGGTACAACGCCTTGAACCTCGTCTACTACGATTTCGAGAAACGACTCGCGTTCACGTGTTGTCTGAAGAAACCCTTCGCCCGTGCTTCCGCTTAAATAAAAGCCGTCCACCTGTTTATCCAGCAAATGACGAACAAGCTTGCGTGTGGCTGACTCGCTGATCCTGCCCTCATGATCATAAGGCGTAATCAATGCTGGAATAATTCCTTTAAATTGCTCTAATGTCAACATTTCGGGTTCACCTATATCCTTTCGATTCTCGGTTTATTGGGTCGCTGGGTAACACTGCCCGCAATTAACAACGTTTTGAGGCTTTCCGTCCAGAAAAGATCGCACATTATCCACAGCTATATCCAGCAGTCTGCCACGGGCTTCCCTTGTTGCCCAAGCGATATGCGGGGTAATGATACAATTGGATGCATGAAGCAACGGATTTTCTGAAGCAGGAGGCTCCGTGGAAAGTACATCAAGCGCAGCTCCAGCAATTCTTCGCTCATTCAACGCATGAGCAAGATCGATCTCGTTCACCAGCTTCCCGCGGGCGACGTTAATGAGAAACGCGTTAGACTTCATCAAAACTAAATGTGTTTTATTAATTATGGATTCTGTCTCTGCCGTCAGTGGACAATGCAGACTGATGACGTCTGAATTCCGGAAGAGTTCATCCCTGGAAACCCATCGAAAGCCGTCAAAAGGGACCGCTCGATCCGTTTCCCCTTTTCCATTTATAGCGATCACCTTCATCCCTAACGCATGAGCGATTCGAGCCGTCTGCATGCCTATCCGCCCTGCACCGATAATCCCCATCGTTTTACCAGCCAGTTCAACTAAAGGCGTTTCCCAATAACACCAATCCGGATTTGCCGCCCATGTCCCCTGTTGTACAGAACTTGCATGTTGTCCAACCTGATAGCAGAGCTCAAACAATAGCGCAAAAACAAACTGAGCGACAGAATCGGTTCCATAGCTTGGCACATTCGCAACCACCACTTGTTGGGATGTTGCCGCTTTTACATCAATCACATCATAGCCTGTTGCAAGAACGCTGATATATCGTAAATCCGGCAACTGCTGCAGCGTAGTCGCACACAGAGGCGTTTTGTTGGACAGCAGCACCTGCGCTCCTTGCGCACGCTCCAGGATTTTATCATCAGGGGTACGATCAAATATAGTCACTTCCCCAAGCTTGATCAATTCATCCCAGCTCAAATCGCCAGGATTTAGTCGATATCCGTCCAACACGACGATTTTCATGTTCCATTTCCCCCCATCCCGATCCAAAAGTCCCTTTGAACATCAAACACTTTTCCGCTTGGCCGCTCTTCCATGTCTCCCCTATTCTACTTTCACATTTTTGATATAATAACAGTATTCGGTATAGGAGGTGCAGCAATATGTATCCGGAGTATTTATTCGAATATCCTAATATGAATGCTAGCTTCCCTTTCTATATGAAACGTAAGCTGCAGTGGAAGACACCTTCTCACCGGCACGATTTCGTAGAACTAACCTTGGTGCTTAACGGTCAAGGGACAGAAACCATTAATGGTGCCACGCATGACATGATACCCGGTATCATGGTACTGCTGCTTCCCTACCAAGTACATGAAATCGTCTCCCATCCGAACGATCCGCTCGATTTATATATTTGCAATTTCCCCTTGGATGTCATCTTAGAGCTTGGCGAATTAGATCCCGGATTACATGATATCCTGTTAGGCAATGCCACCGACGCAAGGAATACTTTCGTTCATTTTGAAGGGCGCCTGTTAGATGAAATGCAGCAAATCTTCACTATGATTTGGAATGAATACGAGAAGCCGGTGTCATTTGCAACGGTGATGTTAAAAGCGAATCTGCAGCGGGTTTTAACCCAGTTTGCAAGAAGCAGCCTACAGGCTATAACGGATATGTCGACCTCTGCGTCGTCCCAAATCTCACCATCCCAAGCTCGCTCGATTTGGCCTATCATTCGTTATATTCATGAACATTACTTGGAGCCTCTAAATCTTACGGATTTATCCGAACGGTTTGGCATTCATCCCTCATCTCTTAGCGAATTGTTTGCCCGCCAATATGGCATTCACTTCATAGACCTGCTTCACGAGCTTCGTGTCCGTCACGCATGCTCGTTGTTGCATGCTACGGAGATGCAAATCGCAGACATTGCCGAGGAATCTGGTTTCGGCTCCTACTCCAGCTTTGCTCGGATTTTCCAGAAAACCAAGGGAGTATCTCCCAAAGCGTACCGGATATCTCATCCTCGTACAGGGAGACGCAAGAAATAATAATGCCATCGGTTGTTAAGCACCTACAGCAGAAGATGATTGAGATTCAGATTCTCACTGTTTGTTTGCAGGAGGTCCCTATTTATTTTAATGACGACGCGTTTCGTCTCCATGCCACCTGTGTGGCTGCAAGCTGGCCGGTGAAGGTCGTCAGGGAAATAAATGACGAACATACCTGGCTTTAACAGTAATTCGAATTCATTCTCAACCCATTCGTACAAGGCATAATCCCTGTCGGTCAATTGATCCTCGACCGGGACGTTCAGCTCGGATTGTCTGGCAACGACATGAATCTCTTCTCCTGTCACAACCATTTGAACGTCGATATACTTGGCGTGATGCTCCGATTTACGTTCCTGCGGAACCACGGTGTTGGCTTGTTGAATCATAGCGAACATGTCATCCCCAAGAAGGCTATACGTCCCAATGTCAGCATTCTCCAAATCTGTCGTGCGCAAGTAATCCACTGCTTTGTGCAGAATTGGGGCATATGCCCATTTCTCTTTCTCCCATTTGCTCAAATCTCCAAGAATCATCATGAATCCCTCCTTCCTCTTACCATTCTCCCGAAGTGCCGAACCTGTTCTTCACATTCACGCCAAATTGTCTGCCTGACGCATCGATCCCCGCCAGCAGCTCCTCGATCGTCTTTCCTGATCCACTGCGTGCCGCCGGTATCACCGTGCTGCACTCATTTCCGTCCATAAACACTGAAGCCTCCAATAATCGGACTTCATCTTCCTCCGGGATGACCATAAAACCATGCTTGTCAGCATGAATAAGCTGGCCAGGCTGAACTTTGCAGCCAAATACCTCGACCTCGATCCCCCAGCGAACAGGTGTACTGAATGCATGACCGACGCATGTTCTCCGGGCTATGGCTTTGAAGCCAGCGTTGTTCATTTCATCGGTGTCTCGGATCGCTCCGTCCGTGATGGTGCCTACACAGCCCAATGCGTGATGGATGTTGCTGTTCACCTCGCCCCAGAACGCGCCGATCACACGTGGTTTATCCAGATCCTGCACGACGACAATCTTTGGCCCGGGCACGCTGGCCACATACTTGCGATATTCGCTCCATGCATTCGGATGATTCTTGGGGTGATCCGGATTACTCGGTTCGAATTGCACCGTAACCGCATAGCCGACCATTGGCCCCATGTGCGGCATGAAGTCGTGGCTTTCCTCAAGATTGAAGCCCTGCGTAATATCATTCTGCGTGATCACCTCCCACCCGTTGTAGACCGTGGGCGTATTCCAACGCTTCAGCTTCAGCAGATCCGCATAAGATAATGTCATCTCGAATTCATCCTCTCTTGCTCGAATTGAATTCTATTATAAGCGGTGCGTAGTAGAAAGAACTGGCACTTTTTCGTCGGAACCTCTCAGAATTTCGGTTGAACCTTCGGTTTTGATTTTAAATAAAATATACAGACACGAAATACGCAAAAAAAGCGCTTGAAATGGTCATTTGCATTTCAAGCGCTAATAAAATTTTGCGAATATTCAAAACGTTTTAAAAGGCATCACGGCTGCGCTCCGTACCGCTCCAGCACCCGGTAAATCGCATCCGTGCCGAACCCGATCGCTTCTACGGGAATGCGTTCATCCGCCGCATGAATCAGTTTGGTAAACTGCATGTCCTTGGGAAGCGGCATTGGCAGGAAACCGTAGGTTTGGATACCGAGCCTCGCAAACAATCTTCCGTCCGTTCCTCCGGGCAGCAGCATCGGTACCGGGACAGCCTCCTTATCCGCTTCTTTCAGCACATCAGACAGCAAATCGAACATCCCCATGTCGGGAGCTGCGGCGCATGGGTCATGGCGCAGCACTTCCAGCCCGATCGAATCATGAATCGCGAATCGGCGCAGCTCGTCCATAAATTGCTGCGGAGTGACGCCCGGCAGCGTTCGGCCATCCAGCTCAACCGTAATTTCGCTTGGATGAACATTGATTTTCTCTCCGCCGCGTACGACGGTCGCGCTGACCGTATTACGCAGAAGCGGGGCGAACGTCCCACCCTTTTCCCCTAGCAGCTTCAGGATAAGGCCGCCCAGCCGGGGACGCAGCAACCCTCTCAGCAGCAGCGCCGGCAGCAGCGGCAGCGCGGCGGCCATGCCTTCAATCATCAACCGGGCCGCCGGTGCCGCATGTATCGGCAGCTTATTCCTGCTAAGCGATTGAAGCATGTTCCCCAATTGCACCATACAGTCGGCTCCCGGTTTGTCCATGGAGCCGTGGCCTCCGTCTCCTCGAATCGTCGCTTTGAGCCAACATAGCTGCTTTTCCGCCACCATAATCGGATAAAAGGTTTTCCCCAGCGCATGAAACGCGAAGCCGCCAAATTCGCCGAGCGCATACTTTACGCCCGCAAAATAATCGGCATGCCGCTCTACCAGGAAGGAAGCACCGTACTCGCCCCCTGCTTCCTCGTCGCTGACAATCGCCAGAATGAGATCGCCTCGCAGCGGCAGCTTGTGGACATGAGCGCGGAGGAAAGCCGATACGAGCATCGCCACGCCGCCTTTCATATCAAGAGCACCTCGCCCCCAGACGAAGCCGCCCTCGATGTCGCCCCCGAACGGGTCGCGGCTCCAGGCTTGCTTGCCTGTGCCAACGACGTCGACATGCCCGTACAGCAGTAGCGGCGGTGCCTCCCCGCTGCCCTTGATCCTGGCCAGCAGATTGGGCCGGGCCGGATCAAGCGCACAGGTCCGCGTCTCAATGCCCGCATCCTCAAGCAGTTGCCGGATATACATGATGCATGCGGCTTCCTCGCCCGGCGGATTGGTTGTATTGAAGCGGATCAATGCCTGCAAAATCTCCACGGGAGACGGCAGCTCCGCAGGGCGCCGGGCTCCATCTTGTTCCAACTCGTCATTGTTCAGCCGGATCCCCATGACCCCGCTCCTTCCTAATAAGAGGTTGTTCAAAAAGTCCGCTTTTGATAAGAAAACCAATCGAGGCAAATTCAAGGCTGAGCGACCGCGATTCAGAGGTAGGTTTTCTTGCGATATAGAATTTCATCAACTCCGTTGATAACAATCCTATATCTAACACGAAGTAACACTGAAAGCATATTCGACATCGAATCTTGAATTCAGCTGGGCCTAAGCAGATGCTTACGAAGTCATGTTTCCTGCGGAAACATCTCAGGTGCTCACGTGCTCATGTACCCACTACAAGCAAATGCTTACGAGGTCGTTTTCTACGAAAACGTGTAGCTCCGCTCCTCTGACCCTAGCTTCATCCAACTGAAGCGTTTTGAAAAAATGCACATCGGAATCATAAGCTTCGGTGCTGAAAACCGACCTTTTTGAACACGCACTATAATAAACTGCCCGAGTATGGCCGATCGGCAGTAGAAATGCCTGGCAAGCCGCGCAGGCCGAACTCACCCTGCAGTCTGGCAAGTCGCCGCTCCTGCTCTTCGGCGGACGTGCCTTTGGTACGAAACACCGATTCCAGCATCGCCAGCGCTTGTCGAACATGCGCCTCCTCCACTTGCTCTCCCGTCTCCCGCAGCCGCTCGACCAACTGCTGCACACCGCGGTAAGGCAACACGACGCCTTGTTCATATTCGACCGCGTTCCAGTTGCGGTTGCGAACACAAGTGGCAATCGCCAGACAACGATACAACAGTTCAATCGAGTATGCTTCCGTTTGCCCGCTTGCGGCAACCAGATTCGCCTCATCCTCCTTGTCGTCAAAAGCGAATACGCGCAATCCATAGGGTGGAGCCAGACGTTTCAATACATTGCCCGGACCTAGTTCCACGGCAGTTGCAACGCCAATGCTCTTCTGAAATGCAAGGACCGCCGGCCAATTGACGGGGTCCGTTAATCCCCTTGCCAGCATACCCGTGATCTCCGCCGTATTCCCGTAAGGCAGCCCCGTCAAGGAGGAAACTACGGGGAAATCCATTTCTCCAAACGAGACGCGGCTCAGCACTTCGGCAAATTGCGCCGCCGCCGGCGCCATCAACGGGCTATGGAACGGCGCGCTTACCTGCAGCGGAATGACTGTGGCCCCATGGGCGGACAGTCTTTCGGACGCTTCATGGACGGCCTCTTTGTGGCCCGAAATCACTGTTTGCGACTCTGAATTCATATTCGATACCACAACAATACGGCTTCTGTCTACGCAGGCTGCGCTAACTTCCATGCATACTTTGGCGACAACATCGGGACTCGGCCCATTCACAGCGGCCATCGCGCCGATCCCCGAAGCGGCGGCCTCTTGCATCAACTCGCCACGGCGGCGTACGAGCCTGAGTGCATCCGGAAACGCTATAGCCCCTGCACAGGTTAAAGCGGTAATCTCGCCCAGGCTGTGGCCGGCGGCCATCGCAGGTAGGTATCCCCATTCCCCGCTGTAGACGCGGTACATCGCTACGCCAAGCGCAAGAATAGCAGGCTGGGCATTGTCCGTCCTCGTCAGCTCCGTCATCGTTCCCTCGTACATCAGGCTGTCAAGGCGCATGCCCAGCGCTTCGTTCGCTTCCTCCATCGTCGCTTTAACAATCGCATGCCGCTCGCTCAGCGCCTTTCCCATCCCGACGCGCTGCGAGCCCTGACCGGGAAACCATATCGCATGTTTGTTCAGCATCTTCCATCACGCTCCTCAGGGGTAGATCGGGGCAGGCGCCTCGGTCAGCATTTTGTTTATCACCGCTACAACATCGCGTTCCCGCTCATGCAGGAAAAAATGTCCGCCTTCAAACAGCATCAGCTCGCATCCTTCCGTCGCATAACGCTCCCATTCACAAAGCGGACCTTTGACACAGTCGTCATCCTTGCCGTTTAAGACGGTGAGCCGGAGCGGCAGCGGCGGCCGCATCCGATGCTCGTATTCACCAACAAGCTTGAAGTCGGCTCTTAGGATCGGCATAAACATATCCAGCAGCTCCTGATGTTGGAACAGCTCGCTCGGCATACCCCCGAGCCGTTTCAGTTCCTCAAGAAACTCGCCGTCTGGAAGCATATGGGTTTGGCGAGTCTCCTCCTGCTCGCAATGTGGCGCGCCTCTGCCGGAGAGGAAGACTGTCGTAGGCAGTGGGAATCCTTCCTCCCGCAGCGCATGCAGGATCTCATACCCAAGTAGACTGCCCATGCTGTGGCCGAACAAAGCATATGAATCGGAGCCAAGCGCCGTCTCCAGCACCAGTGGCAGCAAATCCCGGACGGCTTCCGCCGCATCCGCATAGAACGGCTCGCCCATTCGGCTTCCTCTGCCCGCCAGTTCGGCCGGCACCAGGCGCACGGCAGGATGCAGTCGGTTCGTCCAGCGCTTGTACACTTGTGCGGAGCCTCCTGCATATGGCAAACAAATTAAAGATATCGTCATAATGCCCGCCTCCCGGGTAACAAGTTGACGCGGCCTCTACACGCCAGCAGCAAGCGTGGTCCAGAACGCTTTTTCCTTCGCGAACAAATCGTCCGCGAGTGCCAGCTCTCTGCCCCGTTCGAAGTCCCCTGTCACAAAGCGGTCCTTCAACAGATCCCATCCGTCCCTCACTGCGCCAAGCTGGCCGGACAGCGACTCATGCAGCGCTTCACCGATCAACCTCTTCTCCTGCAGGGAGCGGAGCAGCGACGTGTTGGCGATATGCCGGTTACAAATGATGTTGACGCCGACAAGGCCATAGGTCAAATGAGCCTGCTTCTTCTCCGGGTCGGAATCTACATTCCACATGCCCTCTATTGAGAACTCGCTAAGCTCCCTCGTCAGCCGCTCCGCGTTTTCCACCACTTCAGCCAGCTTCAACTCGTAGGGCTGAATCTTTTCTTGCAGATTGTATACGTAGAAGGCAGGCCCCAAATAGTCCGGGTTCACGTTGTATTCCGAATTGCCGTACGCCTTGAGAAGCCTTTCCTCCGGCACCTCGTGCTCCTCGTAGCCCGCAAGCGTATCGTCAATGACGTAGAAGACGCCGCGCTCCTTGTCGTATCCGTTAAACAGCGAATAATGATACCAATGGAACTTTTTCCAAGCCATACTGCCCGGCAGCCAGTCATACAGATCGACGTTTACGCTCAAGTTGCGTCCGCCCGTAAGCATCTCCCTGATTTCCTCCAGCACCGTCTCCTTGCTGCGGAAATGACCAGGCTCGATATATCGGATCACCTGTGCCAACGGAAATCTAGCCGGGTCGTCCATATAATACAGCGTGTCAATTGTCGGATAGCGGAAGTCCTTGTCCGTTGCGGCCTCCCACGGATAGTAACGGTAAATGTTCAAATACGCCGCATCACTGTAACTGGGTTCCTCCGACACCGCAATGGAAAACGCCTGGTTCAGCATGCAGTTCATCCAAAACTCGTTAAATGGTTTCCTCTCCATCGACAGCTTCATCATTCGCCGCCTCCTTAGGCTCTGAGTATTATTTCAATTAAGCTTGCTTGCCGCAAGCAGAGCACTGATTTTTTTCTTTGCCCCATCTTCAACCAGCGCGCGAATGATCGCCGTATAATCATCCGCCAGCGCACGGACGGTCTCTTTGCGGAAAAGACTTGTCGCATATTCCAGCGCAAAACTGATCCTGCCGTCTTGCTCACCCGCTTCAAGTGTCAAATCGAATTTACTGACGCCCGGATCGAACTCCTTAGGGTCGAATTCAATGCCGCCCGAACGATAAGCGACGCGATCGATATTTTGCAAAATAAACATCGTATCGAATAGCGGATTGCGGCTGCGATCCTGTTCGATGCCCAGCTTTTGCACCAAATCCTCGAACGGATAATTTTGGTGCTCCAGCGCCCGCAAGACATCCTCATGCAGCTCGGACAAATAATCGCCAACGGTCCGGTATGATTCTGGGAAGCTGCGAATTGCGACCGTATTGACGAACATCCCGATCAGCCCTTCCAGCCCCGCATGATTGCGACCCGCAACCGGCGTGCCGATAATAATATCCTCCTCACCGCTCCATTTGCTCAGCAGCATCGCATAAGCCCCGAGCAGCACCGTATACAACGTCGTCCCGCGCCCCTGCGCAAACGCCTTGATCTTGAGCGTCAACTCCTCATCCAGTCTGAAAATGATCAGACCGCCCTCGAAGTTTTGCAGTTCTGGTCTTGGTAAGGCCCCCTTGAGTGCAAGCGTCGGTAGCTCCCCTTCAAACGCCTCCAGCCAGTAGCGCTCATGCCCCATATAGGCCTCGCTGCCGATTCGTTCTTCTTGCCATACCGTGTAATCCCGGTACTGGATATCCAGCTCTGGCAGCTCATCACCGCCATACAAAGTGGTCAGTTCCTGCAGCAGGACGCTGACGGAGACGCCGTCGGTAATAATATGATGAAAGTCCAGCAGCAGCAGATGGCGCTCCTCGCTAAGCGGAATCAATCCGGCCCGGAACAGCGGGAGACTGCCGAGATCAAACGGACGGATAAAGCGCTCCATCAGCTCGCTGATACCGCCGAACAATCCTTCGTCTCCGCCTTCCTGGAGCAGCTTGCCTGCCGCCATTCTCAGCCTGGCACCCCGTTCCAGCGTAAATATCGGCTCCGCATGTACACGCTGGCGGAACTCGTCCTCCTCGTGATGGAACGTCGTTCTGAGTGATTCATGGCGGCGCATCATCGCAAGGAAAGCTTCTTCCAGACGCTCCACATCGAGATTGCCTTGCATATGCACGGCGAACGGCACATGGTACATCGTTGCTTCGCCCGAGATCAGACCCATCATAAATTGGCGGCGCTGTGCCCTCGACATGGGGTAATGTTCGCGCTCCGGCTGCTTCGGAATGCACGCAGCAGCCACGGTACCGCTAGTGTCCAGATGAGCTGCTAAACCTTCAAGTGTAGGATTCATAAAAATATCGCGCAGTGGCATTTGGACGCCAAAGCGTTCTGCAATGCGGCTGACCATGCCCGCCGCCTTCAGGGAATGGCCACCCAGCTCGAAAAAGCTGTCCTTGGCGCTGATCGCATCCGCACCGAGCAGTTCCTTCCAAATCTCCGCCAGCTTGCGCTCGGTATCCGTCGATAGCGGAACTAGCTCGCGCTTACCCGTGTCGGCTGGTCCCGGCTTCGGCAGTGCCCTTCTGTCGATTTTGCCCGTTGGCGTAAGCGGAATCGAATCCAGTACAACCATGAAGGCCGGAACCATATAAGAAGGCAGCTTGTCCCCGAGATATTCGCGTAACTGCGCGGTCAACCGGTCTAATGGAGCGTCGCCGTCCGGCTCCGTATCCGCTGCCTCGGCGTTCTGCATGACGACATACGCGCAAAGCGCATATTCCCCATCCTCTTCCTGAAACGCGGTGACGACCGTTTCCTTCACCTGCTCATGGCGAAGCAGCAACTGCTCAATTTCACCGATTTCAATCCGGTGGCCCCTGATTTTTACCTGGAAATCGCGTCGTCCCGCATAGGCAAACTCGCCATTTTCAAGCCTGCGCCCAAGGTCACCCGTACGATACATTCGTTCGCCCGGCGCATACGGATTGGGCACAAAAGCGACATCCCATTCAGGATGGCTGAGATACCCTCGCCCGATGCCCAGCCCGCCGATGCAAATTTCCCCCATCACGCCTGTCGGTTGCATCTTCAGTCCTTCGTCAAGCACCATCATGACGGAACCTTCGATTGGCGTACCGATCGAAATGTCTTCGCCTTCGGTCACTTCCCGGATTGAGGTCCACACCGTCGTCTCCGTCGGACCGTACAAATTAAACAATCTGGCTCCCGTAGCGGCGCGCAGCCTACCGAGCACATCGGCCGTCAGCGGTTCTGCCCCGATCATCAATATGCTCAGCTTTTGCAAGCCGTCCGTTTCGCCTCGCTGATTCATCCACCATTTGAAGCGCGACGGTGTTATTTGCAGCACATCGACGCCGTATGAGTCGATCAGAGCTTGCAGCAAAGCGGCGTCGCCCCGTTCCTCTTCGCTCGCAAGTACAATCTTCATACCCAGCGTGAGCGGAAGCAGATTTTCAACGACAAAAATATCAAAGGAGACCGATGCCATCGCCAGGATGCTCTGGCCCTTCTCGAACGGAATCCGGTCTCGGAAGCCGCTGATGAAATTCGCCAGCCCGCGATGCTCGATCATCACTCCTTTGGGACGACCGGTCGAGCCCGACGTATACAGCACATACGCCAAATGGTCCGGCTTATGGACAAACTCCAGATTACCTCGGTCCGCCGAATACAGCTCCGGATCATCCAGATACCACTCGGCAACGGCTCTCGTTACGACTCCTGCATTTGCTTTTTCCGTCAGCAGAAGCGCTTCGCCGCAATCCTCAAGCATCCAATCGATCCTCTCTTTCGGGTAAGCGGGATCAATGGCGACATAGGCACCTCCGGCTTTCAGAACACCCAAAATGCCGACAAGCAGAAGCGGGCTACGGGACGCCATGAGCGCGACAATGCGCTCGGGCCCCACGCCCTTCGCCCGTAAGGAATGTGCAAGTCGATTCGCACGTTCGTTCAGCTCGGCGTACGTCACCGTCTCCGCGCCGAATTGGATCGCCGCCGCATCCGGCGTGCGCGCCGCTTGGCGCTCTACTTCCTGCACAAACCCCGCCCATTCCGCCGTTGCTTGCCTGGAAGCCGCAGCCACGTCTCCTTGCCGGTCCAGCATGCCTTCCTCAGCTCGAATTTCCATCCTACCATTGCTCCCTTCTCTACTCGCGGCCTGTACCGGCATGCCTCCTCCGGACAACAGTGCCAGCAATTGCTCCCGCTCACTTTCACCCATCAGATCAAGCTCGCCAACCTTGCAGTCGCGTGTTCTGCACATCTCCCGCACGAGTACGGTATAACTTTCCGCCATGCGTCGCGCGGTTTCCTCATGAAACAAATCCGTTGCGTATTCCAGTTGAAGCTCGATTTGCGTCTCCCGCTCCACCGCTTCCAGAGTCAGGTCGAACTTGCTTGTCCCCGCCTCGAACGGCATTTCACTAAAGATGAGGCCGCCTGCTTCAGTCACCGCCCGATCCATATTTTGCAAGACAAACATGGCGTCAAACAAAGGATTTCGGCTTCTGTCCCTATCTGCCTTCAGCCCTTCAACCAGCTCCTCGAAAGGATACATCTGGTGCGAAAGCGCATCTACGACATGGTTATGCAGTTCCGCCAAATAGGCCCATACAGTCTTGTCTCTTTCTGGTCTGGTCCGCAGCGCCAGTGTGTTGACGAACATGCCGATCATGCCATGCGTATCGGCATGATCCCTGCCGGCTGCGGGGGTGCCCACAATTACTTCGGCCTGTCCGCTGTATTTGGCCAGTATCGCGGCAAAAGCACCCAGAAGCACCGTATACAGCGTTGTCTTCGCTTCCCGCGCCAGCTTTCGCACCTCCGCTGTTGTCCACGCGTCCAGCTGGAACGAATGGCGGCGGCCCTTATAGCTCGGCAGAGATGTCCGCGGCCGATCCGTCGGCAGCTCCAGCACAGAAAGTTTGCCATCGAAGATTTCCATCCAGTACTGCTCATGCTCCGCATAAGCGGCATTTACAAATCCGGCTTCCTGCCACACCGCATAATCGCTGTATTGCACGCGCAGTTCCGGCAGCGTTTGTCCGGCATACAGCTGCGACAGCTCATTCACCAGCAAACTGGAGGATACGCCGTCCATAATAATGTGATGAACATCTAGTAGGAGTAGATGATCTTCCTCATTCAGTCTAAGTAGGCCCGCCCGCATCAATGGCAGCTTGTCCAGATGGAACGGGCGCTGGAAGACTCCTATCAGCCTCGTCATCTCAGCGCCGTCCGGCAGCGCTCCCTGCATCGCTTCGTCTCCGGTGAACGGGTCCAACGCCTCCAGCTTGAACGCATACGGCGAATGAACCATTTGCCTGAACTCGTCCTTTATCATATGGAAGGTCGTACGCAAGCTTTCGTGTCGCTCGATCAAGGCCGTAAATGCGTCTTGCAGCCGCGCCGCATCCAGCCTGCCCTGCAAGCGGAGCGCGAACGGCACATGATACATGGTGGCGTCTCCGGCCAGCATCTGCATCATATATTGGCGGCGCTGAGCACGCGACATCGGATACCACTCGCGGCGCTCCGCCTTCGAGATTGGCTCGATCGCGACAACGGCGCCACCACGCTCTTTCAGCCAGGCGGCCATTTCCGCAATGGAGGTAAGCTCGAATATCAGGCTGAACGGAACCAGGGTGCCCGTCGCCTGCTGCAGCTTGCCCGCCAGCACAGCAGCCTTCAAGGAGTGGCCGCCAAGCTCGAAAAAGTCGTCGTGAATGCCGATTGGCCCGGCCGTATCGCCCAGCACTTCCGCCCAAATGGCGGCGACTCGCTCTTCCATCCCGTTTCGCGGCAGCTCCAGATCTTCCCGCTCCCGAAGCCCGAATTCCGGCTCTGGCAAGGCGCGCCGATCCACTTTCCCGTTCGGCGTCAGCGGTATCGCGTCAATTGCCGCGATATAGGTTGGAATCATCGCCTCCGGCAGCTTGTCTTTCAGCTTTCTTCTCCATTCCCGCGAAGGGAGCTTGTCCGAAGCGACTACATACGCGCACAGTTCCTTGTCGCCGCTTGCCTGCTCGCGGACGACCACAACCGCATCCTCCACCTCGGAAAGGGAAATCAACTGCGAGCGAACCTCATTCATTTCAATCCGAACGCCTCTGATTTTTACCTGTTGGTCGACCCGGTCCACATACATTGCGTTGCCGTCTGGTAGCCACTTTGCGATATCGCCGGTGCGATACATGAAGCGGCCCTCATGATACGGGTGCGGCACAAAGCGCTCGGCCGTCATATCCGGCTTGTTCACATAACCGTCGGCAAGGCCACTGCCAGCAATGTGCAGCTCCCCGGCTGCACCGATAGGGGCAAGCTGGCCGCCATAGCCGAATATATAAATTTCGACATTGTGCATCGGCCCGCCAATCGGCACATAACCACCGCGATAAGCACCCGGCTTGTATGTGTACATATTGGAGCACACCGTCGCCTCCGTCGGGCCATAGCCGTTAATAATCCGAATCTCGGGGTTAAGCTTCGTATACAGTTCCAGCGTTTCGTCTTTAATCGGCTCTACCCCAACGAGCATTTTGTCTAGCGTAATCTCGGAAGCCGATTGCTCCAGTAGCCGCGCAACCTCTTTCAGCAAAGACGGCGGCAAATAAGCAAATGTGATCCGCTCTTCCGTAATCACCTCGGCAATTCGCCTTGGATCAAGCAATTTCGGCTCCGGGTAAAGAACCGTGCAAGCCCCGAACATAAGCGGCATAAACAACTCCGCTACGCTGACGTCAAACGAAATATTCGTTAGACTGAGGCATCTATCTCCCTCGCCGTATTGTCCGTCGAGAAACGTCCGGAGCGAATGTCCGAAATTATAAAAACTGCGATGCGGCACAATGACACCCTTCGGCTGACCCGTAGAACCAGAAGTATAAATGACATACATCGGATCGTCTGTGTCCTGCGGCCATGCAGTGGCGGCATCGTCTCCGCCGGAGAACAGCGTCTCATCCGCAATGTCCAGCACCTGCAAGGTGGCTGGTACGACGGCCGCGGCTCTGGGACGCGAACCGTCCGCGAATACCAGCTCCGCGCCGCTGTCCTCCAGCATGTAGCGGATGCGCTCCTCGGGGTAATGCGGATCTATAGGCATATAAGCGCCTCCGGCTTTCATAACGGCGAGCATAGCGGTTAGCATCGGGATGGAGCGCTCCGCCATGATGCCGACTACGCGGCTGCGTTCCACACCTTTGGCGCGCAAGGTTCGCGCCAGCGCATCGGTACGGCGATCCAGCTCCCGATAGGTCATGGATTCACCGCCACAAGAGACGGCCGGCAGGTCCGGAACGGCCGCCGCCTGTTCCTTGAAGCAATCATGCAGACAACGCGGCTGCGGAAAGTCCGCTGCGCGTCTCCCCAGCGCCAGCATGTGCAGGCGCTCCTCCTCCGTCAGCATCTCCGCTTCGCCGAGTACGGCGTCGGGGCGGAGCGTCACACTACGCAGCAGCTGCACATAATGTCGCATGAAGCGTTCGACTGTCGCGCGGCGAAACAAATCGGTATTATATTCCACGACAAGCCGCAATTCCGTATCATTCTCTACAGCCTGGATCATCAAATCGTATTTGGCCGTGCCATGCTCAAAGCGCTGGTGGCGATACGACAATCCCTCTGACGAAGCGTCTGGAATACCCAGGTTTTGCATAATGAACATCGTGTCAAACAATGGACTCCGGCTCGCGTCCCTTCTGTCCAACCATTGCGCGATTTCCTCGAATGGATAATCGGCGTGGGTATAAGCCCCAGTTGCCATCTCTTTCACTTCGGACAAAAAGGCTCTGAACGGCTTGTCCGCCCGCGGATAAGCGCGCAGCGCCAGCGTGCCGGTAAACATGCCCGCAATCGCTTCCAGCTCGTACCTGTTCCGCCCCGCAATCGGCGTGCCGACGGCAATGTCCTCAGCCCCTGTATAGTGGGCGAGGAAAGTGTAATATGCCGATAGCAGCACCATAAACGGAGTCGCGCCCGATTTGGCCGCAAGACCGCGCACAGCCGCTGTCAAACCGGCATCGACGTTCACCTCAAACGTTTCGCCGCGATTGCTTTTGACGGGCGGTCGCGGGGTATCGGTCGGAAGGGCAAGCGTCGGCCAATCCCCCCGGCATTGCTCGCGCCAATACCTTTCGGCGTTCCCGGAGAGCGGCCTGTTCTCCTGCCATACCGCATAATCCTTGTATTGCAGCGGCAGCAGTGGCAACGAACCACCCTGGTACAAAGTCATCAGGTCGGACAAAAGAATACCCGCCGACATGCCGTCGGATGCAATATGATGCATATCAAGAAATAGCACATGGCGCTCTGGTCCCAGCGTCAACAAGGCTGCGCGGAGCAACGGGGCCGTATCGAGCCTAAACGGCCGAAATAAGCTTTGCAGTGCGCCGTTCGCTCCCGCTTCATCAGCCTCCATACGAATCAGACGGAAAGGAATGGCGGCATGAATGCGCTGCCTGATCTCTCCGTCGATGACGTGGAAGGAGGTACGAAGCGTCTCGTGACGGTCCACGATGGCTTGCAGGACGGCCTCCAGCCGGTCTGCATCAATAGCCCCGTCCAAATGCAACAATTCAGGCAAGTTGTAGCTGCGATCATCCGGCATCGCCTGCTGTTGTAAATACATGCGTTTCTGCGGCGATGAAATCGGATAATGCTCTTGCGGGGCCGCCTTTCGAATCGACTCCAGCCTATCGCCGAACAAATAGTCTGACATTTGGCTGGTCAACGGTCCGAAATGCCCGCTGGACACTCCTGCTCCGTCACGGCCGATGGCCACAGCTTGCCCATCATGAGCGCCGTTCCCAACGTCCACCCCTTGTTCACCGTGCCGAGCGTTCGTTCTTTGTGCTGTCGCCGCGCCGCTCTCCCTAAGCCGCCGCTCGATCTGAGCCGTGAACGAAGGCAGATCCGCATGCCCCAGCAAATCCGCTGCCTGAATGCGGACGCCCGCAAGCTCGCTTAGCTGATTTACTATTTTGAGCGCAATAATGGAATCTCCGCCCAGCTCATAAAACCCGGCATCCGCAGGCAATTCGTCATAACCAAGTAGCTCTCCCCAGACATCTGCGACATGCTGCTCCCATTTCAGGCCGGAGCGCTCCCCGGTTAACGCAACGCTTCGGCGGCGCCGACTCGCCATTCCGCCGCTCCGCTCTAGCGCGGCTTGCCATCTGGCAAACGTCGCGTTCATTTCTTGCCCAAGCTCCTCCGGAATATCTCCACCGAGCGAGTACCCGCTCCAGGCTGCAAATGGCGTATGAAGCGCCGTTCCAGTGCACGCCTCCTCTACCCAACAACGGTGAGAGTCGAACGGATACGTCGGAATCGGAAGCCGATGGCGGCTTTGTCCTAGGTAAATCGCATTCCAGTCGATCTCGTATCCACCCACGTAACGTTCGCCCAGCTCCAGCGCTTCGATATCCCGTTCGTTTGGAATGGGTTGCTGCCGCATATTCCCGGTAGCAGCCGAATCAGCTGTCCCGAAGCAGACGTTCGGCAGCGCAAAGCTGGTAAGGCCGCTTTCGGCGGCAACATGCAAGGTCTGAACAAGTTCTTCCCAGCTGCTTACAGCAATCGCTAGGCGATACCGATGGGCTCCCCGACCGACGACCAAGGTGTAGCACAGGTCGGCCAGGCTACGGCTCTCATCGTCGCGATACTGCATAGCCCAGTCCCGCATCAACAGCACGAGCCGCTCCAGAGCCGTCATGCTGTGCGCGGACAAGCAGAACAGCTCCGTTCTGTCCGAATGACCCGAAGGCATCCCGGCAGGAGCCTCCTCCAGCACAACATGGCAATTGGTCCCGCTCATGCCGAACGCGCTTACTCCGCATCTTCTTGCTTCGCCGTCCGTCTCCCATGGCGTTAATTCGTCATTGACATAAACGGGCGAATCCACAAACGGAATGTTGCGGTTCGGCGAGCGGTAATGAAGTGTGGGCGGAAGCTGCTTGTGGACAAGCGAGAGGATCGCCTTGAGCAGCCCTGCAATACCGGCAGCATGGTCAAGATGGCCGATGTTTGTTTTCAGCGAGCCGATGGCGCAAAATTGCCGTTTATCGGTATATCTCCGGAAGGCGCGTGTCAGCCCGTCAATTTCGATCGGGTCGCCCAGCGAGGTTCCCGTGCCGTGCGCCTCCATATACGTCACCGTTTCGGGATCAATGTCCGCATCCTGCCAGGTGCGCGCAATGACGTCCTCTTGCGCGAGGGCGTTCGGGGCTGTAATGCCAACCGAGCTGCCATCCTGATTCATCGCGCTCCCTTTGATGACGGCATAAATATGGTCGCCGTCCTCCTGCGCGCGGGACAGCGGCTTCAGTAGCAGCGCAATCACGCCGTCGCCAATACCCGTTCCGTCCGCCGAGTCGTCGAACGTTCTGGCCCGGTTGTCGCTCGACTCGATGCCAAGCCGTATGCCAGTATCCAGCGGCAGCACGTTAATTTTTACGCTGCCGGCAATCGCCGCCTCGCATTCGCCGCTGCGGATCGATTGGCATGCCAGATGGACCGCTACCAATGAGGATGAGCATGCGGTATCCACGTTGATCGCCGGCCCGCGCAAATTAAGCAAATACGAAATCCGGCTCGGTATCATGGAGCTCAGATTGCCGGGCGCCGCCATGGACAAGGCGTCTGGGTCCAGTGCTTCGATGATTCGCTTGTAATCATGCAGTGCGTCCCCGTTATAGCCGATAAAGACGCCGGTGCGCGAACCATGCAGCGCATTTCCGCCATAACCCGCATTCTCAAGTGCGCCCCAGGCCGTCTGCAAGAACAGGCGCTGCGCTGGACTCATCAGCGATGCTTCCTTGGGAGAAAGCCCGAAAAAAGAATAATCAAAACCTGAAATATCTTCGATATACGCCCCGTCAAAGAAGGAAACGGAGCCGTATTGTGCCTCCATGCGGCGCAGATACGGCTTTAATTCCTCCTTGCGGGAATCCGGAAACCGGCCTACTAGGTCCTTGCCGCCTCGAAGAAGCTCCCAGAAGGCTTCGTGCGATTCCGCGCGCGGCAGCTTGGCGGATATCCCGACAACCGCAATATCCTTGAGGGAAACATCGGAGACGGAGCCCCCGCTCCGCCCCTTCCGCCCGGATGTGTCTTTTTTGGTATCTAGCAAATCCAGTTGAAACATGGCTCCCTTCCCTCCTAGTAAGTAATGGAATCGCTGACGGCCTGTTCTTTTTCCGCCCTTTCGCCACTCCTGTACAGCAGCAACAACACATGTGCCGCAATGCCGAGTCCACTGATTAGAGCTAATAATCCAAGCGTTCCGGACTGCCAATCGCCCGCCCATTGCAGCACGATATACAAGGTGCCTGTGCTGCACACATGGGCCGCAAGCGATCCCCAAAGCGAATGCGAGCCGGCGCGAACAGCACCGTATACGATCGCGCCCAGCGCCGCAAATGCGCCAACCATCACATTCATAAATACCGCGCCGAACAATACAGCCTGGAGTAGTACCGTCCACAGAACCGAAAGACTTTGACTGAGCGTATGGAACAGCATTCCTCTGAACAGCCATTCCTCCAGCAAAGACCCGAGCAACAAGCTACCGAGCACAAAAATGATCAGGCTTCCGCCGGCGACAAAAGCGACCAGATCCGAAATGGGCGGAAATGTCGCTTTTATCCACGGAAGACGGGTAAACGCGGCGATAAACAAGCCTAGCCAGACGCCCGTCCCTGCGGACAGCAGCAACGATCCCCTGCGCACAAGAACAAACCCCAAATCCTTCAGCGAAATTTTTTGCCAGTGCAGCAGCGGAAGATAGATGGCGAGCACGATGATATTGGATACAATCAGCACAATGCCGGAATTGTCTTTGATCCAGTCTTTCAGCCCGGAATCTCCGATCCAGTTGTAGAGCGCTTGATTGACAAGCATCACAATCGCCGCATAAATGACCAAATATAAGACGGTATTTCCCGCTATTCGCAATCCCTTCACAAAGGCTTCACCGCCTCGGAAGACAGCGACACGGAGATCGAGGAGCGATGCTTCGCCGCAAGGAATATGCCAACCGCAATCATCAGGGCCGCCACAGCCATCACGACGGACATGACGGTGACGTCCGTCGTCTCTGGCCCGTAATGCCAAAGCAGGTACTGGCTGCCCTGACAGGCGACTTGCGCGGCGATCGGCGCCCAGATGGATTTAAACCAGACATACAAGAGTGCAAAAATAACCGCGCCGAGAAAACCGTACAGCGACAGCGGAATGTCTCCGAAAAAGAACAACGCCCCGTATAACACGCCCTGAATCACAATTGCAATCCAAACTGGGAGCACACGTCTGAACTCATTCATCAAAATACCTCTGAACAATGTCTCCTTGTAAATATTTCCGAGAATCAGGAAAACCAGAAATACATACCATTCCGCGCGGTTCAGGTAATCAAACAATTCGCGGAACTGGTACTTATCCGATGCAATGGCAGGAAGCCGGGAGAAAGCGACCGTAAACAAGCCGGCTCCAAGTCCGATCCATAAAGCGATCGCCACCGATTTACCGCCCATCACGCGGAACTTAGCCGCCTTGAACAGACTTTCTTTGAATATAAATCTCCAGGCCAGCAGCATGAGCGGCAACCCCACCATATCGTTCAAAATAATGACGGTTACCGTGTTTTGTTCAAACCACGTGCTTCTTGGGTACACATAATCAAAAAATAATGTCGTCACGGTAAAGAACCATGCAAAATACAGGCCGATAACAACAGCCACGCGAGCCAGCATCATTCCCCACGCCTTCATGCGTTCAGCCCCCCTTTTGTGCTGCCGACGGCGCGTCAGCCGTCAGCGCTTGACCGGCGCGTGCGCCGATACCACCGTTGCCTGAGGTCCGCCAGACATAGACGGAACCTCCAATCAACGCAGCCAGACAAAGCGTTGTAATGATATACAGCGAAACATCGCCCAGCTTGTCAAACCATTCGTAGAACCCGATGTATTTAAATAAAAAGATGGTGCCCATGGCTGTATTCTGTACCAGAATAGGCGCCCACAGCGAACCGGTGCGCAAATACAGTGCCCCATAAATCAGGCCCGAACCAATGCTAATGACCGAAAGCGCCGCGCTCGGCTGAAAGTACGCGTAAGCTGCGGCTTGCAGCACCAAGGCCACATATACAGGCATAACCCTGCGAAGCTCGCTGAAAATAAGGCCCCTGAACAATATTTCTTCAAATGCCGGGCCGATCAAACCGGCGCCCAGAATGACGTACCAGATCGAATCCCCCTTGATCAGATCGTCGACCAGCGCGGGAATGGACGGAAATTGCCGCGCAATATCGTTAATGACGATAAGGCCGATGCTGAACAAGCTTCCCGCAAGACCCAGGCCAATCATCAGCAAGACGCGCGAGACGCTTAGCCGTTTGAAGCCCGACGCACGGAACAGATTTTTTTCCGCATGTGGCCAGATCCATCCTTTGATTCGAAAGATGAGCATATACACAAGCGTAATCAGCGTGAACAGAACGACCATAAACATGGCCGGGTTGCGATCCAGAAACTTGGCGAACGACAGCGTTACTTCGTAATTGTAAGTAGAGCGAAGTAGATAGAGCAGCGCATAAAAGACCCCGAGATAAAGCGCGATATTCACTATCATGGTCAACACTTTTTTCACAGGAAAGCTCCTTTCTTCCTTCTATCAGTTCGTGTTTAAAAAGTCAGACTTTCAGCACCGAGAAGGTTGGATGAAACCAGGGACTGAGGAGCGGAGCGTACGTTTTGGGTACGTGAGCACCTGAGATGTTTCCGCAGGAAACATGACTTCGTGAGCATCTGCTTAGGCCCGGCAGAGTTCAAGATTCGATGTCGAATAGGCTTTCAGTGTTACTTCGTGTTAGATATAGGATTTATAAGTTATCAACGGAGTTGATGAAATTCTATATCGCAAGAAAACCTACCTCTGAATCGCGGTCGCTCAGCCTTGAATTGGCCTCGATTGGTTTTCTTATCAAAGGGGGACTTTTAAACAACCTCTAGCAGATGTATTCTCAGGATCAGGCGCAATCCGGCTTGGCCTTTTGCTACGCCCCCGAGTCGGCGCTGCCTTGTACGGCGCGATATTGCTCGACCACACTCGACAGCAACTCCAGATAAGCGGAAGCCCAATCGAGCACTGCCTCCTTGCCGAGGCGCCGGGCGTCATACGTCCATACCCCGCCAAGCACTGGCCCTTCCGCCCCGCTTGGTGGGGCAGCGTCATCCATATACAGCACAACATCAAATCGCTCCAATAGCGCCTCCCGCTCCTTGAACCCGTGCTGCGCTGCTCCTGCAAATAACGGGAACAAGGCAAATCCGGCTTCGGCTTGCGGCTGCTTTCTGACTTGCCGCGCAGTATAACATTCTCCCACACTCACCCGTTTGGCGGCATGCCGCAGCAGCGTATCGAAATCGCGTACCTCCGTAAAGTCGATTTCCTTCGGTGCTATCAGCCCGTTGTCCGTCATAGCCGGAAGCACCAGCCGGCCCATGCCTGACTCGCCGCGCCAGAAGTACAGATAGACGGCGTACGCCGCGGCTTCAACCGCTACCGAACGGGATGCCGCGAGTTCCACAAGCCCTTCCGCGACCACCCGGTCCAGTTGGAACTGAACGCTGCCGATACGCTCCGCGGCATAACCCTTACTGACGCAGTCGTCCCCCACCGGCAGACCGCTCCAGCTCCAGTTCGCTAGCTCGCGATTTCTCGACTGCAGATAAGCCGCAAGAGATGCAATCGTCGGATAAGTGAACAAATCCGTTACGCCGAGAACGCCGGGATACAACTCCTCCAGCCGTTGATGCGTCTGCACCAGCAGCAGCGATTCTCCCCCAACATCGAAAAAACGATGATGGATGCCGAAGTCGTCCCTTTGCAGGATTTCACGCCATACAGCGGCAATCGCCAGTTCGATATCGCTTGCCGCTTCGACAAACGGAGTGCCGCTATCCGCCGTTAGCTCCGGCTCTGGCAGCGCCTTCCGGTCGATTTTTCCGTTTGGAGACAGGGGCATGGCCGGAAGTTCCACCATGGCCTGCGGAACCATATAATCTGGCAGGCTCAGCGCTGCAAAGTCCCGCAGTTCCTGATGGTCCGCAGGATCGGAGCAAATGATGTACGCGCATAAATATTCGCTTCCGTTTGCGGCGTCCCGCTTCATGACCACCGCTTCTGAAACTGTCGGATGACTGAGCAGCACATGCTCGATTTCCGCGCATTCGATGCGCTGGCCCCTTATTTTTACTTGGTGGTCAATTCGGCCCAAATATTCGATCGTTCCGTCAGGCAGCCATCTGGCCAGGTCTCCTGTCCGATACATCAGACTACCCGCCGCAAACGGATTATCGACGAACTTTTCATCCGTTAAATCGGGCCGACCGATATAACCCCGCGCCAGACCCGCGCCTGATATGCACAGTTCCCCGGCAATGCCGACAGGCTGGAGCTTCATCGCTTCGCTCACGATATAAAGCGAGATGTTGTCGATCGGCTTGCCAATCGGCACCTGAATCGGAATATCGCCTTCAGAGCAATCGTAATAGGAAACGTCAACCGTCGCCTCGGTCGGGCCGTACAAGTTCACAAGCCTGGCATTGAACGGAACTCCGATCCGTTCGCGGAACCGCTGCACCTGATCCGCAGTCAGCGCTTCGCCGCTGGCGAACACATGCCTCAGGCTCTCCAGCCTGGCCTCGCTGCGGAGCAAACCGGGATGCTCCAGGAACAGGTGTAGCATGGACGGAACAAAATGCATCGTCGTTACGCCATGCCGCGCTATCGTATCCATCATAAGAGCGGGATCCTTTTCGCCGCCCGGAGGTAAGAGGACCAGCTTTGCTCCCGCAAAGCTCCACCAGAACAGTTCCCAGACGGATACGTCGAAGGTAATCGGCGTTTTCTGCATAATGACTCCGCTTGCGTCCAGTTCGTATTGCTTCTGCATCCAGCCGATCCGGTTGACGACGGAATGATGCTCGATCATGACGCCTTTCGGCTGCCCGGTCGATCCCGAGGTATACAGCACATAAGCCAGCGAACGTGAATCATGCAGCTTCTCCACAGGGAAGTCGTCCCGCTCCTGCGTCAGTGCCTCATGAACGTCTATAAATGGCAGGAACATCTCCAGCCCTTCCGGGGCTTTGCCCTTCGTCAAGACAAGCTTGGCGCCGGAATTGTCCAGCATGTAGCGGATTCGCTCCGACGGCAAGCCCGGCGCAACAGGCACATAAGCTCCGCCCGCCTTCAGCACGCCAAAGATTGCAATTATCATCTCCAGGCTGCGATCCATCACAATAGCCACGCGCTCCTCGCGCTTGACACCTTGCTTTCTGAGCACCTGCGCCAGCCGGTTCGATCTCCGGTTCAATTCCGCATACGTCAATACTCCGTCCTCCGCCGCAACCGCAACGGCCTGCGGCGTCGCCCCCGCTTGTCTTTCAAGGTAAACCTCTACCGTATCGCCACTTGCATACGGCGTAGTAGTGCGATTGAACGTTTCGCTTAGCCTCTCCGCCGCCACGGCGTCAAGCAGCCCGATCCCTCCGAGCGTCCGCTCCGGCTCGGCCAGTGCCAAGCCGACAATACGGGAATACCATTCTGCCATTCTGCGTATGCTATCTTCTTTAAACAGCACCGTCGCATATTCGATCGTCAAGGCTGCGCCTTTTGCGCCCTGATCCGCAATCTCAAACGTCAAGTCGAGCTTCGATACGCGAGTGTCAGGCACTTGTACCTCAAATTGCAAGGCATCCGCCGCCGCTTGTCCGGCCTCCATATGCTGCATGACAAACATCGTGTCAAACAGCGGATTACGGCTCAGGTCGCGCGGCACATCCAGCATCGTCACCATATGCTCAAACGGGAGCAAGCCGTTGTCCAGCGCCCCAAGCGTAGTTTCCTTAAGCTGCTCAGCGAACGCTCTGAACGACAGTTCGCCGAATAGCATGCTGCGAATCGGCAGCGTATTGACAAACATGCCGACCAGAGACTCGGTTGCGGGATGGAAGCGACCGGCGATCGGCGTGCCGACAATAAGATCGTCTTGCCCCGTCATCAGATGCAATAACGTATGGTAGGCGGCAAGCCAGATATGAAATGGCGTAACGCCCCATTGCTCCGCCGCCATTCCAATCCCCTCGGCAAGCTCCGGCGGAATCGACAGTGCAAGCTTGGCGCCCTCAAAGCTTTGTTCAGGTGGACGCGGATAATCGGTCGGCAGTTGCACTACAGGAAGCGTACCCGCTAGCCGGAACGCCCAATATTGTTCTTGCTGCTCTCTCTCCTCCGAAGCCATCCACTCCTGTTGCCAAACGGCGGCATCCTTATAGTGAATTGGCAGCGGCTGTAAGGAGCTGCCGCGATACAGTTGCTCGAAATCGCGCGCCATCACATTCATGGACACGCCGTCGGCAACGATGTGGTGAATGTCCAGCAGCAGCGTATGCCGACTTTCGCCGTCCGTCGCGAGAAACGCCCGAATTAACGGAGCTTTTCGCAAATCGAACGGCCGGACAACCGCACGCGCAAATGTATTCAAGTCCGCCGCATCCATCAAGGCATGCACAAAGAGTTCAAACGAAACCCGCTTATGGATACTCTGCACCGGCTTGCCGTCTGACCAGTCAAAGCTGGTGCGCAGCGGTTCATGGCGGTCAATTAGCCCTTGAATCGCCTCGCGAAGCCTGTCCTGATCAACCTTGCCCGTCAGGTTTAGAACGAGCGGAAGATTATAGGCCGTGCTGTCGGGATAAAGCTGTTGCAGTACAAACAGCCTGTTCTGCGCGAGCGATAACGGGTAGAACGGACGGCTTTCCGCCCGGGCGATAACTGTAGCCCGCTTGGGGGCCGCGTTGTCGATACGGGCCGCCATTTCCCGTAACAGGGGAGCGGTGAACACATCCTTCATCGCAAAATCCGCTCCATAACGCTGCTCAATCAAGCCTGCAAGCTGCGCTGCGCGTAAGGAATGGCCGCCCAATTGAAAGAAATGGGCTTCTCTCCCGATCGCCGCCGGGTCGTCCTGCCCGCTTGCGGCCAGACCGAGCACCTCCTGCCAAAGCTCTGCCAGTCTCTGCTCCGTCGGCGTAGCCGGCGCCTCACCGCAAGCCAACGGTTCAGCGAACCGGTGCTGCGGCAGGCGACCTCGGTCGGTTTTGCCGCTCGGACTCAGCGGAAACGCTTCCATTGCAATAAAATTCGAAGGAATCATATAGTCCGGCAGAAGTTCCTTAAGTGTGGCCCGAATGCTCGCTTCCTCCGGCGCCTTCCCCTCCACAGTCACGAGATATGCGCAAAGCGCCGGCTCTCCCGCATGGTCCGTCACCGTCATCACGATGGCATCGCGAACCTCCGCCTGCAAGAGCAGCGCATGCTCGATCTCGCCGCATTCGATGCGAAGACCGCGCAGCTTGACCTGATGGTCAAAGCGTCCCAAATATTCAATATTACCGTCCGGTAGCCACCTTGCGCGATCGCCGGTACGGTACAGCTTATCTCCTGCGGCAAACGGATTCGTAACAAAGCTTTGCTCCGTCAAATCCGGTCTGTTATGATACCCGCGCGCAAGACCGGCACCCGCGATGCACAGCTCACCGGACACGCCGATCGGCTGCAGTCTCATCCGCTCGTCCACAATGTAGAGCCGAATGTTATGGATTGGCTTGCCGATCGGAATCGTACCTGCCCCAGCATTCGGGCAATCGTAGTAGCTCACATCAACTGTCGCTTCCGTCGGGCCGTACAGATTAATGAGCCAACATTGGCCGCCGCGCTCCATCAGGCTGTAAAAACCTGCGACATGCGCGGGCTTGAGCGCTTCGCCGCTCGTAAATACGTATCGCAGGGAATAAAGCTCGCTGCCTCTGCCACTGTCCGCTGCATAGGGCAAAAAGACACCCAGCATAGACGGTACAAAATGCATAACCGTAATCGCCTGCTCCTTAATCGTGCGTAGCATAACCGACGGCTCTTTCTCCCCACCGGGCTCGAGCAAATAAAGCGAAGCGCCAGCAAAGCTCCACCAGAACAGCTCCCATACGGAAACGTCGAACGTAATTGGCGTTTTTTGCAAAATAACGTCGTGCTCATTCAGCGGATAAGCCGTCTGCATCCAGTTCAGCCGATTGATCGCCGCGCGGTGCTCCACCATAACGCCTTTGGGTTTGCCGGTGGAGCCTGACGTATATATGACATACGCCAAATTCTCGGGGCCCGCTTGAGGAGACAGGTCCGTTTCTTCCTCGCCCTTCGGAAGCTCCGATGCGGCAGCAGCCGCAAGCGTGTCCAGATCGAGCATTTCTCCCTGGAAGGCCGGGAGCGTATGAATCCACTTGGTCCCCGCCAGAAGCAGCCTAGCCCCACTATCCTCCAGAATGCCGCGGATCCGCTCGGGCGGATGCTCCGGGTCGATCGGCAAATATGCCCCTCCCGCCTTGAGCACCGCCATGATCGCAATCATCATGGATAACGAGCGCTGAGCGGCAACTGGTACAATCGTTTCGACTGCAACCCCCTTGCCTCTTAGTACTGTAGCCATGCGTTCGGCGCGGTCGTTCAGCTCCCCGTACGTCAGTGATCCTTCAGCTGACCGCACCGCCGGGAAGTCCGGCCACCGCCTGGCGGACTCGGCGAACCATCCGTGAATCGTCTTCTCCGTCGGGTACAGATGCCCCGTATCATTCCATGCCGCAAAGCCGGCTTCTTCAGCAGGTGTCACCATTGCAACGTCTCCACAGATCAGGTCGGGGCTGGCGACCGTTTGCTCCAAAATGTAAAGCAGCCGCGCCGCCAACCGCTCCATCGTGCCTTTATAGAATAATTCCGTATTGTACTCCAGTTCCGCCCGCAGACCGCCTTCGCCATCGTTGTACAGATCAAGCTTGAAGTCCAGCTTGGATGTTCCGTGGCTGACAGGCAAAGGCTCCATGCTCCAACCGTCGCCGCGTTCCTTCAGCTTCTCGTCTTCAAACTGGTTGTGAACGATCAACATCGTATCGAACAGCGGGTTGCGCGACGGATCATGCGGGTACCGAGCCGCTTCCATCATATGCTCGAAGCTGACATCGCCATGCTCGTATGCGGCAAGCAAACGCCCATGGGTCTCGCCAACAAACTCTATGATCGGCAGCTCGTCCGCCACCCGCATCCGAATCGGCAGAAACTGGTTGAACATGCCGATCATACGGGCCGTATCCGGATGCGTTCGCCCTGCCGCCAAAGAACCGATTGCAAATTCCGACTGATGTGTCGTTCCTTTGAGCAACAGCGCATAAGCCGCAAAAAGCAGGCTGTTCATGCTCGCGCCGGCGCTTGCGGACTTCTCTTTCAGCCGTGCGGTGAGCGCTGCTGGAATGTGGAAGGTATACGTATCACCCGCAAATGTCTGACGGTCGCCGCGCGGTCGATCCAGCGGCATATCGAGCGGCGTCGGTGGCTCTGCAAGCTGCTCCGTCCAAAACGCTCGGCTTGCCCTGGCCCGCTCCGAGCCGGACTGTTGCTCCTGCCAAACGGCATAATCCTTGTAATGCAGAGACGGCAATGCAAGTTCAGCGCCGTCGATCAAAGCGGTCAACTCCTCCAGCAGCAGCTTGACGGATATGCCATCCGCCGCGATGTGGTGGATATTGAGCAATAGATAAGCCTGCGCTCCTTCCGATTCGGGCCGGCAATAACATGCGGCGAGCAGCGGCGCTGTGGCAAGCTCGAGTGGCCGGAAAAACTCACTCAAGCATTCCGGTAGCGGGATCCCCGCGAGCTCCAGCGTTTGAAGAGCAAAATCGGCCGAATCGTGCACAATCTGGGCCGGAACGCCGTCAATCCAATGATAGGAGGTCCGCAGCGGCTCATGCCGATCGATCAACTTCCGAAGCGCTGACGCGATTCTCACCTCACCCACCGCACCTGACAGTTTAAGTGCAAGTGGAATATGGTAGGTTAGTCCGATATCAGCCATGCTTTCCGCCAAAAACATGCGCCGCTGCGGAGGGCTGAGAGGATAGGATGCGGCTTTTGGCGCGTCTGCAACAGGTTCGTATGCTTCCTTGGCAGCCCTGTCGATCCAGGCTGCCTGCTCTCTGACCGTCGGTAGCTTGAAAATTTCCTGAAGTGGCATGCGCACTCGGCATTGCTTGTAGATTGCCGAGGTCAATGCGGTCGCCTTCAGGGAATGGCCGCCATGCTCAAAGAAGTGGTCAAGCGCTCCAACCTGCCCCGCATGAAGCACTTCTTGCCACAATCCTGCGACAATGATCTCCGTATCTGTGGCAGGCGCTTCATATGGGACTGCGCGCTCCGGCGCAGGCAGACGTTTTTTGTCCACCTTGCCGCTCCCGTTCAGCGGCAGCTTCTCCAACTGCACAAACGAGGCCGGAATCATAAATGCCGGCAGCTTACCTGTCAGTTGGCTCCGAACGCTTGCCTGCCCTTCGGTTTGCACTGCAACGATATAAGCGCATAAATACGGCGCTCCATCATTCTCAATCAGCGCCACAAACGCTTCCTTGACGCCAGCGCAATCCAGCAGCCTACTTTCAATTTCGCCCAATTCAATTCGGTAACCCCGCAGCTTGACCTGACTATCTATCCGGTCCAGAAACTCCAAATTTCCGTCAGGCAAACGGCGCACCAGGTCGCCGGTTCCGTACACGGTTTCGCCTTCCCGAAACGGATGCGACCGGAACTTCGAAGCGGTCTGCTCCGGCAAATTCACATAGCCAGATGCGACACCGTCTCCTGCAATCCATAGCTCGCCAGGTACAAAGTCCGGCTGCAATCGACCCAGCTCATCCAACACTAGCGTTTCTGAACGCGCGATCGGCTTGCCGATCGGCACGGTGGCCGTTCCTTGTCCGTCCCATGTCTCCGTGATCGGATAGCAGGTAGCGAACACCGTCGTTTCCGTAGGGCCGTAAACATGCAGCAACACGCTCGAACCAAGCGCGCGGAGCGCTTTGCGGATATGCGGTACGGAAGCACGCTCTCCGCCAAATAAAATATGGCGCAGGCCGCGTAGCGACTCCAGTCCGTGATCGACCAGGGTATTGAATAGCGCCGTCGTCACAAAGAATACGGTAATGCCTCTTCCCTCAATCAGCTCGGTCAGCCGCATAACGTCAGCAACCTCTTCTTCGCCGACCAGCGTCAGCTTCGCGCCGTTCAACAGCGCTCCGTACAAGTCGAACGTTGAACCGTCAAAGGCGTAGTTGGAAAGCTGCAACAGCGCATCGTTTTCCGAAATGCTTACATAATCGGTATGAACGGCAATCCGGGACACATTGCGATGCATGGTCATGATCCCTTTCGGCTTGCCCGTCGATCCGGATGTGTACATGATATAAGCGAGATCGTCTGCCGAGCCGTCGAAGTCCAGATTATGGCCGGACTCGCCGTCCCAACTTGTATCGATTCCATCCATGTCGATGACACCTATGCTGTCTCCGGCAAGCCGGGTGACCATCTCCATCATCGCAGCCGCAGCCACGATCACCCGCGCTTCTGTATCCTGCAGCATAAACAAAATCCGCTCTTCGGGATATTGCGGGTCAATCGGCACATAGACGGCTCCCACTTTCAGCACAGCCAATATCGCGGTAATCATATCGGGCGATCGCCGCAATAGCAGCGCCACCTTCGCCCCCGGCGTGACACCGCGCCGTGCAAGCACGCGTGCAAACCGGTTGGCACGTTCGTTCAGCTCGCTGTAGGTATACGCCTGCTCCCCCATTTCAACGGCAATCTGCTGCGGTGTCTTCACCGCTTGCCGTTCAAACAGTCTGTGCAACGACAACTCCTGCGGCTGGGTGGCGTATGAATGGCCTAGCTGGAGCAGCCGTTCCCGCTCCCCTGCATCGACGGGATCAAGTTCGCCAAGTGTCGCATGCGGCTGCGCGGCGACTGCCCGAGCCAGTGCTACATAATGCTGGGCCATTTGCGCGGCGGCCAGCTGATCGTACAAATCCAGCGCATACTCCAGCGTAAATGCGATACTATCGCCGTTATCCGCGCACTCCCAAGTCAGGTCGAACTTGGCCGAGCCACTGTCCATCGCTTGGGGCGTATAAACGACATCCTTGCTCCGCCATTCGGGCAACTCCATATTTTGTAGCGTAAACACTGAATCAAATAGCGGATTCCGCCCGTATTCCCGTTTCACATTTGCTAGCTCGGCTATTTCTTCATAAGGCACATCCCCGTTGCCGATAGCCGCCAGCGCCTCCCCATTGACCTGCTTCAACCATTGATCGAAGGGCAAATCGTTTTGTCCGCGCAGGCGGATCGGAACCATGTTGACAAACATCCCGACTATATTTTGCAGCTCCGGCCGCACACGTCGCGCGGCTGCCGTCCCGACTACGATGTCGGATTCGCCCGTATATTTCGCAAGCAGCGCATAATAAATCGAAAGCAGGACGGTGTATAATGTTACGCCCTCGCGTCTAGCCAATGCCCGCAGCGATCCGGCAAGCTCCGGCTCCAGCTCGAAGCGTTCAATTGCCCCGCGATAACTTGGCGTCTGCGGCCTTGGACGGGGGGACGGAAGCGCCGGAGACGGCACGCCATCCCGAAAGATTTCGCACCAATAAAGCTTCTGTCGCTCCAGCCAGCCGCCGCTTCGGCTCGCTTCCTCCCACAGCGCCAGATCCCCGCCATGAATGGACAACGGCTCCGGCTCGTTCCCCTCGTAAAACCTCGAAAGATCGGACATCAAAATGCCCATCGACGTTCCGTCCGTAATGATATGATGCATATCCAGCAGTAGCACACTTGACTCACGCTCCAGCAGCACAAGCTCCATGCGCAACAGCGGCGCTTGCTCCAGACGAAACGGCTGCAGGAAGCTACGCTGTCGCAACGTCAGCTCAGTCGCCGGCCAGCCGCTTCCGTCAACGACGGCAAGCGGCGGCTCGACCGCTTGTTCGATGCGCTGCATCACATTGCCTTCTTCCATATAAAAGGACGTCCGTAGCACCGGATGCCGCTCTATCAGCGCCCGCCACGCTGCGCGGAATCGTTCGATATCGAGCGGGCCCTTCACCTGGACCACAAACGGTAGATGATAGTTGAGCAGCCCCGGATTCAGCTCTTCCAAAATGAACAGCCGCTTTTGCGCCGAGGTCGCCGGATAAACCGTCCGCTCCTCCGCTTTGGCCACCGACGGCGCAACGGCAGCAGTTTCATCTCCCTCCTGCGCCTTTTGCTCCAGCAAAGCGGCCAGCAAACTCACCGTATCATGCAAAAATAGCTCGGTAAGCGTTAGCTCGACGCCAAACACCTCTTGCAGCCTGGCTGCGGCATAAGCCGCCTTGAGCGAATTGCCTCCTTGCTCAAGAAAGCCGTCCTTCCGGCCTATATAATCCTTTTTCAACACCTCGCACCAGATAGACATGATCCGTTGCTCCGTATCCGAGGCCGTCTCCAAGTCGATATCCCCGAGCAAGGCATCGCCGCCTTCCACATCACGTTGCTTAAGCGTGGCCGCCGCTTCTAGCTCCGCCAGCTCGGCAAGCGCTTCGGCAAACTCACCTTCGTGCAGCGCTTCTGCCAATACGTAGCGTTGAATTTTACCAGAGGTTGTTTTCGGAATTCGCCGAACGGGGACAACAAAAGCAACGTCCAGACCGGCCGATCCGTTCAGCAGCTTTTTCACCTCGGCCATCAGCGGTATAAATCCGTCGATCTTGCCGCGATGCTGAATAAAAACTGCGATCGCATCCCGTTTGGTCGTTGCATCCTGAACGGCGGCAACCGCCGTTTTCCCGATTTCGGCTCCTTTCAGGCCGCTGATCAACGTCTCCAGGTCATGTGGATACACATTTTGCCCGTTGACGAAAATGACGTCCTTCATGCGGCCGGTCACATATAAACGCCCTTCCAGTAAGAAACCTAAATCTCCCGTATCTAACCAGCCGTCCGGGGAAATCGTTTGCTTGTTTACATCGGGCCGCTTATAGTAGCCGCTTGTAACATTGCGGCCTTTAATATGAATCAAGCCTATGCTGCCTGCTGCCGAAGGGTTACCCGCTTCGTCGCAAATGCGCACCTCGCACTCTTGTACCGGAAAACCTAGCTCGACGATCTCGATCGCGGCATGATCCCCGAGCTCGGCCATTCGTACAGGCTGTCCGACAGCAAGCGATTGGCGCTCAAGCTTAATGGTATTCAGATGATCTTCCGTCCCCGGGAACGTCACGGCCAGACTCGCTTCCGCAAGCCCGTATACCGGGAAAATGCAATTTCCCTTTAACCCGTACGGCTTCATCGCCTCCAGAAAATCGCGGCAATGGGCGGCTGATATGGGTTCGGCCCCGTTAAAAATCAACCTGACGCAAGACAAATCCCATGCCGCCGCTCCTTCCGGTTTCCAATGCTGCAGAAAATGCACATAACCGAAATTCGGCGAAGAGAGGCATGTCACCCGATGCTTATGCGTAAGTTCCAGCCATTTCATCGGATGAAGCACAAACGTCGAGGTCGGCAAGTGCAACTGATTCATGCCGCAAAACAGCGGCGAAAGATGAAAACCGATGAGCCCCATATCATGCGTCAGCGGAAGCCAGCTTAGCGAAGAATCCCGCTCCGTCGACTGCGCCCCATGGATAATGGCGCATATGTTCGACAGAAGATTGCCATGCGTCAGCACAACCCCCTTCGGGTCTCCGGTAGAGCCAGATGTGAACTGGATGAATGCGATGTCTGTTTCGGCAGCGTCATACGGCTCAGCCTCGGGCCGGCCGGCATTCGCAGCCGCCGCAAGTACTTCCACAATCGGCACGCTACCGGACTCAAGCTGGGCCAGCGCCTCCGCCTCCCCGTGCTTTAAAGCGTAGCCTTGAATTCCTGGCAAAAGTTCTTCATCACAGAGCAATCTCGGCGCTTCCAACTGCTTGCATATCTGGATCAGCTTTTTGCGCCCTTCGTCCGTACGCGCCGCCGTCACAGGTACGGGAACAATGCCGCCGAGCACGCAGGCCCAGAACAGAAGGATGAACTGTTCGTTATCTTCCGTCTGCATGACGGCAAAGTCACCAGGCCCAAGCCCCCGCTCGCGTAGCAGATGGAGCGCCCTTCCGGCCAATGCAAGTAATTGGCCGTACGACAAGTAACGCTCCTGACCGCTTTCGCAAAATAAAATTCCCGCATCGTTTTCCTTGCGCGCCAGCAATACGCCAGACAAATTACGAATGGTTCTCATAATCGGCAGGCCTCCGTTCTGTTCTTTATCACAGCGTTGTGGAATGCAGTTCTTGATAATCCTCCGTTACGATGCGATTATGCTCGTCCATAATGACGACATGCGGACGATACGTGCGGGCTACCGATTCCTCCATCATCGCGTAAGAAATAATAATGACGCGGTCACCTGGCTGCACCAGCCTGGCAGCAGCGCCGTTCAGGCAAACCATACCCGAGCCTCTTGGACCGGTAATGACATACGTCTCCAGCCTTGCTCCGTTATTTATATTGACAACTTGCACTTTTTCGTTCTCCAGAATGTTTGATGCATCCAAAATATCCTGATCGATGGTTATGCTTCCTACGTAATTCAAATTGGCCTCCGTCACGACTGCACGGTGAATTTTGGACTTATGCATCTCTCTAAACATGAATACACTCACTCTCCTTGTGGGGTGATCTTTGGAAAAATAAAACTCAGCTAATTTCTTTTAACAAACGTTATTTCCCAAATATTCTTTTTAAGGAACATTCAGAGTGCAAACAAACCTACATTGTTTCTCAGTCTTAACGAAAAAGAACAAGTAGGAGCAATCAAGACGTTCAAAAAGGAATTCTGCGGCAAATTCGTGCCAATGTGGCTGTTCATACGGAATAAGCAAGTTCATGCTTATGTGTGGGATCAAGCTGAATGGAAATTTCATGCGATTGTGAGGAGGGCATGTTGACTGGCAAGCTAATGCTTTTTTTGTGGAATCTTGCTGGTTGGGCAAGCTCATGCTATTGGACGAGGTCATGCTAATTAGGCAGGTTTATGCTATTGTGCGGGTTTCAGTTAATTGAAATTGTGACAGTAGAAACAAAAAACATGGCTTGTACACCGTTGCAGTTCATCATACATGCGATTCAGTAATGCGCAGGGGGAAAACAACACCGTATAAGCCAGGTGTAGCGGTAACGAATTAAAGTATTGTAGCGCAATAAACACTTTTCTCATGAATAGGAAATTTCTTGCAACCTACCCTTATAGTAGTGCTAAACCTTCACTTGCGGTAGGGAGATAATCTTACAATAAAGGGGGAAATTCTTTTACTTTTTTGAGCAGTCCTACCAGAAATTAAGAGCCCTATGCAAAAAAGCATTTCCGCTCTTGCTTGAAAACAGCAGTTTGATAAACAAAAACAGATTAAAAATCGAAACTTTGTAACGAAGGGATTGGCGGCAATAGTGGAGCGCTTTTTTACGGTCGTAACGGTTCAAATAGCTGAGGGTATAATATTTGCTTGCAATGCCGTTATCAATGTAGGAGAACTGTTTCGCTTTATTACTGACGGAATCGGACTGCGCCACCAAATCCCGGACATGCTCGCGCACTTTGATAGATTTGAAGCTAAGCCCCTCAATTTTTTTATAGATTTCCTCGTTGAGATGAATCGTATCGGGATCAAGCTGCCAGCGGTCGCAGAAAAAGTAGAGGCTGTCGGGAGACTCCCGGTAGACGGAATGAGGTTTGGTTTGCAGCGCAATTCTGTAATTGTCGAAAAAACGGATTAGATAGGTTGTATCTTCCCCTAGATAAAAATGTTCGTTGATCAAGCCGACTTCGTCCAGCAGCTCCCGGCGGAATACCATCGTGTTCAGTTGAAAAAAATTGCGCGTATGCGACAAAAACGCCTCGAACAATCCCTTTTCGAATACAATCGTTTCTCCATCATTCCATGTTTCGAACCTTTTTCGCATCGAATGCAGCAAATACTGCTCAACTTTATTCTCGAAGTTGTAGGAGGTAATATCCCAGTGCCGTTCCATCCATAATGCAAAGCTGATATCCGCTTTCGTCAACGCATGCGTTCTCATGCTGTCGGTCAAATGGCAAGGATACCATTCGTCATCGGAATCAAGAAATGCCAAATATTCGCCTTGCGCCGCCAGCATCCCCGTGTTTCGCGCGCCACCCGGTCCTTTTTCCCGTTCATTGCGCACATAGCGGATTCGCGCATCTTTGCGCGTCCACTCGCGGATCGCCTCTTCCGTATGATCCGTGCTTCGGTCATCAACAACGATCAGCTCCCAGTTGGCGTAAGACTGCCGCAAGATGGACTCGATTGCGCCGGAAATGATCTGTGCCCGATTGTACGTTGGCATCACAATGCTTATCAGCTGCTCCATTCGCTTCACTCCAATCGTTACAAAATAAATGGCCTAAACCATCGTCAGTGTAAATGTGGAAGCGGGAAGCCGTCAAGTCCAAAACTCACGCGACGGATTAAGTGCACCCTGCTTATTAGTTAAAAAGTCCCTGATTATCTTAAAGACATGCAGCCAGCTAGCTTACCTCAACCTTCCCAACGCAAAAGCAAAAGACCTCAGCTTCACTTAAGCAGAGCGCCACAGTTCGCATTGGAAGCCATTTTGTTGTTAATTTCCCAGGCTCCCATTCATGATCTCCTTTAGTCTGGATAACTCGTTAATTCCATGGGTCCAAAAAATAATACCTTTTGAATCGAATACGACGTATAGACGTATATAGGCAACTTCTAAACTTCCAACGAATAGCTCACGCTTGTTCCCAAGACAAAAACACCTCCAAAGTTGTCCTCCACATCTTACGACATGGAAGCTTTCTCACGAAGGTGTTTTTATTTATCTCAGGCTATAGAGTCAGTTCCTATTCCTGTCTTTCATCTATTTACTTGTTCTCACAAGCTGCCGATCCATAAGAGCAGCAATAGTCGGTTACACTATGAATTTTCACCTTGAACGAGGAATGGGCAGGAACAGAAAACGTTCCCCGGCCGCTAATTTCTCGCCACAAAGTCTCTCCAGAGAGAAGGAACTCCATCTCACCGGAAATGACATCGATGACCTCCATAGAATTCGTATGGAATTCATATTCCCCGGGAAGCATGATGCCAAGCGTGATTTTACTGCCGTCATGAAGCCATGCGGTACGACTCGTTACCCGGCCGTCAAAGTAAATGTTGGCTGCCTTCTCAACTGTTACATTTCTCCACTCCTGCGTCACACTTCCCGCTCCTCTCACAGAACCTGCTGCTTGCTCTTTATTTCAATTGTTCCTTCACATGCTTCACTACGTTCTCTACCGTGTAGCCATACTCAGCCATAACCTTGTCGCCAGGCGCAGATGCACCAAAGGTATCAATGCCGATGATCGAGCCTTGCTCGCCTACATAACGTTCCCAACCGAATGGATGCGCCATTTCCACAGCGACGCGAGCCTTGACATCAGGCAGGATAACCGAGTCTTTATAAGCCTTGTCTTGCTTATCGAACAGATCCCAGCTTGGCAAGCTGATGACACGTACATGAATGCCTTCTTCCGCAAGTGCGGCTTGAGCTTTCACAGCCAGCTGTACTTCCGATCCTGTCGCGATAATTTGTGCTACTGGTTTGCCGTCCTTCGCATCGGATACGACATAACCACCGCGTTTGATGCCTTCACGAGCAAGCTCAGCACTCTTCTCCAGAATAGGCAGGTTCTGACGAGTCAGGACAAGTGCCACAGGGTTTTCTTTGTTCTCCAAAGCGTATGCCCAAGCAGCGGAGGTCTCATTACCGTCAGCCGGACGGATCACAGTTAGACCTGGAATGATACGCAAGGAAGCCAGTTGTTCAATCGGTTCATGCGTTGGTCCGTCTTCCCCAACCGCGATACTGTCATGAGTCAGTACGTATGTTACTGGCAATTTCATCAAGGCTGCTAGACGCACAGCTGGACGGAGATAATCCGTAAATACGAAGAAAGTACCGCCAAATACTTTCAATCCGCTATGCAGCATAATTCCGTTCATCGCTGCTGCCATACCGAACTCGCGTACGCCGAAATACAAATTGCGCCCGGCACGAGTGTCCGGTGTATACATATCAATGCCGTCCAAGTGAGTCATCGTCGAGCTCTCAAGGTCAGCAGAACCGCCAAGCAGTTGCGGTACACGATTTACAAGTCCATTCAGGGCTTTACCGGAAGCAACACGTGTAGAAATCGCTTTGTCCTCAGCACTATATTTAGGAAGGTCAGCATCCCAGTCCTCAGGCAAGTCTCCAGCTACAGCCTTTTCAAATTGGGCCGCCAATTCAGGATATTGCGCCTTGTATTTAGCAAAAGCTGCATCCCATGCTTTATTAACTTCAATTCCGTGCTCCTTCACTTTAGCGAAATGCTCGCGCACCTCTTCAGGAACATAGAAGTCCTCTTCATATACCCATTTATAGAATTCCTTAGTCAGTTTTGCTTCTTCAGTACCAAGCGGGGAACCATGTGTACCGCCGTGGCCGCCTTTACCTTGCTTGTTCGGGCTGCCGTAGCCGATGACCGTCTTCACTTCGATCAGGGTAGGACGCTCGGTATCTGCCTTTGCTTCTTCGATAGCTGCCGCCAGCGCATCAAGATCGTTGCCGTCTTTAACGAGCAGCGTCTGCCAGCCATAAGCTTCAAAGCGCTGTCTTACATTCTCAGAGAAGCTAAGGTTCAATTTGCCGTCCAGCGAAATATCGTTGGAATCGTACAGGAAGATCAGTTTGCCCAGCTTCAAATGACCTGCCAGGGAAGCAGCCTCACTAGCTACGCCTTCCATTAAGTCTCCATCGCCGCAGATGCCGTAAGTATAGTGATCGATAACTTTGAAGTCATCCTTGTTGTAGGTTCCAGCCAATTGAGTCTCAGCCATTGCCATGCCGACAGCCATCGAGATCCCTTGACCAAGCGGACCAGTTGTAGCATCAACACCAGCTGTATGTCCCCATTCCGGGTGACCAGGCGTCTTACTTCCCCATTGACGGAATTGCTTAAGATCCTCAAGTGAAAGATCGTATCCACTCAAATGAAGCAAGCTATAAAGCAGCATGGAGCCGTGACCTGCGGACAGCACAAAGCGGTCGCGGTTCACCCAAGTCGGGTTCTCCGGGTTATGATTCATCGTCTTCGCGAACAATTGATACCCCATTGGCGCGGAGCCCATTGGCATCCCCGGATGACCGGATTTTGCTTTTTCGATCGAATCGATCGCAAGCGTACGGATCGTCGTAATTGACAGATTTTCAATCGTATTGTTGTTGTCTGACACTGGCATTTTGTTTCCTCCTTAGTTAATGAAGAGATATAACTGACAGTTGGATGTACCTTTTCTCACAAAACATTCAATTTGAAAAAATCATTTTGACTTTATTCATTATATCACTTCCAGCACACCTTTTCCATACCATTATTGCCATTCCTTGTCCTAGGAATTACGCAAATTGCACAAGTACAAAAACCTGTGTTTTGCAAAACTTCCCGTGCACAAATCAAACTTTGCTTCGTATGTACTCAGCTATTATTAAGCAAGCTCCCACTAATCATGTCACTTCAAAGAAAAATAGCATCCGTATCAATACGAGGGGTAACTGCAACACAACGACACGGGTCAACGCTTCCTCGAGTTCCCGGATGTTTGTATCGATCTGGTTGGCGATATATACTTCATCTTGAAATAGTGGATATCCCTCTCTGCTCAATGAAACTGCTTCGGCATTCAGTAGCTAACGAAACTGCCAATCGTTATTTTAGGCAAAAAGCGTCCCTGCTAATTTTAACGAAACTGGGTATCGCTATTCGATCAGAAATAAGGCCAAACCGTTGATTTTTGCTCCAATAGCGATATGATGTTTCGTTAGAGTTATATTGCCCCCATTTTAAGCAATATAACGTTCCACAGTTTCGTTAGCGGACTTGGTCAGACAATACAAATTGTACCCAGTACTTCTTACCCAACATTACTTTCGTATTGTCTTGCTGTTTCTTAGTAGACTCTGAACAGTAGGGACCAGGATCTCTATTTGCTCCTATTTTTGCAGCAATAATCCCTCGCAACTTCTTTTTCAGAGGCTTTATGTACTTACGGTGACTAAAGATTGGTTCAATTAATCCTGCAAGGTTGTCCATGCGATAGTTTAATGGTTACGAATGATGTGCAACGGTATCTAAGGGTAATGGTAATCTCGGCGGTATGAAGCTAACGTTGTGTTAGTGTCCTATGAAGGAACGCAAAGGGTGTTCAAAAAAGGCAAACCGTAGGATTACAGAAACTGAAATAGGCATTTTTGTGATACCAGAACCAGTGGAGCTCGCAAAGCGCACGAGAAAAAACGGTCAGGATTGACCCCTAGCATAAGAATTTCAGCAAATGGGGGCGCAGACATCTGAAACTATTGTGATCGGACTTATCAAGCGGTCAAGAATGACCGTTAGAGCAAGAAAGAGGACAACTTCGCTCTTCCAACGGACACTTTTGACCATTAGAAGCAAAATTGCGGGTTTCCGCAACATATTCTCCTTGTAATGGACATCCTTGTCCGTTACAGGGGCAGAGTAACAAACAATCAACGCTAACGGTCAATAATGTCCGAGTGATTAGTCCAAACGCAAGTCAAACGCAAAAAGGGGCCTCTCCAAGTCGGAACATCGACTATTGAGACGGCCCCTTCTGTTGCCTGCTACGACTGTATACTCGCCGCAGCGCTAGCGCTTGCCGCGCTGCTTGGCTGCAAGCAGCCGGCCAAGCGCGTCCCCCGCTGGCGCGGCTTCGCCTGCGCCAGCCTGCGGCCTCCCGGCCTCCTCCTGCGGAGGAGAGGCCGGGACCTCCGCCCGCGGCGCCGGGCGCGCGGGCTCTTGCCCGCCCCGCTTCGCTTGGGGCGGGGCCGCGGGCGCGGCGGCGGGGCGATCCTGGCGATCGCCGCCGTCCGCGCCATAAAAGGCGGCTGCGCGCGACTTGCGCGCCGCCAGCCGGGCAAGCCCGGCATCCGGCACCGCCGCAGGCGGGCCGGACTGTGCCGCAGCCGCACTCGTTCCAGTGCGGCGCCTCCATGGCCGCAGGCGCTCCGCGATGCGGCCCCAGGGCAGCGACATCCGCCGCACGGCGATGTCGGCCAGCCAGAGCAGGAGCGCCGCAATCAGCAGCGGGCGCTCCCAATCATGCGGCTCGGCGTAGCCCGCCGCACGATAGTTCAGCGCTTCGCCAGGCTTATCCCAGCTCAGCACCCGCCCGCCGGACAACTCGGCCAGAGCGGCGAGCTTGTCCGGCGGGTTCCCTGATGCAAGCGAATATTCGGGAGAATACGGGACAACGAAGCCGCTCCCTGAACCATAGTTTGGCCGGAGCCCGTCCCCGTCCTCTTCCCCCTGTAGCTGCACTAGAAAAGAACCCGGATCGCTCACCTCTAACGAGCCTGTGTAAATCCCTGGAGAAGTCTGAAGGAGCGGCACCCGCTGTTCCGGTACGGTTTCCGAACTGATTACTGCATCGAGCTTCCCAGGCAGAGCTTCGTCGTCTGCATGAACTTCGAAACGGACCTCATTGCCTTCAACCGTTGTCTGCACAGCATAATCCGAAGCCGTGAACTGCGGTAACGTCCACTTCACCATCTCCGCAAAAATCTCGGCAAACCTCGACCAACCTACCCAATCTCGCGACCATTTGCCGGTCATATCGCTAGTCCAGGCTACAGTACGCCCTGAACCGTACTGCCAGCGCGCTAGCAATGGATCAGGTTCAGGGCTGGACAGAACCGTCTGCGCTGTTATTTTTGGTGTAGCGGCCACATAACCATAAATCTGCGGAAGCCCGTCAGCGAACAAAGACTGCCAATCACCAGGCTGTACTAACGCAGGAACGAACGGTTTGTTCACCACATACGTTCTGGATATCATCGCTGCCTCACGGCTAAAGATGGCCGGCAGTGTCGTTGCATCCTGAACATAATAGTAGCGCCCCTTGGCCCCCTCTGCCAGCGACTCCAGCAGCCGCACATCCGCGTCTTCGCCGACAGCCACGGTGGACATCGTAATTTTCTCCTCTAGCATCGTGTTCAGCAGATCGTTGTAACCGGAACTACCTGCCGATTGGCCGTCTGTTAGAAGAATAATATGCTTACGCTGTGCCTCGACATCAAGCATCTTCTTCGTCGCATCAGCAACCGCAGGATAAATATCCGTACCACCAGCGCTCGGAATGCTATTGATCTGAGACAGAACATATTCTTTATCGCTGAGAACCTGTGGCTCAACTACCCACCAGGGATGATCATCAAATGCCACTACGCCCACGGTATCCTTCGCCCTGAGCAGCTCAACCGTGCGCATCGCCGATTCCTTGGCCAGCTTGAGCTTATCTCCTTCCATGCTTCCGGAACGGTCAATCACCAGAATCAGACCGAGCGATGGAACCTCCCGCTTGCCCTCCAGCTCCATCGATACTGGCAGCAGCTTCTCAATCGGCGTCTTAAAATAACCGCCCATTCCAAAACTGTCTTCTCCGCCGATCATCACGAATCCGATGCCGTAAGAACGTACCGCTTGTTCAATCAGCTCCATCTGCTTGCCACCAACCTGCTCACCGGATACATTATTGAAAATTATACTGTCATATCCAGCATACTTCGCTAGCTCCAGCGGCAGCATCCCGGGGGCAGTGACCTCATAGTTGATCAAGCTGGATTTCAGCGAATTTTCCAAATTGGTGCTCGTACTCGCTTCTCCTTCTACGATCAGCACCTTAGGGCTCCCTGTTACTCTCGTAAAAGCGTAGGACACATTGTTCGCCGCCTGCTCGTCACCAGAGGCGAACACCTCGGCCCGATAGCGATGCATCCCGGTTTTTCGAGCCAGGCCCTGCAAAGCCACACGGTTCTCTCCGCGCTCCAGCGTCAGCTTAGTACGGCCAATCTCCTCATTATCTTCATAGAGCCTCAGCTCCCCTTCTCCGGCAAAAGTGCTCTGCACTGTAACCTCGAAGCTGAACGACTCAGCCTGATACAGCTTGTCCGGCATCTTGAGGGACTCTATCGCCACATCCTGAACCGGCTTACGCTCACTCGGCAGTACATCAAGCGTAACTCCACGTTCCCGCAACAACAGAGCAGCGGAGTGTACATCGCCTACATTCTCTTCCCCATCTGAAATGAGAACGATCCGTCCGCCCCCATGCCCACTGAACAAGCTGCCTGCTAATTGAAGCCCCTTTTCGAGATTTGTAAATTGCGGGTTTATCGCCGCTTTCGAGCCAGGATTTGCCGACCAGGAAGTATCAAGACTCTTCTCCACGACGGCATCAAGCCCCGACCCGACGATGCCCAGGTTGTCACGGGGATTTTTGTCCTGAACCGCTTCATTCATCCACCCCAATGCTGGCTCACCCTCCGGCATACTTGCCGAACGGTCGACGACAAACACCATTTCCTTGTCGTACACCATTCTGAATGTATGGAAGCCTGACATCACTAGGACAAGCAGTATCGCTATCGTGATTCTGAGGCCGATCGCCCACTTTCTCCTCGCTCCGCTTAAGCGGAAGTCACTGCGGAAGGCATAAACAGCAAAGACAGCAACCGCGATTAATAACAATAAGAACAAGGGATGCTCAAATTGAACGCCCACGCTGATACACCCCCCATTCGGCAAAAATAACGATAAAAGCGAGCAGCGCGATCAGGAAAGCAAGCGAGTGCCTGCTCGAAAAATCTCCGTGCCCTTCTCCCGCCCTAGCTGTCTGCCCGGACTCGCTTTCCTGTACTGCTGTGCTATTCCCTGCACCGTCAGCTACTTCAGTTCCAGACTGTTCCATCTGCTCGCCGCCCTGCGCTGCAGCAGCCGGCTGCAATGGCCACACTATTTGAGTGGACGATTCCAGCGGACTGGCCGTCGTCTGTAAATAGTAACTGGCCAACTCATTCCCATCCACATCTCGCTGCATGAACCGCCACAACCCAGGAATCGCCGGTGCTGTCTGCTCAGCCAATATGCTTCCGTCCTGTACTTCTGCTAGAATATCAGCAGCTTTGCTTAACAGCGCATACCCGCTGACCGGAGTCCATCCCCCCTGCTTGGCATCGGCACTCACTGGAATGGCGACCTTAGCTTCAACCATAGCCCTACCAAGGCCAGTCGCCCTTCCAGATTGCAGCCACTCCACCGCATTATGCACCAGTATCGGAAATTCGGGACGCAAAGGTAGATCACTATCCTCAAGTGCAAACAGAAATCCGAGTCTAGCCGTACCAGCTTCGCTTCCTGCATAGATCGCCGGCAATCCGTCGATTTTCATAATTGTCTTGGCCCATTCAGGTACCTGCGCTTGATGAAGGAAGCCTGTTGGTGAATCCTTTAACGAAAAATAACGGGTCAGAGGATGATCCTCTAATTTCAGTTCTCCGCTTGATAATTGGAGCTTGTCGCCCGTTCCTCCGATGGTCCAAAGCGGAGTACGGGATACCAGTTCCGCCCAAGCTCCTTGCTGCATGTAATTCGGCATAATGCCATCAGCAACAATGATATCCGGCGTTTGCTCCGGAAGCTTGGGCTCTGTCACCGCTCCATCTCCGTCCTCTTCAGCAGGAGTCATACGGATTACGCTCGCTCCGGCGAGCTGCAGCGCTTTTTCCAGGAATAGATTGCCACGAGAGACTAACAGCACATTAGGAGCGGCATGCTGTTCCTGAAATGCATAGGCCTCATTATCCAATAGATAAGGATCTCCTGGACTCAGCGCAAGCCGATAAACCTGCGCCGCAGGTAGCTCGGCAAATGATTCCGTGACAGCTTGTCCCGCGCTAATCACAACTTGTCGTGAAGCCAATAGCCTGTCGTCCCCGTATAGATCCAATTTGGCCTCAAGGTCATCGCTTCCATCATTGCGAACGATGCCAACCCCATCTACCGTCCCTGAAGTCTCCTTACTTCGTACCCCGAACTGTTCAATGGCAGCATTACCGGACTTCGCATCTCCAATCGTCATAATACTGACAGGAACATCGAATAGAATATCGTCAGACCGCTCCATCCAACGCCCATCGGTAAAAATAACGACCTGCGCCTCCGGATCATCCTTCGTCATGGCCGCAGCCAGGGACAGCGTCTCACGATACGCGGATACCCCATAGTCCACAGCTAACGCCGATATCGCTTGCTTCCATTTGCCGCGATCACTCTCCCGCGACAGAAGCACCTCCGGCTTACTGCCTAATTTAAGCAGCGTCAACTCGCTCTTCTTGCTCAGAGAAGCGGTAAACTCGCTTAGCTCACCTTTTAGCCGCTCCATTCGGCTAATCGTTCCGATCTGCCTTACGTCTTTTCCAGCCAAGCCGGTCGTCATGGTCTTTCCAGCTTGCTGTTGAACGAGTTCACTCCCGGTCTGCGTGCCCGGACTCCCTGCTTCCCGACCAAGCTTACCACTCTCGGCACCCGTATCGCCGGCCCGATCGGCCCCCTGCTCCGCATGCTCGTCCCAGATCGTACTCATGCTCGCCGAGGCATCAATAATCACTATCGTATGTTTACTGCCGCCCTGGACCCATAAATATGGTGCCATAAGCGCAAATACGAGCAGTGCAGCCGCAAGCAACTGCAGCCACAGCAGCAGACGGTTCTGCAGCTTCTGCCAAGGACGGTTCGCCTCAATGTTGCGGAGAACATGATTCCATAGCAGGTGGCTCGATACCGTCGTATCTATGTATTTTCGCTTGAACAGATACATGAGCAGAATGACCGGAATGGCCAAACCGAACCATAGGCCGGACCACAGCGCTATCCCCATGCTTCTCCCCTCCTTAAGGTAGTTCAACAAGTCCGCTTTTTTCACCCACAAAGCTAACTTGACGGATTAAAAAAACTGCAAATCTGCATCTTTTCATCCGCCAAATCCACTCTTTTTAAGAAAAAGAGGCAAAACTGCAAGCTTTTGTCCTCGTTTTCCGAGAATCAGGTCAAATCGTAAAGAAAAGCTGCACTTTTGCAGGTATTTTTCTCTTCAAGGGGATCTCACCGCAAAAAAGATGTATTTTTGCATGTATTTCCGCTCCACAGCAAACGAACACTCCTAGACCCCAATAGCCCCCGTCTTGCGCAGCGTTTCAAAAATTCCCGTCTCCAAAGGCTCGTCGCATGGGGCCATGACATAACGGATTCCACGTTCATAGCAGTAACGGGAGATTCCTTCTGTATACCGCTCCAGGGCCGCCATATATTTCTCGAGTACCTTGCCGGTGATAGCAACTTCTTTGCCTGTCCCTAGCTCAATATCGATCAGGCGCAGGTCCCCGCTGAGTCGTGGATTAAGTTCTTCTCTGGAAAGGATATGAACCAGTATGATCTCTTGTCTTGCCGCCTGCAACATTTCCAAGCTCTGCCTCAGCTCCTCAAGTCCACCCTCCAGCCATAGATCCGAGAAAATCCAGGCCATTCCTGGCTGCCGGGGCATGAACTGCGCGCTGCCCAGCGCCGAAGCCATATTTCCCGCCCCGCCTGCATTCACCGACTGTATAAATGAAAACAACTTCACCGCTGCTGCCTTGCTGCGCAACGGAGGAAGCGAGGCTTCCACCTTGGAGTTGAATAGATAGGCCTGCACCCGGTCTGAGCCAGCCAAGGCAATATAACCGACAGCGGCTGCCAACTGCTTGGCATAGTACAGCTTCGAATCTCCACTAACGCCTCGTTCTTGCGAGACGATCCCGCCGAGCGAACTCCCATTCGTCGAACCCTCAGCTGTCGACGTTTCACGATGCAATCCCGCAGCCTGTCCAGATGTCGTAGCTCCTCCTGCTCCGCGGTAATCCATTGAGGCGGACACGTCTAGATACAGGCTGATGGGAAGCTCCTGCTCATCCCAATATTGCCTTACGAATGGACGTCCCGTCCGGGAGTAGACGCTCCAATCGAAGCGGCGGATATCGTCGCCGGGAGAATATTGCCTATAATCGGCGAACTCCAGCGACGCCCCGAAGCTGCCGGAACGGCGTTTGCCCTGTGCTGTCCCCCGGACTCGTCTACCGGACATCAGCGACAGCCTTTCCAGTCGCGGCAATAGAGCCGGAGGTAGTAAAGGGGCTGTCATCGTGAACTCTCCAGCTTCGCGATAATCTCTTCAATCAGTGTATCGGTCGATATGCCCATCGCCTGGCCTTCGAAATTCAAGAATAAGCGATGGCGCAGGGTTGGAACAGCAACTGCAGCCAGATCTCCCGTCGAGACATGCCAGCGTCCCTTGCAGAGCGCTCTTACCTTAGCGATCGCGACCATGGACTGAATTCCGCGTGGACCCGAACCGAAGCTAACGTATTTACGGACCGACTCCGGAGCTGATGCTTCCTGGGGATGGGTCATCATCAATAGAGAGATTCCATAGTCCAGCACTTCATCGGCTAACAGAATTTCTTTGGTGGCCTGCCGGATCTCCAGCAATTGCTCCGCGGTCGCCTGACGAACCACATGCGGCTGCTCCGCCGCTGTCGTTCTGTGCACAATCTGCTTCAACTCATCCGGCGTAGGATAATTGACATTGATCTTCAACATGAAGCGATCAAGCTGAGCCTCAGGCAACGGATACGTCCCTTCGTTCTCCAACGGATTTTGCGTTGCCAGCACGAAGAAGGGCTGCGGCAGACGCCGGGTCTCTCCGCTGACGGTAACCGTCTGCTCCTGCATCGCCTCAAGCATGGCGCTCTGCGTCTTTGGAGTAGCCCGGTTAATCTCATCCGCGAGCACAATCTGGCTGAACACCGGCCCCGACTGGAACACCATCTCATTCGTCCCCTGCGGGCCGAAGCGAATGACATTCGTTCCGGTAATATCGCTCGGCATTAAATCCGGCGTAAATTGGATTCGTGAGAAGGACAATTCTAGCGTATCCGCGATCGTACGGACGAGCATCGTCTTTCCAAGCCCAGGAATCCCCTCCAGCAGGGCATGTCCCCCGGCAAAAATACACCACAGCAGTTGTTCGACGACCTCCTCCTGACCGACAATCACCTTGCCGATTTCCTCCCTTATAGTAGAGATCGTCTCTCTCCAGACCGTAGCCTGCTCCTTCGTATCCGGCATGATTTATTCCTCCCTCTCACTCATTTAACTGCCCGGATCTATCTCCATGAAATAACGCTCTACAAGTCCCTGCATGCTCTGCGGCAATTCACTCCGCTCCAGCGAGCGCTTGGCCTCAGAGGCGTAATCACTATATACCTCATCATATGGGCGGCTAGTTCCGTCAAAAACGGGCGATTTCCCACCTTTTTGCACCTGACCGCCTGTAGTCGGACCTCCATCGTTCTGAACATTTCCACTGCCTTTATAATCGCGGGGCACGGTGATCAGATTGCGACCTCCACTACCTAGCCCTGCTCCAGAGCCTCCACTACCAGCTCCGTTTCCACCGCTGCCAGTCCCGCTTCCGCTTCCTGCACCATTGCCATTCCCGCTCCCAGTCCCCGCACCGCTTGAACCACTGCCTGCGGAGGAACCATTCCCTTGAGCGGGGCCAGTTCCGCCAGATCCACTTCCCGATTGGGAACCGGAGGAGCCAGCCGAAGCTGAATCACTGCCAGCAGAACCGTCTGAACCAGTCTCTCCACCAGCACTGCCAGTTCCTGCAGAAGCTAACTGCTCAGCAAGGCCACCCATACTCCAGCTATCAGCGACCGCCATCCCAGAGGCAGACATATCCTGAGCCAGACCGAGTCCTTGCTGGGCCAAGGCCGAAGCTAGCTCGGAGGCCTCCGCAAGCTGCTGGGCACGGGATGCAGCAGCCCCAGCATTCTCTTGAACTAGCTGCTTTAATTGCTCCATCGCCAGCTCCACCTCTTGCGCATTGCCCTCGCCTAGCGCCGCAGCCGCTTTGCTTAGTGCTTCAGCCAGCCGTTTCGCTTCCTCATCATGCTGCGGTGCTTCCGCGGATAGCCCCCGCAACTCGTCCGCCAGCTTCTTCTGCTCCGCTGGTGACAGCTTAGGCAGATCTGACTTTAGCTTGTCCATCTCTTTCCCTGCTTGCTCTTGGTCATTCTGCTGCAATCCGTTAGCAAGCTCTCCTGTAGATGGATTTGCCTTCCATTTATCTAACCATATGCTTCTCTCCTGCTGTTGAAGCTCGAGCCGATCAGACATCTCCTGCAATTTCTTCATCGTATTCTCAAGTGCTTCAAGAGACTGCTCCCCAGCACGGCTCTCCTTCAGTGACTGCCGCAATGTCTGCAACTCTTCATCAAGGGCCTGCTTGACCAATGGGTCCAATGACTTACTCTCAAGCTGCTCGATCATTTGATCCGCCTCTTTCACCTGCGCTTTGACCCATTGCCGCTCCTGTTTATGCTTATCGATCACGTCATTCATCGGATTCGGCATTATAATAAACGCAGCAGCTACGGCAAACCCTAACCCTACAAATATCCACCATTTTGGTTTACGTGTGAGAGGAAGATTGCTCTTCAGCCTGGAAATAAACGCTGCGCCATATTCCTCGGCCTGCAATCGCTGCTGCCTAGCCAGCTGGCTATCTGATTCCGCAAACGCTAGTGCTGTAACCATTAAGTCCTCGGCTTCACCGCGTTGGTTCAAGCGATCCATCGTCTTGGCAGACAATTTGTTGGGTACATGAGCAAACCAGCCCCAGAGTCCACCTACAATTGGTACAAGCAGCAGGCAGGCCGCAGCATACGCCCATATCGCTTCAATCGGCCACAGCCGCCCGGCAATGAGACAGACCAAGGCACAGGCAATGCCGATCAATAGACCCATCCTTGCTTGATCTAATGCGCGCAGCCATTTCAGGCGCTGGCGTACGATCTCCAGCTGGTGGTATATCGTCTCCAAGCCAATCCCCCTCTCCATTTGAGGTAATTCAAAAAGTCCCCCTTTGATCACGAAGGAACATTGAAAGTCGATTCGACATCGAATCTTGAATTCACCCGGGCCCTCCGGTGCTCACGTACAAACTACGTACGCTCCGCTCCTCAGGCCCTAGCTTCATCCAACCTTCTCGGTGCTGAAATTTGAACTTTTTGAATACGCAATATTATGAATCTGAACAATGCTATTTTTTTATCCAATACTCTTCAAGACTTCTCCTATTGTTGAGGCTCTATTTTCCCTTCATTGCCACTATCTTCACTCGGGAAGTTTTGTTCCATCATATCGAAGTCCTTGCTGCGCCGTCTAACTGGACGGATATAGCGGATGGCTAGCCACAACATCAACACGATAACTACGCTGTAGACGATTATAAATTCCAGCCACAGCTCAATCGGTGCACTCGTCCCCATATTACCTCCGCGGGAAATGAAGGCTGTCTTGGAGAAAGAGGGTTCAAAAATACTGATCAGCGCTCCACCTGGATTTAATCCAAGAATATAACCGATCCAGGAAAACTCCGGTGGGTTTATAGAATTATAATTCACTTGCGTCATGGCCATGGCGAACAGATAGATGAGTCCGGTACCCAGAAAAATCACTAAGCCAACACCGTAGGTCACAATGACTGCAATGATTGTCCGTTTGAACAAGGTAGAGAAGAAAATACCGATGGAGCCTAGCAGCAGCATAATGAACAAATAGAATAGAAAAACAACTACAAGCTGCTTTGGCGATACTCCACCATATATGAAAACAATGCAATATACCGGCATAGTCGCCACAATTAACAGGGTCATGAAGCTGAGCGATGACAGCAATTTGCTCAGTATAATCGTTGCTGAGCTCTGCTGTGTCGTTAGCAGCATACTAAGCGTCTGCTTCTCACGCTCTCCACTAATTACGCCTGCCGTTAACGCCGGTGTCATGAACGCAATCATGATCAACTGAGCGAAGCTCAGCGCATAGAAGATGATCCGGCTAACCATAGGATCAAAGCTGCCTGACCTGCCCATTCCGCCGGATGTTGACACATAGATGATGCCCATCGCAATCAGCCCCATCACCAGCACATAAGCAAGCAATGAAATCGCCGAGCGAGGAGTCCTCATTCTGAGCCGAAATTCTTTGTCCAGCACGGGATTAATCAATATGCTTCGCCAATTCATTCGCCGCTTCCCCCTTTCGTAATCTCCAAGAATACATCTTCAAGATTCGTCTGCGCCTCATTGAAGGAGATAAGCTTGAAGCCGGCTGAGACCATTCTGGCTAGCAGCTCGGACTGCTCCAGATCACCGCCATTGAAATGGATATGAACACCAGTCGCATCAACGAACACCTGACTGACATAAGCCTCATCCCGCAGCCAACTGCCTAGATTGTCCGCTTGACCCAGCGTGCGGATATGAAGAACTCTTTTGACTCTTAAGCGATTCTGGATCTCGGCGACCTTCCCTTGGGCAACCATCCTGCCATGCTCGATCACACCAATCTCATCGACCATCTCCGCCAGTTCCGGCAAAATATGTGAAGAAATGATGATCGTCTTGCCCATCAGCTTCAATTCCTTAATGATCTCCCGCATCTCGATGCGCGCCCGAGGATCAAGCCCAGAGGCCGGTTCATCGAGAATCAGCACCTCGGGATCATGCACGAGACAGCGTGCCAGGCAGAGGCGTTGCTTCATCCCCCGGGACAAGCTGTCCACATAGCTATCCTTCTTATCGCTCAGATTCACCAGTTCCAGAAGCTGCGGAATGAGCTTATCCCGCTCCCCTCTCGGAATACCATAACTGGCACCATAAAAATGCAGATACTCTGTCGTTTTAAACTGGTCATATACACCGAAGAAATCTGGCATATACCCAATTCTTTTACGTACTTCATGCGGATGCTGGACAACGTCATAGCCGCCTACCTTGGCTGTCCCTGAAGTGGGGAGCAGCAGCGTAGCCAGAATGGACATCGTGGTCGTCTTGCCAGCCCCGTTAGGGCCAACAAAACCGAATACAGTCCCCTTATCAATATTTATATTGACAGATTCCAAAGCATGGAAGCTTCCATATTCCTTCGTCAAATTATTAATTTCGATCATGGGCTCACCTGGCCTTTCAACGAGATCTTCGGAATGTCAAAGCTGGCCCACTCATCAGCATTCACAGCGATCCTAACCACTGCGCCGTTCAGTACATAATTGGAGACGGGCTCGGATACTTGTGCTTCTCCATTGTTCCAAGTCAGATCTTCCCACTTGGCTTCAGTGAAATTCCAGATCATTGTCTTCGTTCGCTGGCCAGGATCATTTTGCTGCAGCTTCAGTGAAGTGTAATCGATCTTGTCCGACATCGGCAGAGCAAATTCGAACTGCATTTCACCCTTATCCATATTCACTCTGTCTGAGCCGTAGTCCGTCCCCCAGCCCGTCGTGGATACACTTGTGATTTGAGCAGGGATATAGCCATATGGCACATCGATTTCATTCGCCTTGGATGGCTTGAACTGCACTGTCACAGGCTGCACCCACATGTTAAGCTGGTCTGCAGCGGGGTTTTTCCCATTCACGGTATATCCGCCAAATGAATCCTTGCTCCACGCGATCAAAATATTGCTCATTAAGCCGATGTTCTGCTCAAATAAGCTGTTCATCATGCCACGTTCTCTATTCTTCTCATCCGATGGACCGCTAGGGTAAGGGAACAATATCGAACTGTAGCTGCCATATGTGCTAGAGGTATAATTCGCCGGAATCTGCACCGTTTGATCCTTTGCAAGCTCCCCTAAGACGAAAATATTTCCGCCCAAAATTAACGCCGCATCACTAAGATTACGATTCAAGCGGTTGGTTACAGTCCCTTGCGGGACTCCTTTTGCATCCAGTGCAACCTCAATCTCCAGCGAGCCAAAGCTTCCTGTCTGCTGCTCAATCCACAGCTTTGCCATCGAGCGGTGGGTCATATCCTTGAGATGGACTGACGTGTTGCCATCCTGTTCACGGATCATTTGACGGCTGATTCCTTCCTCTCCTCCTCCAGAAATATAACCGTCCTCTCTTTTACTCGTTACGTGAGTTGCCCCTGGAATTTCAAACTCGTAATTCCCGCCGCGGGGAACGAACAAAGCCGAGGCTGTCAATTGCGTGCCTTGCCCTTGACCATCCAGCTCCACGACATTCAGCGTATGAGCCTGCAGAGAGGATTTCCCAGAAGTACCTGTCACATAGATGCTTATGCTAGTAATAATAGCAATCAGTGGAATCAGGAACCAAGCCCACTCGCGCCGATCAAATCTTTTAAGTACATAATAGAGCACCGGGGCAACGAGCACAGCATAACCGATCAACAACCAGAAGAAGAGAGAGAAAGGCGGTAGAGCAAGCGATGGAAAATAGTTCAGATAATTATCCAGACTAATTTTCATTCCTTGGGTACCGTTGTTCCTATCCATAATTGAACCGGACACTTTGCTCTGGAGCAGACTATTCCAAAAATCAGCATGACCGCTCCAGCTGTGAACTGGCTCAGCTGCCAGATCATAAGCGGCATAGATCACCTTTCCTTTGCCCAGCGGCCAGGAAGCAATTAACGGCTGGTCCTGAACGTTAACGACACTGTCCGCTCCATCCTTCAACTGCGCCGTTGATATAGAAATTGCGTGATCCAGCTTCAACTCCTTGTTCGCAAGCTTCTCCATCCCAGGCAGTGAGCTGGCTTCCTTGGTTCCTGTATATTCAACTGGCGACAAAGCTTCTAGACCTTTGACCGTCTTCGGATAGCTTGGCCCGCCCGCTAATACAAGGGTTCCGCCCTGATGCACCCAGGTTGAAATAGCCTGCTTCTTCCCTTCCTCCATCGTATCGGAGGCAAAATTGTTAAGAAACAGAACATCAAAAGAAGACAGCATAGCTGCATCCTCAGATATTTGCTCCGAAGCTAATACGAGAACGTTAATCGGGCTATTTTGATTGTTCAACAATTTCATGAAATTCAGGCTGTCCGGATCGGTAGCAAGTTGCCCAATAAATGCTCCGTTTCTCTGATTCGATTGCAGATAGGCTTGTCCAGAGGTAAAAGCTATATTTTTTCCTGATTCTGCCGAATCCTTATAGAAGCGAATAGAACTGTTATTCTTGTTAAATGTGTTGCCTATAATGCCAAAAGTGATCTGCTTGGCAGTTCCTGCTGGTAGATCAACCTTCTTCACATAAGACTGGCTGCTGCCTGAATAGGGAACCTCGACCTGGACGACAACTTCCCCGCTAATATCTTCATCACTTTTTAAAGTAATCGTCAAAGGCGCCCATTTGTTCATTTTATAGCTTCCGTGATAGCCAACTTCACTCTCTACGCTAATACTCGGACCTGCTGCATAAACTGGCTGCGTACTCCCCCCGACAACAGCGGCAATGACGAGCAGACATATGATTAGCGCGTACATTCCACGCTTCACCGAAATATACAAATGATTCTCCCCTCTCAACCTTCAAATCATCTTTCTATCCATGACCATTCAATATATTAACGCGATGCCAAAACATAAAGTTACTTAACAACCTTAGCAGGAAATATAAACCTCTCTTCTTCTCAAAAAAACAACCGCCATGCAAGTCGATAAGGTTGCCATGGCGATTGTTATAGAAAAAAATTAATTGAATACAACTGTTTTGTTCTGATGAACCAGAATACGATCCTCGATATGCCATTTTACAGCTCTAGCCAGTACGACACGTTCGATGGTGCGTCCGATTCGCTTCAGTTCCGCCACATCATCGCGGTGGCTGACGCGCTGTACGTCCTGCTCAATGATAGGTCCACCGTCCAATTCTTCGGTCACATAGTGAGCCGTCGCCCCGATGATCTTAACGCCACGATCATAAGCCTGGGCATAAGGCTTCCCACCCACGAAGGCTGGAAGGAAGGAGTGATGGATATTGATAATCCGGTTACGGTAAGGCTGAATCAGGGCCGGCGATACGATCTGCATATATCTGGCCAAGACGATTAAGTCCACCTTCCCGTTCACAATCTCTAACTGCTTCTGCTCCGCTTCGCGCTTCGTATCCGGGGTAACCGGAATGTGATAATAAGGGATTCCGAAGGATTCCACATATTCTTTCATATCCGGATGGTTGCTAACGACCATAGAGATATCCGCATCCAGATCACCGGCTTGCCACTGCCACAGCAATTCCACAAGGCAATGATCTTCCTTGGATACGAAGATAGCCAGCTTCTTCTTATGGCTCAGTTGGAAAATATTCCACTCCATCTGGAACTTATCAGCAATCTCGGCAAAATCCCGCTTCAAGCTGTCTATGCGGTCCTCAAGCTGATCCAGATCGAACTCGATCCGCATGAAGAACATTCCGCCTTCTGGATCCATCGTATACTGGTCTGATTGCACGATATTCGCTCCATGCTCATACAGAAAGCGGGATACTGTTGCCACAATCCCAGGGCCATCCGGGCAAGAGATCAGCATTCGAGCCCGATGGTGCTCATACGGTTTGACTTGTCCACTTATTTTTGCATGTTTATCCATTGATTTCTCATATCCCCCTGGCGCACTAGTATTCTATGTTGAAACCTAATAGAGGTCGTTCAAAAATATCCGCTTTTGATCGCGTTTAGTTTCTTCCCGCGAGCCAAGCGATCAAGCGATGATTGATTTGCTCTTCCGAATAATCCGGGAACACATTCGCGGCAATCACCATATCGTACAAACGCTCCAGCGGTTCGCGAGGATCCGCCTTCTTCGCCTTCGCATCATTCTTCAACAAATTCCAAGTGTCGAGAACGAAGGAACGATAATGAACATCCTGCTTGTTGAAGAAGTCATGCAGCCCTGCCACATCGGCAAGGAAATCCGCACCGAAGCGCTGCTCCACGTCCCCGCGCAGCAAGGCGATTTCCACTTCATACATTGGACGCTGAGTCTTGGCATCCTTACCTACCCAAGGCGTCTCCAGAATGAAAGGCCTGCCCTGCAGTGCCTCATGATGAACAACACGATGGATCGCTTCAAAGCCGATCCAGCCTGTACCGATAGGCGTATGACGGTCCTTGCCGGCGCCAACCGGATTTTTGCTATCGTTAATGTGTACAATTGCGATACGATCAAGACCAATTGTCTGATCGAATTTCTGTAGTACACCATCAAGGTCATTGACAATGTCATAGCCTGCATCGTGAATATGGCAAGTATCGAGGCAGATGGTCAGCCGTTCATTATGCTCGACCTTATCGATAATCGCTGCAATCTCTTCGAAGCTGCGTCCAACCTCGGTTCCCTTGCCAGCCATGGTCTCCAGAGCGATATTCACTTCAGTCTCGTCCGTTCCATTTAACACTTCATTCAAGCCTTCCGCGATCCGCGCTACACCGTATTCGGCATCCTTGTCCGTAAACGCGCCGGGATGAAGTACGATATTACGCACCCCGATCGCATGAGTACGGCGAATTTCTTCCTGTAAGAAATCGACAGCCAACTGATACGTATTGGATTTATAGGAACCTAGATTAATAATGTATGGCGCATGTACGACGATCTCCTCAATCCCTGCCGCCTTCATCGCTTCTTTGCCTTCCGGCAAATACATCGCATCCATCGGTTTGCGCCGCGTATTCTGTGGAGCACCGGTATATATCATGAATGAGCTTGAGCCATAGGACACAGCTTCCCCTGTTGCACTTAATAGACCTTTATCTGAGAACGACACATGTGAACCTATTTTCAGCATTAAAATTCCCCCTTTTAGGCAGTAAACCGCTAAACTTCCCTTATTTTAGCTTGATTGCGCAAATAAATAAAGTCGTACGGACAAAATACAGAAATAATCACTATAATGTCACCTTCTTCGACAACGTCAATTCGAATCGGGTGATCCCCTCCCCCTCGCCCGTCTCCAACGTGAGCCGTCCATCGTGTATTTCTGTAATATGCCTGGCAATCGTCAGACCAAGTCCTGATAGCCGTCGAGCTCCGTCATCATAATATCAATAACGGCTAAATCTATCGAATGTATCGAGAAATGCTAGGTAGCTTCTATACCGTTATTTGCTTCGAGTACGTCGTAATCTTTTTCTTAAAAGAGCTTGAGCAGTTCTATAATATCTGGATCATCGTCCATGAGCAGTATCGTTTTACGCATCGAAATTCCCCCTCCGCACGTCATTGTTCTTGCTTCCCGTCCAATATCCTGCCTTGTAAGGTTAATTTAAGAATCGTGCAAATTCAGAGACAGAATGATAATTTATACTTAACCCCGTAACATCTTCCAACCATTTATAGATCAAAAAGAAAGAGGAGTTTCTATGGCAAATCCAGTAATTCAAGAAAAGAAAAAGCCCAGATCCAGATTAACGCATGTCGCCCGTTTCCTGAAACGACCGGCACCGCTTTCCCCCGGATGGAAAGGGGCATCACTTGCGCTGGGGGCTACAGCTCTGGGCCTCTATCTTGCGCAAGGTTACACCATGATTGGAGCACGGGGAGCCATCCCTTACCTCGCCGGGATTATCTTGTTCCTGCTCGCGATTATATTGCTGACTGGCATCATTGCCCTGCTGCTTCATTGGACAAAGAAAATGCCCACCCGTTACATTTGGCTTGTACTCGCTTCATTCTGCCTATTGGTTATCAGCTTTATCGGCCCTTTGCAGTTAATGTTTATTATTACCTCTTTATCCATCATCATGTCCTTCTCCTTACTGGGGATGTGGATGTACCGCTGGATCACCGGCAGATATCGCGAGGCAAAAAAGATATCCAAGCTTCTCACCGGCATAGCGGCGGGGGCTGTACTTGCCTATATTCTCTTGGGCGGCTATTGGCTGCTGGACCGCGGAAATAGCGATTTGCCGAAGCCATACCGGCTGCAAGCCATCAAGACCGCCGAACGTTATCCCGCGTTAATGGCAAACCCGGGCGAACCAGGTTCTTATCACGTCAAAACATTGACATACGGGAGTGCAGACAGCTACCGCAAGGAATTTAATGCCGAGGATTCATTAATAACCAATCAGGTGGACGGATCGGCATTTGTGGAAAGTTGGTCCACAATCCGCACGAAAACTTTCAGATTCGGGCCAGATAAGATGGCGCTTAACGGGCTGGTCTGGTACCCCGAGGGCGATGGCCCATTTCCATTAGTCATCGCTGTTCATGGCAACCATCTCGCTACCGATTATTCCGATCCGGGGTATGCTTATTTGGGCAATCTGCTTGCCAGCAAAGGCTATATTTTTGTTTCCATCGATGAGAACTTCCTAAATACTTCACCCTATAACGACTTGTTCATGCTGAGTGCACTGAAAAATGAAAATCCAGCTCGCGGCTGGCTCATCCTGGAGCATCTAAAGGTATGGGAAGAATGGAACAGCACGAAGGGAAATCCGTTCTTCAACAAAGCGGATATGAGCCGAATATCGCTGATTGGCCACTCCCGAGGTGGTGAGGCAGTAGCTGTAGCAGCAGCCTATAACAAGCTGCCGGCAGCTCCCGAGCATGGCAATATAACATTCGATTATAACTTTGGCATTCGCTCCATTATTTCCATTGCCGGTACCGACGGCCAATACAAGCCATCCGGTCAGCCGATCCCCTTAAAGGATGTCAGCTACCTGGCGATTCATGGCTCACACGATATGGACGTCATCTCATTTGCTGGCGCAAGCCAATACAGCCGAATCGGCTTTTCAGATAAAAATCATCACTATAAGGCATCAGTCTATGTTTATGGAGCAAATCATGGACAGTTTAATACCGAATGGGGAAGAGTGGACAGTATCGGTTTTGGCAACAAGTTCTATAATACAGCCCAGCTTCTGCCCCAGGAGGATCAATTGCGGGTGGCAAAGGTACTCATCTCTTCCTTTCTGGATGCCACGCTGCAAGAGCAAGAGCAGTACCGCAGCGTCTTTAAAGACCTTGGTTATGCCAAGGAATGGCTTCCAGACACGATGTACATCAGCAACTATTGGGATGCCGACACAACGCTTATCAGCAGCTTTGATGAGGATATCGATCTATCTACGACGACAATTAACGGCGGACGACTCATTGGAAAAGCATTGAAGGAATGGAAGGAAGAAAAAGTCAAGACGAAATATGCTACTGACTTGTACAGCGCAGTTCAACTTGGCTGGGATCGCAGAGCGGCCGTCGATCTCCCTAGCTATACGGTGGTTTTACCTGACACCGGGATTACCGCTAAACCGGGCAGTTCCATCGTCTTCGCCATGGCCGACTGCGACGATAAGAAACTGACGGACATGCAGGGAGCACTTATCGATTTGACCGTCCAGGTGGCAGATAAGAACGGCAATATCGCTTCGATACCGCTCAGCAGCGTTGCCAGTTTGCTGCCGATGCTCGAAGGCGACATCGTAAAATGGCCGTTTACAACACTGTTGCCAACAAAAGAGCCCGTGTTCCAAAACTTTGCCTTCCAGCTTGCCGACTTCCAACAAGCGAATCCGGCCTTCCAGCCCGAACAGCTCAGCCGAATCAGCTTCATATTCGATAAGACAGACAAAGGCGCGATCTATTTGCGCGATATCGGCATTCGCAACGATGCTGCCATCAGCAGTCATGAATGATCGTTTCTGCGGACAGCACTGTTTGAGGCATTTATGGATCGGTATTTCGGGAAAGTAACCGTGAAGGCTCGGCATTCTGTCAATCTCTAGTTAACGGATTGAAGAAAAATGTTCTTGTATAATACACTACGAAAAAGGAGCTACGCTCTCGAAAAAAATTGGAAAATAAGTTATACTTCATGTCAAGACAAACATAAATTGGTGACAAAATAGACAATTCTTCAGCGAAATTTATTAGTTTTATCATATCAAGTCGTTTGTATAGCAAGGAGCTTACCTATGAACATACGTAAAGCGACGATCGATGAAGCAGGTTATTTAAGCGAGCTTTCATTTCGTTCAAAGGCCTACTGGGGTTACAGCGAAGCCTTTATGGAAGCCTGTCGCGAGGATTTAACCATCTTGCCTGAGGATATCTTAGCTTCTATTATTTTTGTTCTGGAGGATGAGAAGGTCATCAAGGGTTTTGTAGGGCTGGAGATCGAAGACGATTCCTGTTTGTTAAGTAATTTATTTATTGATCCAAATGAGATAGGAAAAGGATACGGAAGACAGCTATGGCAGCATATGCTCGAGGTCGCAAAAGGACTAAACGCGCACTCCATTTTAATCCATAGCGATCCATATGCGGAGGATTTTTATCTGGCGATGGGAGCAAGACGAATTGGAGAAATCGAATCAACTGTTTTTGAAGGAAGAAAGCTCCCGCTGTTGGAGATACCTATCTGAAAGTAATGCAATAATATGCTAAATGAAAGAATATATTGCAAAATGAGGTGATCATTCAAATGGTACATACATCGTTTCTATTTCTCGCAGCAACCCAGCCCAATCGCTGGTTCATGAATTCTATCGCGCTATGGGGATTCATATTGCTAGGAATGATGTGCATCGGCGGATTTTTCATGTTCCGCAAGTTCCTGAAAGTACTGCCTAAGGCAGACGGCAAGTCCAAGCTGGACTGGCAGAACCATTGGGTGGAGACGAGCCGCCATCTATGGAATGAAGACAGCAAGGCCTTCCTGGATATGCTGGTTCAACCAGTTCCAGGCCCGTTCCGCGACATCGCCAAGCATTCCATCGCTGCGGAAATCGGTAGAATTGCCTTGGAAGAGCATGCCAATGCCGTTACGCAGGAGCATTGCATCAAAGGCTATATTTCTGCGACGCCGAAGCGAGACAATAAGTTTCTCATTACTTTTCTGGAGAAGAATCAAATTGATTATAAGCCCTATCAACATTTAATGAATAAATAATGTCTATAGAGAATTCAAATTACAGCACCCCTTAGCTATGCATCGAGCTTACCGGGATGCTGTTTTCATTATTTATAGAAAAGGAGGAAGTTAGTTGAGATATGCAATCCTTGGCGGAAGTGGATTTATTGGCAGCGCTCTGACCGAATATTGGCTTAGCAAAGGGCATGAGATCATAATCGTCACCCGTCGTAATTCGCATCAACAAGCTCCTCGCAACGAATCCACTTCGCGGCAGTTATCCTACTATACGTGGAACGATATAAATCAGGACCCGCTCCTGCTTCGGGGGCTAGATGGCCTCGTTAATCTGGCTGGCGCGACAATTAGTCAGCGCTGGACCCGGAGAGCGAAGCAGCAGATCATGGATTCACGCTTGCAAACAACCCAGGCTCTGGGGCGCTGGATCAATATGCTAGGAAATGAGGCTCCGAGAGTCATTGTACAAGGCTCTGCAGTCGGTATATACGGCACTTCGCTTACCGAGGAATTCACGGAGCATTCTCCTAACTCTGCTAGGGATTTCCTTGCCAGAGTTACAACCTCCTGGGAAGAGACGGCCCTACAAGGCATTCTGCAATCTTTCAGCGACCAATATGCAGAACTCGGTCATGAGGGGAAGTTAGCGAATGTTACAGGGCCTCGTCTTGTTCTACTACGCACCGGTGTAGTGCTGGGAAATCAGGGCGGTGCATACCCGATGATGCGGCTCCCTTTCCTGCTTGGAGCAGGAGGCCGAATCGGCACAGGCAAGCAATGGGTTCCTTGGATTCATATCGATGACCTTGTCTCGCTTATCGATTACTGTGTAACCTGTTCAGAAATATTGGGTCCCGTTAATGCGGTCAGTCCAAATCCGGTGACGAATGAACAATTCGGACGCGCTATCGCCCGTGTCCATCATCGCCCTTTCTGGCTCCCACTCCCCACCTTTGCACTTAGATCAGTACTCGGAGAAATGTCCCTACTGCTGCTCGAAGGACAACGAGTCATACCACAGGCAGCTTCTTCGTCCGGCTTCATATTTACTTTCCCTCATTTGGAAGCGGCCCTTACTGATCTCAAACAGAGGAACTAGAGTTGCGAAGTCGAAATCTACACAACGCAAAGACCTGCTCGCTACAAAATTCATCCCCGGTTGATCCTGATCGGATCAGACCGGGGATGAATTCAAGATTTTGTGCCAAACCCGCTTCCCGATCTACTTCGTAATTATCAGCGGACATTTGAGAGGTTCTTACGTTGCGTTTCCCATGCATAACTTGTAGGTGCTATCAGCAATCAGAAAGATATCCCCCGGTTCCAATGGGTATTCCTTATACGGGGCAATAAGCTCTCCCTTAAGCAATGTGCCGTTGCGGGAGCCAAGATCCTTAATACTACAGCCCTCTTTGCGCAACATCAGTTCGACATGCGCTCGCGATACACCTACCGCCCGCTCGATATACCCGGCGACCTCCTCAGAACGGCCAATCACGAGGCTACCTAGCTTCAAAGTGATAATTTCTGGCCTATACGCCTGCTCTCCCTCCGCGCCATATCTCTCGAGACGATAAGATTCTGTTGGAGATGGTATTTTGGGTGGAGCATCCATACGACTTAGCAGCACTGTTGCAGGCTGGGGTATCGGTTCTTCTGTTACAGGAGGCGAGTTAGATGCGCCCGTAGTCATTCCACTTTGTTCCATGGATCGACTCTGGACCTGTGCTAAGGATCTTGAATTCGGTATGACCAAAGAAGATTCCGACTCATCCCTTTGTTGCCCAAGGTTCATAACCTCCGGCCATACAGGCATCTGTCTATATGTATCCTGATTAGTATCTTGCTTCCGCGTGCTGCCTCCAACTGCTCTGTCCTGCCTCCCCCATCCTCCGTTCCAAGGCTCCTTCCAGTTTTCAGGTTCATCCTCATCTGCTGCTTCGTCTCCGGAAGAACGCCGGCTTAAGCGACTAATGACTTCAGATACACTTCCAGTCATCGGATCGAACCGACCCTTGCGTAAGAGCAGCAATATGACAATTAGAATAAGCGTAATGCCAATACAAGTATAGAGTCCCCATGAGCTTGGAGCATCTAGATAGATAAATTTCCAACAGAACGCTACAGACAGCAAGGTACCCAGCAAATAATATGTAAATTTGCTGCTTTTTTTAATCGGCTCACTCTCGTCATCATCCGTATCCATTGTAGGAGTACTCCACATTCCTGCGAATGACGGCTTTAGATCGAGATCCGTCCGATCTTTATCATTCCCCCTGCGGTTCATCCCCCCAGCCTTTGCAGGCTCATGTTGCTGTACAGGATTTTGTCTGTCATGAGGCTTCATCTGCGCGGAACGTTCCGGTGACTGAACGTATTCTTTAATCATGAACGACGAATCTGTGCGCCCCCGTCTGGTGTCATCCCCACTGATCATGTCTACATCCATAGCCTCTGATCTATGTCCGCCCAACAGATCAAGCAGCATCGTTTTCAGCGATGATGTAGAGAATAGTTCATCCCCGCAGAAGCTGACAATTCTCTGAATTCCGCTGCCTTCAACAGCGGTTACGCTGCTCAAAATACGGGTAATCAAGGTTAGCAGTGAAAGTCCTAGCCGCTCCTGACCAGCCGTCGATTCATATCTTGGAACATAGGTTAGGTACAACATCGCCGAAGCGAGTGGCTCTTCAACGAATATATAATCCTCATCTATGATGAAATTGGAGGGAGACAGCATATATTGATGGCTATCGTCCAAGATCGCGACAATTTGCAGCAGTAGACTATAGAACTCCTGTGCGCTCAGCTTGTCATTCTTCAAGCATTGGGACAGCATACGCTTACCGGTAATCTCATAATGAAGATTAACCTCAAAATCAATCTCACGAAGGTCAACCGGAAGCAAGCCAGGAATCTCCACTGAGGCCAGCATTGTATGCTGAACTCGATTAATATCCTTGGATTTCAGCCCGCCCTCTGCCTTCAAAATCATGTAGGTACCGCCATTCCTCATAAAATCAACTTTATACGCCGGCATCCAAGCCTCCCTCCTTCCCTAAGAAAAAGTCAAAATCGCATACACAGCCCCCGGGAGAACCGCTAGCATAAACGGCATCTGCAATTGCTTCTTAGCCCCAGCTTGGACTGGACCTAAGCTGTGCAGAATCAGAATTCCGAACAAGCTATGCATGACATTGCGAATTCGCATAATTAACTCCCTCCGGAGGAGCAATATGACCATCCCGAGCACACCCGCAGCTAGAATAGAATACATAAGGATGGATAAAGTCAAGCTAACACCGAGCCACGCCCCAATTGCACCAAATAACTTGACATCGCCTCCTCCTACAGCCCTGAACAAATACATGATGAACATCAGTCCAAAGCCAGCTGCAGCCCCTTTCATCGCAAATAGAATTCCTTCAATTCCCCCGGTTACAGCATGATACGCCAGACCGATAATGAACCCGCTAAGCGTGATCTTATTGGGTATCTTCATCGACCTAACATCTGTAATGAATGCCGTAATCAACATAGCCATACAACCCCAATACTCCAATGTCATAGCCGTATGTCCCCCTCGTTCAAATCTTGATTATCAGTCCGCATTCCAGCCAGCATATGGCCTGGTTTACGTATTATTTGCGTGGGCTCTCAACATCGAACTGAGCTGTTGTCTTCAGCCCGTCCTCAGTCTCGATGATAAAAGTCCATGTGCCGGGTGTTGTGTTCCCACCTACCAACCAACTCCATTCCACTCTGCCGTTCTCATCCGCAGTCGCATCCCCTAAATATTTGGCCTGACTTACACCGCTCTTGTAGTACACAGTGAGTTTAGCTGTTGTTCCCGGTTTAATCAGGGCTGCAACGAGGGCTCGATGCCCGGCGTAGGCTGGCTCCGGCTTGGACAGAATTACTGCAGGCTGGCCTTCACCGTCCTCTCCATCCCCACCTCCCTGATCAAGCTCATTCGTATCTCCGATCCATAAGCGCTCCATAGCCTTCGCTTGTAGCCTGATCGGTTTCTGGGTGAATGGCATTCGGATCGGTAATTCATAGCTGATCTCCAGGCCGAAATAAGGTGTTCGTCCGCTTTTGAAATCAGGAACTATTACACGATTCACGTGTAGCCTGTCCTCATTTAGTTTCGTATCTGCCACAAAAGGATGAAGCAGAGGCTTGATCACGGGATCCAGAACAGCTTCCAGAACATTATTTTTCAGATTTTGCAAAGGCTCGTCCCCTTTTCGGGCTGCGGCCCTGATCCAATCTGAGAGTGGTTCTGGTAGAGCATCGGCATACTGACCCGCCCATTCCTCCAGCGACAGGCTCGGCATCCTCCAGCCCGATCCCGACTCGCTTTTCGCTGCGTCGCCCTCTTCATCGCTCGAAATAGCAGAGACCGCCAATGCAACCGGATATATATGAGAGGACACCTGTTTCACTGCATTTGATGCTACTATCTGCATCTGACTAGAGATCACTGTCATCTGAATCATGTAAATAAAGAAAAATATAACGATAATAAATACCGGCATGACCATAGCAGCTTCAAGGACAATGCTGCCTTGAGAATCCCTGCGCCGAATCGGAGGAGGTTCTATCGAATCAATAGGAGAAGTCCGTTTGTTTATCGACATAATATCGACTTCCTTCCACTCTTCCTTTCAAGGCCCCGGAAGCTCCCAATGTCCTCGCTACTCCTGGCAGGAACCATAGTGGCATCGAGATACTTACTCCTCCTTTTAAATAAGTTGCGCGCTGTTCTACTGGAACTCCGGTATTCATCCGAATCAACCCCAGCATCCGTGACAGCCTCCGCTCACTCGGGCCATGCATCAGCAGAAAGATTCGCAAATGATCCCTATAGGTCAGCTTCACCTTCATAAAATCACTAAGCTGAATACTCCCTTCTTTGGTTAGCATCAGCATATCTTTTACAGCATGTTCGATCCCATACAGTAAGGCAGCCGCAAGAATTAATAGCGGATTACCTTTGTTCAAATTTTTCAGCAATCCTTCCATCGTCCGAATTGCCAGTCGTAGCGCGAAGATCTCCCCATAGGCAGCGGCGATATTCCCCGTCGGATTATGGAATCCGTACAATATGTATTCAACCTCCTGCTTCCCGGGCATGAACGAATCTCCTATAGTGTCAATCGCCCCTGACCCTTCACTACCTATCAATTCGTCTAACGTGCTGATATCGAGTAGCGGAAAGTAATGTACAACATACTCTCCCTGAAAAGCTGCATCGGTCATGGATTGAAGTACGAGAGATAATCCGCCAAAGAAGACATCCATACCGCCCATCGCTTCAGCACCGGCATCGGCCGGGTCGTCCCCTGGACCCATCAACGCTTCCTCTCCCGATGAGAGAGATTGATTAAACTCTAGATTGTCGTTATAGAAGGTCTGCAGCTCATCAAATTGCTTCTGTGCATCTTTGAATTTATCCTTGAGTGCGGAAATTTTGCCGATCAATCCCTTGGCATCCTGTAGTGCTGTCTCAGCTTGATGCTCGATCGTCTTACGTTCCTGATCAGAAGAACGGTGCTGCTCGAGCCGTCTTTTGTTATCCTCAAGAACATTGCTGCTGCCTGAGTCCACATATTTACGTAAATAAGCGCCTGTCGAGCGGTCAAGGCTATCTACGGCTGAGTACAATGACGAATCTGAGATTGAAGCTGACAGGACCGAGCTTTCTATGCCTAGAAAGGAACCTACCCCGGCATAAAACGAAGTAAAGTCAGCCTCTTGTTGACCGATATCCCCCTCCAGATCTGCCAGCAGTTCAGCAGATAGAAGAAGCGAACCGCTCTGTTTGCGAATAGCGGCGATCTCATCATCGGCTGCTACTGTCTCGTTATTGCCGAGACCTTCATGCGCTGCCACCTCATTGTAGCCATCAAGCACGGGACGTTGTTCCGCCTCTTCAATTGTCCTCTTCATCTGATCATTTATTACGATAACTTCTTGGAGCAGCTTCTTCGCTTCAGGAAGCAGCACTGCATGCCGCTCTGAAGATTTCTGTCCACTGCGCCCCAAGCTGTTGAATACCCCCGAAGCCATCGATTGGTACATTTGAATTTCATACGAGTATTGCCGCTCCTCGGGTTCCCTTAACATATCTTCGTTATACTTAGCCGCAAAGTCTGCATATTCTCCGGCTACAGATGAAGCTGTTGCACCAGCGCCATTCGATCCCCCAGAAGCACTCGAACGAGGGATAAACGCTGCAATTTCCGTCACAGTCAGTGCCGCAGCACGCTGTTTCTCCAGCATTTCATCCAGCTTAGCTTCCCGCTGATCATACAACTTCTGTAGTTTGCTTAGCAGGTCGACGGTACTCGAAGCCTCTTTCATTACTTTCGACATTGGCTTGAAGCGATTTATGATCTCTATCGAAAAATCTATCGGTGCTTTATACTTCATTTCTTCGCGAATCTGTTGTTCGAAAACTTCATAGGTTCCTAACGGCCGCAGCAGTTCAACGGTCGATGAATCCAGCCTCGCGTTCATCAGCGGAATATCATCGCTCCGCTTCGATATATCCATCTGATCCTGCAACACCTTGGACATAATATAGTTCGCATCAGTATCCCCGAATGCAAATAAACCGTACTGCTCTACCAGCTGCGGGTCATAGGAAGACAGGACCGACCTTGATGCAGAATGAGCCAACATCTCCGTCTTAGTCTGCAGCGCTGCCATTCTCGCAAAATCTATAAATATCGAGACAAATGCAAATACCGAGGCAAAAATAACAACCAGAAACACGGTAACTGCTCCGCTCTCCGCCCGATGTCGCTGCTTTTTATACACCTGCTTCCCCTCTTTCGGAAATGTAATCACTCGGTCTTCTCCTCATTCTTCATCAGTTGGTCGATCACTGCCCATTTCTTAGCTCCCCCAAGCTAAGGCCGTTCCCCCTATTTGCCGAATAACGTCAACGCTTTGCCCGCTTCCTCTTGATCCATCTTTTCCCCACCGCTGCCTTTGAATTTAGCCCCGTAGTATCTCGCCAAATCCACTGTCCGGATCCATTCCACCGGTTCGACTACATAAGAGACGGCCTGCCCAGATTGCGTCATATCACCGATGACTCGTTCCAAAGGAACAAGCGGGATGAGTCTGTCCAATCCTACCTTGACTTTGCGAAGCAGTAGCTTGTTCTCATATTGCATTCTGCCATGAATCGCAGCCGGAATTGCCGTACCGGTTCTCGCAAGCTTCTTCAGTGGCAAAGATCCGCCTCCATCTTGCATCTGCTCGGTGGGAAGAGACAATTCCGAAGTGGGCAAATCACTAGACCAGCCGAATATCGCCTGCAGCATGCCATCATCCTTAAGCCGCCAATAGAGCGAATCATACTTTCCGGTCTCGTAGGTGCCCGTTAGAGGCTTACGATAGCTGTTATCCCAGGAATACGCACTCCGTTCAGCCGCGACCACTGCAACTTGTCCAAGCGCCGCATTCTGATATAAATACAGACAGAAGAACAACAGGATTAAAATCGCTACAAATATGGAGGGGAATACGAGTGAAGACTCGAGAATAAAACTCCCCTTCTGATCACGTATCAACCTTTTCATAGACTCTTAAGGCCCATCGTCCATAAATTTCTCGGTTTTGCTCTTCGCTTTGCCGAGCAGACTCTCCAAAAGCTCTTTTAATTGCTTACGGAAGATAATCGCCAAAATAACGATGACAGCAATGATCAAAATCATCTCCAACATTCCCAAGCCATCCTCATCTTGAGAGAATGTCTTGATCCTATGTGCGAATGTACTCAACATCATATAACCCTCCTAATTTTTATTGTTTATAAGGTTCAAGATGACCGGTTTTCAGCACTACCGCTATAGCTCCATAATCATTAGTGCGGGAGCCCCCACCATAACCACGATAATTAAAAACAACATCAGCATAGGAAATACAAGTTTCGACGAAGCCTGTTCCCCTAGCGTCTTGCTGACGGCTTTGCGGCGTTCCCACAGTGTATGAGACAAATCCATCAATGCCAGCACAAAGTCATTACCGCCGCGGCGATAATTAAGCAATACGGAGGTTACAAAAGCGGACACCTCCTGAACACCCAATCGCTTGCTTACCCCCTCCATCGCTTGATGGAAGGAGTATCCACTCTCCCATTCCCGCTGCATTCTGAACAATTCACGATAGAGCGGGTGCTGTTCCGCTCCTGCCTTACGCTCCAGACACCGCTTAATAGCCTGCTGCACAGTTAAGCCCGCCCCAACCAGTAACACTATCTTATTAAGTAGCTCCGGTAGCTCTAGAATAATCTCCCGCTCTCGCTTGACCACTTTCTGATGTAAATCCCTGGCGAGGGCAATTGGAATGAGAACGGCCAGAAAGGCACCAAATATCATTACCGTGGGATCTTCGCCGAGAAGCAGAGAGAACAAACTGCCAGCAATCAGAATTAGCCAGCCATACGAGAGCATTTCAGCCAGAAACAGCAAAGTATACTCGCCACCCCGCTTATCTCCGCTAATCTTCTGCACGGAACGCTGTATTTTGAAGAAAAAAATGGGGGACCTTTGCGATACTCTCAGTTTCTCCAGTAGTAACAGCATTGGAGGCGCTATGAGCTGTAATCTGAGGCCATCCATCTTCATCTCCCGGCAGCCCTGATATTTAGTGCGCGAATTCCGATACAGTAGCAACCAGGCTAATACCAATACTGCGATCACTGCGACACTATAAACCTTCATCCTTGCCTCCTAGACCCGGATATCCATAATTTTGAGCATCAGCCAGAAGCATAACGCGAATATGATCAATGCAAAGAATGAGATGACGAGGCCTATACCGTTATGCATCGGCAGCATATAATCCGGTGAAGAGAATTCCATAAATACGAGAAAAAATATCGGTGCGGCGGACATCGCTTTCGCTTCGAACCGTTTCTGAGCAATCATAACGCCGATCTCCTGACTAATCTCCAGCTTCTCGCTAATAATCGTAGACGTGCGCCGAATCACTTCAACCAAATCCCCTCCCGAACGCTTGCAAACCGTGAAGACGTCAGCAAAGTTGCTGATATCCTCCTGCCCTGCCCGCTCACTGAAATCAAGCAGTGCTTCTTCAATCGGCTGACCGTACTCCATACGGGTGCAGATAATACCAAGCTCGATGATCATATCGCTAGAATTACCGGGATAGAGCAGCTGAAGATCTTCAATCGCTTCACGAAATCCATTCTCTACCGAGCGACCTGCCGCTAAGGAAGAGGAGAGTGAATAGAGCGCTTGTTTGAAGTGAAGTCCAAGCGTCTCTCTTCGCTTACGAAGAAGATAACCGCTCCAATACTTTGGCGCAAAAGCAGCTCCGCAGGCCGGAACCAGACTAATCAGCCATGAATGGAAGAAGATATACCCTATTAAGAAGAGACCAACCCCGCCGATCAGCCATGCTGATAGCTTTTGTCTCGAAGATAGTACATAGCTGCGATAATCCGTCAATTGGGATGATTGTTGGACATTATTCTTCACTACTCCCATCGCCGCATCGGATCGCTCCAATCCGTTCATCGATTCGAGTCCTCCTCTCATAAGTTCATTCCTTCTACAGAGATGCCGGCCATATCCAGCTTGTCCGTATGCACTAACCGCTGTGGAGCCCGTTTCAAACTACCGATCACTTTCCCGTTCTTCTCCGCTTCTTCCTCAAACACATAGAGCGGATGCAGCACCACCTCCCCATCTCTCATCCCGCATACTTCGGATATTTCCAGAACCCGCCGTGAACGATCACGAAGTCGGCTTAAATGAACGATGATATCGATCGCCGAGGCGATCTGCTGTCTGACTACCCCCAGCGGCAAATCGGCACCGCTCAGCACCATCGTCTCCAGTCGGCTGATCATATCAGTAGAGGAATTCGCATGCCCTGTAGACAGGCTTCCATCATGTCCAGTATTCATCGCCTGCAGCATATCCAGCGCCTCCCGGCCCCGAACCTCTCCGACAACAATCCGGTCCGGCCGCATCCGCAGCGAGGAACGGATCAGATCGCGGATCGAGATCTCACCCTTGCCTTCGGTATTCGCATTGCGAGTCTCCAGGGATACTAGATTGGGTAAAGTCACAATCTGCAATTCTGCCGAATCCTCAATCGTAATGACCCGTTCATCTGCGGGAATGTATCTTGATAGGGCATTCAGGAAGGTTGTCTTGCCGGAACCTGTTCCACCGCTAATAAAAATATTGTATTTACTGCGAACCAAGGTCTGTAGAAAACGGGCTGCTTCCTCGCTTAGTGATTCCTTCTCAATCAACTGCTCCATCGTAAGTGGATGCTCAGGGAATTTGCGGATCGTCATCGTCGGTCCCTTCAAGGCGATCGGAGGCAGCACGATATTGACTCGGGAACCATCCTTCAGTCTCGCATCCACGATCGGCGATGATTCGTTCACGACCCGATTGACTCCGGATACGATGGTCTGGATAATATCCTCCAGCCTCTCCTGAGATTCAAAATGGAGCGCAAGCTTGCGAACCCTGCCATTCTGCTCAACGAAGACCTCCTTATGACTGTTGATCATAATCTCCGATACAGAGCGATCATCGACCAGCGGCTGTAGCACATCCAGGCCGCGAAACGAATCATATAGTCTCCGTACCCACCTCCTCTTCTCCGATGAAGTGAGGTTGGCCAACCGATTATCCTCAAGCACTCGCCGTTCGATGTATTCCATCAGTTGCCCGTCTTGAAGCGTCAACGTAACATCAAGTCCGGAACGGATCTCCGCTCGTAGCTGAGTGAACATCTCCTCCGTCATCGCTGTCCGCTTCCCCCCCTCAATACTTTGGCATTGCCGTACAGCTTGCGGCAGAGTTGCTGTACATCGCGCTGATAGAGTGGGGAATGCATTGCAGTAGCCTGCCGTATCCCATTCTTCCAAGCAGAGATGTACGAGAGCATCGCTTCAAATACGATTTCGCTCCCCGGTAGGGAGGTAACCACTTCTCCTGTATACCGGTTCACAGCAAACAGAGATTTGCACAAAATATGACTATGCATAGCCGGACGTGATTGCTCCAAATGATTAAACCACAGAGTAGTCTTGCGCATGACATTATCATCATCGGTTACAAGCCATACTAGCTTATCCGCCCGTTCCAACACCGCCTCAGTTCTTTCATTCGGGTAAGAGTCGGTATCGATCACGACAGCATCGTATAATCCGCTCGCCGCGATGAATTCGATCAGATCGACAGTCTCCTTGCGCTGCAACTCCAGCATCTCATTCAAATTATCAAGCGGAGCAAATATGTCCCCCTGAAGCAGTGGATGTCTGCAAGCATAGGCCGATATGGGGAACTTCAGCTCCTGCTGCCCTTCTTCCGCAGACTTCAAATCATAAAGTAAGCGGGCTAAGCCACCCTGCTGTCCTTCACGAACATTCTGACCTTCAAAGATTAGTCTGTTATTCACCGTCTCGAGATTCAAATAAAATACTTTAGCTCCTTCGGAAGCGAGCTGCTTCGCGATATTCCATGATACGGTGCTCTTTCCCAGACCGCCGACAATCGAATGCACACCGATCACAACTGTACCGACTTCCGTATCCGCCTGTTTCCTCCTATCCCCTCGGACCATATTCATGAGGGAGAACAGCAATTGATGCAAGGGTTGATATTTATCCAGACTCAAACCTGAAGCAGATTCTCCTCTCTCACATAAAGAGACCACGGTCAGGCGCCCCGAATTCAATCCTTGCCAAGCTTCAAGAAATGTCGGTTCAGCTAGCACGATATCCACCAGTTCCCCGGAGTCTTTCATATACATCTCAAAGGCATCCTGCCGGCTGAAACCCGTTACGATGATACGCCGGTCGAACTCACTGCAGTGGAGGTACTGCATAAATGGCTCTATATACAGTTCATCCTGTACAGCCAGAACCAATCTGACGGGAATCAAACCTTCACCTTCCTTCTTACCCGGAACACAAAAAAGCACCGCCCAAATACCGAATTATCGGTTCATTTGGACGGTGCTCCCGTTCACGAGTTCCTAATATTTACAGTCAGAATATCATAGATCATTTTCTCAGGCAAGTCCCAAAAATATATTTTGAACTTCCTCTATAAATCTAAGAAGCGTTCTTTGATAGCTTTGTTAGGCAACATGCATGCATCGGATTGGCCGAACCAGCGATACCTGTTATTCGCAACCCATCGGTAAACTGTATCGCGTAATCCCTGGGGAACGATGATGAATGCATATAATAATGGCCAGGGAAACTTAAGTCTTTTGGTAATTCTAAGCGCCGCGGTCGAACGAGAGTACAGTGTTCCCTGCTCCAGCAGGAACATCGTATTCATCGGCCCGTCTGCAGTTCCTCCATACTGTTGAAGCAGCTCCCTACCAACATCGGATTGCAGTGACGCGAACCTGAAATTGGCACCAGGATCATGCCTGATGATCCATTTTACGGCGCCCTGACACAAAAGACACACTCCATCAAACAACACAACTGCAGTCTGACCGATATCCTTGTCTGACATCCGCAAAACCTCCCTGCTAAATCCATTATATCCGTCTTATAATATAGGTTCAAAAGCAGATTGTTCTGCACTAAGAAGGTGGATGAAAGGTTCTCGAATTTTATCTAATAAAAAAAGAATACGAAGGAGCCGATCCCCTCCGTACTCTTCATTCCGTTAGACTTACTCTGCCAGTAGCTTCTCGATCCATTGGTCCTCTACAAGCTGGCTGTGGAAATCTTCCGTAAAGCTCTCCATGCAATTGCAAATGTAGTCTTTACGGCATACCGGACATGGCGTCTTCTGCAGTCGATTGATATTAGCGAGGCGCCATTCTGGAAAACGGTGATAAAATACTCGGCACTGCGTTCCATCGGCCAATTTAACGGCAAATTCGTATAATCCTTCCTTTTCGTTGCTTCCGGCTATGGACACGTTCTGAATACTTGGTCTGTAAGACATCTTCATCACCCGTTTTTTTAAAATAGAAAGCTGTTCAAGCGGAAGTTCAAAAAATCATCTTTCAAAGTAAAGCTTGACTTTTGGAACTCTCACTTTTAGTACTAAGACATATTAAATAATTTTTTATTACATGTCAACTTTAATCCCGGCGCTGAACCTCTGTAAATCCACAGAATTCAAAAAAATAATAAATTCAAGCGTTTACATAAGCAAAAATAGAACATCACATTGTATTATATTGTCCAAAAAATAAAAAAAGATCCTTACCAGAAGTAAGGATCTTTTCACTGTTCTTCGTAATGCGGTAGAGAGGACTCGAACCTCCACGGGCGTACGCCCACTACCCCCTCAAGATAGCGTGTCTGCCATTCCACCACTACCGCATATTATTAACTTTTTCAGCAACTCTTTTATTATACACTGAAGATATTGAAAAGTAAATAGAAATTTTATTTAAGGCTTATTGCGCAAGCCCGTTCATCCAAAAGGATTTACAGGCCTGCAATGTCTTGCTCGGCGCATTAGAAAAGCTAAATACGTTTATTTATCACAAGACTGGCTTTTTCGGTAACGTGTGAAATCGATGTACTCCTTGATAAACTCTTTTTCTTTCTCAGACAGCACAAGATCGTTGCCTAATTCATCCCATGTATATGTTGCCGCATTTTCCTTGAAGTACAATTGATTCGTTTCCTTGCCCAATATGAGCCAATCCAGGCTAACATCGAAGAACCCAGCAACCTCAACCAGTTTATTGGTGCTTGGTGTCGATTTCCCTCTTTTCCAATCTCCTAGATTCCCCGTACTGATGCCAAGCTCCTCGCAGAATGATTTCTTGGTCATTCCCCTCATTTTAATTAAAAATTCGATTCGATCGTAAATGGATTGCATATACAACCGCCTTCCAAATATTCGTCTTAAGACGCATTTCAGTAATTTTATTCTTGCGATATAACGTAAAAACGTATATACTTTTCTTTATGCAACGGCAATTATAGCATAATGGTAATTGTACCATTAATTCCATGCCATTTACTATGGACTCCTCATGAATACACACCGACGGATAGTTATGCCCTCCAGATCCAACTTAAGCAAACCAATACCCCCCTAGAGTTCAACAGAAGCAGTCCCATCTTAAATAGAGGGAGCGACTTTATTTTGCATAACTCAGGCATCCACTTTATAGAAATTATCAATTTGCTGAGACAGGATATCGCGATTATCGATCCCCAAGGCTTCATCGTATCCGTCAATCGTGCCTGGTATCTGCATTCGCTCGAAATAGGCGTCCCTGAATCCTTCGAATGGACCGGGGTTAATTTCGCGCAGATTTACAATGCTCTCGCTGGGGATGAGGGGCATCCTCCCCATGAGCTTGAAGCCGTGCTGGATGGCACGAACCCATTCCTCTGCAAGGAATTCAAGTCCTCGTCCCGTCTTGAGACGAAATGCTTCACATTAGAGGCTTCAACAATCTACTCTCCTGACGGAAATTCCGTTAAAGGGGTCCTCGTCTGTCTTACTGATATTACACAGAGCAAATTACTCGAGCAAAATCATCTAAAGGCGCTAGCGCAAATCTGTACACTACACGGTCTACTTCCCATATGTGCGGTATGCAAGAAAATTCGTGATGAGCATGATATCTGGAACTCCATCGAGAGCTTCCTAGAGAAGCATACAAAAGTCGAATTCACCCACGACATCTGCCCGGAATGTATTCGGCGCCTATACCCTGAATACTCCTCTCTGCTGGATAAGTCCTCCTGTTCTTGATCTCGATAAATGAAAGGGCTGTCACTGACAGCATCAAAAAAGCGCCCCATGCCAATTAGCATGAAGCGCTTTTCATCATTTTAACTTGTCACACGGCGCAGCATCGGGCTGAATAGTGAAGGCAGCAATGATACATGTCCCTCATCAGGAACTTCAGTCATCGTGACGAACTTCGGACTATAGTCATCTGTCGTCAAGAGTTGGTACAGCTTATTAGCATCACTAACCATATTGGTCTTCTCCTGACTGCCAACACTCAAATGTAGCTCAATCTCCGTCTCATGAAGTGTCAAATGCTCCTTATTATTCTCCCATAACTGAAGCAGGATATGATTCTTCCACCAAATCGATGGACTGGCAGCAAAATAACGGCTGAATGAACCCGGACGCGTAAATAGCGTATATAGAGCCAAGAATCCCCCTAGCGAATGACCGAATAAGGACTGCCTGGAATGGTCAATCGGAAATTCCTCCTCGATTAGCGGTTTAAGCTCATATTCGATAAAATCGAGGAATGCCTCAGCTCCGCCCGTGAGCGGCCAGGCAGATCCATCAGGCCTTGCTGGTAGCTCACTGCTATCAGCAAAGACCGTGTAATCATAGAAACGTTCTTGAGTCACGATTGGGTCGTTAGAGTGATACCCTATACCTACGATCACAAATGGATCTATTCCGTGCGGGCCTCTAGTCTGCAATCTGGCCGCTTCCGCCAGTGAACCGAAGTTGGCATTGGCATCCAGTGTATAGAGCACAGGATAACCCCCGACAGGCGGTGGGCTCATCGGCTCGGCGATAAAGATGCGATAATCTCGGTCAGCCACCCCGGAATGGAAGTTCCATACCTGCGTACCGGGCATTTGCATCTTCCCCCCAAGCATTTGCTTGGACGGGAAGTCCCTCTCTGGATTACCGAAGAGCCACTTCAGGCTCTCTGGGAATTGCCTCATCATGAACAGATCGTCATGCGTACCTTCCGGTTCCACCTCCAGCTTCAGCTGAGTTACGCCCATTCCTTTAACATACCACAGCTGGTAGGCCTCCATGGTGTATTTAACCATATGTCTCTGCCGCGTCTTTTTATAAACCCCTTCCTTATCTCCAACCGACATATACACGCGCTGATGATCTTCAAAGCCGTCATGCTCCCGGATGAAATCGAGCACTCCTTCATACCAGAAGGAGGCCGATAGAAGACCGAGCCGTCCGAAAGTATCCGGACGCCAGCAACCGGCGAAGAGGGAGATTAGTCCGCCAAGCGAACCGCCGATGATCGCCGTATCCTCCGCCTGTCTTTTTGTCGGGTAATGACTATCGATATAGGGTTTGATTACATCTGCAACCTCATTTACATAGTCCTGTCCCCGGCCAGCGAATGGCGAGAAACGATCTATCAGCGCAGCCGCAGGCCACGGTGTATACTCGTCATTGCGCGAATGCGGCTCAATACCTATCAGAATAACTTCAGCCAACTGGCTGGATAAATATAAGTGATCCAAATAGCTAAGGCAACCGCTGAATAGCTCGCCTCCGTCCTGGACATACACCACCGGATAGCGGCGCCCTGTTGTCGCATAGGATGGCGGCAAATAAAGGACAAGCTTCCAGTCTCCAACATTAAGCTGTTGATATCGTTCCATACTCTCCTCCCATGTCCTTATCCCCTAGTACGAAGCAATAAATAAACGAAATACGGTACACCGATGATAGACACGACAATACCAACTGATAGTTCTGCCGGAGCAAATACAGTTTTGCCGATAAAATCACCGATCAGCACCATAATCATGCCCACCAACCCGCTAACCGGGATGATACGCGTATGTCGCAGACCTACAAGCTGCCGGGCCAGGTGGGGCGCAATCAAGCCGATAAAAGCGATACTGCCCGATACAGCAACACTTGCACTGACAAGTCCGATGCTACAGAGCAGAAATATGTTTTTCTCCCGCTCAACATGCAGCCCCACGCTCTTCTGACTATCCTCACTAAGCTGGAACAGATCAAGCTTATGCGACCGTAGACAAATCACCGGCAGAAGCAGCAGCCACGGGAGCATCGTAACGACGAACTTCCAGTTCGCATTATGAAGGCTCCCCGCAAGCCATACGACAGCCATCTCATAATCATTCGGATTCATCTTCAGGGATATATACATCGTGAGCGCCCCGAAACCGGATGCAACGGCGATACCGACCAGAATCAGCCGCTGCGGATCGAGTCTGCCCTTCTCTTTAGCGAACATATATATCGCCGTGGTAGCCAGCAAACCGCCTGCGATGCCAAACATCGGCATCAACATGACTCCAAGCCAACCTGTCGCCGTAATAACTCCCTGGAACAGGAACATGAACAATACAACGGCCAAGCCAGCTCCGGCATTAATCCCTAATATCCCCGGATCGGCAAGTCCATTCCTCGTCACCCCTTGAATGATCGATCCAGCGGTGCCAAGTGCGAACCCAACGAGCGCTCCCAATACAATCCGCGGCAACCTGAACTCGAACACCACGAGGTTATGTTCTGGTCGAGGGTTTATCCCTAGCAGGGTCTTGAAAACATCCAACACCGACATGTCGAATGTACCGTTAGTCAAGCTGAGATAAGCGGCCGCAACGGCAATTAGAATACCGACGGCCAATACTGTCCAGAATCTTCGCTCCGTTACACTACTCACGGTGGGCACCTCCCCTTGTCTTGATCAGATAGAGGAAGAATGGCACACCAATCAAAGAAGTGACTACTCCCACCGGAGTTTCAAACGGATAGTTAATGAAACGGGCTACAATATCACATGCCGCTAGGAAAATGCCGCCAAGCACTCCGGAGACCGGAATAATCCAGCGATAATCAACACCCGAGAGGAAACGTGCGATATGAGGAATAATCAGGCCCACGAAGGCGATTTTCCCGGCAAGAGCAACGGATACTCCGGTCAACAGCACAGTCGCAAGAATTGCCAAAGCCTTGATGACCCAAGTACGGATGCCCAGTCCCTGGGCTACCTCTTCTCCCAGAGAAAGGGCCGAGATATACCTGGAGATTAGCAACGCCAACGTCAAGCCGATCAGTGCGAATGGGATGCTAAGTCGAATCAACTCCGGGTCCATTTGATGCAATCTGGCGTTATACCAGAAGCTGATATTTTGCGAGACCTGGAAGTAAGTCGACATCGCATGAGCTGTTCCGCTAAGAAAGGTTCCGATGATAGAACCGAGAATGGCCAGTTTGACTGGGCTAAGCCCGTTAGGAATAAGCCAGGCTAACCCAAAGACAATGGCGGTTCCCAAGGCAGAGCCAATCAGGGAACTGGTGATATATAAATTGGGGCTGGCATTCGGCAAAAATACCATGCACAGCGTAACCGCAAATACGGAGCCGTCCGATACCCCCATGATCGAGGGCGATGCGAGATAATTCCGGGTCATGCCCTGCATGAGAGCTCCGGAGACAGCAAGGAATGTTCCAATCAGGATCGACCCGACGACACGCGGAAGACGGGAACTAATAATTATCTGGTGATCAACATTGTCCGGATCAAAAGCAACAATCGCGTTCCATACCTCCACTGCCGTAATGTTCTTGGCCCCATATAAAATTGAAGCAAGGATCAATAATACAATGGCTGCCGGAGCCATTCCAAGAATGACCACCGGCAGCGTTCGTTTTAACTGCATCGTCAACACGCCTTATATTGAACTGTAGTATTTTACTTGGTAAGATTGGCAACCGCTGCTTTCAGGAACTCAATCTTGCTATAAGCCGTTCCCCCTTGGGCAAGCGGATCGACGATGTTCACGAATACCTTATCGTTTTTGAACGCATTCAAACTTTTCATGATTGGATCCTGCTGGAACTCATCCAATGCTTTTGGCGTATCCATGTTCTCATCCGGCGAGAATTGAATAAACAGATAATCCGGATTCATCTCTGCGAGCTTCTCCTTCGAGATCAGCTCCTGAGCCTTGGCAGCTTCTACTTCTGCAGGAACGGCCAGACCGAGATCCTCATACAATACTGGGTTGAAGAATACCGCTGCCGGATAAATGTACACTTCTCCGCCGCGGATTCGTACCGCCACGACCTCCTTGTCCTTCAGACTATCTCCGATTAGCGACTTGGCCGCATCCAGATCGGCCTTATATTTTGTTATTTCCTGCTCTGCCTTCTCCTCTTTGCCACTGAGCTCTCCGAGCAGTCTCAGATTTGCTTCCCAATTCGTAGATATGTGGGAATACGGGATGGTTGGAGCAATTTTCTCCAGCTTCTCATTGACTTCCGGTTTGAACTTGGTTGAAGTCAGGATGACATCTGGCTGAAGAGATAGAATTGTCTCAAAGTTTGGCTCCATTTTCTCGCCGACGGACTTCGCTTCTGTAGTGATTGACTCGAACAATGGAGGGAACTTGCCTGAGAATGAAATGGCACCTATCGGCTTCACATCAAGCACGATTGAATCCTCCATCGCTTCAACGGCACCGGTAATAACGATCCGTTCAACTTTGGACGGAAGTGTATACTCCTGGTCCAGATATTTAATAACTCTTGTATCCGATGATGCCGGTTGCTCTGCTGCTTCCGCAGGCTGCTCCGCGGCGGTTTGGTTAGAATTTTGCGCTGCTGGAGATTCCGAGGACGAATTCTCCTTGCCGCAGGCCGACAGGACTACGGTTAACGCCAGAATTACCCCTAATAACATATTGAATCTTTTCATATTCTCTCTAACTTCTCCCTTCGACGACTCTCGCCTTAATTGATAATGATTATCATTATTGATAGTAAAGGAGGAGTGTCGAATGTACCATGGACAAATTCCCGAATTAGCATGGACTTTTTCCAGTTAACAGCTCTGTTGCAGCTTCTGCCATTTGCTCCATCGCAGCCGGAGAATGTTCCCGCCACGGATAAGAGTTAATAAGATGCATCTTCCCCTCTCTAACCGCCTGAATGGACATCCATGCCGCCGAGGACGATAGCTCCTTCCAATAGGCCAGTGTCTCCGAGTCTTGTCGGACTAGGACGAAAATATGCTTTGCCTTGATCATCGCCAATTGATCCACAGTCAGCGATGCAATGGGTTGTGCCTCTTGGAGATTAGGGGGTGTTTCGCAGCCCAGCAGCTTGTAGAGCACTTCATGCACAGCTCGACTGTTATTTAATGCAAGCTGATCATGAAAAACGCGCACCACTACCGCTGCCGGAGGCTGCATATACTGAATGATCCGAAGCCGCAGCCGAATAATATTTCGTTCAAAGGATTGCAGCCATTGCTCTGCCTCCGCCTTCCTGTCTAACAGCGTGGCCAGTGTCATTAGCTCTCCCTTCCAATCCCCTGTCTCCAATGACAGTTCATGGATCGGGGCAATCTGCTCTAATCTCCGTTTCTCCCAAGGCTCCACCCCTTGGATGCATATAATTCGCTCCGGCTTGGCCGCCGCAAGCTTCTCAAGATTAGCCTCTTTATTATGATTTTGCCGATAGGCATCCAGATGAACAGGGATGTCCGGGCCAAGGGTATGATACTGCTCGGATGACCATTTAGGATGCAATGGAGCCGCATAGGGAATAATCTGCAGCGGAGTCAGATATCCGAGCAGCGAGGTAGAGCCGTATAAGGCGATCCTGTTGCTCCGCTCCTTCATGTATGCCGAAGGGGACAAGCCCATCTCTTTTTTAAATTTTCGGCTAAAATAGAATTCGTCCTTGTACCCCACCAACGGAGCAATCTCCTTCAACAATGCGTCAGAACCGAGCATTAGCTGCTTCGCCTTTGCCATCCTTACCTGTGTTACATAATCCATGACGCTGTGTCCATATGCCTTCTTGAACATATCTGCAAAATATTTCGGACTGAACTCTGCGACCTCAGCCAGTCGTTGTATCGTCAATTCCTCGCCATAATGCTCCTCGACATACGTTCTAGCCATTTCAAGCGCTTGCGCTTTATCGATTCCACCCGCATTCCCACTCCCGGCCACCAGTTCGTACAGCAGCTCCTGGAAATCAAGTTGGGCCCGCCACTGCTTATGCGACTGACTATGATGAAAATTCCTATACACTTTACGGCTTATCGCCTTCAGGTTCTCTATCGAACATACAGTCATATTGTCCTCCCAGAGTGTACAAGATCCCAAATCTGTAATCTCTTTTATAGATTCCTTATATGAAGCATCCGCATGATAGAGACTAAAATGGAATACGGCTGCCGTCACGAGATCGCAACTACCGCTCTTCGCTCCAAAGGTTCTTCCGCAAGGACATAGCTGAACACCGCCCTCACTAAGATGAACAGCCCGCCCCTCCAACTCGAGATTGAGCTCGCCCTTTAACACTATAATTAACGCATTTTGCATAGCCAGCTGCTGCTCCAGATTCAATCCGATCTGGTTATAAAAGTCCGCATGCCACAGTCTGATCATCATAGCCTGAAGATCTGCTCGTTTATGGTTTGCATTGATCATCATTTATGTACCGCCTTTATCAATTGAGAATGGTTATCATTATCATGTGGATATCATACCATAAACGCTAGTCTGCGATAAGGACTTTCCATACGACTCCCTTTATTCCTATAAAATAAAAAAACAACCCCACTCCTTCTAAGGAATCAGGTTGTTCATAGATAATAGAAGAAGCACTCGCCTCAGCGAGTGCTTCTTGTCTGTATGCGGTAGAGAGGACTCGAACCTCCACGGGCGTACGCCCACTACCCCCTCAAGATAGCGTGTCTGCCATTCCACCACTACCGCATATAACATGGTGACCCGTAGGGGATTCGAACCCCTGTTACCTCCGTGAAAGGGAGGTGTCTTAACCCCTTGACCAACGGGCCTTATTTAATTAGGTTCCAAAAGCAGCGACAAGAAAGATTATAGCAAGAACTATTAAACATGGCAAGATGTTTTTTAAATATTTTTTCACCCTCACTCCAGAAATAAAAAACTCCCGGCACTGTTATACAGCGCGGAAGCTTCAACTCTGACGAACCCTTCTTATGAGGATTCTCATGACTTGCAGATGAAGTTATTCAGAACGGAGAGAGAGGGATTCGAACCCTCGCACCGCTTACGCAGTCTAACCCCTTAGCAGAGGGTCCCCTTATAGCCACTTGGGTATCTCTCCAAAGAAATGGCTCCCCGAACAGGACTCGAACCTGTGACAACTCGATTAACAGTCGAGTGCTCTACCGACTGAGCTATCAGGGAACATTGAACAACTATCAGAATAAATCCAATTTTATTACGCTTTCATCAGAAAGTCAAGATAGTGTGACAGACTTTTGCTAGATCACACAATAAGCAATAAGAGGACAAGCTAAGCCAAAAAAAGTTTAAAATTGTTCTCATCCCCCCTTGCTAAATTCCAAATGGTGGATATAATAAAGTCAACGTTAAAATAATTTTAATGTCAAATAAAATTGAACAAGTTAAATATTTTATCGAGAGGAAGATATTTATGCCTGAAGCTGTTTTGATGAAGGAAAAGAAACTCTCCGGCTTGCTTGCTCATAAAGAATTTACGCTTTATCTTCTTGCCAGAGTTATCTCACACTTTGGCGATTCCATCGACTCGATCGCTTATAGCTGGATGGTCTACATGCTCACAGGATCGAAAATCATGATGGGTACTCTGTTCGCTCTTAATTTCGTACCCGGCATCCTGTTCAATTTCTTCACTGGAGCCCTAGTGGATCGCTGGTCGAAGCGCAAAGTCATTGTCATCACCTATTCTTGTCGCGGTCTGCTTGTCATTTTTACAGCACTACTGTATTGGCAAGGATGGCTACAACCCTGGCATCTGTATGTATTGACCTTTACAATCTCCACCATCGAATGCTTCTCGTATCCCGCGGAAATGGCGATCGTACCTTCTTTGCTTCCAAAACATAAGCTATTAAGTGCCAACTCTATCTCTACCTCCGCCACAAGAACTGCCGAATTAGCCGGTCTTGCCATTACTGGCGGTATGATCGCCTTCTTAGGTATTTCCGGAGCAATCTTGCTGGATGGAATCACCTTCTTCACAGCCGCTACGCTAATAGCCTTTATCCGTGTCAACGAAGAAACTGGAGAAGAAACATCTCAAACTTCAGATGCGAAGACCTCTTTTATTCAGGAAATTAAGTTTGGACTCAAGTTCCTCTTCTCGAATCGAATGATCGTCACCATTGTCATCTGCGCTGCTTATGTTAACCTATGTCTTGCTCCCTATAATGTATTGACTCCGGTCTATGTAGCAGAAGTTCTCAAATCCGGACCCCAAGGGCTAAGTATACTCGGAATCGGCATGATTAGCGGAATGATCGTAAGCGCGCTGTGGATTAGCCGCAAGGGCATACGGTTCAAGAAAAGCCAGCTTATCATTCTGGGTTATTTGATGCTCGGTCTAAGCTATTCTCTGTTGTATCTGCCTACCTTCTTTCAGGTTCAGTCACTTTATTTTGCCGTCGTTATCACTTTTTGCATGGGGATATCAGTCTCACTCATCAGCACGCCGGCCACTACTTATTTTATGGAGACAGTACCGAAGGAACTGCTAGGCAGAGTCGGAGCTATTTATAGCATGATCTGTACGATGGCAATACCGATTGGCAGCTCTCTGGCCGGAATTTTAGGGGAATGGATGAAAGTCAATCTTTTATTTCTCATCTTTGGTCTATTGATGATCGTTCCGTTCTTCTATTTACTCAGTCGGCGTAGCTTCCGTGAGATCTGACGGCGGCTACCCAGCCGCTTCTATCTTGTACTTTCCCTTGCATGAGTTATACTAAAATGAAGCAGTTATATGAACTTATTAGATTCCAGGGGGAACATCGTGAAAAAGGAACTCAAAACTTTAGAAGAAATCCGTATATACTCCGATCCCTACCGCATTCAGATTCTGAATGAATTTATAAGCTTCAACAGACCCGCAACGGTAAAAGAAGTGGCCGACGCTCTTCATGAAGTGCCTGCCAAGGTGTATTATCATGCCAAGAAGCTGGAGAGCATCGGGATGCTTGAATTGGTAGATACCAAGCTGGTGAACGGAATTACAGCCAAATATTATGAACCTTATAAAGGCCAGGTCATCATTAGCAAAAGTGATGTTGATGATACGATCAAGCAGGTCTTCCAATCGGAGGCCGAGAAGTTGGTCTCGAACTTCTATGATGAGAACAAGAAGCGTTTCCTGCAGAATTACAGTGGGAGCAAATCAAAAGGAAACTTAATTAATAATAGTAGCATCTATTTAACAGAGCAGGAAGCCGAGCAGTTGTTCTCGATGATTAATGAATTTTGTGAGCAGCATGGCCACCCTTCCCCGGAAGAGGGGCGCGTGCGGTACGAGATGTTCTTTACTCTATTTCACAATCCAGATATCAAATCCAAATAAAAAGAACCATCGTCTCCATTGTAGGAATGATGGTTCTTATGCTTATTCCTATTCAATTGCTCCAGCTTGCTCTTCGTCTGTCTTGTTCTCATATCCGCGAAAGCGAACTGGCTTCGTCCATCCTCGGGGTTGCGCTTGCCTTCCCTGACGCATTTTTGCCGAAATTTCTTCGCCTTTGATACTGCCATATACATATCACTCCTCATCTGTTAATAGCTCTAGTATAGCATAAAATCGCATCCCTATATTGTATGCAGCTTCAATACGCCTGAACAACGGCCGCAGCGGTACCGTGCAGGATCTACCTTACGTTTGCGCTTATACTCCATTCCACAGCGGACACATATTAACTTATAGCGATAGGGCAAGGTCCGGCGTTTAGCAGCTCCCGGCAGCGACTGGCAATAACGGCTTCCATCTACCTTTTGCAGCAGTGCCTTGAATTCAGGGTCTCGGTGTTTGTATCCTTTGCCCGATAAATGAAGATGATAGTGGCACAGTTCATGCTTAATTATCTTCTCCACCTCATCCAGGCCATAGGTCTGAAGCTGCGCAGGGTTAATCTCAATATTATGATTTTTTAGAAAATATCTTCCCCCGGTCGTCCTTAAGCGCCTGTTAAATGAAGCTTGGTGGAGAAAAGGTACACCGAAACTGCGCTGTGAGATTTCCTCGACCCATTCCTGAAGCTGTTTGTCGTCCATAGTTGTGGCTTCTCCTCTTGGTATAGTAACTTGTTCTACTTTATCATAACACGCCGGTCATCATGCTGATTTTACTTGAATTTTAACTTCCTCTTAGGCTACACTGTCAAGTAGTAATGACAGAATAAAGGAGATTATTCGTGATGCCTTCAATGAGATACGTCATTTTGCAGCAAAATAATGATCTGAAATTTGTAGAAATGCCGGAAGAATATGCCTATCAGCTAAGTGCACTTAATCTGCGACTGAACAAGGAGATCGCCAAGTTAACTGCCGCCAATGTGCCAAGCCTGCCGCTGGCTGTTGCTGAGTGCGACCGTCTTGACCTGCTGCAGCCATCCTTGCAAATTGCGAGCGGAATCAATTATATCAACGAGTTGGAGTCCGCCTTCGCTTCCATCCAGGAGGAGAATTACCCGCTCATCTCCCTGCTAACCGAGATTCGCGCATTGCAAGCCCAACTCGAACAGTGGTACGAAGAAGAGGAACTTATTTAACTTTTATACAAGTGTAACAAGGCTGCTTTTCAGCTCCGAAGCTTATCCTTCCGATATGCGTTTTTTCAAAACGCTTCAGTTGGATGAAGATAGGGACGAAAGGAGCGCAGTGTACGTAGTTTGTACGTGAGCACCGGAGGGCCCGGCTGAATTCAAGATTCGATGTCGAATATACTTTCAGTGTAACTTCGAGATCAAAAGCGGCCTTTTTGACTTCCTTATTTTAATAGATGTTCAAAAAGGCCGCTTTTCAGCTCCGAGAAGGTTGGATGAAGATAGGGACTGAGGAGCGCAGCGTACGTAGTGGGTACGTGAGCACCGGAGGGCCCGGCTGAATTCAAGATTCGATGCCGGATAAGCTTTCAGTGTAACTTCGAGATCAAAAGCGGCCTTTTTGACTTCCTCTATTGTGGCGGACCTGCACTTTTTCCGGCATTCCCCCATATGCTAAACGTACTAAGCATGCCGGAGGAGGAGATATCCTTGCCAATTTGGCTAAGTAATCAAATTATGCGAGCCTTTAATAAGCGGGATCGCCGTCAGATACGATTACTCAATGATTGCTGGTTCTTCTACTATAACCGTCAATGGACCAATGGGACCTCAAGTCAACTGCCCCGTTCCAAATCATAGCCTAATAACCGTCCAATATAGACGAAAGCCCGCCATCATCCGGCGGGCTTCTTTCATTATCACTATTGCGGACCGTTGGCAGAATCGTTAGGTTTACGCATTGTCAAGCCGACTCTTCCCTTCTTCAGATCAACATTCAGGACCCAGACGGTCACATTATCTCCTACCGAGACGACATCCATCGGATGCTTCACGAAGCGATCGCTAAGCTGGGAAATATGCACAAGACCATCATTCTTGATTCCGATATCGACAAAGGCGCCAAAATCGATCACATTGCGCACCGTACCTTGCAGTTCCATACCTGGCGTCAGATCCTCGATCTTAAGCACATCAGTGCGGAAGATTGGGAGAGGTAGTTCTTCGCGCGGATCACGGCCCGGACGCTGCAGGCTGTCGATAATATCGCGTAGTGTCGGCACGCCGACTTCCAATTGCGCAGCAACCGCCTCTGGCTGTACAGTGGCCAACTTGCTATTTAATTCTTTCGAGCCAAGCTGTTTCATCTCTACACTCAGCTCAGCAAATAACCGCTCCACCACTTCATAGGATTCCGGATGGATTGGCGTACGATCCAACTCGAAGCTGCCGTCGTTAATACGCAGGAAGCCGATACACTGCTCATAGGTTTTGGCACCCAGCCGCGGCACCTTCTGGAGTGCCCTACGGCTCTTGAACTTGCCGTTCTCATCTCTATATTTCACGATATTCTTCGCAATTGTTGCATTTACGCCAGATACATAAGACAGCAAGGAAGATGAAGCCGTATTAACATCCACACCAACATGGTTAACAGCGGATTCCACGACATTCTTCAGGCTCTCATCGAGATGCTTCTGGGATACATCATGCTGATACTGCCCAACACCAATCGCTTTTGGCTCGATCTTAACCAATTCAGCAAGCGGATCCTGCAGACGCCGCGCAATCGAAGCTGCGCTGCGCTCTGCCACGTCCAGATCTGGGAACTCCTCCTGAGCGAGCTTGGAAGCAGAGTATACACTGGCACCCGCTTCGTTGACGATCAAATAAGCAAGCTCCTTGTCCTTGTTATTTCTGCCCGCGATCACGTCAGCTACGAATTGCTCCGTCTCCCGTGATGCTGTTCCGTTGCCAATGACGATCAACGATATCCCATATCTGTCGATCAACTGGTTGAATATCTCCTCAGCTTCCCGCTTCTTGTTGTTTGGCGGCGTCGGGTAAGTAACAGCAACCTCCAATAGCTTGCCAGTCTCGTCAACGACAGCGAGCTTGCATCCTGTACGGTAGGCAGGGTCGACACCAAGTACCCGCTGATCGCGTACTGGAGGTTGAAGGAGAAGATTACGCAAATTACCGGCAAAGATAGCAATCGCCTGGCCCTCAGCCTTCTCCGTCAATTCAGCGCGTACTTCCCGCTCAATCGAAGGGGCGATCAGCCGCTTGTAAGCATCCTCAATGACGGAATGAAGTACGGCCTCTACCACTGAGTTGCCCTTGATCCAGCGTCCGGCAATATGACGATGAATCGCTTCTATCTCCACTTCCAGCGTCACCTTTAGCACATTCTCACGCTCGCCGCGATTCATAGCCAAGATACGGTGGGAAGGCATCTTCTTCGCCGCTTCCCGGTAGTTATAATACATCTCATACACCGACTCTTCTTCCGGCGTCTTCGCTTCTGATACCATAAATCCGTGATCCATCGTATAACGACGGACCCATGTCCGGGTTGACGCTTCGTCGGAGATCTCTTCCGCGATGATATCCATCGCCCCCTGAACAGCTTCCTCCGCAGTCTCAACGCCCTTCTCAGCATCGATATACTGAGCCGCCTCCTGAAGCAGGTTTCCTTGCTTCGGCTGAGCAAGTATCCACTTGGCCAGCGGTTCTAGCCCCTTCTCCTTGGCGACACTTGCCCGCGTCTTGCGCTTCTGCTTATACGGACGATACAAATCCTCGACTTCCTGAAGCTTCACTGCTTGTCCAATCGCCGCAGCCAGTTCATCGGTCAGCTTCCCCTGCTCATCGATGATCCGCAACACCTCACGCTTGCGTTCACCCAGGTTGCGTAAATATTGCATCCGATCGGCGATATCCCGTAGCTGGTTCTCATCAAGCTCTCCGGTCATCTCCTTCCGATAACGGGCAATGAACGGAATGGTGTTGCCCTCATCCAATAATGATGCTGTCGTCCTCACTTGCTTCAGGGACAGATTCAGCTCCTTGGCGATTTGGCGGACAAGTTGCTCCTGCTCCTCAGCCCCTGAATGAACCTGATTTACCGTTGTGGTTACTGTCGTATCCGATTGTGACAAGTGCAATCCCTCTTTCGTATCAAAATACAATTGTCTCTATTATCACAAACTTTCAAGCTCATTTCCAGCATGTTGAGCTTTCACCCAACTAGCTGCAGGATAAAATAATAAAACACCGGGTTCCCCCGATGCTCTATCGCCTTATTTTAGAAATTGGAGTAAATAGCGTTGTCCACACTTCCAGCATAAATAATAAAGACAAACAAAATGATGAAAAGCAAAAGCCCATAAATAATAGTACCGATAATTCCACAAACAAGTCCGGCTATTGCCAAGCCCTTTCCTTGCTCATATCTCCGCTTGAGTTCTTTTAAAGACAAGCTAGAGAAAATAATCGCCATTATCCCCAGAAGAAAACCGACATAAGGAATCAGGAGTGATAAAATTCCCAATACCAAAGCCGCGATCGACTTGCCGTTCGTCTTCTGAACAACCGGAGGTCCCGGCGGAAACGGCGGTGGGTAGTTATTCATCGTTGAATATTGATACTGCTGATCTGACCGATTTTGATCCATTCAAAAAGGTCCTCCCCATAAATATATAGCTTCATTATAACAGATATCCCCAGTAGAGGAGTGAAAAACTCCAATAATTTTACTGACTTTTAGCAAACTACACCTCGTATCTACCATCAAAACAGGGAAATATTGTACTCTCTCCTTTCAGCAAACATTCAGCCTATATTCAGATTACACTCAGCCTAGCTTCACTCTCCTTTCATATTCGCCCAATAAAATAACTGTGAGCCGCTTAACACCTTTACATAAGTTGAGTTGTCGTTCGAACCATATGAAGAAAGCTGAGTGATTCTATTTGAAGAAGAAATGGTTATGGATTGTAATTGTGGTCGTTATATTGGCGCTTATCGCCGTTGCCCTATCGCTGACGCTCCCGTCTAAGAAGAACTCGGCGGAGCCCCCGCAGCAGAGGACGACCAAGGTAATGAAGGGTAATATTACAGTTAGCGTCTCCGGATCGGGCTCCGTTATCTCCACTGATAGCGAAAGTATCCGAACCAAGGACGAAGGCAAGGTAAGCAAGGTGCTCGTCAAAATCGGCGACGTCGTCAAAAAGGGCCAGACTCTGTTGACCTATGAGCCAGAGGATCTATCCGACAAGCTCGAAGACCAGGAGACCACATTGCAGACGCAAAAATGGGATCTCGAGGATCTTCAGGATCAATACAAGCGCAAAGCCCAAGATAGTGACTCCGAGGATGAGTTGAAACAGATCCAGAAATCAATAGATAAGCAGGAATTGAATATCACGAAGACAGAGAAGGATATCGCCACGATAAAAGAGGACATGCTTCCTCCCGATCCGTTGACTTCTCCGATCGCCGGGACGATAACAGCTGTCAACATTACTGCCGGTGAACAAACCAAAGCGGGCAGTGAATTATTCGTCATTACCGATTATCAAAATTTAAGTGTGAAGACCCAGGTCGATGAACTTGATATCCCTGAAGTGAAAAAAGGGTTGAAAGCAACACTCCAACTGGATGCTTTACCAGACCAGACTATTGATGGTACCGTCTTCGATATATCGAATGAAGGTTCTGCCTCTAACGGCGTATCCCTGTTCGATGTCACAATCAAGATGAATCCGACAGATGGCGCGCGCGTCGGAATGACTGCAGAAGCGACCATTATAGTGAATGAGAAGGAAGATATTCTTAAATTGCCGATCGAAGCTGTTCAGAAATTAGGTGAAAAATACTTCGTAATGCTCCCATCTACGGGTACTGAGGCCGAAGAGAATACTCCGACAGCAGCGGATTCGGCAAATGCCCGCAGATCGGCAATTCAAAATAAAGCAGATGTCAGCGCTGAAAGCGGGAACAGTTCCGAAGCAGCCCCGGAAAATCCAGCGGAGCTGACGGACAAGCAGGGGAGCTCAGAAACCACGAGCAATTCTAGGAACGGAAGACGAAGCATGTTAGGTAATACAAAAGAAGTCGAGGTTGGCGTCCATGATGAAAATGATATCGAGATCGTCAGCGGTTTAAATGAAGGCGACGAAGTCGTCATTCCAACTATTATTTCGGAATCAACGAATAATGCCGCTATGGAGCAACTCATTCAAGGCGGAGGGGCAGTTAGATTCGGTGAAGGCAGCTTCCGCGGTGAATCCGGCGGAATGATGCCAAGCGGCAACTTTAACGGAGGTGGCTTCACAGGCGGCAATAGACCTAGCAGCGGAGGCAGCGCTCCTAAAGGCGGTGGACAATAATGGCGGACATCCCATCGGTACCTCCCTTGATTGAAGTGAACCGGCTCGGACACGGCTATATGATGGCGGGCGAGATCATGAAGGTGCTTTCCGATATTTCCTTCATGATTAATTACGGTGAATTCGTCGCAATAATCGGCCCTTCAGGCTCTGGCAAATCTACACTTATGAATATGCTCGGTTGTCTGGATATCGCCAGTGAAGGCTCCTATCACCTGGAAGGCGTTGATGTTAGCAAGCTGTCCGATAATAAACTAGCCAAGATCAGAAATGAGAAAATCGGCTTTATCTTTCAATCCTTTAATTTATTGTCCAAATTAACAGCTTACGAAAATGTGGAGCTTCCGCTGGTATACCGGAATATCCCGCATAAAGATCGAGCGAGAATCGTTGAGGAATCGCTGCGGACGGTCGGCCTTGAGGACCGCATGCACCACAAACCGCCGCAGCTCTCAGGCGGTCAGCAGCAGCGTGTCGCTATCGCCCGCGCCATTGCCGGCAATCCCCCGCTTCTATTGGCTGATGAGCCAACTGGAGCGCTCGATAGCAGAACCGGAATCGAGGTCATGGAACAAATGAAGAAGTTGAATGCCCTTGGTCATACCATCCTAATTATCACGCATGATCTGTCGATTGCACAGCAAGCCACAAGAATCATTCATATCCAAGACGGCAGAATCATTGACGATCAGAGGGAGGCCATATGAATCTGCTGCAGAGCATCAAAATGGCTTGGAAGAGCATCATTGGCTCCAAGGTCAGATCATTGTTAACTATGCTTGGAATTATCATCGGCGTATCCTCGGTCATTATTCTCGTCTCGGTTGGCCAAGGAACGACCTCGCAAATTACTTCCCAGCTGGAAGGACTGGGGACAGATCTGCTTACGGTAAATATTATGGGCCGGGGAGCCTCTACCTCTCTCTCGCTTGACGAAGCGATGGATCTCGGACAAATTGAGGGAGTTAAGGCCGTGTCCCCTGTTATTAGCAATTCCGTAACCGTTAAGAAGGGGACCACCAATGACACCATATCCGTCGAGGGAATTGTCCCTTCCTATGAGGACGTTAATAATTTTCATGTCCAATCGGGTCGCTTCATTCTCGATCTGGATAATGACTTCCGGATGAAGGTCGCTTTAATGGGCAGCGAGGCAGCGCAAACCTTCTTCGGAAATGAGAATCCCGTCGGACAGACGATTCAATTGAATGGTTCCAGCTTCAAGATCGTTGGACTGCTGGAATCCAAGGGCTCGAGTCTTACAGCCTCTAATGACAATAAGATTCTGATTCCCTTGACGACCGCTGAACGAACATTAAGAAGTGGAGGCATTCGTTCGATTACTGTTCAAGCCTCTGACTCGAAGCTAATCAGTACCGTCAAGTCATCCCTGGAAGCCGAGCTGAACAAGAAGTTCCAAAATGCGTCCAATTCCTACAGCATCTTCAACTCTCAGGATATGCTCGATACGGTAAATTCAACGACCCAGACGCTCTCCCTGGCTCTAGGAGGCATCGCAGGAATCTCGCTCTTAGTCGGAGGAATCGGGATCATGAACATTATGCTCGTCTCAGTGAGCGAAAGAACGAGAGAGATCGGAATAAGAAAGGCCATTGGAGCTAAGAAGCGGAATATACTCATGCAGTTCATGGTTGAATCCACCTTCCTCAGCGGATTTGGAGGAATCGTGGGGATCGGGATAGGCTATGGTGTAAGTGCGCTGATTGGGCGTTATACTTCCCTAACTACAACGGTTCCTGTCTATATCGTAATGATCTCTTTCATCTTCTCCTTGTTCATCGGAATTATCTTCGGTATGATCCCGGCGAACAAAGCGGCCAAGCTGCGCCCAATCTATGCCTTACGCAGTGAATAAATTAGCTGCCTTATAAGAATCAACATAAAAGCTGGCAACCGTAGCTTCTACGATGCCAGCTTTTTGATGTTCGATTTATAAAGAAAAAAGCACCCGATGTCTCGGGTGCTAGCTTGAAAGCCTTCGCCTCCAAGCTGTATGATTAAAAATCAATCAAACCTAGACTAATCAACAATGCATCATTCACTTTCTTCATCGTCTCATCGTCTAAATGTGTGATTTTGTCGGTTAATCTTTGTTTGTCGATCGTTCGAATCTGTTCCAGCAAAATGACGGAATCACGATCAAATCCGTGCGTCGCTGCATCAATTTCAACGTGAGTCGGCAGCTTTGCCTTTTGAATTTGAGCTGTGATGGCAGCAACGATCGCCGTTGGGCTAAATCGATTGCCGATATCGTTCTGGATGATTAGCACCGGTCTTACCCCTCCCTGTTCAGAACCAACTACCGGGGAAAGGTCTGCAAAGAATACGTCACCGCGCTTTACGATCAATGGTTACACCCCGCTTACTAGGCGGTCCAGAGTGATGTCTGCATCTTCCTCTGCTTGGAACGCTTCAGAGGCCATGGATAGGTTAATCTTAGCCATTTCCATGTAACCCCGCTGCATCGACTCGCGGATAAATCTCTTCTTTCGCTCGTTCAGATACAGCTTCATGGCTTGCCGAATCAGTTCGCTGCGATTGGAATTCTCCATCGCCACGATCCCATCTACCTCCTGTAAAAGATGATCCGGTAAACTGATCATGATTCGTTTGGTATTGTGCATATTGGCCACCTTTACTTCCACCCCCAAAACCTTATCGACCCAAAACCCTTGTATTAAAACACAGTATAGCATTATTCAAGGGAATTTATACAAGAAAATATATGCCGAGAGTATATCAAGTATGCTGCATATCATTATAAACAAAAATGATAGTACCGTACACACCTGATTCTTTCCATATTTCTATCATTCGATAACCTAGGCATAAAATCCTTCCCAGTCATAAAAGTTTTGTTGGTTTTTGTCAGGTTTTTACGAAATAAGCGGATTTAGTACTGATTCTGTCACGCCTTTACGTGTATACACCCGTGCAACTCGATGGGCCATCATACATACCAGTTCATAATTAATCGTTCCAATCAAGGCAGCCAACTCTTCAGCGGTAATTTCCTCGCCCAATTGCTGACCGATGAGTACAACCTCTTCGCCGGCTTGAATTTCTTCAGCATTTTCAGCCAAAGATTGTAATGACACCATACATTGGTCCATACAAATCGTTCCTACAACAGGGACACGGTATCCGCGTATCAATACCTGCGCCTTACCGCTCATCATCCGGGAATAACCATCAGCATAGCCGATTGGAAGGGTAGCAATCCGCTCTTCCCCATCGGTGATGTATTTGGCTCCGTAGCTAATGGCCGAATCGGGCGGTACTGTCTTCACCCAGACCGCCTGCGTCTTCAACGACAAGATCGGCTTCAGCTGAACCTGCTCCTTCACAACTTCATCTGAAGGATACAGACCATATAATGCGATACCGATCCGATCCATCTGGCAGGTCAATTCCGGTAAATCGATTGCGATAGCGCTATTACCCGTATGTATTATAGGAATATGCATTTCCTGATCCCGAAGCGCATCTACCACGCCCTGAAAACGTTCGTATTGTTCTAATGTATAGCTTTTGTCTCTTTCATCCGCGGTTGCAAAATGAGTAAACAGCCCTTCCACTTCCACATGCGGTATTTGCATCGCCCGACGAATAAAATCAACGGCTTCTTCCCCCGGCTGCAGACCAAGACGTCCCATGCCGGAATCAATTTTGATATGGACCTTCAGCTTATTCGTAAATTCTGCAGGATCTAGCGTCACAATCGTATCAAGTACTTCCTCACTGAACACGTTAAGCGTAATATCGTGTTCCCAAGCGGTCCGCACTCCTTGCGGAGGCGTGTATCCAAGAACCAGTATCGGCAGGGTAATTCCCGCATTTCTTAGCTCCAGTGCTTCATCCAAGAATGCTACGCTAAGATAGTCGGCTCCCAGCGTCTCGAGCTCCCGGGAGATCGGAACCGCTCCATGTCCATAAGCATTGGCCTTTACGCAGGCTAAAAACTTGATTCCTTCAGGCAGTCTGCGGCGAAATGCTTCATAATTGGCACCGAGTGCATCCAGATCTATTTCCGCTCGTGTGGGTCGATAATTCACTTGCACTTTCAAGTCACCTTCTCCATTGTTTTCAAAAAGTCCATGCCAAACGATACAATTATCGTAATGTTATGAGGTTCTCATGTCAATTCCGCTGCAAGCCTCATATTTGCAATTATGTGAAGTAATATTTTGGACAAGGACAAAAAAAGACGGAAATACGGTTCTCCCGCCGGGAAAATACACCGTCAGGATGAACCGTAAACCGCCTTCTCCCCATTATTTACCTGTCTGGTCCTGCATCGAGGATGCGATCTTCACCATTTCCGTAACAGGCAGATTATCGCTTGTAATCCGGAATTCAAGTCCATCAATCGTCCAGCTCAAGGTCTGTAAATCATCGCCTGCGAGCCAGCCTGTCGTGAATCCTAAGTCTACCACTTCACTTGGAACAAGTGATGTAGCCCGATCCGCTGCTCTTGTCTCGGATATCGTAAATTGATAAGCCCCTTCATATCTTTGTATGACAATGCTGCGATCACTATCTTCTACCGCCTTGCTGTCACTGTATACTACTCCTTCTGGTAAATAAGTAGGAACGATGACCCCGAATGGTTCCGAGAGGGCCGGAGAAGATGGTTCTTCAGTCCCTTGCCCGTTCGCCGCAGCATCCGGTGAGCCTGTGTCCGTTCCTGCTCCAGTCTCGTCAGCCGACGGTACTTTCTCAATCAGCATTCCGTTCTCGTCTACCTCAAGCATAGTTCCCTTTGCATCCTGCGCAGCTGCATCCAGATTACGCTGCATATCGAATGATTTGTCATCAAATTTGGTATTGAAATCGAACTTATCGAATTTCACTTCCACAACGACCTTCGCCTGGGCATCAGACACTTGAACCTGCTTCGGTGCGTAGTTCTCCTTGTTCAGCCAAATCTTCTGGCGTACTAAGGCATGAGTATTGTAATTCGCAGCCACATCGAATACATAACTGTCCTTATCGCTTACAAACTGCCGTGAGCTATCGCTTAGAATGCTGCGTATCAATGTCTGGTACAAGTACACCTGACCTTGGTTCTCCGGCCAGTCGCTCTGGAAGCGGAAGCTCTTGTTGAGGCTTGGTGTCAGTACATAGACGCCTTGGTCATTGCGCAGCACGATCTGAGTGATATTCTTCTGCGCGTTCGTGAGTGCTATCCGGTAATAGGATGGCTTCTGATGCCATACCTCCACCTTGTATTCCTGTGGACTATCACCGGTATACAAGGTCATCGTACCGGATGTCTGGTAGCTCTCCAGTTTGGTTACGACTTTGTCCAAATCCTTAACGACACCTGCGGCGTCTTTTTTCCCGCATGCGGTCATTACGATGCCAAACACTATTATGATTGTCAGCATCCACGTGATCCGACGCATGAGATCATCCCCTCTGCAGTTTGTTTTCCTAAACTGATACATGTCTATGAGGGAACTTGGCCGATTATGCAGACTAGCTTGACAAGCCGGCAAGGAAGTATGTGTATTGACCAGAGCGAGGCAAATGGAGTAAACTTCAGTTATATTCAACAACCGTGAAGAAGGGTAAGTAAATTTGCGTCTCAGGGACCTACAGAGAGCCGGTGGAAGCTGCGAACCGGTGTCCAGCGCAATATTGAATGGCCTTCCGAGTTGCTAACCGAACCGCCGCTGTTGCACAGTAGGCTTAGCCGGGCTTCCCACCGTTATCAACGGGAACGGTATCCGAGATTTCATCATTTGATATCTTTCGTACCGTGAAGAGAAATCGCCAATCAGGAACTGTCAGGCTCTACTCAAGGTAGCCTAGTTCTGATGCGCGGTGAATTAAGGTGGTACCACGATAACTTCGTCCTTATTGGAGCGAGGTTTTTTTGTTTTTAAGAGCTTTGTTTAACACGCACTTTAAGGAGGTGATGACCATGGAAGATGGCTGGTGGTGGCAAGCAGATATCATGCAGTTGAATAGTTGCAGCTTTGGCTGCGCCATATCCATAACGGTCATCCCTCAGGATGGCTGTCCCCATTACAAGGAGGAGACTATCCATGAAAGAACGTATCCTAACTGGCGACCGAGTAACCGGCAAGCTCCATCTTGGGCATTATGCAGGAAGCCTGCAAAACCGCGTTGCTCTGCAGAGTCAATATGAATCCTATATCCTACTGGCCGATGTACAGGCACTGACAACCCATTTCGCAAATCCCGAGAGACTTCGTAACGCTCTGAGAGGCATCACGCTCGATTATTTAGCAGTCGGCATTGATCCTGAGCAATCTACGATATTCGTCCAATCGATGATTCCAGAGATCGCCGAGCTGACCGTCTTCTTCTCTATGTTCGTTACCGTCAATTCACTGCGTCATAATCCAACGATTAAGGCCGAATCCAAGAACAGCGGTCTGGACGAAATGTACTACGGCTTTCTGGGCTATCCCATCAGTCAAACTGCAGACATCCTGTTCTGCAAAGCCACGGTTGTGCCTGTGGGCGAGGATCAACTGCCCCATCTGGAATTAACTCGTAAAATTGCCCGCCGGTTCAACGAGTTGTATCGACCGGTATTTGCGGAGCCACGTCCGATCATCAGCGAAAATTCCCGCTTAATCGGTACGGACGGTAACGCCAAAATGAGCAAAAGTCTCGGCAACGCGATCGAGCTTGATTCCACAACGGCGGAGGTTGAGCTGAAGATACGCAAAGCCGTGACGGACCCTTCCCGCATACACAAGCATGACCCCGGGCATCCGGATATTTGTCCAATCTACGCCTATCATCATGCTTTCCGGCCTGAAGGGGCCGCTGAGATTTACGCCGAATGCACCAAAGGAGCGATCGGTTGTACCGAGTGCAAGCAGCGACTTTGCACGGCGCTGAACACCCTTCTGGAACCGATGCGTGAACGCCGTTCCTTCTACGAATCCAGACCGGGTGATGTCGACGATATTCTCAGCTCCGGTACGCGTAGAGCCCGTGCGATTGCACAGGAGACCATGCAGGAAGTTCGAGAAGCGATGAGCATGAATTATTTCTGAATATATGAACGATAAAGAGGGTGTCCCTGGGCCATAGTCATGGCTTGAAAGGACACCCTCTTGGATTAGTTATTGGTTCATAGCGACATAGATTATCTTCGCGACTTCCGCACGGGTGAGCTCACCCTGTGGGTCAAATTGATGATTCCCTTTGCCATTGATCACATTTTGCGTCTGCAGACGGTTTACCGCTTCCTTCGCCCAAGCTGAGATCTCAGCACTATCTTTGAAGACTGTATCCACCGTGCCTGCCGAGGATTTATGCAAATAAGACATCCAGCGGTCTATGACAACAGCTGCTTCCTCACGCGTAATCTCTGCCTGTGGACGGAATGCGCCTCCGCTTCCTTGGATTAGTCCAAGCTCCGAAGCCACTGTCACATACCCCCCGTAGTAAGCGTTTGAGGCTACATCATTAAATGGCGAAGCTCCTTCTTTCGCTTGCAGTCCGGATGCCCGGACGAGAAGCGTGACGAAGTCGGCACGGCTAATCTTCTGATTTGGCTGGAAATGCTGCGAATCAACGCCGGTAATCACATGCTTGGCAGTCAGCTTCTGAATGAATTCCTGGGCCCAAGTACCTGCGACATCCGCAAAAGCCTTATGATACTCAAGTACAGCGAACGAAGATAGCTGATCCGTTGTAAATTCCAGGCTGCCTTTATCAAAGGTACCACCCAAATATGCAGCTTGACCGCCAGAAATCCGATAAATATCGGCATAATCCCAGTTAAGCTGTTCAGGAGCGAGCGTTCTCTCTACCTTAACCGGTCCACCAAGACGCTCAATCGGTATCTCTTGGCCTGCTTTCACAGCAACCATTCGCAGTATATAGACAAGATCCGTGGAGCGATAATCTGCATTACTGTTCAAAATTTTCTGTAAATCGGTCTGAAGAGATGCATTGGTAATCGTCTCGATATACAGAGTCACTTTGTCCGCTTCAATTGCATCGCTTGTCAGTGACGTTGCAGGAATCGTGAGACTGACGGACCCAGCTTCAACTCGAATCGTCAGCTTGCGTTCTTGCAATTGTCCCAATACCGCTGTGTCCAAATCGAGCTTGGCCGCCTCACCCGCCTCCTGCAGTTGAATCAGGATTGTTCCATCTGCGGTTTGGAGCGCCTGTTCCAGAACCGGCTTACTGACAGAATAAGTGCCATCTTTACCTGCTTCAGCTACAATAACTCCATCCTTCAGCTGGCTTGAGGAACCCGGATTTGGAGCAATCCCTCCATTGTTGCCCGCACCCGGAGTGGTTGTTCCCGGATTAGGAGTTGGGTCTGGTTTCGGCTCAGGATTCGGATCTGGACGGCCCGGGTCTGTTACACTCCCTGTATAGAATCCCCAAATATCGGAGGTGGCACTACCGCTAAACTCGTCATTTGCTCTAACATACCACTGATAGTAACGATCAGAGGTGAGACCGCTCCAAACTACTGAAGCATTTGCACCGCTCTCTACCTGCGCCTTCTGACCGATAAGCTGGTCGGTATAGACCTTCACACCAATGTAATCCGTAGCAACGCGCTTCGTCTTCGGCTGCAGATCAAGATCCAGCGAGAACTCGTCTTTGCCTGGGTAAACTTCTGGATCATAATAGTTGTAATCATCTAAGTAAGGTGAGTAAGTCTTCATGTGCAACTTGTTATTCTTCATATCGAACTGCATCAAACGGATATATCCGAGTCCACCTTCCTCTGCACCCTGATAATCAGCCAGCATTTGATACACCTTGCGGTCGCTGATACCGTCCCCGTTATCATCCAGTTCATCAATTTTCAGCTGTGCGTCATGATAATGACCACTCAAGGCAGCAATCACGTTCTTATTAGGCTTAATAACCTTCTCGAAGATTTGATCCGCGATCGGAGCACGATTGTTCGATACTAGCAAGTATTCATGCAAGGCCAGAATCGCCTTTCTCTCCGGATATTTTGCGACGACCTGATTCATCCATTCGATCTCTTTGTCACCCAATCCCCAACCCATATAGACGATGATAAAATCATTGCCTCCTGCGGAAACAAGGTCATAGTGACCGCGGTTATTCTCGTACGAGCCGGCGAATGTCGGCATCTTCCTGAATCTGTCCTCGCCAAAGTATTTCCAGTAGTTCGTATAGTCATTTTGCTGGTGGCCTACATCATGATTGCCAGCCAATACGCCATAAGGAATGTTGGCATCCTCCAGAACCTTCATATCCTTATCTGCTTCCAGCCACTGATATTCCTGGTATTCCTTATCGACGATATCGCCGGTGTGAATCACATATTTTAATTTGATCCTGTCCTTATTGTCAGCGATCCACTCCACATTCTTCTGATAAATATAAGGATAGTCCTGTGAGTAATACTGTGTATCCGACATCCATAAGAAGGAGAAATCATATGGATCATCACTGACCGGCCCTGATTTGGAGGCAGCGATCTCATCCTGAATCATGATCTGTATTGTATTAGCCTTCGCCTGCTTGATCATGTAGTCACCAACCAGGACATTAGCGCTAAGCTCGAAATCCTCTGTTCCAGCAATCTTGTAGACAAGCTGCTCCCATTGCTGCGCAGGCTCGCTCCATGCATACAGACTAACTTTCCGTCCTTCAAGAGAATGCCCATTCCATACGATGTCTACTTGATCGGACGGCTTGATAGACGGATCCAAAGTAATCTCATAACGCTGATATGGGAACTGATCCACCGCATCATTCACCAAATACTTACCATCCACCGCGCGGATATCTTCATATTCCTGTGCAGTTAAAGCCTGTTCGCCTTGCGGAACCATCATCTTTGGCGGTTCGGTATCGGAGGCATTCTTATAACCTTTGAATCCTTCCGAACGATTCCCGTCATATTTATATCCTCGATAGAAGAACACATCCATCGGATCTTCGGTTGGGTCCGTCACTTTCACCGTCAGATCAGGACGAAGAGATACCTTCTCTTGGCCCTGCTGCGGAGATATGAGCTCCGGCAGGTTCGGATTCTCGTTCGGCACGCTGAAGCGAATCGTCTTTTGCGACTTATTGCCCACTTTATCGGCGGCTTCCAGAACGAGAACATGCTCTGCCCCCTTTAATTTTCCTGACGAAGTAGCATAAGGCAAGGCGATGGATTGATCATCCAGCTTCGCATCAAGCCGATCTATCCCTGCTCCATGATCCTCCGCGATCGCATCAATTGTGAACTCACCGCGATATTCCTTGCCGTCCTCTACAGTGGCCTGAATCGAAGGAGCAGTATTATCAACAATAACCGTGGACGTTAATTTATCTGTACCATGCAGCAGCTCAACACTATGCTCTCCATCGGCTACTTTACGAGTATCCCAGGAGTAAGCCTTAGATTTAAGCAGCTCTGGCGACAAATTGAAACGGAAGCCGATCCATTCTTGTTTACCAGCGCTATCTCCCATCTTGATCTCTTTGTCACGTACCGCATAGTTAGGATCCCAGATTTCTGTGCCATCAGCCAGAAGCAACCTAACATTTTTAATCTCAAAATCATCCTTATTCTCTTCTATCCGGTCATCAAAAGGTGAAGACTTGGACCCTGCACGGATATAGATGGTATTATCCTCTCCCAATTGCAGGCGACTGGCTTCAATTGGAAATGATAATGTTGTATAGCTAGTGATCGGATCCATGAACGTATATAAGATCGTCTTGTCTTTTAATGCCGGATCCCCCATCGTAATCGCATTTTTAAAATAATAGTCTACGCTGTTCGCTTCAAATACGAAGTAAGCGTCCTGCTCGAGCGCTGGGAAAGTATCCTGCTCGTTCAAGGCTTGTCCATTTATACGAAGCTGTAATTCGTCGGGACCTGCTTGTTCCGCTGTCCCTTTGAGCGTTATCTCTCCGTGAACAACCTCTCCATCCTTCACATTTAGACGAAGCGGAGAGTGATCGGGGCCGCCGATCACGTTAACCCGTACAGTACTGGACGTGATCTCATTCGTACCGTCCGAGACTACGAAATAATACTCAATATACGAGCGGCCGATTAAATCAGCTGATGTTAATTTATAATGATACAGCTTGTCGTTATAGTCCTCTATCAGATTATGCTGGACGTATTCAGGCTGCTTGTCAGATTTGATAAATACCTGAACAGAGGCCACCTGACGATCATCCTTGGCAAAGGCCTGAAGGTGAATCGTGTCTGCCTGATCGACTACAGTCACTCCGGTCATGTCTTCTATATCCGGTTCGATCGTATCAGGTACCACATGGACTGGAACAGCCGGTACCTGCGTAGGATTCACCATACCAGGCGTAGGCGCGTTGATGCCTGAGCTGATCTTAATCATCGTCGTACTGCCATCTATAGGATATTTGAACTCAATCGTTTTATCTTCTTTCGTCTCATCTCCTGCAGTTCCGTCATCATAGAGTATAGCGCTATTATAGTAAGCGGCCGAGATTTCTCGCCCCGTGTTGGTCTTGATCACGACGCCTCTGGAGCCTGAGTTGGCCATTCCATCGCTCTGAATCTGGAATAGATTATCATTCAATACTAGATTGGTATGATAGAAATTGTTGAAATCTTCTACTGTATAACCGCTGTTCATGCTATTGACGATCCAGAAGACTACCGACTTTTGGGCCGGAATTTTGAAATTAGTATTGGTCGAAGCCCATTTCACATCTGATCCTGGTCCCTTATCAGGGTAGCGATAATAGATTTTATAATTGTTGAAGTTTACTGGCTGATCCGTATTGTTATATATTTCGATAAATTCATAAGCATCGGAAGAAGTCCCCGTTACATTCGTCGAGTTCGGTACAAGCTCTGTCACTAGCAATTGAGGTGCGTGATCGGCATTAAATTCCGGGATATTCACTTTTACAGAATAGCTCTCCACCGTGCTTCTAACCCGGATCTTATAATCCAGTCTAGACTCTGCCAGAGTAGCTGCCGGAATCGTAGCGCGATACTGCTCGCCACCTGAATTGCTCATCGTAACTATTGTATAACGTACCTGTGAAGGCGTTTTGTACAGCAGCTGGACTTCCGGAATAGGATTGACGCCATCAGCAAGGTTCTTCACAGTGGCCAAGATTTCCAAGTCCTGTACATTTACGGCTCCCGCCGGAGAATGAATAATTTCAGGCTGAGTCCCTTCCACTCTCTGAGTCAATTGTTCATCCTGCACAATCCCTGGCGTTGCCGGGGTCTTCCCGGCGGTTGGAAGGAGGACCATATCCACACGGTTCGTATCTGGGAGCTGGTACACGATCCCCTTATTTAACGAGACATGCTCTTTATCATAAGATGCCGATACGATGACGGTGTCATCAACTGCGCTGCGGATTTGAATATTACGAGATGCTGTATTGGCCATCCCCCCGTTACCATTGATCCGGAATAGATTCACACCTTCTACAAGATCAGCGGCCGCACTGAAGTTACGGATAAACTCCTTCTCATCGATCGTCTCGTTCACCCCATTCATAACCCAGAAAACAATAGGTGAATGTGCTGGAATCGAGATATTAGAAGCCGGTGTCCATTTGTCTTTATTATTATAGTAAAAATAGTAATTTTGACCGAATTGAATCGTCTTGTCCGTATTGTTATATACCTCTACATATTCATAGGCGTCTGAGCCAGACACATTGTCCGTATCTGGTACTAGCTCCGTGATTAACAAATCAGGGGAACTGTTAGTTCCTCCCGGCACGCCGCTAATATCCTGAAGCTCTACATGATACCCCGTTGACCGAATCGATGACCCGCCCTCTTCAGCCACCTCGATATAATAATCGAGCTGCTGACCTTCAAGGCTATCTGCCGGGATAACGGCCTGATATGTACTATCTGCTATCCAATCTAGCGAAATCGGAGCTTGTGGTTGTGCATCGACCGCATAATATACCGCTCCCGTTACTGTTTGTCCATTACTAGTAATAGCAGCATCGATCATATAATCCTGCTGCTTATATGCAGCGGAAGGAACGTGATTAATCTGCAAGTCCATCGCCTTCGCTAATCCAGCTGGAACGACCAGTCCCATCAGTAAACAGCTCATGACGAGCAATGAAATCCACCGTGTGCCTCGTACTAAAATTTTCAAGATCTTAACACTCTCCTTAGTCCATAATGTAAGCTCGTTTGATCCCTCGTCTTCTTTCGACACTTCTACTAGGGTACAACCGGTGTATTTGGACAGTATTAAGGATTTGTTAAAAATAGATCTACTAAAAACTAAATGATATTCAGAAATTCATAGAATCTGACCTCTCTAAAAAACAAAACCGGCGGATATAAACTCCACCGGTTTTTCACTCCGTTCTAATATATTCTTCTACTTTTACGGGATCCTCATAACAAGAGGATGATAGCTAGCAAATCGAATAATACGAGCGGCAAAATGAACGGGAAGAAAGTAGCGTGCGCCTTGCTACCCTTATTATGAACCCCGGTCACCTTAAGCAGCAGCTTCTTGTCCGAGACCTTAATGATCGTCCCGTATAGAACAGCGCCTGTCTTTGTCTTGATCTTAACACGCTTATTCACATATTTTCGAGCTTCTCGATAACCGATTGATGTCGCCAAATGCGCTCACCTCCTGTGGTCTTGGCACAATATATGCGCACATCCCCAGTAGAGTGTGGGCTAACACCGGTGAACATCGATATGTTATTGGGCCGATACGAACGACTCTCTATTTAAGTATAAGCCTCTTAGGCCGCCTGATGATCCGTATACCCACTTGTTCGTTGCAGTTGCCGATGTGCTCTGAACAAGAAGGGGATGCCACACACCGTCGTAAGCGCCAAAATGGCGAAGATCAGCGCTGCAGAGGCAGCACCCAAAGAATTAAGCAGCAATCCGCCAAGTAATGGAGCCAATACATTTCCAAAATTGTTAAAGCCGAACACGCCAAAATAGGTGCCCCGTAAATCTGGTTTGGCAATGCGATCGACTAGTACATCTGTCATGGTAAACATCAGTACTTCCCCGATCGTGAATATGACAACTCCAAGCATAAAAGTCCATATCTGATGAAAGCTGCCAAATACGAGCATGCTTATAGCAACTAGAAGATTGCCTGCTATTAGGGGTAGTGCCGGGGAGAAACGACTGACGAATTTGACGATTGGATACTGCACGATCAGCACCACGACAGCGTTCAATGAGATCATGTACCCGAACCATTTCGCACCGTCTGTGACATAGGGGCTCATCTCCATATACTGGGCAAGCGTGGAGTCAAAATATCCGTAACCGAGTACACAAAAAATCATGCCAATCAACACATACATAAAAGTACGGTCTTTACCAGTTACTCGTAAAGCCTCTGACAAGGTTAATCGATCACCGCCTGAAGGCATCGCCCCTCCAATCTCACGATGAGCAAGAAACTGTACGACAAGTAACACGCCATAGCTCAGATACACTATACCCGCGATAAGAAAGCCCAAACCCGATTGTGTCGTTCCTAACCACATGCCGAGCAGCGGTCCAAACACTACCCCGATATTGATGGCCGCATAGCGGAGATTGAAAATGAGTAGCTTGTTCTCCCGTGGTGTAATATCGGCTAGCAGCGCCCTGGAGGTTGGCTCGAACATAGCACGGCATAATCCGTTCAGGGCGTTCATCATGAAGAAGACCCAGATCCGGTCTGCTGCCGCAAAGCCGAAGAAGACAAGCGACCAGCCAAATACCGAAATGAATAGAACCGATTTCCGCCCGATAACATCGGAAATATATCCACCATAGAAGCTGGCGAAGACACCTATCAGAGAGCTGACCGCGACGACCGCCCCCGCTTCTGCCGGAGTCGAATGCAGAAATTTAATCAAATATATCGATAAAAATGGAATGCTCATCGAAGTGGCCATCCTGCCGAAGATCGTTCCAGCAATAATGGTCCAGCATAATGGATGAATCTGCTTCAACTGTGTATTCATTGGATGCCTCCCTTTTGCGAAGTAGTCTATCAGATTATTCCCCTTCACTTGGCTCCTGTCAATAAAAAAAGAAAAGGGCCTGGTATCCCGAATTTCAGGTTCCAGAACCCAATCTATCTATGTCTTGCCGCTCTCTCTAGCAGGAATCACGATCTGCACGGTCGTGCCGATTCCGCGTCCGCTGCCGATTGTAACCCCGTATTCACTACCAAAATGAAGTTGAATTCTACTATGCACATTGCGGATCCCGAAGCCAGTGTTGAGCCCTTCAATCGGATCGAAAATCTGTCTAATCCGTTCTGCTGACATCCCTACTCCGTTATCGATAATTTTGAATATGATCTGTTTCCCTTCAAGACGGCCGACGATACGAATATTTAGAGAATCCCCCATCCGGGCATGCTCGAACGCATTCTCTATAAAAGGCTGTAATATCAATTTGATCGTCTCATATTTCCCGATGGCCGGATCAATATCATAATCAATTGTAACCTCATCGCCGAATTTCGTCTTCTGGATGCTCATATATGCCTCAGCCTGCTCTAGCTCGCTGCGAACGGGAATCAAGGTTCGCCCTTCATTTAAGGACAGTCGGTAGAACTTGGCCAGGTCGAGTACCATTTGCTGCAGCTTGTCGATCTGACCGAACTTGGCCAACCTGCTGATCGATGACAAGGTATTATACAGAAAATGTGGATTGATCTGCGCCTGCAGCGATTCCAGCTCAGCCTCTTTTTTCTCGATCTGGGTCACATATACTTCTTCGATCAGATGATTGATATTTTGTCCCATCTCATTCAAGGCCGAAGCAATCTCTGAGAACTCATCCTTCCCGCTGTACCCCATCCGCTTATGCAACTCACCTTCGCGATAGGCGTTCAGTACAGAGACGACCTTATTCATCCGAATTGAGAAGTAGCGTGAAATAAACATCCCGGCAAAAGTAAATACGACGAGGCAGAGGAGACAGATCGCAATGATGAACATCTTCACCCGGGCCGAGTCACGCTCCATGACTGTCATCGGCACGTAAGCGACCAGTTCCCAATTCTGATTACCGACATTGTCCTTAATAACGAGGTAATTATCTTTATCCACTGTGCCGTTTACCTGATCGATCATATCCGGCATTTGGCCGGACAGGTACATAATGTTCCCGTTCTCATCCCTAATTAAAAGAGCGCCGCCATCTCCAATCTTCGTATAATCTACTGCTTGGAACAGCTCCTGCTTGCGTACGCTGAATCGCATGAATCCGACTTCCTTTAAGTTTAACGGATTTCTCATGTCAACCAAGCGTCTGAGCAATGAAATTCGGCCCAACTCATAGTCGCGCTCTACCTTCTGCCAGACCATGGTCTGTCCTATCTTCTCCTCAGGGAAGTTCTGATGCCAGTTCTTGTCCTCTATACGGTCCAGATGATACAAGTTATAGGTCTTAATCCGCTCTAAGAGATCCGGGTTCTCATTTTCAAAAGAACCATTGTATTTTTCAGGAAGCGTGTCATTGTCAAGAAATATGTACATGGCGATATTGAGTCCCGTCGCATTCAGCGCAATATCGAATTTGGGCATGATAATTTTCGTAATCCGCTCATGGTTGTCCCATCCCATCTTATAGCTCCTGAGTTCGTTACTTAACGAGTAATCGTTATACAGCATATTAGAGATGCGTTCCACATCGGACAATTTATATTCAATATTATCTTTGATCTGGGTGATCGTTCCCTGAATATTGCTCCTTGTCTGCTTGCGGATCGAGTCCTGGTACATCGTATGCGAGAAATAACCGATCGCTATGACCGGAATAATGATAAAGACCATATATGTCAACATTAGCTTATACCCAAAGGGTACAAACTTCATTTTTCTCTGCAATATAGGGGCTGGCATACTCACCCTCCGTCATCATTCTCGTTTGCGATACTCGGCCGGTGTCATTCCGAAGGTCTCTCTGAACTGCTTACTGAAATATGGGATGTAACGGTACCCAACCCGGTCGGCAACCTCGTAAATTTTCAATGTCGGGTCCTTCAACAGCTCGCGTGCCCGTTCCATGCGCATCGTGATGAGCACCTCGCTGAAGCTCTTGCCCACCTCTTCCTTAAATAAATACCCTAAATAGTTCGGGGAAAAAGAAAACTGCTGCGCTATATCCTTCAAGGTGATATTCTCATGCAGCCGTCCCTTGACCATCTTCATAATTTCCCGGATCAGCCTGCTGTTCTTGGACGCTTCCTTCTGGTGAATCATCTCAGAAATTTCAAACACGCGCCTGATTAACCAGGAACGAATATCCTCCATCATTTCAAACTCTAGTACAACATCGAGACTATCCAGCTCCATCCCAAGCATCTCGAACAAGTCCTCGTCTATGGTATGTAAATATTGATCCAATTTGAAAATGATGTAGGTGGCCAGATTGTAGATCGTGAACTTGGATCGCAATGTCGATGCAGACAGAAATAAATTATCAATCTCATCGTGAATTCTAACTAGATCATATGTAACCATCGCCTTGAAAAGAGCGTCAAGTCGAATGTCGAGCGTTCTGGCATCCTTGAGTTCCGGAGCCTTGCGGACATCCTCATACCTAATCAATTGGCCACGCCCGAAGAACATCTTGCCGTCCAGCGCTTCAAGCGCCTGCTTATAGGAGGGAGACAATCGAAAAATATCTTCTACCTTCCCGCCTAAGCCGATTGTAATGGGTACAGCTATTTCAAAGTTCAGAGCAGAGCGCATTTCTTCCATGCTTCGCTCTAGCTGCGGGCTATGAAGCACTACCGCCAGCCGATTCCTTGACAATTTGCACCAATGCATTCCTTGATCCTGGATAACCTCTTGCAGCTGCTGCAAACTCCAATCCGGCAAGCGAGCGATTGATTCTTGTACCTTGTTCCATTCATTCCGGGCAGACTTCAGATTAAGCTCATCGATCTCCAGCACCGCTACAGATAGTGGCGCTTCAAGGTAATCTAGCCCATAGGCTGAGACCAGCTTCTTCATCTGCTCGTTCGTTCCCAAGACCGGCTCGCCTTCAAGCAAGCGGAATAGCAGATCATTCTTAGCCATCGGCTTCAAATGTTGGAACTGCTCCTCGGTCTCCTTGCGACGCTTCTCCTCCCTGAGCTCCTCAATAATGCTCTTTAGCGAGGCGATCAATTCATTATCGTCCATAGGCTTGAGTACATAGCTGCAGGCTTTCAGCGACAGAGCTTGCTTCACATAATGAAAATCCTGATAACCGCTTACGAAAATAATCCGTATATTCGCGCTCTTCTGGATCGCGATTCTAGCCAGTTCAAGACCGGACATATTCGGCATATTAACATCGGTAACCAGAATATCTATCTCCTGCTGTTCCAGCACTTCACAAGCGGAAAATCCGTTGCTTACTGCCGCAACGACTTCAAGCCCCAGGTCAGACCAGGGGATAAACTGCTTCATGCCTTCAAGGTCCAGTATTTCGTCATCAGCCAACAATACTTTATACATGCTGACTACGCCTCCTGATGATTGGTTGTATATTCCAGTATACTCTGTCCTATTATTCCTGAATAGATATCCTTATGTATCTACCCCATAACTTTACAACAAATTAGCAAAGAAGGGACCCATAATACGAGTCCCTTCCAGTTTATTAATTAGTTGCCGTTCATAAGTGCTTTATTCTCATTCCATTTTTGCACGTAGAAGTCCATCACTTTCTCGAATCCTGCAGCCATCGAATCATCGTGTGCTCTGTCCAGAAGCGCAAGCGTCTCTTCATCCGACTTCGTATACAAAGTTTGTGCTCTTACTTGCAACCAGATATCCTTTACACGCTGATAGGCAATACCTTCCTCAGTATCCGGCAATGGCGTCATATTCACGAACTGCGTAGCATCACCCTGAGTCTTCCACGTAATTTGATATTGCCAGTACGTTGCCCAGTTCCGCTCATCTTCGGCTAATGTCGATTCGTATTTACCCTTTGTATCATCGGCAAATACGGTGTTACCTACCCACATAACCGGGTCCATATCCTTCTGATACTTCGACAACGGATCTCTTTGCGTTACATACTTCTCAGTAAACTTAGGCGTGTATCCGTCTTCCTCATATCCTTGCCAGTACTCACCTTCAAGACCCCAGAATTGAAGCGTTGTACCTTCAGGACCGGTCCACCAATCCAGGAATGCAAATACAGCTTCTGGATTTTTTGCACTAGTCGTAATTACGGCTGCGTTCCAGCCTAACTTATTATAAGTCCCCGGATAAATCTTGTTCTTATCAAGTCCTTCTTTATGAATCGGCCATACCATGAAATAGCCGTCTGTCGGATCTTTCTTTCTCAGTTCTGCGTCAGCCGTCATTGCATATACGGTAGGGTTAGCTGATGCATATACAGCTACACGGCCGTTAATCAATTTCTCATCCACCTGGTCACGTGTTTGAGTCATTGCGTCCTGCGTCATCAAACCTTCGCGGAACAATTTAGCAGCAAACACGACGGATTCACGGAACGGTTCATCCTTATAGATTGACTTCATCTTATCTCCGTCCGGTACAGCGAAGAATCTAGTAAAGGTAAAGTTGTCTTCCTTGAATGCAGAGTAAATTTGATCCAGACCATGTCCTTCTTTCGCCAGGTCGGTCTCGAACGGAACTACTTTAGGGAACTTCTCCTTAACCTGCTTCAAGTAAGCGTACAGATCATCGGTAGTCTCCAGCTTAGGCTCGCCAAGCTCTTTATAGATCTTCTTATTCACTACCCAGCCTGCATTCCCGTTCGGACGATTTGTATACCAGTTCGGGAATTGATACAGTTTACCATCTGGAGAGCGAAGCATATTAAGAGCTACTGGGTCAAGCCATTTTTTCAAGTTAGGATATTTATCGATATAATCATCCAGCGGTACAAGCAAGCCAGCTTCACGCAGACGTTCTACGTCCGCACCACGTTCACCCCAAATAATGTCGGGAAGTTCACCAGAAGCAATCATAGTGTTCAACTTTTGTGCAGCGTTGCCTCCGTTAGGAATCTCGGTAACTGTTACTTTCTTGTTATCCTGCACCCACTTGGTTGCAGAAATAGGATCTTCGCCCCACTTCGGCATTGTGTACCAGTCATAGTTACCGTACAAGGTAATGTTCAGCGGCTCCTTGCCCAGTTCATAAAGAGCTGGTCCTTCGCTCTGAGCATTGTTCTGAGCATTCTGCTCCTGTTTATTCCCCGTATTAGAACTATTAGGTTCTTGCGCGGTGTTACCGCCTTTGCCGGAACAACCTGCGATTAACGCAACAATCATCAGCACCGACAAGACATTGACGATCAGCCTACTCCTTTTCTTCATACGCTGTTTCTTCCCCTTTCAAACACTAATTTTATTTATGTTTAAAGCAAGCGCTCTAAACCCTCTCCAAGGCGATGTTAATTATAACATCTAAATTACTGTTGAATTCCCAAGACTACTCTTTCAAAGAACCTACCAGAACACCCTTCACGAAGTACTTCTGAACGAACGGATATACACTGATGATTGGAAGAGTCGCAACCATCATTGTAGCCATTGACAACGATTTGCTAGTTACAGTCTTGGCCTGTTGCATACGAGCAAGTGAGGCGGAATCTAAATTCGCTGCTGTTTCACTTACGATATTAGATAGCAGAATCTGCCTTAGAATTGTCTGAATCGGATATAGATTCTGATCCGATATATAGATCCCGGCCAAGAACCATTCATTCCAGTGTGCAACAGCTGTGAACAGTGCCAGCGTCGCGATAACTGGGCCAGACAAAGGAAGTACAATGCGGAATAAAGTACCCCAGTTGCCGCAGCCGTCAATTTTGGCCGACTCCTCAAGACCGTTAGGCAGGCCGTTGAAGAAGGTTCGGAAGATGATCATATTCCAGACCCCTATCAATCCAGGAATGATATATACCCAGAAAGAGTTCATTAAGCCGAGGTTGCGAATCAGCATGAAAGTAGGAATCAATCCGCCCCCGAAGTACATCGTAATAATACACATAACCATATAGTATTTACGGCCCATAAGCTCGCGCTTCGACATACCGTAAGCGAATATTGCGGTGCATAGAATCGATGTGATAGTGCCGATAATTGTACGTAGCACTGAGATTACAAACCCGCTCATCAACCGTTCGTCTTTGAACACAAATTTATAGTTCTCAAATGTGAATACTCTAGGCCAGATAGTAAGTCCACCCTTGGAGGTATCCAGCCCCTGGTTGAACGAAATGGCCAGGGCATTCAAGAATGGATATAACGTTGTTATTGCGAACAAGATCAAAAATGTATAGATGCATATGACCATGATGCGGTCCCCAAGGCTATCGCGCATGTCCCAATTCCTCCTCTGTTCGTGTGCCTTTTACCATAAGCTGTTGCCGCTCTTTCTGGCCACAAAGTTCGCTATTGTGAGCAAGCCGACGCTAACCACTGCCTTAAACACGCCTACAGCAGTCGCATAAGAATAACGGTAATTGGTAATACCGACTCGAACGACATAAGTATCCAGCACATCAGATACATCGCGAATTGCCGGATCAGCAGCCAGGATCAAAATATCTTCAAAACCTGCGCTAACCAAATTGCCGATAGCCAGAATCATAAAGATCGAGACGACTGGCATTATCGAAGGAAGTGTGATCATATAGATCTGCTTGAAACGGCTCGCACCATCGATTGACGCTGCTTCATAAGTGTGGGGATCTACCCCTGCAATCGCAGCCAGATATACAATGGAACCGAAGCCAATTTCTTTCCACACATTCGTCGTTACGAGAATTCCCCAGAAATATTCTGGCAACGACAAGAAGGTAATCGGCTTGTCGATTAAATTCAGCTTCTCCAGCAGCATATTTATGCTGCCCCCATCCACCGCAAGCATGGTAGTAACCAAGCCGCCAAGAATTACCCAGGACATAAAGTGCGGTAAATAGGTGATCGTCTGTACAACGCGCTTGAACGCCATCTTTCTAACTTCGTTCAGTATCAGCGCCAGGAAGATCGGTGCCGGAAATCCTATTAAGAACTTCAGCAAGCTGATCACGATCGTATTGCGCATGACCGTTCCAAATTCAGGTGAATTAAAGAAATAAATAAAATGCTTCATCCCTACCCAAGGGCTGCTCGAAAAGCTATGTCCGATCTTGTAATCCTGAAAAGCAATCATAATCCCATACATCGGAATATAACTAAAAATAAAGATTAAGATTAAAGCGGGTATGACCATAAGCTGCAAATCAAGCTGCCTGTAAAACCGGACAAGCCCCGCCTTAAACTTTCCCTTTGGCTCAGAATTGATCGTCTGCTTCATGGAAAGCTGTGCCATGACTAGTTCCTCCCCATATCATTCTTTGTCTACATTTATTGTAGATAATGATGAAACCGTTTACTACCTGACCAATCAACGAAATGTGATACTTATCAACAAGAAAATAATACTTATCAATGAGCCCGTAACAGAGACCCCTAGCATCCCGATTTGTGAGGAACATACGATAAAAAAATAGCCTTATCATCACTCAGGTGATGAAAGGCTGCCCTTCTATAATTAAATATAAGAACGTGTAAACAGATGGAAAATGTCGAAAATATATGCTTTTACCACGTGTTATATCACTTTCGACGGATCGCAATTTATTGTATGATGGGACTCGATATATTTTTTCATCACATCACCTGGGAGGACTCTCATTGAACAACACAAATAACGAAGAACCATCATCCTTGCAGAAGAAGCTGCTTCCGCGCCATATTAGCTTCATGGCCATGGGCGGTGTAATCGGCACAGGTATATTTAAAGGGAGCGCCGAGACGGTTGGTATCGCGGGTCCGGGGGTGATCTTCTCTTATATCTTCGCGGGGCTATTGCTCCTCGTCGTGATGAGCGCGATCGCTGAAATGGCAACGATTTATAAAGGGAAAAATATGAAGGAATTCATCCGCGAAGCATTCGGAGAACGCTTTTCCTTTGTCATAGGCTGGTTGTATTGCTTCATGTGGCTGTCGGTCTGCGTAATTGAGATCATCGCAGCCGGAAGCTTCCTGCAATACTGGATGCCGGAGGTTCCTCTCTGGCTGTTGAGCCTGGCCTGCGCAGCGTTCATTATCATCATTAATACGATGAGTGTTGGCGGCTATGGGGAATTCGAATTTTGGCTTGCTGGAATCAAGATTGCCATGATTATTGTCTTTATCGTGCTTGGAGTATGCATTCTGTTCGGCATCATCCCTGGCACGAACTCGCCGATGCTGCATAACTTCACTGGTAATGGCGGCTTCTTCCCTAATGGCTGGACAGCCATCTTCTCTGCACTCCTGGTCGTCATGTTCTCTTACGGCGGTTCAGAACTGATCGGGTTAACGCTGTCGGAGACGCAGGATGCTGAGAAGGTACTGCCTCGTGTCGTAAAAAGCTTCATCTTAAGAGTTATTTTGTTCTATACGCTGCCAATTCTTATCATTTGCGGATTAGTTCCGTGGAATAGTCTGAATGAGCATACAAGTCCATTCGTACAGGTACTGACTTCTGCTGGATTGCAAGGTGCGGCCCACCTTATTAATTTCATTCTCATTACCGCAGTATTGTCCGCAGCAAATTCCGGAATTTATGGAGCAACGCGGATGCTGCATTCGATGGCCAAGGATGGAGAAGCTCCTGCTGCACTCGGCCGCCTGTCCAAGAAAGGCGTTCCAATCAACAGTCTCAAGCTGAGCGGAATCGTACTAATTGCTGGCTCCATGATCGCCTATCTTACGCAGGAAGGGCTGTTTAGACTACTGATGGCCGTACCGGGCTTTGTCGTGATTCTGGTATGGATCAGCATCTGTATGGCTCAGTTCAAACTGAGAAGAACCTATCCGCATGAACCTGGCTTCAAGGTATGGGGATATCCCTATATCACTCTGATCACCATTTTCTGTCTGTCCTTGATCGCGCTCATGTTCATATTCGATGCCCAAAATCGTATCAGCATCGGGGTATGCCTGGGAGTACTATTCATTCTGATCATCTATTCCTTCCTGAAGTTCAGAACCAGCAACAAAAGGACAAGCAGTTAAAGAAGTGGCAATCTCAGCTCCATTACTTCGATCAGTTTTCTTATCAAAGGGGGACTTTTAAGACAACCTCTATAAGAATGGAAGCATTTTAAATCTTTTCTCCTTTGGAACTCCCGGACTAAAAATGTTACAATAATGTCATCTAAGGACGGGAGAAAATATGGATTTACAAATACAAACTGAATTTTCTTTACGGAAACCGACGCTTCGTTCAAGAATGATGCGCCGCATACGGCGGACGTATCAATATGACACTCGCTTCTGGAGAATAAGCATTGCCGGTCCTTGGGGAGCCGGCATGTTCGCTTTTGCTCTTGCTGCGCTCGGCCTGCCGACCGGACTCGGTCTGGGGCTGGATCTGCTATTGTTCCTCTTCACAGCAACAATAGGGATGTTCTTCGTCGCTCATACGATCGCTGTTCTTCTGGCCCTAATCGGATTGCCGGTACCGCGTCTTTTTATCGGTACCGTGCTATTCGATCTTGGAGCCGCCTACTTTATTTTCGATAATGAAGAGTCCTTTAAGATCTCTATCATTGTGGCCGTGATCCTTACGTTAGTTGGCGTTATCGCTGGGCTTATAACTGGACTACTCTTCAAGCTTTATTACAGTAGTCGGACAGCAAGCCGCTCCAGAACAGGGATGAAAATAATCGGGGCACTCAGTATATTTATCGTCATTGGATTGGTCGTTAGCGGAAGCACGAAATCAATTCAAAGCGTTGCCGATTCTGATCAGACCGTAGCCAATCCAGCGGAGCCTGGAACCTACGCTGTTACTACCTTTAATTACGGCAGTGGGAAGGATATTTGGCAGCCAGAGTTCGGCGCAAAGACAGACTTGATCTCTCAATCCGTTGATGCCAGCGCCTACATTACAAATTGGTCCAAATATCGCACGATGTATCTCAGATATGACCAGAAGGCTCTGCCGCTGAATGGCCGCGTCTGGATGCCTGAAGGCAGTGGCGATGAGGCTTATCCGCTCATTCTAATCGTTCATGGCAACCATCTGATGGAGGATTATTCTGATGGCGGCTACGCCTATCTGGGTGAGCTACTTGCCAGCCGAGGTTTTATTGCGGTATCTGTCGATGAGAATTTTCTGAATTACTCTGCATGGACGGGAATCCCCAATAATGATATGAAGGTAAGAGCCTGGGTGCTGCTGAAGCATCTGCAGCAGATCCATACCTTCGCCCAGTCTCCAGGCACGCCCTTCTTTGGCAAGGTTGATATGAACCGGATCGGCCTGATCGGTCATTCACGTGGCGGGCAAGCGATCGCGATGGCAGCAGATTATGCAAGCTGGTTCGAATCCGATGCTACTCTCGATAGCGTGAAGGATTTCAATATCAAGGCGTTGGCCGCCATTGCCCCAACCGATAAGAAGGTTGACAGTATTAATGCCAAATTGAAAGATATCAACTACTTGACCATTCAAGGGGCTAATGATGGCGATGTCAGTGATTTCGATGGAGATCGCCAATACAATCGTTCCTCCTTCACTAAGGGGACAGATTTCTTCAAAGCTTCTTTATATGTACAGGGGGCAAACCACAGCCAATTCAATACAGACTGGGGATTGCGCGATATCAGCTTCCCAACGGGAATCTTATTGAATAGGAATCAATTCCTAAATGGTGTAAGTCAGAGAATGATCGCAAAACTGTATATATCCGCCTTTATGGAGACATCGCTGCATGAGCAGACACGGTATATGCCATTATTCCGCGATTATCGCGAAGCCCTTCCCTTTATGCCGGAGACGACCTATATTAATCAGTATGAAGATGGTCATTTCACGGTGTGGACGCGGTTTGAGGAGGATTCGAACCGGCAGAGCCTGCCGAAGAACGGAACTGCCGAAGGTAAGAATATCATATGGCGTGAAGTAGAGACGAAGAATCGCGGTAAATCTAATAAAGGCGATCACGCTCTAATCTTGGAAAGAACTCAGCCTAGCCAAGAGGAGTCTGTCTATAATATGAGTTGGCCATATCGAGCACCACAGCCGACCAGCGGACCGCCCGAGATGCTCTCCTTCGCACTGGCGGATCAGAGTAAAGAGTTAGATGAGATACAAGAGCAAGAGAATACGAAGATGGACCGTTTTGCTATTGGAATCGAGCTTACGGACATAAACGGTATGAAGTCGCGCTTACCTCTATCTCAATTCCGGGAATTACCCGTATTATCAGAAGTGCAATTTACGCTTCATCCTTGGCTTGAGCTCCATATGTCTGACGGCAAATATAACAATCCGACCGAAGCGATATTTCAGACATTTCAACTGCCGATGGCTGAGTTTGTAAGAGTCAATCCCGAGTTTGCTCCCGACAAAGGCATTAAGTCGCTCTCATTCATACTCATAGGTGACCGGGGCAAAATTATGCTCGACGATATCGGCATATATTGATCTTATGTAACCCCATGCATTATAAATATAGCCTCTACCTTGTGAAGATCGCTTATCATTAAGCGTTCCACACAGGTGAGGCTATTTTAATGCGTCCTTCAGACCCTATAAATTCGATAAGATCAAATATTACTCCTCTTTGGGTACTAGATCGTAAATATCGCCGTTCTCCATCGCATCAATCAGACGATCAAGCCAGCTATAATATTTAACTGCCTCATTCATCTTGTGAATATCCTCCTCAAGGACACTTCGTAAAGCTGGATCTATATCCTCAGTTAAATACTTGTTCATTTCTTTGATGGAACGCTTAAGCACCAGAATATTTCCCTCAACCGCCTTCCGCCATTTGATCGCGAAGAAGTCAGTAAACGTCTGATACCAGTCATACTCCACTTCATATAAATCCTTGCGAGATCCCTTCTCCCACACTTTATTAACCATCTTCATATCGAGCAAGGTTCTTACTCCTGTACTCATGCTCGTCTTGCTCATTTTCATCCCCATTCCCATCTCATCAAGGGTCATCGGTTTATCAGCAAAAAAGAGCAACCCATACAGATGTCCCGTTGATAACGGAATTCCATACAGATTCATATTCCTTCCTATCGCTTCAATAACCCGCTTACGTACGTTAAGTACCGCCGTTTGTTGTTCCGGGCTGAGCTGGTCCAAGCTCATGCTTGCAACCTCCTATCGTTCCGATCAAGCTATCTTGGTGTAATACAATTTCCTAAACCTTCAGCATTTATTTAAATGATATTTTTATCTTAAGAAAAGGATGCCCAAAAGTAAAGCAGCGAATCATACCGCAATTTTGAGCATATGGGAGTATTAATAAGATTCCATTCGTTCAGTTTTTTCTGTACGTTCTATACGTACGGATATTACCTTTGATTAATTTCCTATCCTTTTGTTACACTATAGAACAGCTAAGCACGCCACATCGCAACGTTTTAACTTTATGTGCAAATAATATGTGCAAATAAATAGTTACGAATTACAGAAAGCTGCGAAGAACTCGTGAACCCAGCGAACTGTTAGCGGAACTTGAAGAGGTGAGTATATGGAACAAAGTATTCTAGAAATTAGAAAGGTAAGCAAATTGTTCGGTCCTAATGCCGAACAAGGCGTTCGGCTGCTTGAGCAAGGTTATAACAAAGAGAAACTAGCCAAAGAAAAAGGAATCACCGTTGGGGTCAACCAAATGAGTCTCAGCGTCCATAAGGGAGAAATATTCGTCATTATGGGCCTGTCCGGTAGCGGCAAGTCGACACTCGTCCGGATGCTGAACCGACTCATAGAGCCTACTTCAGGAGAAATCCTGCTGCATGGTCAAGATTTGTTGAAAATGAACAAAGCACAGTTAAGAGAAGTTCGGCGCAAGAAGATTACGATGGTCTTCCAGAAATTCGCGTTATTCCCACACCGCACTGTGTTGCACAACGTGGAGTATGGTCTTGAGATCCAGAAAGTCAATAAGGAAGAACGTAAGCAGAAAGCTCTACAAGCGTTAGAACTTGTCGGACTCAAAGGCTGGGAGGACAAATTGCCTGATCAGCTGAGCGGAGGTATGCAGCAACGGGTCGGTCTGGCTAGAGCATTAGCCAATGATCCGGAAATCCTGCTTATGGACGAAGCGTTCAGCGCACTCGATCCATTAATCCGCCGCGATATGCAGGATGAGCTGCTTGAGCTGCAAGAGAAAATGAAGAAGACGATCATCTTCATTACCCATGACTTAGACGAAGCGCTGCGGCTTGGGGATCGCATTGCACTCATGAAGGATGGAGCGCTTGTACAGCTTGGGACGCCGGAAGAGATGCTAACACAGCCGGCTGACCGTTATGTTGAACGCTTTATTGAAGACGTGGATCTATCCAAAGTTATTACGGCATCACGGGTTATGCGACGTCCTGAGACGGTTGCCCTTGATCGCGGCCCTCGCGTTGCGCTTCAGTTAATGCGTGAACGAGGAATTTCCAATCTGTTCGTCATTGATCGCGGCAAGCGGCTGCTCGGCGTGATTACCGCCGAAGATGCTTCCAAAGCATTGAAGGCGGGACAAGGATTGCAAGACATTCTGATTACCGACGGTCCGCGGGTTTCGCCAGATACATTGCTTGGTGATCTGTTCGAGGTGACAAGCTCGGCCAAAGTGCCGCTTGCGGTCGTAGCGGACGACAATCGATTGCTTGGCGTTATCGTGCGCGGGGCTGTACTGGGAGCGCTGGCTGGTGAGCTTAGCGATGAAATTAGCGTCTTGGAGGTGAAGGACAATGGATAATATCCCAAAGATACCCATAGCGGATTGGATTGAAAACATCGTCGATTGGATGGAGACGGCGCTAGGTGGGTTCTTCGACGGTCTAGCAATGGTCATCGAATGGGTCGTTAATCTCTTCTCTGGTCTGTTCCTTCTTCCGCATCCTCTGTTATTTATCGCTATTCTGAGCGTGCTTGCCTACCTCGTCGGTCGATGGCCGCTTACACTCTTTACTGCGATCGGATTCCTGTTAATTGATAATCTTGGCTATTGGACAGAGACGATGAATACGCTGGGCCTTGTTATTACTTCAGGACTGATCTCGATTCTATTCGGGATTCCGATCGGCATTTGGAGCGCCTATAGCAAGACGACACACCGGATCGTATTCCCGCTGCTGGACTTCATGCAGACGATGCCAGCATTCGTCTATTTGCTTCCGGCAGTTACTTTCTTCAGTCTTGGAGTCGTACCTGGTGTAATTGCCTCAGTGATCTTCGCCATTCCGCCAACGATTCGCCTGACTACACTGGGAATCCAGCAAGTATCCGGCGAGCTCTCTGAGGCGGCAGATGCCTTCGGCTCGACTTCTTGGCAGAAGCTGTTCAAGGTTGAATTACCGCTTGCCATGCCGACGATGATGACTGGCGTCAATCAGACCATTATGCTCTCGCTCTCGATGGTCGTCATTGCTTCCATGATCGGCGCTCAAGGGATCGGCGCAACAGTATACCGCGCTGTCACTCAATTGAAGATTGGTCAGGGCTTTGAGGCCGGGCTTGCTGTCGTCATCCTGGCGATCGTACTGGATCGGTTCACACAGGGCCTATTCAAAACTAGAAAAAGGGGAGAATAATTATGAAGTTATCTAAGAAACTTTTGCTTATCGGTGGTCTTGCCTCTGTGCTCGCGCTGTCCGCTTGCGGTCAAGCAGCTAACAAGAACGGGAATAGCAATACGTCTGGGAATGGTGAAGCAGCTTCCATCGGGAAGCAAGTCAATTATCAAATTATCGGCATTGATCCCGGTGCAGGGATTATGAAAGCCACGGATGAAGCGATCAAGCAATATGATCTGAAGGATTGGAAGTTGGTCGAAGGATCAAGCGCGGCCATGACTGCAATGCTGGATAAGTCGATTAAGAAGAAGGAACCGATCATTATTACCGGTTGGACACCACACTGGATGTTCTCTAAATATGATCTTAAATTCCTCGATGATTCGAAAAAAGTATACGGGGATGCGGAAGAGATTCATACCATCGCCCGCAAAGGCTTGAAGGAAGAGCAGCCGATAGCCTATGAATTCCTTAGCCGCTTTGAATGGACCTCCGATGAAATGGGCGAGATCATGTCTGCGATCCAGGATGGCAAGGACCCTGAAGCCGCAGCCAAGGAATGGGCGGACAGCCATAGCGACCGTGTTGATTCCTGGACAAAAGATCTGTCTCCAGTAAATGGAGAGCAGCTTAAACTAAGCTATGTGGCCTGGGATTCTGAAATCGCCAGCACGAATCTGTTGAAATACGTACTTGAGAGCAAGCTTGGCTATAAAGTTACAGCGCTTCAGGTTGAAGCTGGACCGATGTGGACTGGTGTGGCCAGCGGTGATATAGATGCCATGGCAGCAGCATGGCTCCCATTGACTCACGCCGATTATTGGGCCAAGTATAAAGCACAGGTTGAAGATCTCGGCGCTAACATGACCGGAGTTCGTACCGGACTAGTCGTTCCCGCCTATGTGGATATCAATTCTATTGAAGATTTGAACAAATAATTAGGTAATCCAAGTCTCCGATATATCCGAAGACAATCCCTAAAACAAGAGGAAACCATCCCCAACACGGGATGGTTTCTTTGTGTATTTATATATAATGAAGAAGAGGGAGTATCTTTACTGTAACATTGCATCCTTAATAGAACCTTACTGCAACCTGAAAATTAAATTAAAATATTCAGATCATGGAAATTTACCCGTGCATCAGGGTACTTGCCGTTACTGATAACCATTCTCCTCATACTTTATTAAGAGGTGATTTAAAAGGCCTGGTCAAGATTTTTGAACAGCCTTTTACAGAAGGAGGAGAAAGCGATTGATGGAAGCCTATTATAACTGTATGCGCTGTAAGAACAAGCGTGTCCGTATCTTGACAGCAGACAGACGGCATTTTGTAGGAACGATTGTGGATGTAGATTGCAATAACGTTTATCTTCGTGTTGATAGGGATTGCGAAGTGAGAACCTCCGCATTCTTTCCTGGTACTAGTGGGTCCGATATTATAACCTTGAGCCTGTTCGTACTGCTTGCTATCGCTTTAATATAATCATCTGCATTCGCACTGAAGGCCCTGCTATTAGCAGGGCCTTCACACATATATCATTTATGGGGTACCTTTATGCTACCTCTCCAACCTTAGAATTGGCTTAAAAGAACATGAGAATACAATAAATAATTGATGCTCAAGTGGTTACAATAAATTACATTAGATAAATCATTTCCCTCCCTTGAAACGATATTTCTGCAGAAATTTTGTGTCTACTATGTTAAAACATAATTGTTAAATATATAGCTGCAGGGGTAGCTCTGCTTCAATTGGTGAGATTTGGATGGCTGCTCAACCGCGACAAGTCCGTAAGCCTTGAAGGGTGGTCCATCGGTTTTGCAATTAATGGTGTAATTCTTACACTGCTTGGTCTTAACATGACACTTGGCCGTTATCCAAGGTAGGATTTCCGTTTGACGATATTATTTTCGGCGAGCCTTCCCTAGCCTTTGGAATTCTATTGCTAGCCGCCGCCGTCATTTTATGGCGCAAATCGAATCTGTTATTAAAATCTGAGGAACTAGCTAAAATGGTTAAAGAAGACTCCAGAAAGCTTATTCCTGATCTGATAGAAATGACGCGCCCTTTGTCCTATTTTGCTGCTGTAATTGGTCTCGGGCTCATTGCTATCGCGTTTGCAGGTGTTACATTCCAGCTCTTCGCTGCACCGCCTGAAGAACCGATCTCGGGACGATTCGCCGATTATCCAATGCTGGAGGCCACCTTTATTTCTGGATTGTACGCCCTCACTGGTATCGGAGCGGTCTTGTTCCCATTTGGATTAGCCAAGAAGGAATCGAAGATACTTACGGTAACAGGGGTTCTCTGGGCCGTTGTCGGAGTTGCGTTAGCCCTCTTCGGTGCCATGAATTATTTCACCCATATCGGATTGATCGTTAATACGATGAGTTAAACTTATAGAAAAATCCCCTCTCTTTTCTAGAAAGGGGATTTTTTTTACTCGACTGATTTTAAGGCTTCAATCATATCGATATGCTTCAGCTTGTAATGCATCGTGACCATCACGATTCCTGAGAACAGTAGAGTCAGCGCTGCCGCATAGCCGTAGCTGAACCAATGTATCGTAGGGCTGAACATCATCACATCGACTTCTGCCGTCTTCAGTACGAAACGGTGCAGAACGATGCCGAGGAAATCCCCAGCTATAATTCCGAGTATCGTCAGGATCATATTCTCACGATAAATATACATCGTGACCTCTTGATCATAGAACCCCAGCACCTTGATCGTCGACAGCTCGCGAATCCGCTCGGACACGTTGATATTGGTCAGATTGTAGAGCACAACGAAGGCCAATGCAGCGGCTGAGATAATCAATACAATGACGACCACATTCATACTGTCCATCGTATCTTCGAACGATCCACTTACCCCACTTGTGAAGCTGACCATAGCTACCCGCTCATTTCCCGTCAATTGTTCACCGAACTGATCCTCGAACGAGGGCTCATGATTGCTGTAATTAATCAACTCCATATTCGACTGTGGTTGTTTGCCGAAGATGCTCTCATAATAACGCGGTGTCATGTAGGCATAGTGCATAGTGTAGTTCTCGGAAATGCCAGCTACTTTCAATTCAAAGGAATCATTGCTGTTGTTCTGAATGACCAACTTACTACCGATATGCAGATTGAATAACTTAGCCAGCTTCTCAGTAACAATCGCTCCATCATCCGGTAAATTCAGGATTTGCTTCTGTCCTCGCTCTCTTAACACCACAAAATCAGAGAAATGCTCTGTAGATTCGGGAATGAATAGATGAATATCCTGACTATTGACTCCTTTACGAACGGCCTGCATCACTTCCTGGGACACATTGAGCGTGCCTGTGATTCCCGGGGTATCCTCGATAAGCTTATGATAGGATGCTTCCCCAGCAGGATTAGACTCATCTTTAAAAATGATTGCCGCATTATATTTCATGATCTTGCCATACTGCAATGGAGCGATGTCCCGGATAGAGTCTTTGAGTCCGAATCCAGTTAAAATGAGCGCTGTACAGCCAGCCACGCCGCATACCGTCATGAACATCCGCTGTTTATAGCGGAACAGATTCCGTGCCGTGACTTTGCCAGTGAAATTAAGCTGCCGCCATATTAGCGGAATCCGCTCCAGGAAGATGCGCGATCCGCTCTTAGGAGCTTTCGGTCGCATCAGCACTGCAGCTCCACTGCGCAGCTCCACGCGTGCCGCGGTAAAGGCTGTCACCGTTGTACATAACACAGCAACGATCAAGGACATCAGACTATAACTGAGGTAGAAATTAAGCCGAACCTCCGGCAAATTGTACAACGAACCGTATGCATTATAGATGATCGTTGGAAATAGTGTAAATCCCACTGTAAGACCGGCGCCTGTCGCCAATACGCTTGCGAGCGTACCGTAGACGAGGAACTTCCTCATAATATCGCCATTGCTATAGCCTAACGCTTTTAACGTCCCGATCTGCAATCTCTGCTCCTCGACCATCCGTGTCATCGTCGTCAAACTGACCAAGGCGGCGATGAGGAAGAAAAATACCGGAAATGCCTTGGCAATTGAGGCCAGTCTCTCGGCATTATCTTCAAACTCGGTATAACCGGGATTGGAATCACGATCCAGCACATAGACCTTTGGCAGCTTCAAGTCATCCAGCTTCTGATGTCCTTCGGTCAGATCGTGCTCACCATCTGCGATCTTCGCATCAGCGTCCTGCTTCTCCTCGCGGTAGGTGCGAAGGCCCTCCTCATAATCGCGGCGCCCTTGATCTAAATCCGCCTTCGCTTTGGCCAATTTGGCCTCTCCTTCTTGCTTGGCTTTGGCCAGTTCTTCTTTTCCTTGCTTCCAGTCCAGCTCTCCTTGAGCCAGCTTCTTGTCCGCAGCCTTCAGCTGTGCAGCCCCGGACTCGAGCTCCTTCGCTTTGGAATTCAGCCCCTTCTCAGCCGCTTCCAGCTTCTGTTCCGCCTGATTCAGGCCCTGTTCGAATGCGCCTGCTGCTTGTTTCAATGCAGCGGCGTCCACCTCACCCGCCATATATCCGGCGACGGCCTGTCCTAGTGCGGAATCGGCCGCTTTAGAACCAGCAACCAATTGATCTCGCTGTGACTGCGGAATGCTGTCCGGAGGAACCGCAGCAATCTGCTGCAGTGATCCGGCAAGCTCTCGTCCTCCCGCCAGCTTCGGCTGGATCTCTTTCTTCTGAACATTCAATAGTTCCCGAGCTTCCTGTAGCTTCGCCTGTCCGGAACTTATTTTCTGCTTATTCTGAGCCAGCTGAGCCCGGCCTTGATCAAGCTCCCTAGCCGCTTTATCCAGTTTACCCTGGCCTTTGACCAGCTCGGATTGCAGCTTGTCCACGCCTTCCTGATAGCTGGTCTCGCCTTCATCCAGCTTAAGCTTGGCATCGCTAAGCTTCTTCTCGGCATCAGCAAGCTGCTGCTTGGCGTCAGCGATTTTCTGCTTCGCCTCATCTAGCTTGGCCTGTCCTTCCTCCCGCACCTCGCTAAGGCGCTCCTCCGGCATCCCTGTCAACGCCTGCTCAACTGCCTTCGTATGCGCCTCGATCCGATCCGCATACTCATCAGAATAGGAGCGTAATCCTGCACTATCCTTGAAGGTCATATAGGCTTCTGTATATACAGACATATGGAAATCCTGTTCAGGAATCACAGCGAATACATCGGTCGTTCCTTTGCCAATTTGGCTCGTCCCTCGTCCGATCGTATTAATATACTGCGGACTTTGTACGAAGCCAACCACCTTATAGCTCAGTGTATGAAATGTATCATTTAAATCAACTTCAGTATCAGGGTTCGTAAAGGTAATTGTATCACCTAACTTGTAGTGCTTCGTCTTCCCGCTCTTATCGAGTGCAATTTCTCCCGAGGTCTCAGGCAATCTTCCTTGGGTGATCAGATAACGATTGATGATATTACCTGGTTGATAAGAGCGGATATTTGCGATTAGGCCGCTATCGTCCAGGAATACATCCGAACTATAGCCAGGCTGTACTGCTTCCACGTCAGGTACTTTCTTTAGTTCATCGATATCGACTGACTTCAACCCATACGTCGTCTGGACTTTCACATCCATCAAATTTAACTCTTCGTAATAATGCTCAGCTGTATCCAGCATATCTGGTCCAGTCGCCTTGATCCCTACAAAGAAGCCGACGCCGAGCATGATGATCGCAAAGATCGACAGAAACCTCGCCTTTGTTCGCCATATTTCCCGGAAAATATCTTTCCATAGCGCTTTTTTCTGCATGCTGTACAGCTCCTTACCACTCAATGTCGTCTACAGAGACCGGATTCGGGTTCATGACCATTTTACGTACTTTGGCATTATTTATTTCAATGACCCGATTCGCCATTGGCGCGATCGCCGAGTTATGCGTTATGACAATAACTGTCGTTCCCGTATTGCGGCAAGTATCCTGCAGAAGCTTCAACACCTGCTTGCCTGTATTGTAATCGAGCGCACCCGTAGGCTCATCGCATAGAAGCAGCTTGGGCTGCTTCGCCAACGCCCTGGCTATCGCCACCCGCTGCTGCTCCCCACCGGAGAGCTGGGCTGGAAAGTTGTTCAGTCGTTCACCAAGCCCGACATCACGCAGCACCTGCTCGGCATCAAGAGCCCGTGGAGAGATTTGCGCTGCTAGCTCTACATTTTCCTTTGTCGTTAAGTTCGGCACCAGATTATAAAATTGAAACACGAAGCCAACATCATTACGGCGATAACCAGTAAGTTCTTTACGATTAAACTTGGCAATATCTGTCCCGTCAACAAGCACCTGGCCTTCATCTGCCGTATCCATCCCGCCGAGAATATTCAGCACTGTTGATTTCCCGGCACCGCTGGGGCCAACAATAACCGCAAATTCGCCCTTTTCAATCTCAAAATTGATGCCGTCATTGGCAACAATCGTCGTCTCGCCCATTTGGTAACGCTTGTACTCATCCTTGATCACTACGAATGCCATATGCCCACTCCCTTTATCATCCTAACGAAGCGATCGATATCGCCGATTCTCGTATATCTATCTCTAGATCTAGTGTATCATAATCAACTATGTGAATAAAAACTCATGAGGGAAGGACTACTTTTCCCCCTTAGAGCAAGATTTGGTATGATAGTAGGACGGTATACTCACAAAATAACGAACTCAAAATGTATAGGGTGGTAAACAATGGAGTTTAAGACAAATGTCATGAGAATCTTGGACAAGCTGAAGGTGGAATATAGCAGTTATAGCTACGCGGGTACGGATGCGATTAGTGGTACCGAGGTGGCTGAGACTCTGGGGCAGAATCCGGATCAAGTATTCAAGACCTTAGTCACCATCGGAAAGTCGAAGAAATACTACGTATTTATGATCCCAGTTGCCAAGGAGCTTGAATTGAAAAAAGCCGCGCAAGCGGTTGGGGAGAAATCGATTGAGATGATCAAATCGAAGGATTTACTGCCGATTACCGGATATATTCACGGAGGCTGCTCCCCGATCGGTATGAAGAAGAGCTTCACCACGACAATCGATGCATCAGCCGCCGCTTATCCGACGATTATTTTCAGTGCAGGCAAAATTGGCTATCAGGTCGAACTAAGCTTGGATGATCTACAAAAGGCCATTTCCTTCCAGTTGGAAGACATTTCACAATAAGTGCTTACAACCTTATAGGCGCTCGATTCTCTTTAGCTTTTTTAACCCCTGATGCGGCTCATATGGCGTAAAATTAATATTTGGAACGACGCCGCCATGGGAACGAATTGTTCTTGTTAATGATGCAGTAATAGTATCCTCTTGAATTGGAGCGTCCCCTTGCACCTGTATTTGCACTTCTAAATCACGGGACGGGTGCTGAAGCACCTTGTATTCGTCAATCCTGTCCGAGCCCGAGTAAATGCTCTGCCGAATAAAGTCTGGGAAAATAGATACCTTTTCCTCGCCACTAGATGACAGAAACTCAAATATATCATCACTACGTCCTTCAATTTGGGAGATGGCCGTTAGTGGTGATCCGCAAGGACATGGATCTTCCCGGAGCGTCAAAATATCATTAAGCCGATAATTAATAATCGGTTGAGAAGAACGGAACAGATCCGTTACGATCGGCATAAACTTCTTCCTGTCTGCTGTCACATACTCCCTCTTGACATAGAGCAAGTCCTCGTTCAAATGCAATGTTCCATGCTCGCATGTCGCTCCCAGAAGCCCTTCGGTACATTGATAGACCTGGTGGACAGTCTGTCCAAACTGTCGCCCGATAAACTCCTCATCTAGCGGATCCAGCACTTCAGCAACACTAATGACCTTACGAGGAGCGATCGTCAGCTTGGAGTCCGCCTGCTGCACAGCCAGCATTCTTAACATCGAGGGCGGTGCAACGAGGATGGTCGGCTGCAACTGCTGCAGGTTATCTACATGCTGCTGCAAGGAATGGAGCAAGTCATAAAAGTGAAACTTAATCGTTCCGGACTGAACAGATTCATATAAATTGCTATTAGCCCGTAAAAAGAAAGCGATTCGCTCTTTTGCCAACAACCCGTGTGGCAGTAACTTGGCTAGAATAATTCCCGCCCATTGGCTCTGCTCGTCATCGGACACGAGGAAGAGCCCGCGATTCCCTGAAGTTCCAGAGGACATCCCTATCGTCATAGTCCCTATTCGCGGCGAAAAGTCCCGCGTCTCTTCACTCGACAGCGCCATCATGAACGCTTCCTCCTTCTGAATCCCGACCGTATTCAATGTATCAAAGTGATCCATCATCACTCTTTTATCAATCGGCGTCAGAGATGCAAGCAATTCTTTAGCGGAATAGCCATTTGTAGAAGGCAGTTGCAAGTAGTATGAGTAAAAAAGAGAATGGTCGCTGACAAAGCGCAAATGCCTTTTCAACTGACGCTCTTGCCATTCCATTAATGCCCGCTCGTCGCGAAAGCGACGAAAATACTTCGTCCTCATATACCATTGCAGTACACGCAGTTTGTTGGTCATTTGGCTACCCTCCCTTTTAAGAAGCGATAGACATATCCTTCAATCCAGCTCCAGGCCAGCCACCGTTTTCCGATAGCTAGAGCCTTTGCTCCCTTGCCGACGGGATAGCGAAATTTCGGTCTCTCCTTTTGGGCTATTTTCGCCACTAATCTGGCAACTTCCCGGGGATCAGCCCCGTTATCTCTAGATTTCATCGCTTCTTTAACTAAATTTTCCTGAAAGGCATTCTCGATCTGCTGCTCTGCGACTTTCTCCAGTCCTCGCTCCCAAATCTTCGTCTGATAGGCAGCTGGCTGAACGAGTGACACCCATATCCCCTCATTTAGCAGCTCCAGCCGCAGACTTTCACCCCAGCCCTCCAGTGCAAATTTCGAAGACGCATATGCAGACATCCCTGGAAAACCAAAAAATCCGCTCACACTGCTGATTGCAATCATTTTGCCGCTTCCATCTCTCGGTATGAATGGCAGCAAAGTCTTCGTCGTCCGCACGGCGCCAAAAAAGTTCGTCTGGAACTGGCTTTGCCACTCCTCCTCCGTTAGATCCTGAAAGAAACCGCCTTGGCAGTACCCCGCATTATTCACTAACACTTGAATCTGTATGGAATGCTGTTCAAGATATGCAGCCACCAAGTCTAAATCCTCCTGCTTTGTCACATCAAGCTGCAATACGGTAAGTCTCCCCAGAACCGATAGCTCTTGGGCAAGCGCTTCGATCTGGGTGCGATTGTTAACATCCCGCATCGTGGCCAGAACATGAAATCCTTGATGGGCCAGCTCCAATGCCGTGTACATCCCAAAGCCACTGCTCGTCCCAGTCACAAGTGCATATTTCATTCGAGTCCCTCCACTTCCCGACAATGAAAAGGAATCAATTGAACCGTCGGTTGTGTAATATGAAACTGATGAAGCTTATGTAATGTTTCCAGATACTCACTTCGGTCAGACAAAATAAGCGATGTCACCCTCATTGGGGGTGAATTGTCGCGGATTGCCGCACTGTCCCATGCCCCATCTGCCGCCAACAATACTTGCCGTTGCTCTGCCCTACATAGAAATCCCATCTGTCCTTCGGCATGGCCTGACAAATCGAAAGCTACGACCGTACCATCATGGAAAATATCGTATATTTCCGTCTCGAACACAGCCAGCTGCTGCCCAATAGAAGAATCTTGTGATACGGCATAGTCTTCTATAAATGATAACCTGCTCTCAAAATCATCGGGTAATAGAGAAGGAATAAAAGCTTTTTTTAAAGCTAGCAAACCGGACTGTCCTCTGACAGACTCATACCCGCGTCTAGAGCAAAGAAAGGTCGCGTTCGGGAAATCCTTCAGGCCGGCAATATGGTCAGCATGGAAATGTGTAATTAATATCTTACGGATCTCCGACGGCTGAATTCCCCTCCGTTGCAATTGACTCGCCGCACTTTGTTCATCGCTAAAGTGAATAGGCGTTAATATCGCATACAGTTTATAGGGAAAACGGCTTGTCGCCGTACGAAAATGTGTCGCATAGCCCGTATCTACCAGTATATGACCTTCTGTCGGGTGTTCGAGGTGAAAGAATCGCGCTGGAAATTGCACGTGATGCAGCGGTTTCGTCCGATTCGTCAGTTTCTCTAGTTGTCCACAGGACCCGGTTGTATACATTTTAAGTTTCACGTACATCTGTTTGTCCTTTCCACCATTGGGCAAATAACTCAATTCCCTCTTCGATTGATATCTTCGGCTCATAGCCGAGCTCCTGACGCGCTTTCTCAATATTCAGTGTCTGCGTCCTGGCTAATACCGTCACTGTATATCTGGTTAGAGTGGGCTCCTGGCCTTGTTGAAAAGTCCGGGAATACCATTCTAGAAAATGAGCAACTCGAAAAAGCAATTTTTCGTTCATTTTTTTTAGCCGCAGCGGTTCTCCGATACGTTCGAATAATAATTGCAATACCTTTACTAGCGAAATTGGCTCGCCATTGGTGATGTTGTATTTTTGGCCGAGTGTCCGCTGCTCTGAGGTTAAACTTAAGCAGATCGCATCGACCACGTTATCAACATACGTTAGATCAATCTGGACATCAGGATTCATGAACGGAACAAACTTACGTCTATTCACTTCGATCAAGCGTGGAATAATAGCATTGTCTTCAGGTCCGAACAAAGCTCTTGGCCTTAGGGTAATGACGGGGAGCCCTCGCACAAAGGCATCATCAATACGCTGCTCCGCTATACATTTAGTTTCCGTATAATGATTCATAAACTTCTGCGGCAGCGCCTCGTCTTCCCGCACATTGACCCGGTCTTCGTTATGAAAGTACAGGCTTGGGGTCGATATATGTACGAACCGCTGTACGTTAGCGCGTAATGCCCCTTCAATCATATGCTCTGTGCCAAGCACATTCGCCTGATAGAATGAATCATAGGGCCCCCACGGTGAAGAAAGCGCACCGCTGTGCACAATAAGCTGCTGACCACTGCAGGCTTCTATAACTCGCTTGCGATCCTCCAGGTCGGCCTGAAAGAAGCGAATGCCTTCCTTTTCCAGTTCCATTCCAATCGCCCGATTGCGTCCCAGACCAGTTACTGTATGCCCCATCTTTATAAGACGCCTGCAGGCTGCTTTGCCTAGAAAGCCCGTGGCCCCTGTTACCAATATGTTCATTGCCTCTCACCATCCCATACAATATCAGCCGTTGTTGCCTCCAGCACTGAAATCCTTTGTCGCTTTGCTATTTTGGCGAACTGATAGGAAGCGTTAAGCTGGTACATAAACGGACACCAGTCCTGTCTATGAAACACCGCATCCTCTGAATCTCGCAGGGCTTGAATATATTTTCGTAGACCATGTTGCTTCACTTGTTGTCCCGCAAAAATACACATGGCTCCTATAAGTGAAACTCTCCTGTTAGAAGTAGGTATCAGGATTCCTCCAGAACCAGTTACAAACTTCTCCACCAGCGCGGTGTGACGAAATAGATGAATGCCACTCGTTAAACGCGGGTTGCACTCGATCGGATAACAACGGCCGTCGCTATGGCAAATGAAATCAAAGGCAATTTGTCCCGTCCAGTTCGTCTTTCTAACAAACTCCCGAACCCATTGTTCAATTTCTTCTTGCCTCTCATGTTGGAAAGATATCGTTGCCCCTGCACCAACACGAAACTCACTTTTATACGTCGTATGTGCGATGACTTCTCCATTTCTAGCAAATGAATATGTGCAATACTGATCCCCTTGGAGCAACGGTTGAATAACCCATCCCTTTTTATAATTGATCGGCTTCTCTCGGTCCATAGGTAAGTAGATCAGCTCACTCGAGGACCTTGTATACACGGGCTTGGCGATATATTTCTCATTGGCAGGCAAGTCATCCAGCTGATTGTACCACTGTTCCTCCGAATCAATATAATAGGTTTCTGGAACGAGCAGACCTAATCGCTTCGCCCATTCGATAAACTCAAATTTATGGTGTACACGAAGCAATCGGTCCGCACGTTCCGCCAGAAGCGTACAGCTTGCCGGGAACGAATCTTGAAATTGTGCAATCGTAAAGATCTCTTCACAAGTTGGTATGAGTAGATCGATCTGCTCTGCAACGACAATTTTTACGAGTTCATCTATAAAAGCTTGAGGCCGCTGCTTCGCGGCAGGAACATCATGAAAGGCTTCAATCGCCTTGCTCACTCTGCATAGTGCATATGGAAAGCTATCTGCCACATGCACATAATAACCTTGTTGGGAAAACAGCCGTGCAAGCTCCAATGTTGCCGGAGCGCGTCCGCCTGTTAACAAGACTCTATTAATATTCAAACACAATTCCCCCAATGGATAACCCGGCAGAGGTACCCAACAATAAAGCCTTCTGCCCTCTTAGCAAGCGGTCGCTCTGAATGGCTTCATGCAAGGTAAGCGGAATGGAAGACGCGATGGTATTTCCGTAGTTTTCGATGATTTGGATAAAACGTTCCTGTTTCACGCCGATTTTCTTCTGCATGATGCGCAGAGCCATCCCGCTCGCTTGATGCGGAATCACAGCATCCATATCCTGTATAGTCATAGGTGTATTCGCATAGAGCTTGTCTAAAAATCCTAAAATATGCTTGGAGCTCAGCCTGAACACGCCCTGCCCATCCATGGAAAATAAATAGTCCTCTTTGACCGGATGGGAGTTCGGATGATTTTTAGTTCCACCACCGCGTATTTCTGTTAATTGCGCTCCTTCACTATATGTCTCCATATAGGATCCTAAAATGCCACAAGTGTCCTCTGCTTCTGCACGTGCCAACACACAAGCCGCGGCTGCATCGCCGAACAATATATAGCTCTCCTTCTGCTTCGGATTAATTCCGACAGAGGCAATATCCGCAGAGACAATTAACACCTTCTCATAGGAGCCGCCCGCAATCATTTGAGACACAATATCAAAAGCCGTAACAAAGCTTAGACAGGTCGAATTAATATCAAATGCCGGGATCGGCCTAGATGGTGCTAGTTTTTGATGGATCAGGGACGCTGTACATGGTATCGGCTGCTCCATCGTACCGCTTGCGCAGACAATCGCATCGATCTCATCCAGCTCCAATGAAGCATCGCTCAGAGCTTGCAGTGCTGCCTTCGCTCCCATAGATGAAGCATGTTCTCCCTTTGCGTAATAGCGTGTTTTGACACCCGACTTTTTCTCCGCCCATCCCCTCGGCAACTGCAGCATCTGATCCAGTTCTGCCGAATCTACTTTATGCTCAGGGATATACTTACCTGTACCCATGATTTTTACTTTGCGCATAAGATGTCCTCTCTAGAAATAAATAAAAGTTATGTATGATTACGTATGTTACCAAACTTTCCAAGTTGAATCATGGTTAAGAAGTCCCTGATGTATCGACAAAAGCCCCAAATATTCGACCGAAGACGGAATAACACAAAGAGAGCTTTCCTCAGTAAGCAGATTTCTACTTCTGGGAAAGCCCTGGCTTTTATCGGTTAATGCGGTAAGTCATTGGAGACGACGGACTGTAAAGTGCGGTTTCTGTCTGCGTTTAATTCCCAGAACATCGCGCCGCGCAATCCTTTGGTTTTGATAAACTCATTTTTCAAATGGATGGATTGCTCGTCATCATACGTAATGAAGATTTTCGTAGAAGGATTGTAGAGGAATGGAGTCTGTGTCACACTGTTCCAATAGCGGGTATAACCTTGGCCAGCCACGGTATATTTACCACTAGAATCAGCGGATAGCAGGCCCGTATTTTGCATAAAGGCGAAGTCATATGTCGAGCCGTCGGAACCACCTGTGGCTTCACCGTTACAGCTTTGATACAACCCGTTGTTATTGGGACCCGCATTACATCCCTTCCAGCCGTAGCCATAGAACGGTTCGCCTACGGTTAGTTTATTGGCAGGGATGCTCTTGTTCAAATAGTTAGTTACCGTGGAATTAATGTTGAATTGACTGTTGCCATTCGTGTTGGCCGGGTCATTGTACAATGGCGATACGATACCGCTTGTAGCGTCCCATGGACCATAGTAGTCGTATGTCATGATATTGATCCAGTCTAGATACTGCACAGCGTTGGACAACCAGTTGTTCGTACCGCCTGCATCGGCAAGGAAGCTGGAGTTCGCGCTGGAAGCGATTGTAATATAGTAATGCTTGCCATCTTGTTGTCCGGCTGTATCAAGGGCTTGACGAAGTGTCTGCAGAAGCAGGACGTAGTTCGCTTTGTCGGCTGTACGTTGGCATGTTTGACCTGATGCGCAAGGTACGCCAATGCTGTTCGGATATTCCCAGTCGATATCGATCCCGTCGAATTGATATTGACGCAAGAAGTTGACAGCGGAAGTGGCGAAGTTGCTTCTTGTTACCGGGTCATTCGCCGTGTTGGAGAATTGGTTGGACCAAGTCCAGCCGCCGACAGAGGCGAACAATTTAAGATTTGGATTTGTATTTTTAAGCTGTCTTATCGTAACTAATTGGTTGTAACCGCCATCGGCTGTCCCGTCGGTGAATGGATCTCCAAGCACGATAGAACCGTTCGGTGCATTACTGGCTGTGCCATCGCCGTTTTGACAGGTCCATGTGTTGGGATTGGGGTTATCCGTACTCTTGGAAGGATTGCCATGTTTGCCGTTCCAACAAATATCCAGGAAGGCATAGTTGATAACAGTTACTTTTGTGGGGTCAATATTGGCAGGGGTAAAGGACGGCGTATCGTAAGCAGCCCAACTTGGGAAGTAACCAATGATCTCATATTGGGTTGAGTTTTGAGAAAGGGTTGTAACGGTGAGCGCATTACTAGCGGGGGAAACATTACCTGCTGCATCCTTTGCTTTCACTATAAAAGTGTAAGAGGTGTTCGCAGTTAAGCCTGTTACCGTGTAGGAAGTTGTATTCGAAGAGCCAGCCAGCGTCGTGCCATTATAAATATCGTAGCCCGTGACGCCGATGTTGTCTGTCGAGGCGGTCCAGCTTAGGGATACCGAGCTTGTAGTTACTGTAGGTGCTGTTAGGTTATTAGGTGCTGTTGGCGGCTCTGTGTCTACAACAGGCGCTCCTGTCGTGACGTTGACTGGTGCGCTGGCTGCTGATACGTTGCCGGCAGCATCTTTTGCTGTGACAGTGAACGTGTAGGCTGTACTAGCGCTTAATCCCGTAACTGTATAGGAAGTCGTTGCCGAAGAACCGGCGATCGTAGAACCGTTGTACACATCATACCCCGTAACACCCACATTATCCGTTGAAGCCGTCCAAGTTAATGTAACGGTACTACTTGTCACGTTGCTCGCTATTACATTAGTAGGCGCCGTTGGTGGCTGCGTATCCGCAGGAGATGATTGTTTGCTCCAAAGCGCCGGAACATTCGGCGGTTCCCATCCAACGAGAGAGGTATGTCCTTGTACACATTGGTAAGTATCTGTTCCATAGGTGACAATATCGCCTGTTTTATAAGTAGTATTAGGTTCCCAAGGTGCCGCACCCAGGGCGGTTAATGGTACGGCTGTGAATACCATGATGATAACAAGAAGCAAGATAGCGCTAACTTTTTTGACTTTTCTCAATTCTGATCACACTCCGCTTATATTAGTTGAGGTTTGTCAGACCTCTGGAGTACGTGACATCTCTCCTTTCATTTATTAATCTATGTAATCGCATTCCAAATTCAACAGAATGATAGAAGAACACACGATGGTGTGGAATGCGAAATTACAAGCTACTTAGGGATTATGAGTTTATCAGTACCTATGAATCCATGTATGTAAGAAGCGCGGTAGAAATTCATGTACACGCTGCTCACTGGCACAGTTGATATCTGATTAACGCGAACGAATTGGATAAAACTCGAATGGAGTTTGGGATGCTTAGCGGAAGGAAGTCAAAACTGAGTCAAATCGGGGGAATCGAAATTAAAAGTATTCCAGATAAACGTTGTATCACGAAACTAAATATATGCAGATATGGAATGGAGTATGAACTTCCTGGATAAAGAGCACGCAAAAAAAGCCCCACCACAGTTCAGTGAACTTATGTGAGGCTTCCATAATCAAAGTGAGGTGTTATTTTTCAAAAATGTATCTCGGGTCAAGTTCAAAAAGGCTTCGATCGCAGGCGAGATCCACTTCTCCTCATGCCAAAACATTTGGGTTGCAAACGATGTCGCGCTCAAATCCCACGGTAACCGAACCAGTTCTCCTCGATTCACTTCTGCCGTCACGGCCATCTCAGGCAATATGGCGATACCCATTCCTATTATCGCACATTGTTTAATCGCCTCAGCGCTGTTAAATTCCAATTCGGTAATTCCCCCCATACCCTTCTGTGAAAGACTTCGCTCGAAAAACGTGCGATAGGAACATCCCTTCTCCGTCAACAAAAAGGTCTCGCCATTAAAATCTTCAATGGACAATGTTGTACGTGCAGCCAAGGGATGATCGGGCGCTGCCAATACATAAAAAAGCTCGTCTAGCATTTTTTCTCCACAGAATCCTGTTTCGCCCTTGTTCTCATCCAGCATAAAGATAATGTCCGCTCCCCCTTCCCGCAAGCTCTGTTTGAGGTTCGGATTAGCCAGCGGTCGAAACATCAACCGAATCCCCGGATAGCGCAAGCGGAACTGGCGCAGTACCACCGGCAGCCGATACGTGCACAGCGTTTCATCCGCGCTTATAACCACCGTACCCGTTAACTCGCCAGATTGCTTGACGGCATGCTGCGCTTCTTCAAGTTCACCGAGTATGTTGTCTACATAGCGTAGAAAATTTCTCCCCGCATCGGTCAGGATCACATTTTTACCTAATCTGTCCACCAGCTTGACACCCAGTTCTTCCTCCAAGGATTTCATCTGCATCGTAACCGTTGAGGGGACATAGTTCTGCACTTCTGCAGCACGGGTAAAGCTGAGTGTGGAGGCAAGCGTATGAAAGGTTTTTAGTTGGCGCAATTCCAAGCAACATCCCACCCTTAATTCAAAAAAAATGAACGTTTTATTCATAAACGTTTCTTTGACTTAACAATAACATCATCGTAGAGTGATGACAAGAATGGCGCCATTCATCTTTAGCTATGAAAAGGAGATTTTCACATGAGAGATTATGAAATTTATGAATTGGGAGACGTGCTGCTGCAATCCGGCGATACCCTGCCACATGCCGTTCTCGCCTATAAAACCTACGGAACGCTAAATGCAGAAAAAAATAATGTTATCCTTTATCCTACCTGGTTTGCAGGCCAGCATACTGATAATGAATGGTTAATTGGACCTGGCAAGGCATTGGACCCGGAAAAGTATTTTATCATCATCCCCAACATGCTAGGCAATGGATTATCCTCCTCGCCAAGCAATACACCACCGCCTTACCATCAATCTAATTTCCCGCTGGTTTCGATTTATGATAATGTGCGGCTGCAGCATCAACTGGTTACCCAGAAGTTTGGTATTACGAAAATCGCCCTCGTCGTAGGATGGTCGCTCGGAGCTGTGCAGACATTTCAGTGGGGGGCAAGTTATCCGGACATGGTCGAACGAATCGCTCCATTTGGAGGAACGGCCATGACCCGACCGCATGCAAAGGTTGTATTTGAAGGAATGATTGCAGCACTTCAGGCTGATTCTGCCTGGAAGAATGGCCTTTACACGCAGCAGCCTAAAGTGGGTTTGGCAGCCATGGGACGAGTCTATGCGGCTTGGGGCTTCTCCCAGGCTTATTATCTAGAGCAACTCTATCAGCAAGAGGGCTACGATACACTGGAGGAATATCTTATAGATTACTGGGATCAAGTATTTTTGACCTTTGATGCCAATGACCTGATCACGATGCTGCGCACTGGAATTACCGGTGACATTAGCGCAAATCCAGCGCATAACGGTGATTTTGAACTAGCACTAAGCAGAATAAAAGCACGAGCACTGGTCATGCCGGGAAGTACAGACCTTTTCTTTCCTCCCCAAGATAACAAATATGAGACGCAGTTTATGCCCAATGCACTCTTCCTCCCAATTGAATCGAAGTGGGGACATTGCGCAGGTATCGGACAGCATGAACCAGATTCCATATTTATAGATAATAGCCTGAAAAAGTTCTTACTTGAATGATACCTACGCACACTTGACTTTCCCCTGCAGGGGAAACTATATACTTCCATTATGTTATAGATTGGAGGTGATCATTTGTTTAAAATCAGTGAGTTTTCAAGGCTAAGTAAGGTCTCCTTAAAAACATTGCGCTATTATGACCAGATTGGCATGCTAAAGCCGAGAAAAGTAGATCATGACACCGGCTACCGTTACTATTCAGCAGACCAGTTGCTTGAGCTGAACCGAATCTTCATCTATAAGGAATTGGGGTTCACCTTGCCACAAATTATACAGTTGCTCCGCGAAGATATTACACTGGAGCATATTCAAGGGATGTTTAAGCTGAAAAAAAATGAAATCCAGCAGATCATTGATATGGAACAAGCCAAACTCGCCAGGATCGAGGAGCGCATGCAGCTTATAAAAAGTGAGGGGCAAGTGGAAAAAGGACAAGAAATCAGGATCAAAGCAGAAGTTGCTCAACCGTTTCTTTCTTTGAAGGCGCACGGGAGAGAAGAAGACATTCCAGAACTCTTTCGTACATTTAATCAATTGTTAACAAAGGAAACTCGCCAATTGGCTCAAAGTCCCCAGGTTGTTTTGTGGAAAGAAATCGACGAAAAAGAAGATGAGTTTGAATTTGAAGTCGGGTATTTTTTGACCCGAGAGCTTCCAGCATTTTCAGATACTCTTCAACTATGTACTCTTCCTTCTGAGCCGATGATGGCCACAATGGCCTTTCGTTCAGATTCTAACTTTGCTTGTACTGCCTGTGTTGATCTAGCGAAATGGATTGAGGAAAATAACTATCTGATCAAGGAAAACGAGCCCGGCAGGGAAATATATTCACCGTTATCCACAAAACAAAATGAACAACTAATGGAAATACAAATTCCAATTACAAGTAGGTAATAGGAGGAGGAGGAGAGTCTTCATTTGAAAAGAAACCTGATCATCTGTGTCCTCGCACTCGCTGTTTTTCTGATCGGCACCATTGAATACATTATTACAGGAATCATTGAAATGATCGCCGTGGACTTGGGAGTATCTACTTCCAAAGTTGGGCTTTTAGTAACTGTATTTGCTCTTGCAGCAGCTATTATCGCACCGATTCTGATTGCTTTAACGATAAATGTGGATCGCAAGAAACTACTTATGGCTACCCTTAGTGTGTTTATAGCCAGCAACGGACTCATGTTTGTAAACCTTTCTTACGAAACAGTAATATGGATACGAATTATTCAAGGGGTTAGCGGAGGAATCTCTACGGTGGTAGCCATGGCTGTAGCGACACGACTGGTTGATAAAGAAAGAAGAGGTAGAGCCATTGGTATTATTTTAATGGGGCTCAGCAGTTCGCTCGTGCTGGGGGTTCCCATTGGTACATTTTTTAGTGAGATGTTTGGCTGGAGAGTTTTATTTATTCTGATCGGTTTATTAAGCGTACTTCCATTGCTCATCATCTATAAAAAGGTTCCGGCAATCAAAGAGGAAGATAAAGTTACCCTCAGGATGCAACTCTCTATCTTAAAAAACCCAAAAATTTTGACTGCCTTGGTTATTACTTTATTTTATATCGGCGGTTATTCAACACTCTTCACTTATATTACGCCCTTCTTGCAAGCGACATCCTCCCTTTCCATAACTGAAATTAGCGCTGTTCTATTCCTGGCGGGAATTTGCAGCTTCGTTGGATCAAGAGTGGGCGGACAATTGGCAGATGCAAAGGGATCGAAATTCACGATTTGTCTCGGGCTCCTGTTACAAGGAGCAACTCTCCTCTTGTTTGCTCTAGCCGGTGTCAATCTCTTTGTATTGATCTTAGTTTTAATGATCTTTATGTTAGCAACCTGGAGTATTTCCCCTGCCCAACAGCTATATCTGGTTACTCTGGCACCTCGAAATCCGGACATTGCCCTAAGCGTAAATACTTCCTTCATCCAATTTGGTTTTGCACTGGGATCTGGATTAGGCGGGCTTGTCATCAGCCGTACATCTGTCCTGTATTTGAATTGGCTGGGCCTTGCTGCTGTATGCATAGCTTTACTTCTTGCGATCTTGCTATTCAAAAAAATGAGCAGTGATATTGGAACACCTATTGTTACTAATGAACAATGAAATCGTCGTTCCAAATGAATTAAAAAAGGCTTCTCACCAAGTTCAAATTCGAACCTGTGAGAAGCCTCTTTTATGGTCAAACGGTACTTCCGATAGCGGAAGCCCTTGATGCATAAGGCTACGTAGGCCTTATTACATCATTCCGCCCATTCCACCCATGCCGCCCATGTCAGGCATAGCTGGTGCAGCTGGTTCTGGCTTATCAGCGACTACCGCTTCAGTAGTCAGGAACAGACCTGCTACGGATGCTGCATATTGTAGAGCGGAACGCGTTACCTTCGCAGGGTCAACGATACCCGCGTCGAACATGTTCACCCATTCGCCAGTAGCTGCGTTGTAACCTACGCCTACTTCTTCCTTCTTCAGGCGTTCTACGATAACGGAGCCCTCTTCACCTGCATTCGCTGCGATCGTGCGAACTGGCTCTTCCAGAGCGCGAAGCACGATACTTGCGCCTGTCTTCTCGTCGCCGCTCAGGTCAAGTGCTGCGACTGCGTTATATACGTTCACGAGCGCTACGCCGCCGCCCGATACGATCCCTTCTTCAACCGCTGCGCGAGTTGCGTTCAGGGCATCTTCGATGCGAAGCTTGCGTTCTTTCAATTCGGTTTCTGTAGCTGCACCAACTTTGATAACCGCTACGCCGCCAGCCAGTTTAGCCAGACGCTCTTGCAGTTTCTCCTTGTCGAACTCGGAAGTCGTCTCTTCCAGTTGCGCACGGATTTGGTTCACACGAGCATCGATATCGGCTTTGTCGCCGTTTCCGTCAACGATTGTCGTGTTTTCTTTAGTTACGATAACTTGGCGTGCATTACCCAGTTGCTCGATTGTTGTGCTCTTCAGATCCAAACCAAGTTTCTCGGTGATCACTTGGCCGCCAGTCAAGGCTGCGATATCCTGTAACATTGCTTCACGGCGGTCGCCGAAGCCAGGCGCCTTAACAGCTACCGCGTTGAACGTTCCACGCAGTTTGTTCACGATCAGCATCGCTTGTGCTTCGCCTTCGAGATCTTCGGCGATCACAAGCAGTGGTCTCGATTGTTGAACGATCTTCTCAAGCAACGGCAAGATTTCTTGCGTGCTGCTAATCTTCTTGTCGGTGATCAAGATGTATGGATTGTCGAGGACGGCTTCCATCTTATCGGTATCTGTGATCATGTATGGAGATACATAGCCACGGTCGAATTGCATACCTTCTACCACTTCAAGCTCAGTTAAGAAACCACGGGATTCTTCAACAGTGATAACACCATCTTTGCCCACTTTTTCCATTGCTTCGGCGATTTGTTCGCCGATTTCTTCGTCTGCTGCAGAGATCGCAGCTACTTGAGCGATCGATTGCTTGCCTTCGATCGACTTGGAGATCTTTTGCAGCTCTTCAACCGCTACTTTCACGGCTTTGTCGATCCCTTTGCGAAGACCGATTGGGCTAGCGCCTGCAGTTACGTTCTTCAAGCCTTCACGAATCAGTGCTTGAGCAAGTACAGTTGCTGTTGTCGTACCGTCACCAGCGACATCATTTGTCTTCGTCGCTACTTCTTTGACGAGCTGAGCCCCCATGTTCTCAAATGCATCTTCCAGTTCGATCTCTTTCGCGATTGTTACACCATCATTGGTGATCAACGGGCTGCCGAATTTCTTCTCCAATACAACGTTGCGGCCCTTTGGTCCAAGTGTTACTTTTACTGCATCAGCCAAAGTATCTACACCACGAAGCATTGCGCGACGTGCTTCTTCACTAAATTTAATTACTTTTGCCATCGTTACGATTCCTCCTTAAGTATATTAGAGCGTGACCGAATTGACCGAGAAAGGCCTATTAACCGACAATCGCGTGGATGTCGCTTTCCTTCATGATCAAATACTCTTTGCCTTCATATTTCACTTCAGTACCTGCATATTTGGAGAACAACACGCGGTCGCCTTCCTTCACTTCCAGAGGAACACGGACGCCATCCTTCAATGCGCCGCTACCTACGGCTACAACTTTGCCTTCTTGCGGCTTTTCCTTTGCTGTATCTGGAAGCACGATGCCGAAAGCCGTCGTTTCTTCTTGTTCGATTGGTTCTACCAATACACGTTCACCTAATGGTCTAATCATGAGAAATAGCCTCCTTATTAATATGTTGTAATGAAATCGTAGACATATTCTTCTATGTATTAGCACTCGACATATTCAAGTGCTAATAACCAATATTATGATACTCAAATTATGGACAAATTTCAAGTTCCTAATTGTATTTTTTATCAGACCAACCACTCATTCAGAGGATAATCTCATCTGATGCAGAGGCTAGTAGAAATAAATCCAACAAATAAGAAAAGAGCAATCTCAATATATATTTTTATTTGAGACTGCTCTTTATTTTCTTTTCTAACCTTGTTACTGAATATGCTTATCAATCTGATTTAATTATTTAAGCGTTACGTTAAGCGCTCCGTTCTCTGCCTTTTCGATAGTACCTTGAAGCACTTTGCTTACGAATTCCGCAGGAACATACATATTCTTGTTATGCAGCTCTGGAGCCGTGCCAAGGGAGAACGGCGCTACCTTGTTGAAGAAATATTGATCCTTATCGAGCTCAATCGATGTAAATACGGCATCTTTGGTCAGGTCTGCTCTTTTCTCCTTTGCATTCCAGGTCAACTTGAAGCCAAGGCCTTCAATCGTGGAACGCAGCGGAATCATAACCTGCCCATCTGCTTTTGTGTAGTAATCGCTCTTGTTGATGACAACACTTGCCTCTGCAGCTTCATTATCTCCACCTTTGGCGGAAAGGGCAATGCTGAATTCCGGTGTTCCTGCAGCACCTGGTGCGATCGAGTATTTAGGGAATACGATCACTGCTTTGCTGTCCTTCACATAGAAATCTTCTTCTTGCCCAGCATCGATTCCTTTGAACTCATCCGCGAAATAATCGTCCGGCTGCATAGCGATTTGCTCGCGAATTTGCTTGTTCAGCGCTGCCTTGTAGTCGGTGCCGAACAATTCCTCAAGCGTCACCCGTTCGGCCTCGGCTTTATTCCATACATTGTAGAAATATTTGATCGGCATGGAAGTACCTCCGCTAAAACCCTCTTGAGTAACTACGAACGAGAGCAATTGCTGCGGATTAGCAGCAGCAGAGCCGTCTGATTTCACCTCATAGTCGATATACAATTCATACGGACGGAATTCATATTTATTCTCTTTCGCATCCTTGGCTCCTTCCGTAGCCAGCTTCTCCCACTCTTGGATCGCTTTATCCGCATTGCGTTCAATAATATCATTCATTTCTAGGCCATATTGTGTATCCTTCAAGCCCTCAACGACTGGAATTTTCACCTGGGCCTTCAAATAAGGGCTATTTGAAGTGAGAGTTTTCGTCTTAATAGTAACCTTCTGTTCTTGCTTATTTGAGAGTTCTGCCTCAACCACGCTCTTGGCGGAAGGTGCAACGCCTTGAGCCGCTTGTACCGGATATGCCAGCTGGGTAAAAACTGCGCCGCTGATCAGGATTCCACCAGCCACTCCTAAAGCAATAATCGATTTTTTAGTCATCCATGTTTTCATATCCATCGCCCTTTCCTAAGTTGAACTATAGTTTCTGAAGTTAGCCTGAATTTACAAGTAACATGAGAGTTCAAAAAGATCGGTTTTCAGCACCGAGAAGGTTGGATGAAGCTAGGGATTGAGGAGCGGAGCGTACGTAGTTTGTACGTGAGCACCGGAAATCCCGGCTGAATTCAAGATTCGATGCCGAGTAAGCTTCTTGATTCACTTCGTGATCAAAAGCGGGCTTTTTGAACTACCATTATAATGGACTAATCTTCCTGTGAACCTATCGTAACAGGGGCGGTGAAAGAGATAGTTACAAATCGACAACAGCCTACGTCAGCAGCGATGAAGCAGAAGGCAATTTAATAGTTACCGTTGTCCCCTTATGTAACTCGCTGTCTATCTTCATGCTTCCCCCATGCATTTCCACAATCTCCTTAGACAGAGCGAGCCCGATTCCGCTGCCGGACTGCTTGCTCTTGCCCTTGAAAAATTTGGTCATCATCTTCTCCAGATCAGCAGGCGCGATCCCCTCGCCTTCATCGACAACTTCAAGCTTCAGCCTCTGCTCAAGCCGCTGCGCTCTAAGCAATACTTCTCCGCCTTCATGTGAAAATTTGATCGCATTGTCGAGCAGATTGATAAGCACCTGCTTCATCCGGTTGCGATCTGCGGTAATGTATCCGGCACTAGCGTCATACTCGGTTCGCAGAGTAACCCCCTTCTGCTCGAGATGGGCCGAGAATTGTATTTTCAGTTCATGCAGCAATTCTCCGACATTCCAGCGCGTTGGATGCATCTCCAGATGTTTCGCCTGCAGCTTGGAGAAGTCCAGCAGATCATTGACCATGCCGTTGAGCCGCTTCGCCTCATCACGAATCGTCTGCAGCCCGTCGAGCAGTTCTTCTCTATCCTGCATATCTCCAGTAAGCAGCGTCTCCGACCAGCCCTGAATAGAAGTAAGCGGCGTCCTTAATTCATGGGACACCGTAGAAATAAACTCATGCTTTAGCTTGTCAGTCTTCAAAATTTCCTCGGCCATTACATTCATCGTCTGACCAAGCACGGCAATCTCATCGCGCTGCCGATTCTCGGAACGGACATGGAAATCCCCTCTGATATACGCATTGGCTATGCGCCGCAATTCAAGCAGGGGGCCCACCATTCTGCTCGACAGAAATAAACTGACGATAAAGGAAGCGGCAATAATGCCGAGACTAAGCGTCAGCGTCACCAGGACGATCTCCGCATACAGTTTATCAACCGCAGCCAAGGATGTAACAAACCGAACGACGCCGACGGTATTCTCCTCCCGGTATAGGGCATAGCTGTACGCTATCACATGCTCGCCGTCCTGCTCTGTCTGTCCGGACCATGACCCTTCTCCATCCTGAATAGCTCTGGCAATATCCGGCGAGGACAAGTGCCCCTTCTGCTCGAAGCCATTGGCGTCCATCAGCACCTTTCCCGACAGATCAAGCACCTGAACACTCATATAATCAGCGGCCGGAAGCTGCTGGAAGATCTCCGTCGCTTTTTCACGCAGCGTCTCATCGTTAATGAACTTATTGTAGTAGGAAGACAGCACATTAACCCGCTCCGCGAACGCTTCCTTCGCCCCCTGGTAATAATAGCGGTGGACACCATACAGAAAGACAGTTGAGAACAGGGTCGTAACGAGCAAAATAATAAAGAAATGGCTTAATAACAGCTTGCTCTTAATGCTCTTCATACTGCGAGCTCCATTTGTAGCCATGTCCCCACACCGTATGAATCCAGTGCGGATGGGAAGGATCCTCCTCAATCTTGTTGCGCAAACGCCGCATATGTACGTCGACAGTCTTCACCTCACCCGTATAATCCTGTCCCCATACTGCATTGAGAATGTCATCCCTGCTTAGACTGGCATCTGCATGCTCCAGGAACAATTTCATCAACGCATATTCAGTCGGTGTCAGTTCCACCTCAATTCCATTCTTCCACAGCTTCCGTTCCTTCGACGATAACACAAAAATGCCCGACTGAAGCTGCCCCCCCATTTCATACGCCACAGGATGCAATCTGCGGTAGAGCGCATTAATCCGGGCCAACAGCTCTGTTGGACTGAACGGTTTGCATATATAATCATCCGCTCCCATTTCAAGAGCGGCCACCAGGTCTTCCTCCTGTGTTAGTGCTGTTAGCATAATAATGCCCATTTTCGGAAAGGAGCGCCTGAGCATTCTACACACATCAAGCCCGCTAATCGCGGGCAGTTGAATATCAAGCAAGGCTATATCTATGTCCTTCTCCCTCTCGACGGCTTCCATCGCCTCCTCACCAGATTCCGCCTCCACAACGACGATCCCCTGCCGTTTCAAGTTGATGCGCACAAAATTACGGATCGGGCGCTCGTCCTCCACAATCATTACTTTCATCTGTACAACCTCCAACACTGCCTCAAAATTTCGTATCTGTAAAACCGCTGACCAGTTCTTTCACCGAAATAGCCAACGATTGAATCGCATTCGGATATCCATCCAAACTCTCCGGGAAGATGCCAGCAATCCACTTGTCTTTGCCTTCGCGCAAGGAGACAAATTGATAGCCTGCGTTCTTCCATTTTTCAATCTCTTGACTCTTGCCGGACATGGGCACCATTTTGATCTCCAGGAGCGATATCTCAGGGTTTCGCAGGGGTCTGAACGATATGCCCTCGTTATTGTCGCCGATGTACTGCAGTGTTACCTGATCGGTCCAACGCACTGGCAGTTCAAAGCGATAATTGTTCTCAAAGTCGTAGAAGCTGTCCATCACGGGCTGCAGCTTGCCTTGTGGCGTCCACTGTATCCACTCATGAATGAACGGCATATCCGCGTAAGGGATATCCTCTGTTCCCGGAGGCTCCTTCATCCGGTCAATCTCCAGAATTCCGTCCCCGTTGACATCTTCGCTCAAGGTCGTCTGGGCATTGAAAAATTCCGGGTTGAGCGGATCGGCATTAAGCACATCCTTTAACTGTCCTTGCTCCTTAATCAGCATCGAAGTATAAGAAGAGTGGGCACCGATATCGGCCACGATGACAATTCCCTGGCGTTCTCCATTTACTTTGCCGGTAACAACCTGAGCATAGCCGTTAATGGCTCCATCTAGATCAAGCGCCGTTTGCTTGACCAACTGTCCATCTTGAAAATCATATAAAGCGGCTTCCGCTACCATTTTTTCGGAATCCCAGGACAGGTTGAACAGCTCCGGTCTGTTATTGCCTTCAAGATCGGTAACAAGCATCTGTGTATACAGCATATCCCCGTCCAGTTCAAGCTTGTCCTGCTCATTCACTGAATGAATCTGGAGCTCATTGCGTCCGCGGACCCCGCCTTTCCAGCCGGTAATGATCTCGCTGCGTCCATCTCCATCAAGATCGGCAAGCTGGAAGAAGTCGATACCGCGGCTCGGAACGGTGACCTGGTCCATCCGTTCCCATTTCCCTTTATTCTCCCGCAATACAATATACCCATGTTCAAATTCGTCGCTTTCATTGGCATAAAAGGCAATCACCTGCCGGTGGCCGTCCCCGAGAATGTCTTTAATGAATATCGCCGTCGCCCCATAAGGTCCGTTATCGGGTATGACCAGCTTGGAATGAGGCGGCAATTGCTGCAGTACCTCCTGGCGGATATTGGACTGCTGCTGGGACTGGGCAGGGGGCTGCAGCAGCTGAAATGGCGTACTACCCAGACCGCAGCCGCCGAGAAGCAAGACGATTCCGCTCATTATGAATACAAGGATCATTCGATTAATTCTCATGTCATCACCATTCAATTATTTCATAGACTGACTAACTATATCTCTAATCATATAGAATGACGAGATGAAGAGGTTACAGAACCATTACGCCAACAATGAACAAAGGCTATCACACAAGGTCAGATGACCTTAGGATAGCCTACATCAACGGTTCTCATTATCGAATCACCCTTGACGGGCTCTTAATTCCGCTCACCATTCAATATCTCTGTCTTCAGCCGTCGTCCTGTAGGCGTGTCTGCAAGTCCGCCTTGTGCGGTCTCTCGCAGTGCAACCGGCATCGCTTGACCAATCCGGTACATCGCTTCTATCACTTCATCACAAGGAATCGCACTCGTAATACCAGCCAGCGACATGTCTGCAGCTACCATGGCAATCGCTGCTCCCATCGCATTCCGCTTCACACACGGAACTTCAACCAGGCCAGCAACAGGATCACATACTAGACCGAGCAAGTTCTTAAGCGCTATGGCCATCGCTGTAGCAGATTGCTGCGGTGTCCCTCCGGCCAGAGCCACGATTGAACCTGCTGCCATACCCGTTGCAGAGCCCACTTCGGCCTGACAGCCTCCAGCAGCGCCGCTAATCGAGGCATTGTTGGCGACAACCATCCCAAACGCCCCGGATGTGAACAGAAAATCAATCATCTGATCCCGGGTCGGATGAAGCTTATCCACCAGCGCGAATAATACGCCCGGGATAACCCCCGAAGCGCCAGCGGTCGGCGTGGCACAAATCAGTCCCATTGCCGCATTCACTTCATTGGTAGCGACCGCTTTGCTAACTGCATCAAGCACAGTAAAGCCGCTTATTCCTTGACCACTAGCGATATATTGTTGCATTTTTACCGCATCACCACCGGTCAATCCCGAATGTGACTTCACACCGCTGAGTCCTCTTTCTACAGCCTTCTCCATCACCTCAAGATTGCGCGACATTTGCTCGCGGATCTGTTCCCGGCTCTTTCCGCTAACTTCCATCTCCTGGCGGATCATGATCTCCGCAATGGAACATGATTTCTCTTCCGCTAGTGCGATTAACTCTGCCACATTAGAAAACATTGTAGTCCTGCCTCCTTTACATATAATTTGTGTTCAAAAAGTAGGGCGCTCTGCTAATCCTCCATTGACAGAACCCGGTCAACACCCTCTAGCTTCCTAATGGTATCGATCACTTCGCCGCCAATCATCTCATCCGTCTCGATGACCATCAGAGCCATCTTGCCCTTTTCCTTACGGGACACCTTCATATTTCCGATGTTGACATGATTTTCACTCAATATATAGGTCACTCTGGCGATAACGCCATAGCGATCATGATTAATAATTAGAATAGCCGGACTTTCGCCAGACAGGCCCAATTGGAATCCATTCAGCTCACGCAGCTCAACCTTGCCTCCGCCGATAGAAATCCCTACCAGATCAATCTCCTCGCTCCCGCTCTGCATGGTGATGCGGACCGTATTCGGATGCTCCGGAATCGCCTCTTCTGTTCTAATGATAATCTCTACTCCCGCTTCCGCCGCATATTTTGCAGCCTGAGGCAGACGTGGATCATCCGTATCATACCCCAATAATCCGGCAATTAATGCCACATCAGTGGCATGTCCCTTATAAGTATCAGCAAAAGAACCGTACAGCGACAATACAACACGCTTCGGCTCTTTGCCAAATATACTGCGCGCCAGCCTGCCAATCTTCGCCGCCCCTGCTGTATGAGAGCTAGAGGGACCGACCATAACCGGACCGATTACATCAAACACGCTACGGTATTTCATTATCATTCTCCCTTGTACATAAATCATGAAATATCTCGAGCAAAAAGAATCACTAATCCATAATATGCGCTTCACAGAGACGATGCAATAAGATTGGCCATACCCGGCAACAGCACAAAGGCCGCCCTTTGGCCAAGCCTGACCGCAAGACAGCCTGTGTATCTAGTTATTGCTTATTATACCCGCAAACGATGAATTCCCTTGTTCTCGAGACCACGAATAAGTGGGGTCCAATCCTCATCCTCCGCGGTTGTGTTCAATGCATCTTCCACCATCTGCAGCTTCGCATCAAGTGCATCGATATGGTGCAAGGCCACCGCTTCCGCCGTCTGCGGCTGTACCGGACTACCCCACTCGCCCAAGTTATGATGTGAGAGCACCAGATGCTGCAGTCCCATCACCTTCGGTGAATCCAGGTCAATATCAAGCCGGATCGCCGCCTCTGTAATCCAGTTGGACGCCATTGAGATATGGCCTAGCAGCTTGCCTGCCGTGCTATATTCGGACACAATGCCGAGCTGTGCTACCATCTCTTCGGGTTTGGCAATATCGTGCAATATAATTCCCGCCCGGAGCATATCTGGATTCAGAAATGTACGCTGCCCACAGAGAAACTCACCAAGCTCCAGCATCCTGACCATGTGATAGGCAAGGCCGGCAAAATAGGCATGATGATGCGTCTTCGCAGCCGGATAATGCATCAGCTTCTCTTCCACTTTATCAACACAATAAGTTACGATGCTGCGGATCTCCGCATCCGATATAGTAGCGATCGTCGCCTGGATCGTATGGATCAAGTCCACCGCCCGAATCGGAGCGGAACGGACGAACTCCGTCAACTTCACTCCATCTTCTTCTTTGACCGGACGCATCTGGATGATCTTCATTTGCAGCCGCTCCCGATAAGTTTGTACAACACCGCGTACCTTTACGAGCCCCATTGGGAAGAAGGTCTCTTTATCAACCTCTGAAGCATCCCATAATTTAGCAGAGATTTCTCCACTGGAGTCGCTCAGCACGATATCCAAATAATTTTTGGGAGGCGTACTATTCGTTAATTTAACTTCTACTTCCTTCAGTAAATAATAACCGATGAATTCCTCTTGATTTACAAATTCTTTAATTAATGTCATGGATTCTCCCCCACAAAATAATCATATCTCTATTATACTATGGGTCCCTAGCTAAAGCAGAAAAAAGAATCGATGTTTCATCCAACCTTCTCGGTGCTGAAAATTGAAATTTTGAACTTCATATTAATGAGACAGTTCAAAAAGGCCGGCAGCCCCGGATCTATCCGGTACGACTGCCGGCCACACCTGCAACTATTCCACTATAGTATCGTGGACTCATCCTTGCTTGCGATCGCAATCCAGGTGATAAAGCCATAATTGATCGGACTATCCTTCAGTCTTGATATCTCAACAGTAGCCATATCCGGGGACCGATCCTTCAAACTAACATAGTACGCTGGATGATTGGTCATCGCCACAAGCACATAATGCGCATGATCAAAGGGCTCATCAAAATGAATTGTAATCTCGGTCGACTTCTCATAACCTTGCAGTAAGAATGCTGACATGCCGAACTGTTGTATAGCCTGTTGACCGCTGATTGCCTGGACCGGATTAATCCTTAAATGCTCGGAGCCTACAGAATTTGGCGACAGATGATTAGATGTGATTGATCCATAAGCCAGATGCCGGGACTGCACAGAATCATCCACCAGATGATACCCGAATACTGATCCTTCTTGGATATGTTCTGAGCTGACCGACCATTTCGACAGATGATTGGATTCTACTGCTCCGTCAGCCAAATGATGTGACTGAACAGATTCATTGACCAGATGATTTCCGGATACTGACTCTTCCTGAATATGCTCAGAACCAACGGAGTGCTTCGATAGATGATTGGATTCTACCGCCTCAGCAGACAAATGACGGGACTGTATGGATTCATCGACCAGATGATAGCCGTATACAGCGCCCTCCTGAATATGCTCAGAACCAACGGAGTGCTTCGACAGATGATTAGATTCTACCGCTTCAGCAGACAAATGACGGGATTGTATGGATTCATTGACCAGATGATTTCCAGATACTGACTCTTCCTGAATATGCTCGGAGCCAACGGAGTGCTTCGACAGATGATTAGATTCTACCGCTTCAGCAGACAAATGACGGGACTGTATGGATTCATTGACCAGATGATTTCCAGATACTGACTCTTCCTGAATATGCTCGGAGCCCACGGAGTGCTTCGACAGATGATTAGATTCTACTGCATCAGCAGACAAATGACGGGACTGTATGGATTCATCGACCAAATGATTTCCAGATACTGACTGTTCCTGAATATGCTCGGAGCCCACGGAGTGCTTCGACAGATGATTAGATTCTACCGCCTCAGCAGACAAATGACGGGACTGTATGGATTCATCGACCAGATGATAGCCGAGTACAGAGCCCTCCTGAATATGCTCAGAACTAACCGATTGCTGACTAAGTACGTCAGAATCTACCGTATTATCCTGCAGATGCTCTCGGGAGACCGAGCCCGCCTGGATATCTTCTCCCCGGATCCCGCCTTCAGGCAAGAAGCCGTGTTCTCTAATCTCCACTGCTAAGTGCTCTCTGCTGATCACGTTAGGTGCAATATGATGCGAAGCAATCGCCTTCTGCTCAATATGCGTGCCATCGATGCAATTCTCTGTAAGATGTCGCGAACTGACCGAATTCTCCGCCAGATGCTGCGCTTGCACCGACTCAGCAGTCAAATGCAGGCTGAAGATCGAATTGGACTGCAAATGATCGGCTCCCACAGAGTGACTCTGGAGCACACCCGCATCTACGGCATTTTGCTCTAGATGAACACGGCTAATTGAGCCGGGCTGCAGCTCTTTACCGCTGATACCGTTCTTCGGAAGTAGACCCTCCTGCTGAAGCTCAGGAGATAGATGAGCGCGATTTACAGAGCCTTCACGAAGATGCCGTGAATAAACAGCTCCTTCATGGATGTGGGAGTCATGCACACTGCCTTCCATCAAATGCTGTGCTTTGATAATATTCGAAGATAGATGCTGAATCTGCACAGCTTCATCCGCCAGATGATACCCGGACACCGAGCCTTCCTGAATATGTTCCGAGCTAACCGACCATCTCGACAGATGATTGGATTCTACTGCTCCATCAGCCAAATGGTGGGACTGCACAGATTCATTGACCAGATGATTTCCAGATACTGACTCTTCCTGAATATGCTCGGAGCCAACAGAGCGCTTCGACAGATGATTGGATTCTACCGCATCAGCAGACAAATGACGGGACTGTATGGATTCATCGATCAGATGGTGGCTGAATACCGATCCCTCCTGAATATGCTCAGAACCGACCGATTGCTGACTCAACACGTCGGAATCTACCGTATTATCCAGCAAATGCTCTCGGGAGACCGAGCCCGCCTGGATATCTTCTCCTCGGATCCCGCCTTCAGGCAACAAGCCGTGTTCTCTAATCTCCACTGCTAAATGCTCTCTGCTGATCACGTTAGGTGCAATATGATGTGAAGCAATCGCCTTCTGCTCAATATGGGTGCCATCGATGCAATTCTCTATAAGATGTCGCGAACTGACCGAATTCTCCGCCAGATGCTGCGCTTGCACCGACTCAGCAGTCAAATGCAGGCTGGAGATTGAATTGGCCTTCAAATGCACGGCTCCCACAGAGTGACTCTGGAGCACATCTGCATCAACGGCGTTTTGCTCTAGATGAATACGGCTAATTGAGCCGGGCCGCAGATCTTTACCGCTGATTCCATTCTTTGGAAGCAGCCCCTCCTGCTGAAGCTCGGGAGATAGATGAGCGTGATTTACAGAGCCTTCACGAAGATGCCGTGAATAAACAGCCCCTTCATGGATATGGGAGTCATGCACACTGCCTTCCGTCAAATGCTGTGCTTTGATAATATTCGAAGATAAATGCTGGATCTGTACAGCTTCATCCGCCAGGTGATACCCGGACACCGAGCCTTCCCGAATATGTTCCGAACTAACCGAACATTTCGACAGATGATTGGATTCTACTGCTCCATCAGCCAAATGGTGGGACTGCACAGATTTATTGACCAGATGGCCTCCAGATACTGACTCTTCCTGAATATGCTCGGAGCCAACGGAGTGCTTCGACAGATGATTAGATTCCACTACATCAGTAGACAAATGACGGGACTGTATGGATTCATCGACCAGATGGTGGCTGAATACCGATCCCTCCTGAATATGCTCAGAACCGACCGATTGCTGACTCAGTACGTCGGAATCCACCGTATTATCCAGCAGATGCTCTCGGGAGACCGAGCCCACCTGGATATCCTCTCCTCGGATCCCATGTTCAGGCAGTAGGCCTTGTTCTCTAAGCTCCTTTGCCAAATGCCCACGGCTGATCACGTTAGGAACAATATGATGCGAAGCAATCGCCTTCTGCCTAATATGGGCACCACCGATGCAATTCTCTGTAATATTCCGCGAACTGATCGAATTCTCCGCCAGATGCTGCGCCTGTACCGACTCATCCGTCAGATGTAGACTGAAGATCGAATTGGCCTGCAAATGCACGGCTCCCACAGAGTGACTCTGGAGCACATCTGCATCAACGGCATTTTGCTCTAGATGAACGCGGCTGACCGAGCCGGGCCTTAGGTCTGTACCGCTGAGTCCATCCTTCGGAAGTAGCCCCGCCTGCTGAAGCTCAGGAGATAGATGAACGTGATTTACGGAGCCTTCACGAAGATGTTGTGAATCAACAGCTCCTTCATGGATGTGGGAGTCATGCACACTGCCTTCCGTCAAATGCCGTGCTTCGATAATATTCGAAGATAAATGCTGAATCTGCACAGCTTCATCCGCCAGATGATAGCTTTGCACCGATTTCAGCTGCAAGTGCAGCGAACCAACCGATTCATTCTGCAGCGCTTCATCATCAACAGCACCTTTTTGCAGGTGCGTGCGACTGATTGAGCCGGATTGTAGACTTTTTCCGCCAATCCCCCCTTCGGGCAGGATGCCTTCTCGCACAATCTCCTCATCCATCAGTACCTTAGAAATCACGCCAGGCTGGATATGCTCAGCCGTAACCGACCCTTTCGCAAGCGTTTCGCTGTCAATAGTTCCCGGGACGATATGACGGGACTGGACAGCTCCGTCGGCCAGATGATCGCTCTGTACCGAAGAAGCAACGATATGCTGACTTTGGACGCTATGTGCCTGCAGATGGCCTATACCTACCGAGCCAAGCTGCAGAACCTCTCCATCGACCGCTCCCTTCTGCAAATGAGCGCGACGAATGGATGAAGGCTGAATGTCCATTCCGCTAATTCCTGCTTCCGGCAGCAGTCCTCCCTCCTGCAATTCAAGGGACAGATGCTCTAGCTTCACTACCTGAGGAGTGAGGTGATGCGATTCGATTACACCTTCCCCAATGTGTGTTCCCTTAATGTTGGCCTCTGCCAGATGACGAGACTGAACCGTGCGATCCGCTATTTTGTCGGAAGTGACTGCTTGATTTTGCAATGCTTGCCCGGGCACCGATTCGGTTGTAAAGTGATCCTCCGTGAGTACATTGGTTTGTAAGTGACTGGCGTCAACCGCAGCCTTCGCTAAATGCTGTGACTTAACGGCGCCCTCTGCCAAATCCTTGGATAGTATCGCCCCCTCTGCCAAATGCCAGGATTGAATCGTCTCTGGGGCGATTTTAGAGGAGACCACACTGCCTTCTGCCAGTTTACTGCTCGTAATCGACAGATCTGTAATCTTGTCGCTGCTCACGCTCTCTGGGGATAGCTTCAAGGCCGTCACAGCATGGTCCTGCAAATGATAAGAGAAGATGACTCCCTTCTGCAAATGGTCCTCATGAATCGAATCCTTCTGCAGTTTGTCGCTGCTCACGCTGTTCTGAGCCAGATGCTGCTGCTGAATCGAGCCGGAGACAATATGACTTGACTGCACTTGATTGTCCCCAATGATTTTGCTAGTGACTGCTCCCCTCACGAGTTTACTCTCGGTCACGCTGCCTTCGGCCAGCTTCTCCGATACAATGCTCCCAGGCTGGAGATGTCTCTCTTCGATGGCTTCCTCTGAAATATGCTCACCAATAATCGCATCGATATCGATCTTATCACCGGTAACTGCGGAACCGGCAAGATGCCATTCCTGAACTGCATTAGGGGAGATGTGATCGCGATGTACTGCCCCCTGCTGTATATGTGCAGCATTAAGCGTATTAGTCGCAATTTGCGGCCCTTGCACAGATCCTTTAGCCAAATGCCTTGTCAGTACGGATTCATCCGCCAGCTTATGTGGCAATATGCTCTGGTCGGCAATCTTCGAAGAAGTAACTGACTGCTCAACGATCTGTGAAGTTCCGACAGACTGATCGGCTAGCTTAGTAGAGATGATACTGCGATCCGCCAAATGCCTACCCTTGATTTCACTGCTTCCAATGTGTTCTTCTCTAACGCTGCCAGCTTGCAGATGGATACTCCCAATAGCGCCTAGAGCAATATGCCCCCCCTCTACGACTTTCTCCTTGAGATGATGCGCAGCCACGCTTCCCTTCTCAATCTGCTCAGCCCCTACGCTGGCATGGGCCAGATGCTCTTTGGCGATCAATCCGGGCCCGAGATTATTAATGGTGATTGCATTCTCAGCTAGATGACGGCTCTCAATCACGCCGTCCTGCAGCTTAGCTCCCGTTACGGACCCGTCCCTCAGCTTCGCAGAGGTAACAGCACCTTCGCTCAATTTGGAAGTATCAATCGCTGTATTGGCGATATGATAGGAATGAATACTTCCACTGCGCAGCTTCTCTGTAGTTACCGCCTGATCCTGAATCAGATCCGTCGTTACGATCCATTCCCGCAAATGGCGGCTCTCAATGGATCCGTCGGCGAGCTTCTCTCCACCAATCACACCATCAGCGAATTTATCGGCAGTAATACTACCTTCCTCCAGCTTGCTTCCGCTGATCGAACGTTCACGAATCTTTCGTCCTTCAATGGCTCCATCCACCAAATGATCGGCTGTGATGGAGCCGGGGGCGATCTTGGAGGAATTTACTGCCGATTCGGCAATTTTAATATTGCTTACCGAATAATCAGCGATCCATGCAGTACCGATCGCCCCATGCCTGATCTTGGTCGAGTCGATGGTAAACGGTGCAATTTTATCACCTGTTACAGATGAACTCGATAGATCGTCAGTGTAAATAATTCCTTTCTCGAGCTGTGAGGCTCTTTTTTCCTGAAGGGCTTCCTTTACCATCTGATCATGCCGGGCAAGCTGCCCAGATTCATTCTGCGCTACTCTCTCCTTAGCGCTCAGATCCTTGGCCTCCTGCAGTTTTGAAGCCTGCTCGGACCCCTCATGGGAAAGAGAACCCTGTGCATGCTTCTGTTCCACTGTGTATTCGTCAACCTCAACCATTGCAAGAGACTGGTGTAGTTTGATCTCCTTTTCCTCCTGCTGGCTCTCGGCCTTGAAAGAACTCAGCAGATTCAGTTCATTCATATCCGGGTTATCCACGAAGTATAGCGAGTTTTTTGGCCTGCCGTTTTTCGCGGTTTTCGTTCGCTTTTTCAGAGCCGTCCTCCCCTTTGCCAAAAGATAAATCTCCTTAGGCATCATATGCGGACAGTTAGGCTCCTGTCACAGCAACTCCGCGACTTATCCGGACTTCCCAGCATTATTTTTCGGATTCCCTTCAGGTTTCACGAAGAAACCCTGCCGCATCCGCAGCAGGGCTAATTTATTCTAAGCTATAAATTTTCACCTTCTGAACTCAATTCTGCAGGCTTGTGTACCGCATTCAGCATATTCGACACTCTCTGATAGAGATATGAAATACCAAGCAGCAGCAGACCGAAGCTGAAGTACGCGATAATCTTGCTGCCGGTCGTCATCAGCGACAGATCAAAGAGCAGCATTTTCCCTGTAGATAGCAGCGTCAGGCCAAGCCCCATCCGGCGGATTAAGATATATCTCCTGCGGAATCCGTAAGCGATATACGCGATCGCCAGCAGAAGGTAGATCAAGCTGAACAGCCAACTTACATCCCCAAGCCTGAATTGGATCCCTAAAAAGGCTGTAATAATACCGAAAATATAAACCCCAAGACATACCGGAATCCATTCCAGCCCCCCGGCTTGGCGGCCAATGACCCGAAGCAGCAAATCCCGCCCGCTAAAAAAGACAAATACGTTGAATACAATCAATATGACCAGCGCCAAATAATTCTCAAACGTATTGTATTCCCCGTTCGTATTCAGCGCAGGCATCCCAAGCGTAACTCCCAGGCACAGGACATACCCAATAACATACAGAATAAGGTAATAATACTTAATTACCCTGTCATACAATATCTTCGCCTTGCTCAAACCATAGGCCAGACCGAACGTAATCGCCGCGAAGAGCAGCCATTGATAGAAGCTATATAATATGGCGTCTGCAGGCATCAACGCCTCGTAGATCCGGTTGATTTCGTACAGCAGGTAGAACCATATATTGATAGATGATATATACTTTAATACCGCCAGCAGCGAATGATCTGTCTGTCTGTAACACTTGATCTCCTGTTCATCACGGAGACGGAAACCATAGAAGCAAGCCAGACCGAGCAGACCAATCGAGATAAAGCTGTATTTCCAAGCAAAATCAACTTCGGGATTACTGAACAAGCCTCCTACCAAATCGACCAGGACAAAAGCTCCCATCGTCAGCGCCAGAATCCCCCAGCCAATCCTCTCCACAAACTTCGAGCGCTGCAAATGTCCCAGCACGGAGAAGACGATCCCCTCTATTAACCAGCCTAGCGACATGTAGTTAATTCCGAACTGGAAAGGGATAACGAGTAGGGAGAAGGTAAGAGATGTGCCGTAGAACAACAGCCTCGTCTCGATTTCTTTGTCCAGATACTTGCGATTGAAACGTCCAAGCCCGTAATAGACGACACAGAATATGAGTGCGAGCATTCCGCGCAGCTGATTCCAGCCCGCGTTATCGAACAAGCTGTACAATATGCTGCAGCTGATAATCGTATTTAAGGCTAGTAGAGAGAAGTCAAGCCAATTCAGCTTGGATTGATAACGGAACGGCACCCACAGCGTAATGCTGAGATACATTAAGAATGTAATCAGTGCATAGATAATGGCGATCACGGTTAGATCTGCTAGATTGACAAGGATGATCATCGATAGGGTATTCAATCCAAAGCTTATATAATGCACGATAGGCCAGCGTTTCCGGAAGGAAATAAGCAGAATTAGTGCATTCAACAGGAATAAATATCCCATCGCCACATATACAGCATTACCGGCTAATCCGTATACCTCTAAATAAGAGAAGAACGGGAGATAGCCACCTACGAGCGCGAATGAACAGATTGTCTTGGATTGATAGCGCAGTGACATTAGCGCAGCTGCTGCGGTTATAATAACACAGAGCACAAGCCCTAACGTTAAATTGATAATCTCAAGTAGGAAATAGCTATAGAAGACAGAGCCATATAGAACGGAAATCCCGCCTCCTAACAAACCAAGTGCGAAAACTTGCTTGTTTCTCCGGAACAGCCATTCCCCGCCGGCCAGCATCAGTAAGCCGAGTACAAAGAATACAGCTCCTTTGGTATAAGCATTGAACCAACTATATGTATATTTGAATGCCGCCCCCATTCCAATGATGAGCAGCAGAATGCCCAGCTTGTTAATCCAGTTCAAGCCAATCTTCATCTCGAGCTGGTTCTGCTTCACGCGGCGTTGAATCGTATGTTCGTCCACCCCTTCGGCCTCCAGGCTCTCATAACCGTCTAAGGCCTCTCTATGGATTCGGCGCTCCTCCTCATATAAGTACTGGCGGTGAAGCTGGACCCGTTGATTAATCTCTCCTTGCAAATCGGCCAGCTTGGCGGTGATTACCTGCTGATCGCCCTGCAAATACCGATCCGCCTGTTCATACAATTGCTGGATTCTCTGCCTGCTGGAATATTCAAGTGCTTGGAGTCGGTTCATATGCTGATGGGACGCAGAGGTGAAATAAGTATTCAGCTTCTCCTGAGATACTCTGATGAAGGTGAGCTTCTCATCGAGAATCTGCTCGGCCAGAGCCTGGCGGAGTCCGCCGTTCTCCTTCTCTAACTGCCGCAGCCTGCTCTCTAATGCCGTAACCCGCTGCTTATACTCCTCATAATCCCGCTGGAGTACTTCATTCTCTTTTACCAGATCACTCGCTGCATATTCTTTGAGAAGTGCCTCATATTCTTCGGCAATGACGTTCTGTTGTTCTCGGAGTTTAAATAATCGGTCTTTGAATTCCTCCATTACATCCTCCTTTTGTTGCTTATTCAGTTCATTTTATATATTACTATATACCCCCACAAATTTCCTTTTAATTTTAACTTTTTATGATGCAATTGTCTCGAATACAATATGACGAAAAAAGGACCGATGTACGCAAAAAGAGGGAGAGTAACGACTCTCCCTCTTGAACTATATGAGCCCAAGCCTCTTAATTATTCCGTGAGCTATTATTATAAGTGCTCCGTCTCTTGAATATCTGTCGATGTCTGCATCGGCTCATTCGTGTTGCGGGCTGTGAACAGGAATACGATGATAAGAATGAAGGCGATCAGACACATTAGCGGGATCGTCAGGAATCCGAACCAGTTCAAGTAGTCAAAATCACACGGAATGCCTACCTTGCAAGGCAGCGCCTTAGCCAAGGCGGGAATCTTCTGCTCCGCATAATGGTACACCGAGATGGATCCGCCGATAAAGCTAAGCGGGAGGATATAAGGGATCACATTCCGGTCATTACGATACGCGGCAATTCCCAGTAGAATGACCTGTGGGTACATGAATATACGCTGGAACCAGCATAGCCTGCACGGCTCATAATGCAATACTTCACTTAAATACAAACTTCCGGCTGTAGCCACCATAGATACGATCCAGGCAAAATAAATACCATAATTTCTGAACAAAGAACGCACTGTTCTCGCTCCTCCCTTAATTAACGGATACAGTATACGACAGGTTCTCTACTCCCCGAGTGCCGTCTTAATCTGTTGCTCGAACTCGGCATAATCATCATAATGGCCAAGATACTCTACACCATCAATATAATAGGTTGGTGTACCTGAGACACCTAGCTTACTGGCTTTACTCTTATTTTCGTTCACTTCTTCGATATAAGTCTGATTCTCGATATCTTTCCGCAGCAAGTCAAAATCGATGGACAGATTCGCCTGCTTCGCTAAATCCACCAAATAATCTGGAGTCGCCCATGGGAGCCCCTCATCCGGCTGATTGTTGTATAAGGCATCAAAATAAGTCCAGTAATCATCGCTATTCTGGTGGAATATCGATTGCGCCGCTAACGCGGCTGTCGTTGAGTCCGGGGCGATGAACGGAAGGTTCATGAAATAAAAAGCCACCTTCCCCGAATCTATATAATCGCTGACCAAGTTCGGTTTAATCTTATCATTAGCAATTTTACAAGCCGGACACTTGAAATCCCCGAATTCAACAATCTTAATCGGAGCATCGGCTTGTCCTAACCTTGGGAGCTTCTCATAATCAAAAGATGCAGCCGTTGCTGCTGGCCTGATTGATAGCACGACCACAATCACAACCAGCAAAATGCCGATGGTCGAGAACCAGATAATCCGTCTGGTCTGCTGCTTCTTCTTGGCTTGCTCTGCGGCGGCATTACGCTGTGTCATCGTACTTTTTTGTTTTTTCGGTGGCATTATATCCCTTCTTTCTACCAAAATTTAATAGTTTATTATAGAATATATTAAATTCTCACAATCCTGCAACCATTCTAGTTACAAAAACATCTTTCGTCAAGTGATTCACTCCCAATGAATAATAGTTCGCATTAAAAATGGCGACCCTGTAGGCCGCCATGAATCATTGCTATTATAATCAGTTCTTACTATTCCTTTATTCGTCGATAGAGCGAACCAGTTCAACCACTTGCTGTGCGGTCTGCATACCCATCGCTTTGGCTGCAAGCTGCTCCATCTCTGCCTTCGAAAGACGAGAAATCTGTGAACGAGCCGGAAGAATGGACGTCGCGCTCATACTGAACTCATCAAGTCCAAGACCGAGCAGGAGTGGAATCGCCGTTGCATCCCCAGCCATCTCGCCGCACATGCCTACCCAGCGTCCTTCCTGATGCGCTGCATCGATAACCATCTTCACCAGACGCAGAATCGCCGGGTTGTATGGCTGATACAAGTAAGACACGCGTTCGTTCATCCGGTCTGCGGCCATCGTATATTGAATGAGATCATTGGTTCCAATACTGAAGAAATCGACCTCTTTGGCAAATTGATCTGCGAGTACAGCCGTCGATGGGATCTCTACCATGATTCCTAGCTGAATCGAATCCGAGACCTGAACTCCTTCCGAAGTCAGCTTCTGCTTCTCATCCAGGAGCAAGGCTTTGGCCTGACGGAACTCATCAAGCGTAGCGATCATCGGGAACATAATTCTCAAATTACCATACACGCTTGCCCGCAGCAACGCGCGCAATTGCGTACGGAATATATCCTGTCGTTCCAGGCATAGTCTAACTGCACGGAATCCTAGGAAAGGATTCATCTCCTTAGGCAGATCAAGATAAGGCAGTTCCTTATCGCCACCGATATCCAGTGTTCTAACCACTACTGGCTTGCCTTCCATCCGTTCAAGAACAGTCTTGTAGGCATTGAATTGGACATCTTCTGACGGCAGCTCCGAGCGTCCCATGTAGAGGAACTCTGTACGGTACAAACCGACGGCTTCTCCACCGTTCTCTAGCACACCAGTAACATCATTCGGAGTGCCTATATTGGCACCAAGTTCAACATGAACTCCGTCCTTGGACTGGGTAGGAACCTCTTTGAGCTTCTTCCATTCCTCAATCTGACGGAGATATTGGTCACGTTTAAGCTGGTACTGCTCCAGTACCTCTGCAGACGGATTGACAATAACTTTACCGTCTAGACCGTCAACGATGACGGTATCGCCGATCTGAATCTGGGCCATAACCTCTTGTGTGCCGACTACGGCCGGAATCTCCAGAGAACGGGCCATAATTGCCGAATGAGAAGTCCTTCCTCCGATGTTGGTCGTGAACCCTTTTACATATTGCCGGTTCAGCTGTGCTGTATCAGACGGGGTCAAATCCTCAGCGATTACAATAACTTCCTCGCTAATGTCAGCCGGATTAATATAATTCAATCCAAGCAGATGAGTAAGTACCCGCTTAGTCACATCTCTCATATCTGCAGCGCGTTCTCTTAAGTAAGCACTCTTCATATTCTCGAACATCGAGATGAATTGCTTAGCTACTTCATCCAGCGCATATTGAGCCGTCACTTTCTCAGAGGTGATCTTATCGCGGACGGCATCAAGCAGCTCAGGGTCATTCAGAATCAACAAATGCGATTCGAAGATCTCTGCCTTCTTAGCGCCAAGTTGTTCTTCCGTACGCTGCTTGATCGCTTCCAGCTCCTGCTGCGATTTAGCAAGAGCGTCGTCCAATCGCTTCAGTTCTGAATCGGAATCAGCTACATTCTCTTGATGTACGGTGTAATCAGGATGCTCCAGGCGGAAGGCAGATGCAATCGCCACTCCCGCAGATGCGGCAATTCCTTTAATTTCAAGCATGGACTTCGCCTAACCCTTCGTTAATCATCACTTCCGCAAGCGCATGAATAGCCTCTTCCGCTTGATCACCCTCAACGATTAACTTCAGGTCATCCCCCTTCTCCAACCCAAGGGACAGAACCCCAAGAATCGACTTCAAAGTTACCTTCTTGCCATTTGCCTCAGCAAAAGCCTCGGAACCTTTAAATTTATTTGCCGTATTTACCAGAGCGGTAGCTGGGCGGGCATGAATTCCATCCTCATCTGTAATTCGAAAATTTTTCTCCATGTTTATCTCATCTCGCTTTCCACAATTTTATGTCTTCTAGTCTCTCTCCCTTTATAATACGGGAATGCGACATTATTTGCCAAATTGTACCTCACATTGCAATTGCATCATATGAGAATAATTTCACCAAATTCTGTACTATTATCAAATTATCAAATTCCAATCGAATTTAATACCGAACTTACTACCACATAAGGGAGCGTTCCGGCGACCCCTTAAGCTTTGAGCAACATCCCTCCCCTGTCATAATATCTCTGACAGTAACAAATCGTTCAAAATGCAAAAAAGACATGAGCAATAAAGTACCCCGTTGCAATCGACTATTTCAGAGGATATTATCCCCAACAAATAGCATTGCAATCAAAACACTTTAATCAACTCATGCCTGATCGAATCAGTCACACATTGTGATAATAAATTTTCTGTTGTATTACTTGTTAAAAGTATAACAAACCTGCATAACGAGTGCAAGTTCCCTAGCTGTCACTTTGAGAGGTAGCGATGCGCTGTAAATGCATAGTCAAATAACTGAGCTCTGCATGACAGATCGGCTTATGCAACCGCTGCTCCATGATATCAGTCAACTTACCAGCCAGGGTGTACAGTCTTGGGTATTCCTGCTGCAATAGCACATCCAGTCGTTCGATTTCTCCAATTCTTTCGCCTCTACGCACTCGCTCAATGGCAAATCTCAGATGGGTAAGGAGTCTGGAATAATCCAGAGAATGACGTGAAATGGAAATCTGTGACTCCTCTTCAATGACGGTTACTAAATCAGCAATCAATTGCGCATGTCCCCGAACCTCGCTAATATGCCGGTTAGTAATTGCGCTGTTGATGTGCAGCGCAACAAAACCAATCTCATCATCGCCGAGGTCCACCCCCAATTTCTTATGAATCAGGTCGATCGCATACTCAGCCAATTCAAACTCGAGGGGGTATATCTCTTTTGTCTCATATAGAAAAGGATTATGGAAGGCAAGATCCTGTTCAGCACGCTTAATAGCGAATGCGAGGTGATCGGTTAGCGCAATATGTATATGTTCATTGAGCTCCGATTGCGTTTTCCGGGAAATATACGAGATAATTTCGCCAATGACTTCGATCAAATGTTCATCTACCTGTGGCACGAGCTGCTTGTACTGCTCCTGCTCCATCTGATTCGTAAGAATGAACATTTTCTCAATCGCTTCGAGAGGAATGGTATCCCCAGTCTTGCGATTGAAACCGATGCCTTTGCCGATTACGACAACTTCACCATGCTCAGGATGCCCGGCGATAATGACGTTGTTATTCAACACCTTGGCCACTCGTAGGATCTTCACATTTGCACCTCATTTAATTGATATTCAGTTGTCCGGAACGCTTACACCCATTATAACTGACCAAATAAAGCGTTGCCAGTAATTCTGGACAAAAGGTTGCTAGATCCACAAATTACTTATTATTTTGCTCTAATATAGAAAATAGTAAGTATGTAAATTAAACAAAAGACGTCTCACATAAAGGTGAGACGTCCGTATATATTATTCAACGATAAACGAATTATTCCTGCGGCGGTTGGATCGGATTTACGTTAGGGGCTGGCTTGGATGCAGCCGGAGCTGGAGCTGGATTAACCATCTTCCGCTGTGTAAGCCCCTTGATCAATTGCTCCACTTCAATTCCAGAAATATTCTTAATCATTTCTGGAGCCGTAGCCATCAGCTCAGTCACATAATTGCTGACACGAGCTGCGCCCTCTCCCTTACCGGTATCCACAACCGTAAGCTTCTCGATCGAAGCAATCGGTGCTGCGATCTTCTCGGCCAATTCAGGCAGCATCTTGGCGATAATATCGAGTACGGCGGCTTCGCCGAACTTCTGGAACGCATCGGCCAGCTTCTCCTTGGCTTCAGCCTCGGCCAGACCGCGAAGACGAATGATCTCGGCATCCGCTGTACCTTTGGCACGCTCTGCATCTGCGACCGCCAGACCTTCCAGACGCTTCTGCTCCGCCTCGGCACGCGCTTGCGCCTCAATGGAATACTGCAGTGCATCAGCCTCGCGCATTTTACGCGCCTTATCGGCTTCCGCCGCCTGTTCCACCGCATAACGGTCCGCATCTGCCTTCTTCTTCACTTCCGCGTCATACTGCTTCTGCCGCACCGTAATTTCTTTATCCTGCAGATCGATCTCCCGCTCTTTTCGGACCAATTCAACCTTCATTTGTTCCTCAACCATGGTCTGCTTAGCACGCGCTTCCTGAATTTCATACGCCTGATCCGCCTCGGCCTTGGCCGTATCCTGCTCCTTCTTAAAGGCTGCGACCTTCAGTTCCTTCTCCTTGGTCGCTTCCGCAATATTAGTATCACGCAGCAGTTCGGCCTTCTGTCCGGATTCCTCGGCGAGCGCCTTTTGGACCCTTGCATCCCGAAGCGCCTCTGCCTCAGCAATATCAGCGTCACGCTTTACAGCCGCGATCCGCGGCTTACCAAGCGCTTCCAGATAGCCGTGCTTGTCGCGCACATCCTTGATGGTAAACGACACAATCTGTAGACCCATCTTCTTCAGATCCCGGGCGGCTACTCCCTGTACCTCCTGAGCAAACTTATCACGGTTGCGGTATACCTCCTCAACCGTCATTCCGCCGAGAATCGAGCGCAAATGCCCTTCCAGCACTTCCTGGGCTTCGCCCTTCAACGATTCAATGGGCTTGCCCATGAATTGCTCTGCAGCCGTAGCCACATCCTCGACCGAGCTCCCCACTTTGATAATGGCAACACCGTCGGCGGATACCGGAACCCCTTGCTCTGTATATACCTCTGGCGTCATCACATCCAGCTTATGTGACAGCAAGGACATGAACTCCGCCTTCTGGAAGATGGGCCAGATAAATGCGCCGCCCCCGCGAACGATCTTAATTTTGCGACCAGATTCATCGTCTGACACGTTCTTACTTCCAAGGAAGGAACCCGTTACAAGCATTGCTTCATCCGGACTAACCGTCTTGTAGCGAGCCCAAAATGCGATACCTAGAATAAGAATGACAGCAATAATAACAGATGGAATTAGCAAATAATCTGGAAACCCTTCGATCAATTAGATCATCTCCTCTTCTTTCCTATTGTCATACAATTCGGATACGAGGGCCACTCCCTCCTTCATATCCACAACCACAACTTCTGTACCCGCGATAATATTCCTCTTATCCCAACTCGCTGCGATATGTAGCGTATTCCCTGCCACCTGCTTAACCATGATCTCACCGAAGCCTTCAGCGGCGATCGGTATGGTAACTTCCCCCAGCTTGCCGGGTAGATCGGCCTCTGAGAATCCGATTGAATTCTCACTGTTATCCATGGGTTTAACGTAAATGAAATACACGATGACGGAGAGGAGAAGGGCGATCAGGATCGAGAAAATAATAATCGCAGCATTCCCCAGGCTGGTATATTGGCTTAACAAAATACCGCTTCCCCCGAAGGTTGTAATCGCTGAAGCACTAATAATCGGCTTGAAAAAGTCAACAGAGATCAAATCGAAAATCCCATCGATCCAGCTTCCGATTATATCTCCCAGGAGCGTACTCGCCAGAGCAAAAATCGCTCCGCCGATAAAGCAGCCCCAAAATAATCCATCCATCCCTTCTCCTCCTTGAACCAAAATGACTCACCATATCATGATATGTAATATTTACTACGTAATATCCTATATTTGGTTGCAAAACTCCATTCTCCAAATATTTCATCCAATTCCATTATACTTGCAACTAAAGCAAAGCAACAGGAAATTCCAGCAAACTTCCCATTATTAATCTCCTGAATGAGGCTGAAGCAGATCTGAGCACTGGGCAACTCCCCCTCCCGCATCTGTTAACGAAACTGGGACACGCTATTTCAAGTCAAAAAGCACCTGCCACCTTCTAACGAAACTCCATATCGTTATTCAGGCATCATTCTGCCCTAACGTCTACTTTATGTCCAAATAGTGATACCAAGTTTCGTTAGAAATTTGAAGAGCCCCACTCAGCCAAAATAGCGATACCTCGTTTCGTTAGCTTCCTTCTCTTTATAAAAAAAGGGCCAAGCCCTATGATCTAGTGCTTAGCCCTGTTCATCTCTATGATTATTCACTAAACGGCTCATACCCAGCGCTGGTCACGAAGCGACGGAATGCTTCCCGCCCCTCATCAGTGACCTTGAACACGCCGGCATGTCCAAGAATCTCGGCAAACTTGCGACCGACCTCATCGCGAAGCAGCGCTTCCGCATCTTCTTTGGCCATCGACTGCCCGTGGTCTGCAACCAATTGCTTCACCCATGCAGCATGCACGGCCAATTTAGAATTGGAATTAGATGTAACATCATCATACAAGGTCGTATCTCCGCTCAGAATACCAGCGATGTCGGCTAGTTCTTCCTTGAGACGGCCTGGCAGAATCGCCAGTCCCATTACTTCAATCAGACCGATATTCTCCTTCTTGATATGATGCATCTCCCGATGCGGGTGGAAGATTCCTTCCGGATGCTGCTCATTCGTACGATTGTTGCGCAGCACGACATCCATCTCGAAGCTGCCGTCCGCACCGCGTCGAACGATCGGAGTCACCGTATTATGCGGTACCTTCTCACCACTGTCTGTACTGTAAGCAAGTACACCAACTGTCGGATCGCTATATACCTTCCACTGTTCATATATTTCATCCGCTGCTTCCAGCAATATATCGGGATCCTGACTGTTTAAGCGCAGTACCGTCATTGGCCACTGGACGATTCCAGCTGTAACACCCGGATAAGATAAATGTTGGAACTTCGCTACGATCGGCGATTTTTCCAATGGGAAGGTGTGTCTTCCCCCTTGAAAATGATCATGCGTCAGAATTGACCCGCCCACAATCGGCAAATCGGCATTCGATCCGATAAAATAGTGCGGGAACTGCGCCGTAAATGCTAATAGCCGTTTAAAGGTATCCTTCGTCAGCTTCATCGGTACATGATCATGATGGAATACGATGCAATGTTCGTTGTAATACACGTACGGCGAATACTGGAATAACCAAGGCTCACTATTTAACTCCAACGGAATAACGCGGAGATTTTGGCGCGCCGGATGGTTGATCCGACCAGCATACCCTATATTCTCCCGGCATAGCTGGCATTTCGGATAGATCGGAGGCGGTAGTAGCTTCGCCATTGCGATCTCTTTCGGATTTTTCTCCGGTTTGGACAGATTGATTGTAATCTCCATCGATCCATAATCGGTAGGTTGTTCCCAATATATATTCTGTGCAACCCGATCCATACGAATATAATTGCTTGCCACGGATAACTTATAAAATTGATCCGTCGCCGCCTGAATGCCTTGGTTCGCCTCCGTCTTGCGGAAGGCTGAGATTGTCTCTGACGGGCGAGGCATGATCAGTCCCATAATCCGCGCGTCGAGCAAATCGCGATAAGTCACTGTATTTTCTGGGATCAGTCCGATTTCAAAGCCATAATCAATCAATACCTCTAGCGGCTGCTCTGGACCCGTCAGCGTCTCTTCTGCAAGTTCCCCGGCATAAGGCTCATCGAAGGAGAACAATTCTAGCAGACGGTTACGGGAATACTCCAGGTCCCACCAATCGATTAATCCTTGTTCCAATGCATAGTGAAGCAGTCTTTCGATAGCTGCCTGCGCATCCTGCCTGTTCTTGTCTTCAGCTTTCACTTCTGCCCACTCCTTAGTCGTTATAGCCTTCCGGATGATTGCTGTGCCATCCCCAGGCACTGCCGATAATGTCTTGCAGATTGTCACGTGATGGCTTCCATCCGAGCACGCTTCTTGCTTTGTCAGAGGAGGCGACCAACACAGCTGGGTCTCCAGCCCGGCGAGGGGTAACCTGTACCGGGAAGTCACGACCGGTTACTTCGCGCACAGCTTCGATCATCTCTTTGACCGAGAATCCTTGGCCGCTGCCAAGATTGAACACATCACTGTCTCCGCCGCCCAGCAAATACTCTACAGCACGCAGATGGGCATCCGCCAAATCGCTCACATGAATATAGTCGCGTATGCATGTACCATCAGGTGTGTTGTAATCATCACCAAAGATTTTGATTGAATCACGTTGTCCAAGCGCTGCCTGAAGAATAAGCGGAACAAGATGCGTCTCTGGATCGTGGTCCTCGCCGATCTTACCACTAGCATGAGCCCCGGCCGCATTGAAGTAGCGCAGTGCAACATATTTGATGCCCAGCACCTGATCGAACCAGGCCATCATCCGCTCCATCGTCAGCTTCGTCTCCCCATAAACATTTGTCGGATGGGTAGGGTCACTCTCTTCGATCGGCACTTTCTCCGGTTCGCCATAGGTTGCCGCCGTAGAGGAGAAGACGATTTTACGTACATTTGCCTTATCCATAGCCTCCAACAGGCACAGTGTACCGTAGACGTTATTGTCAAAATATTTTACAGGATCCTTCATACTCTCCCCAACCAGAGAATTAGCGGCAAAATGGATGACCGCCTCGATCTCATTCTCAGCGAACAATCTCTTCAGCAGTTCCTTATCGCGCAGATCTCCTTCGTACAGCTTCCCGCCCAGCAGCGCATCCTTATGCCCTGTCTGCAGATTGTCGATAACGACAACCTCCTTGCCTTGCTCTAGCAGCTCCGCAACTGTATGGGAACCGATATATCCTGCTCCACCCGTGACCAAGATCGCCATTTTAATACTCCTCCTTCATTTCATGAACTCCGTTGCCTACACCACACACATAGAATTCGCCCTTCAAGCCCGTTCTCTTCTCATACGCTTCACCTACAGTAGATAAGAATCGGTCAATTGCGTCCTCATGTACGAGTGATACGGTACAGCCGCCAAATCCGGCACCAGTCATCCGTGAGCCCAGCGTACCCTCGATCTTCTGTGCCTCTTCGACCATAACATCAAGCTCCATGCAGCTGACTTCGTACAGATCGCGCAGTGAATCATGGGAAGCGTTCATCAATTGCCCGAAACGAACCAAATCGTTAGCGTGCAGCGCCTCAACGGATTGAAGCACTCTATCATTCTCTTCAACGACATGAGTTGCCCGTCTTAGCAGCACTTCATCTGTGAATTTGCCCTTCAACTGCTCAAATTGCTCTAGTGACAGATGTGCCAAATACTCCAGACCAGATACATCCTGCTGCAAAATCTTCAAAGCCGCATCACATTGCTCGCGGCGCTCATTATATTTGGAATCAACCAATCCTCTGCGTTTATTCGTATTGCTGATCACGAGCTTATAGTTACCCGTCACGAATGGCACAAGTTGATATTCCAGTGTATCGCACATTAGCAGAATCGCATGATCCTTCGCCCCGTTTGCAACAGCAAACTGATCCATAATTCCGCTGTTCACGCCAACGAATAGATTCTCAGCCCGTTGCGATAGCTTAGCGATTTCTACCTTATCGGTAGGTTGATTCTCCATCACCAGCAGTCCATATGCGGTAACAACTTCAATAGAGGCGGAAGATGAGAGACCTGCCCCATTTGGGATCTCGCCATGGAACAAAATATCGTAGCCATTGCTGAGCTGTACGCCAAGCTTGCCAAGCTCCACAATCACTCCGATCGGATAGTCGACCCACTCGCCAGTCTTGCCACTGCCAAGCTGATCCACATCAAATTCGCCCTGATAAGGAAGATTCGTAGACGAGAAGATCACTTTGCGATCCGAACGCTTACGAATTGCCATCGTTGTTCCAAATTCCAGCGCAGCCGGCAGCACATATCCGCCATTATAATCGATGTGCTCACCGATCAGGTTTACGCGTCCCGGTGCATTGAATACGGATATCGCTGCACCGTCCTCACCGTATCGTGATATTAACAATCGTTCCATCTCTTGTCGTTTCATCGTTATGGACACCTCATTATTCATGATTGATTGTTTCAAGCTTCCTTGAACCCAGTATAAGAAAAATTGAATATAATCGTAATGCATGTATGCGAGTTTTATATGGATAAATGTGACCTCAGAGAGTAGAATATAGACAGGATAATAGAGGAGGTCGCCCCATGCTTCAGGAAACCTATAGTGCCGCTGCTAATCCGGAAGTATTCGAGACTAGCGATCTGCACGTCTTGTTCGCAGGCGAGAGTCAGACCTCGGCTGATCATAGGCTAGGCCCGAAGGTATATGACTATTTCCTACTGCATTTTGTCGAGCAGGGAAGAGGAAGCTTCCAGACTGAATTTGCCTATTACTCTCTCAACGCTGGCGACTGCTTCCTGATTCAGCCTGACCAGCTCGTAAGCTATGCCTCGGATAAGCTTGAGCCCTGGCGATACCGCTGGATCGCCTTCGCAGGGGATAAGGCAACTGAGCTTGTCCAGCGTGCGGGGTTTACACCGCAACTAGCTGCGTTCAGCTCCGGATCAGCCAGCGCCATTCCTGAAATACTCGAATCCGTGCTTCAAGTCTTCCGCACACGGAAGCCTAGCTCACATCTGGCTTCATTAGGCTATCTACACCTGATTATGGCCGAAGCTGAGGAGAGACTTGTTCGCGAGTCTGCGTTGCCGACTGGAGAATCGGGAGTGCAGCGCACCGTCAAGCAAATGATCCATTATATGAGCAGTCAATACGCCCATCCCATATCCATTGAACAAATGTGCTCTAGCCTTGGGTACAACCGGGCCTATCTGTCACGTATATTCAAGAGGACGACGGGGCTGACTCCAGTCACTTACTTACTCAAGCTGCGGATAGACAAATCCCGTCAGTTACTACGGGAGCGGCCGGAACTATCCATCGAGCAAATCTCCGCGTCTGTCGGATTAACCGATGCCTTGTATTTCTCTCGCCAGTTCCGTAGATTCCACGGTGAATCGCCAAGCGAGTACCGTAGAAATGCCCCCGGACAGAACTAACACGCACTCTTACTTCATAAAGAAGCCGCGATCCTAGAACGGTATAAGGATGAACAGCCCCGTAATTCAAAAAAAGACACCCTCATAGCCTGACATCGCAGTTGAGGGTGTCCCCAATAATTTCCACTACCAACAGGATAGCTGATGTTCATCACGATATCAAGCAAGCAAATAGACACTCGAACCAATTCTCGCCATACCGTGACTCAGCCTCTGTGTATAAGCAAAATCCAAGGATTCTACATCATCCAGCATGTACGCTGACGTCGTACTCCCTGGCTTCCTTTGTGAATTTAAGGAGCGAATAATATGATCCGCAGTTACGATGCCGATGCCATGGCCATAATAGAGTCCATCTGGCAGCACGATCGCATTCTCCCCCTGCCATTCCGGCGTAGAAGGATCGAAATCGGGATTTTTGAAATAGACTACATCCCCTGGAAATGCCTCCGCCCCACTGACCGAATTAATGCGCAGATCGCTATCATACTTCCAATCATACAGCACCAGGTTAGCGAAGTAAGTATTGAACGCCTGATCCCCAATCACATCCATGACCCCTCGATACAAGACGATGACCATCGCTGTAGCACATTCGAAGGCATACTTGCGGCCATTACGGAAAATATCGCGGATCGCCTCCGCTGGGGTGACATCGCTGCGCTGTTGGAATCCCCCGTTGCTAAGCCGAACCCAGTAGTCCTGATTACAGCGCGAGTTCTCAAAAGTAGCAAAGCCCACGCCGCTGTCATATAGCGCTTTGGCTGCTTCTACTATTTTCCCCCTGGTTGTTAATTCAAATTTCAAATTGGTAATAGAATCATAGCGATATTGTACTGCACTCTCCTGCTTCATCCGCAAAATTTGCTGCTCAAGCCCCGTCAGATTCATCTGCCCAATCTGCTCCGATTCCCCCGGCGGAAGAACTATCATCATACCCACCTCACATTGTAGAATTATCCATCTTATTAGGATATTGTACGCTGCGCGGAAAGATAAGTGCCTATATTAGGTAGTCTCGATTCTCCTTATGACAGCAACCGGCTTACCTCTTCCATCACCGCACCGATCGGATCTGTAATTAATAGATCTGCATGTTGGTCATATGCCGTTGGCGAAGCACTCAGCAGCACCGTCCGATCTCCATTGAAATAAGTCACAAGATGCGCTGCTGGTTGAACCGTTAAGGACGTCCCTCCAATCAACAGCATATCTGCCGAAGCGATCGCTTGGATACTCTCTGACAGCACTTGATTATCGAGATTCTCTCCATAGAGCACGACATCAGGCTTGACGACCCCTCTACAGTTGTGGCAGACCGGTACAATAGAAGCGCTCTGCATCACCTCATCCAGGCTGTGAGACTGACGGCAATCCATACAATAATTGCGATGGATCGAGCCATGAAGCTCAAGTACGTTCCGACTGCCGGCCATCTGATGCAATCCGTCGATATTTTGTGTAATAATATGTGTCAGCTTACCCGCCTGTTCCAACTTAGCGAGGCAGAGATGCGCCGGATTAGGACGGGCCTCCGAGTGAATCATTTTCGTCTTATAGAAATCATAGAACACCTCGGGATGGCGGTTGAAGAAAGGACGGCTCAGAATTTCCTCAGGTGCATAGGGCGAAGCCGTCTCCATCTGATAAATTCCCGCTGCCGAGCGAAAATCAGGAATTCCACTCTCGGTTGAGATACCTGCCCCACCGAAGAAGACGATCCTCTGGCTCTCCTGCACCCAGGCGGCTAACTGTTCTATCTTCGTCATATCCATCGTCATTTGTCCCCTTTTTTATTCTTATTGTAAATGTTCAAAAAACCTCTATATTTACTGAACCGACAATTCATGATACCCGCGAATAATCATGTCCGCATCGAGCAGATACTGATGGCCGTCTCCGTCTGGAGCAATGCCAATCGTACATAAAGCGCCAGCTTGCTTGCCCATTACCATATCGCCATTGCTATCTCCAATGACGATGCATTGCTGTGGCACAAGGCCCATTTCCTGCGTGGCCAGTAGCGCCATCTCCGGATTCGGCTTTCCTTTGGATACCCGGTCTCTTCCGACAATCACTGGAAAATAGTGACTCAGATCCATCCAATCTAGATGCTTCTTGGTTTCTTTCACCGTGTCCGAAGTAACCACTGCCAGCTTCATCCCCGATTTATGACAATCCTGCAGGAACCTCGTCAGTCCCGGAAGAGGCACAGCCCTCCTGTCCTGCTCTAGCTTCTGCATCGCCGACTTGTTATAGCGCCTGACCAGCACTGTGGCTTCATTCCAAGGAATTCCAGCAGTATACAGATGCCAAGCCAGCAGCGCTGTAACCTCTTCCTCCGTCCCCATCGCAATCGGCCCAGCCTTATCATACCCGGTGATCTTTCCCGTCTGGTCGCTGAACAACCCAAGTGATTCCTTTCTATGATCAATCGGTTCTTTACCTAGAGTAATCAAATGATCATCGAGCAATCCTATAAGCACAGTGGCCCAAACTCCCCACATTGGCATAAAATCCAGCAACGTACCATCCTTATCGAACAATATCCCTCTGCACGGAACCTCTTGACCATGCACAGTAACTTTCGGCATCGACTCACTCCCCTTATTGACTCTTCACGAACAGATATCTTCTTCTATTGTACCTTGAAGCACGAATCCAGACAAAATTGGCGCGTCAGCAGTTGTCAACAGATCGACACATTCATTCCGTCTGATAGCGTTTTCTATTGTGATTATTATCACAAGGTAAATACTGCAAAAATAGTACCTTATAGCTGAACGAAGATTCCTCAAAATTTTCATTAATTTATTTTAAAACGTACCGCCAACCATACGGAAGCAGCCGGATAAGGAGAGATTCATCATGGCCAATCATTCAATAAGTTCGCGAGGAGAGACCTTTTTTCTGAATCTGCGCTTTTTGCTCATTGTATGTGTATTTATTGGCAATGCCATTGAACCGTTAATTACGAGGCTCGAAGGTATGGAAGCTTTATATATGTGGATTTTTACTTTTCATATGCCTTTATTCGTATTCGTCACCGGGTATTTCGCGAAGAACAATTTATTTGGAGGGGCTGGACGCAAGGTACTGCTGCAAATCGCGATGCAGTATGTTATTTTCCAGACTATCTATCTAGCGATGGACGCGCTATTATTTCATGTTCAAAACACGCATTATTCCTACTTCGCCCCTTACTTACTGCTCTGGTTCCTGGCCAGCCATTTATGCTGGCGTCTGCTATTGATCATGCTGTATAAGCTGACACCACTTCAACAGGTTATTACTGCAGTTCTACTCGGTGTGCTGGTTGGCTATCTACCGGTTGATGGAGTTTGGCTCAGTATTTCGCGGACACTCGTATTTTTCCCTTTCTTCATTATTGGTTATCATTTCTCTTACGCTCGGTTAAAGCTCTTGTTCACACATCAGGTAAAAATCTTCGCCTTAAGCGCATCAGCCCTGCTATTCCTTTGGATCGCCATGGGCGGACTGAATATATCCCCCGGCTGGCTCTATGGCAATATGACCTATGGCCAACTGGGACAGATCGCATGGTACACTGGGGTATTCCGTATATTGCTATATGGACTGCAAGCTCTGGCCGCAGCTAGCTTTCTTGCTTTCGTACCTTGGAGAGAAAGCAGAATCACTGATATGGGACGCAGAACGTTATATGTATTCCTGTTGCACGGTTTTATTATCCGGCTTGCTGCCCTGTCACCTATCTATAGCTGGATTCATAGCGACGCAGCATCATTGGTACTCGTTGTAGCTGCTATTGCCTTAACCCTACTGCTCTGTCAGCCATTCATCCGCAGACTGGCATCGCCGCTGATCGAGCCATCTGTACAATGGATCGTTGACCTGGAGCGCCGGGCCACGCACTCGTTCGGCACAAGAGCAGCCAGTAAGCATTAAGACCATTTTTTAGAAAAGCCTGCGAACGCGCGCAGGCTTTTTTCTGTCCCATCGACCTATCTCTAAATTCAGTTTAATATTCCCATGAGTCTTTTTTTGCTCAAACTTCCACTCAATTCGACGTTTTATCCAGATATTTTACTGTTTTTGTTTGCTAGAAAAAGCAGAATACATATGATAGACTGTAAAGAAAACCTTTAGCGGTGTAAAGTTCCAAAATCTAATAAATTCTTAAATCTGGGGGGATCGTCTATTATGACAGCCAAGAAAATGCGTTCAGACATGATCAAAAAAGGCTTCGACCGTGCGCCGCACCGCAGCTTGCTCCGCGCTGCCGGCGTCAAGGAAGAAGACTTCAACAAACCATTTATCGCCGTATGTAACTCCTACATTGATATTGTCCCTGGACATGTTCACTTGCAGGAGTTCGGTAAAATCGTCAAAGAGGCGATCCGTGAAGCTGGCGGCGTTCCGTTCGAATTCAATACAATCGGCGTGGATGACGGCATTGCTATGGGGCATATCGGAATGCGCTATTCTCTGCCAAGCCGTGAAATTATCGCCGACGCACTAGAGACCGTTGTATCTGCTCACTGGTTCGATGGGATGGTCTGCATCCCGAACTGTGACAAGATCACACCTGGTATGATGATGGGGGCGCTCCGCGTCAATATCCCGACGATCTTCGTCAGCGGCGGCCCGATGAAGGCCGGCGTAGACAGCAAAGGACGCAAGCTGTCGCTAACCTCTGTATTTGAAGGAGTTGGTGCGCATCAAGCGGGCCAAATCGATGATTCGGATCTGCTCGAGCTTGAACAGTTTGGCTGTCCAACCTGCGGCTCCTGTTCAGGAATGTTCACCGCCAATTCCATGAACTGTCTGGCCGAAGCACTGGGACTCGCGCTGCCAGGTAATGGTACAATTTTGGCTGTATCTGATGAGCGCCGAGATTTCGTAAGAAAATCCGCCAAGCAACTGATGGAATTGATCAAGCTTGATCTCAAACCTCGCGATATCGTGACCAAGGAATCGATCGACAATGCTTTTGCTCTGGATATGGCGATGGGCGGTTCTACCAATACCGTATTGCATACCCTTGCCCTGGCGCAGGAAGCTGGAATCGATTATCCACTGGAACGGATCAATGAAGTAGCTAACCGTGTCCCTCATATCTCCAAGCTGGCACCAGCTACAGATATATTCATCGAGGATGTTGATCGGGCGGGCGGCGTTAGCGCCGTTATCCATGAGTTGCTGAAGAAGCCAGGGGCTATCTTCGGAGACCAGATGACAGTTACCGGCAAGACGCTCGCCGAGAACGTGGTTGGCTGCGAGATTAAGGATACAAGCGTCATCCATCCGATCGATAATCCATACTCTGAAAAAGGCGGGCTAGCCATTCTGTATGGCAACCTGGCTCCGGAAGGCTCCGTCATCAAGGTGGGTGCTGTTGATCCATCTGTAGGCGGATATCATAAAGGTCCCGCCATCTGCTTCGACTCCCAGGAGCAAGCGTTGGAAGGAATCGCCAACGGCAAAGTTAAAGAGGGCTCTGTCGTCGTTATCCGTTATGAAGGACCGAAGGGTGGTCCGGGGATGCCAGAAATGCTCGCTCCTACCTCACAAATTGTAGGTATGGGCCTTGGCGCCAAGGTCGGCCTGATTACAGATGGCCGCTTCTCAGGCGCTTCGCGCGGAATCAGCATCGGTCATATTTCTCCGGAAGCTGCGGAAGGCGGTCCGATCGCATTCGTCGAAGATGGTGATATCATCGAGCTCGACTTGAATAACCGCAAAATCGAGCTGCTGGTCGATGAAGAAGTGCTGGCCAGCCGCCGTGCAAACTGGAAGGGCTTCGAGCCGAAGGTGAAAACCGGCTATCTGGCTCGTTATTCCAAGCTGGTTACTAACGCTAGCTCGGGCGGAGTTATGAAGATCTAATCCAAGCACATTATAGTTTTCCTTTTACATGTAAAAAAAGGCTTGGCTCCTCTGGTAGGAGCCAAGCCTTTTTGAATAAACAAATAAATAATTACTGATTACCGACAAGGAAGGGTGGAGCTGATGACCGTCTCTTCTTCCTCCTCGACGAGCCTGTCATGCTTAATCCGGTGATGGGAACCATCGTTGAGATATTTCTTCATCAGTAGATCTATCGGCATCAGAATCAACTTCGGCACCAATAGCTCCGGTGCCTGCTTCAATCTTGTCCCTCCATCTGGGTGGATCACTCTCATCAGGAATTTCAAATAGATTCGCGAAGAACTAGCAAAGAACCCCTTCGGCAAATCCGTAACTGTAAAGCCGAATTTCTCTGGTCCCCGGTTAATCATTGTCACTCCATACAACGCCTTTACATTATGCAGTTCAGGATGGTCGACCACGTATCTGGCAATCTCGGGTAGCGCCTTCTCCACCTGCCTGATCATCTGAATGGCCAAGTGAACAGTCGATTTCGACTTCATGCCGATCTGGAACAGCTTCTTATTATCTAAATGCAGCTCCAGCACCTCATCACCAGCCTGCAGCATCGTTCCGTCCGTCAATTCAACCGACTCACCATGATAAGGACGGCTGCGGAAATGAAAAATCGGGTCCTGTTCATTCGTCGTATGCAGATGAAACATCAAGTGGAACAGCTTCTCCCAGAGGAGCCATAATGCCACGACCCATCGCTTCCACCAGCTTAATGAGCGGGCGCTATCTGCAGCCTTCTCTACTCTCTTGTTATGCTTCAGGCTACTGTCTGTCTCCATCAAGCGGTCGATCCGAACGCTACGCAAGCCCCGCTTCTGCGCTTCCTCCAGCACTCGCTCCAGGGCTATTAGCATTTCCCTTGGAGCTTCATTATCAGCCCCCAGTGTAGCTCCGCAATCATGTAGCAAAAATACTTCGCCGCCGCCGAGCTTCTTCATCATCCGCTTCGTTAAGCGTTCAGCTCCGATGCGCTTGCGCCAATCGCTGAACATTGCCGACCAGAGCACAATCTGGACATCGCCTCGGTTAGCGAAGTCGAACAAATTCACAATTCCCCACGGCGGTCTATAGTAATGTGTATCTTTGCCCGTAACCTCATGGATAATCTTATTCGTCTTCTGAATTTGCTTCTTCACGGCACCCGGACCCATCAGCCAATTCGTCTTATGAACATAATTATGGATTCCGATCAAATGCCCATCTTCGTGCATCCGTCTGATCAGCTCAGGATTTTTCTCCGCATTGGAACCAACAACAAAAAAAGTAGCCTTGGCATCATACCGTTCCAGCAAATCGAGGAGCTGAGGAGTATAATAATGGTCTGGACCATCATCAAAGGTAAGGGCAAATTCATCCTTGTTCGAACCATGCTTGAAGACACGATAACCAAACAGACGCGTGATCAGCCCTGGTATAAAAGCATACAACGATGAAATGTAAAACAGCCATATCAGCAAAGTCTCCATGTCGCTTTCCCCACTTCTCTCTGATCTTAGCTTTTCCACGCACATATAGAGGTAGTTCACTCGTACATATTGAATAGCATCCTAACTATTTTAGCACATACTGAGCACAATGAGGCGCATTTTTTGAAATTTGAAAATGAATCAGATCTGCTCCGGCCTGTAGGCGGCAAGAAGATCCATCGTACGTCTGAACAAAGCAGTCGCTTGATGCTCCGATCCTTCCGGCTTGTTCTGCACAAGTACGCTTACCGCATATTTAGGCTTCTCCACGGGACCATATCCAATGAACCATTGGTGATTGTAGTTTTTACCTGCTTTTACAACCTGTGCTGTACCGGACTTGCCAGCCAAATGCCAATCGGCTTGTCTAAGCGATCTCCCCGTTCCCGATTCGACAACTTCATTCATCCAGGATAGTAGCAGAGCAGCCGTGCGAGGCGATACTTGACCAGCCTTTGTAACCGCTTGGTGCTCTAGCATATTCGTGAGCAAAGAACCATCCCGGAAGTGGACCTCGCTGACCAAACGTGGTGATGTAACCCGCCCTTGATGGAGCAGTGTCACGACCATATTTGCTGCCTGCAGTGGAGTAACCAGAACATCGCGCTGCCCGATAGCCGTCTGGGCCAGAACCCCACCATCAACCAGGGAGTTACCGTGAAAAACTGCCCCTGCTTCCTCATGGTCGAATTGCCAAAGATCATCACCGCCCATAAATTTCTCCTCATGCCAGCCAACCTTGTGACCAAGGCCGAGCTTGGCCGCAGCAAGCTCAATGCTGCCAGGCGACAAGCGTTCTCCCAATGTGGCAAACACGATATTGCAAGAATGGGCGTAGCCCTGTTCCAACGTAATATCGCCATGTCCGCCTTTCTTCCAACAGGCTAATCCGTACTTTCCATATTGCCCCGGGCAATGGAACACTTCACCTGGCTTAGTTACCCCACTCTCCAACGCAGCCGCAGCGATGACCGTCTTGAAAATGGAACCGGGCGGAACAGCCTTCAGAGCGCGGTTGCTCCAGCTGCCTCCGGCCAAATCAATATGATTGGGATCGAAGAACGGTCTTGAGACCATAGCTGCTACATCGCCGTTCTCCGTATCAAGAACGACTAAAGCGCCCTCCTTCACATTCATCTGTTCCGTAAGCGCTTCTAATTTCTGCTGCAGGACGATATCAATCGTCGTTCTGATCTGCAACGGATGGAAGCGTTCCTCTGGGCCCTTGACCCGGGTACCTACATCCGGGAATGGCTGTCGCTTCCCATCTACCGCATAATAAGCCCTTGTACTTCCAGCGCCGCGCAGGAATCTGTCGAATGTCTTCTCTAACCCCGCCGCCCCTACTTGCATTGTTAAAGGCAGGTGTTCACTCTGCTTCCCGCTACCACGAATCTGCTGGATCACATCCGGCCGCTGGGCCACATAACCGAGCCACTGCTGCCCATTCTGACCGGATTGGTAGCGTACGACATGAGGAAGCACCTCTATTCCTTCCAATTGAACAAGTGATTGCTCCTTGACCACGGATGAATGATTTAGGATCCCATGACTGCTATCTGAACCTGACCAAATATAAGGCACCTCAAGATTCGCCCATTTGCTCCTTAGCTCGCTCTCAGATATCCCTAGAGAAGTGGCGATGCGTGCCAGGTCCTCCTGAGCAGGTAGTTTCTTCACAGGAAATAGAACTGGCGACCAGGTTGTAATCCCAGTCAGTTGCCGGCCGTATCGATCGAAGAAATTTCCTCTTCCAGGATCAAGCTCGATCCCTTGTTCCCGTTGACGTACGGCCAATTCATTGATCGTTTTCCCTGAAGATGTCACTGCGGCGAACGCAGCATGAGTCTGAATCCAGGCAATCCTTAGCGTATATACAGCAAAAAAAATACTAAACACTATTAGAATATAAAATATGCGTCTTTTCCGTGCTAATGACATGGACATCCCCCTTTTTCCTTACTGCTTCATTATTTCCCTGGAGAGAGATGTTAACACATAGATAGAAGGAATAAGGGGGACCCACATGATTAAAGCAAAAAAATGCCCCAAAAGTATGATCCTACTCCTGGGACAGTTCCTATATACGCTGATTAAACTGTAAATTTGGACAGCGATTCCTTCAAGCCGTTCGAGACATTCTCCAGCTTGCCGGAGAGCTGCACAAGCTGATCGCTTACCGTCTGCTGCTCGCTGCTGAGCGATGCAACCTCTTCAGATGTAGCCGAAGATTGCTGAGCAACGGCGCTGACGTTACTCATCGCTTCAGACAGAACATTCTGCGATTCATTCAGATCATCAATCGAAGTCGTAACCATCTCAATTTGCTTCACAAAGCCTTCCATTTGCCCTTGTACAGATACAAAGATCTGACTTGTCTCTTTCACAGAAGTAATCTGCTGTTGGAACAACGGATTTGCATCCGACAAGGCTCGTACCGTCTCATTCATTTCCTGCTGGATATTGTCTGTGATCTCCCCAACCATCGTAATCGATTGACGGGATTGATCTGCCAGCTGACGGATCTCATCGGCTACGACCATGAAGCCACGTCCTGCTGCACCGGCCCGAGCCGCTTCAATCGTCGCATTCAGGGACAGGATATTCGTCTGCTGTGTAATATTCTGCATAACTTCCAGCACCTTCAAAACAGAAGATGTACTCGATTTCAGAGCGTCTACCTTCTCTGTCAGAGAATTGACAATATCTACAGTGGAGTTCGTCTGTGCCAGAAGCCCGTTCAGATACTCGGTACCTTGCTGACTTGACTTCTCTACCTGATGAGCAGCGGTCTCCATCTGCTTGTTCGCCTGTACAACCTGTTCCATCTGTCTGGAGATGTTCTCTGTAAGCTCATTACCTCGCTCAGCTTCATTAGCCAGACTGGTAGCTCCGTTAGCGATCTCCTCTGTCGCAATAGCAATCTCTTTGGCAGAGATGGCTGTCTTGTTAGAAGCCTGAGTCAATTCAGTTGCTGTGTCCAGAACATCCTTCGCGGAATGGTTCGTCTGCTTCACGAGCTCGGTAATCTGCTCCATCATCACATTGAAGCTGTTAGTCAATTGACCGATCTCATCCTGAGACTTCGCCTTTAAGCGTACATTCAGGTTGCCTCTGGAGCCTTCTTCCATCAAGTTCTTCAACTGTGCCAATGGATGAGCAATCATTCTAACCATCCACATGGCAATCAAGGTGGTGATCAAGGCGACGACAGCAGCCGATATGTATGTTGTTAACAAAATTCCTTTTGCATCCTTCACTAGTTCGGCAGTGCTCACTGTACCAATCAGCTTCCAGTCGGCAGCTGTAAAATTGTTATAGACAGCCAGTACGGAATTGCCCTCCGCATCCTTGATGCGAATGCCTCCATTCTTGTCTACCGCTTTGGACAAATCATACTCTGTAGGTTCACCTGATTCTGCTTCAACCGACGAACCGATAACCACATTATCTGTTCCGACGATTTGCAGCTTCGAGTTGTCCCCCAAATTAATTTCCTTCAAGTAGTTCTCCAGCACTTCAACATTCAGGTCTTGTACGAGAACGAACCGCTTAGAAGTAGTGACGCTCGATAATGAACGAATCAATCGTACTGTAGATTTTCCATTGCTCTTCTCAGGCACTTTCATCCAACGTGTGCCTACCGTCTTGGACATTTCTTCATACCAAGGTTCCTTACGTGCTGCTTCGAAGAATGTCTGAGTGGAGCTGCCAGTTGAAATATCATCCACGCTGCCATCCACACTCAACATATAGACCGCTTCCACACCCTTGCTTGAATAGACCAGAGAATTCAACCGGTTCCTAATATCGTTAATGGTTGTAAAACGGTCGTACTCAGACACACCGGAAAGGGAAGCATTCATAATCGCCTTCTGCATCTCATTGTCTAGGAATGTCTGTTGAAGATTCTCTTCGTACTTTTGTAGAATAATGTCCAGCTTCTGCGATGTTTGTACTATCGTTTGCAAGTTGGCATTTTCCGCATTATTCTGAATCGTCGACTTTGCCATTTGATAGGACAATATTCCGATAGCTAATACGAAGAACATGATCGCCACGAAGAAAATCAGAAACAGACGAACGCCTACAGATTTAGAAGGATTTATTTGTGTTGGAAGACGATCCGAAATTTTGCCTTTCCAACTTGAAATAAGCTTCTTTTCCCCACTTGATTTAGTTTGTTTCTTCTGCTTGTTCTTGCTGTCAGCTGCTTGGCCCTCCTTCTTCGGAACCAGACCCATGTCAATCACCCACCGCTCATAATAGTTGTATGCCGTGAAACTAGGCTAGAGGTCATGCCTCTATTACTAACTGGCAACATCGCCTCATACTTAGTCTATTCGACAAACGATGTCATACTCCTATATGTATCGGTAGAACAAGGGGGTATTTTTTAGTGGAATTTGTTGATTTTTATCATACAACACAAAAAAGGGCCTTTCGTCCTATGATCGAAAAGCCCTAATTTCAATTGAATACAAGCCATAAATTGTCTATTTCTTCTTACGCATCATGTCAAAATAAGATACAGGATGGTCCACCTTCATCTTGATTCTTTGCAGCGGATGACGAGCAGCATCGAGCTCATTGCCCTCTTCGTCCCAAATCTTGCCTACTGTTTGCTTGAAGAAGGTTCCATTCGGACCGAAGAATTCAATTTCGTGACCCGGCTTAAAATGATTACGTTGCTGAATTACAGCGATTCCCGTGGCGTGATCATAGTCCATGACAAGACCTGCAAAATCAAAAGGCATCGCCTTCTCCTCAGGTTCATAAATATGATCTTCATGATCCGGAATGTCGTAGAAAAATCCAGTATTCACCGGGCGGTTGGCCGCCTTCTGAATTTCCTCTAGCCATTCCTGCTTAAGAACGTAATTATCTGGATCAGCCATGTAAGAATCGATCGCCTGACGATAAACGTTAACAACCGTAGCCACATAGTGGATCGATTTCATACGACCCTCAATCTTAAAGCTGTCTACGCCGGAATCAATCAAATCAGGAATATGCTCAATCATGCACAAATCCTTGGATCCCATTGTAAAGGCATTGTCACCTTCATCGAATAACGGCAATTGATTTACACCAAGCTGGAAATTGCGCAATACAGAACTGTCCCTTGCCTCTTCTTCGGAGATCCAAGTTTCGACCGGTCTGGCATCTTCGAACAGATCGTATTTCCAGCGGCAAGATTGACAGCACCCACCCCGGTTGGAGTCGCGGTCTGTGAAATGATTGGACAGCACACAGCGTCCGGAATAAGAGGAACACATCGCTCCGTGAATAAAAGCTTCGATCTCGACATCTACATGCTGCTTGATCTCCTCGATCTCCTCCAGGCTTGTCTCCCGCCCCAGGACAACACGCGGCAGTCCTTCTTCCTTCCAGAACTTCACGGCCTGCCAATTCACAGTCGATTGCTGGGTGCTAAGATGCACCTCCAGCTCTGGTACAAGGCGACGAGCCGTATCAACAATAATTGGGTCGGCGGTGATTATAGCCGCAATCCCTACGGAATGCAGGCCACGCAGATAATCCTCTATCCCAGCCAAATCCTCGTTGTGAGCATATATATTTGTAGCCACGAATACTTTGGCTCCATATTTCTTGGCAAACTCAACGCCCTCGCGCATTTCCTCTAGACTGAAATTGTCGGCCCCTGAGCGAAGCCCGTATTTTTGTCCCCCGATGTAAACCGCATCTGCTCCATAATGGACTGCGAATTTCAATTTCTCGAGGTTCCCTGCCGGAGCCAGCAGCTCTGGCTTCTCCAAACGGTTTCGCTTGCCGGTATATTTACGTATATGTTTCTCCGCAGTTTGCATTTATTCGTTCACCTCTAGAAAATTATAATCATAAAAATACATGTTCAAAAAGTCCAGTTTTCAGCACTCTTAAATTAATATACTTGTTCTTTATAGAAAAACCCAAACGACAACTCGCGCTCAGGGTCCTGAACCTCACGGATCGTCTCCATCCATGCTTCATCGAATTCATAAGCTTCTGGATCGGCAAAATAAGTGTCAATCGCTTGACGATAGACACGGATAACTGTCTCATTATAGCTTACTGGTTTAAAGATCGTTTCGATCTTCAAGCTGTCCACTCCAGCACCTAACAGCATATGAAGATCTTCCAAAATGCAAATATCATCTGAGCTCATAATATGAGTTCCATTGCGATCCTCATAGATCGGGAATTTCTCATCTTGGCGCTCCGCCTCGATCAAGAATAATCCGCGCTCCTTACTTACGGATTCATTCTCCGCAATCACTCGGCCCTGATGCGCCATGTAGCTGCGAACCAGACTGCGCTTGGAATGGTAAATATTCGTCATGCCATGTACCTGAACCTCGGACTCGATCTGTAAATGCGGCTGCATTTCCGTTATCTCGTCCATATTCAGTTCACGTGCCAACACAACGCGGCATGCCCCTTTGCTTCCCCAATAGTTCGCTGTCATGTAATTGGTTGAAGTCATTTCCCCGTTCCAATGCAGCTTCAATTGTGGAGCTAACTCCCTAACTGTCTGTAATACGGACGGATCGCCAAATTGAACGGCATCCACCCCAGCAGCCTCAAGCTGTTTTACATAATCCGGTAGGTCCTTGAGTAGCTCATTACTCATCAGAATATTGATACATACATATATTTTAGCCCCGCGTTCATGGGCAATCTTGACAGCTTCAGCAATTTCGGCTGGGGTAAAATTACCTGGAAGACGCATGCCAAATATATCCTCGCCAATGAGGAAGGCATCCGCTCCACAATCAAGATACGCCTGCAGCTCTGCAATAGAACCTGCGGGAACAAGCAGTTCCGGTTTGTTACCCATTCTATACACCTCGGTTATTTAGCTGTTGCCTTGCTCTTCTCAATATTATTCAAATGCTCTTTATACGTCTTGGCAAATAGATGCTCACCGCTGCCATCCTTCTTCGTCACATAGAACAAATACTCCGAAGCTTCCGGCGCGAGTGCGGCCTCAATAGATTTCAGACTTGGCGCAGCGATCGGCCCTGGCGGCAGTCCCTCATACAAATAAGTATTATATGGGCTGTCCACTTTTCTCAGGTCCGAATTCATTAGGCGCTCTTTAGGTTTGTCTAATAGATATTGGACGGTGGCATCAATCTCTAACTTCATGTTTTTAGCAAGCCGATTATAGATGACGCCAGCTACCAAGCTGCGTTCCGAATCGACAACGACCTCACGCTCCACAAGAGATGCAACTGTCATTATTTCATTCAGACTGAGTCCGCTCTTCTTTAGCTTTTGCTCAAAATCAGCAATTTTGTGCAGACGCTGATCTGTTTCCGTGAACATCCGATTGATAATCTCCTGCTCGCTGCTGCCCTTCTTCAATTCATAAGTTTCTGGGAATAAATAACCTTCCAGTCTAAATTTCATCTCCGCACGATCTGGAATATCAGCTAACAGTTGACTGTCAATGCCTGTAGGAGACTTGGCCAATTTCAGGAAAGTATCCTCATTAACGAATCCTTGCTCGGATAAGATCTCCGCCATCTGCTTGACGGTATAACCCTCTGGTATGGTGAAGCGGATCATCTCAGCTTTGACAATATCTCCGCTGTTCAGCTTGACGATAATCTCATCATAATCGGCTCCGGGATTTATATCATAAGTACCCGCCTGAAAACGGCTACCCTCGGATTTCAACTTTAAATACGATTTGAACAAGAACGCATTCTTGATAAGTCCTTGCTGCTCCAGGGTATCAGCTATGCTGCTCGTCCGCATTCCTGGTTCAATCGTAACCCTCACCACTTCTTCCGAGGCTTTCACTGGCTGCATGCCGTAATAAATATAGGCACCGCCCGCTCCCGCTGCAATAATAATAATCAGAATAAATGCGAGGAACCATTTCAACGCTGTCTTCATAGCCCACTCCTTTACAGCAAAAAGAGCGGGATTCCCGCCCTTATGCCGATTTATATTAGCTCATCAGATAACACAATCGATCGTACTCAAGAGATGCCCTGCAGAACTCATTCAGGGAACGTAAGTTCACCGTATAGCTCAGATATATTCTCCCATTCGTCATCATCTTCGATGGTAACAAGTTCTAACTCCCCATCCGAGGACTGGACAATCTTGAACAATTCGGGCTCTTCTACGGAAGAGTCTTGTTCAGGGCGCAAAGCGGCGTAAGATGCTCCCGCTACGTCAAATTCATTCTCGACAGTATAATAGGAAGCCTTGCCTTGTTCATCTTGAAGCTCGACAATGGTACCGTAAGCGTCACGAACCCGTGACGTCCACACTACCTTCTCCGCTGAAAAATCAGTCATCGTTGTCCTCCCCGTCGAATTCATCAACCAGGGTATTGAATGTCTCTTCAACGATCTCCCATTCTTCATCGCTCTCGATTGTGTACAGTTTAAGGTCATCGCCGTCTTCCTCGTAGCGGAAGGCATATACTTCTTCGCTCTCTTCATCATCATCATGATCCTCGGAATCCAAAGGAACGACCATCATATATTTGGCGTCGGAACCGTCAACTTCGAACTTCATAATTACTTCGAATTCTTCTTCATTCCCCTCTTCGTTGGGAATATAAATAATCTCCGGTTCTTCTTCATAGCCAATACGATCTTTAGACATAGCGATCACCCTCACTTTTTACTCTTAGAGTCCAAATAATTTTGCAAAATCAAGCTCGCGGCCATTTTGTCCACGACCCCTTTGCGTTTCTTCCTGCTCACATCTGCCTCGATCAGCGTTCGATGTGCTGAGACCGTAGTCAGACGCTCATCCCACAAGTGCACAGGCACCTGCAGCATTTCATGCAATTGCTCCGCAAAGGCCTTGCATATTTCACCACGGGGACCAATCGTACCATTCATATTCTTCGGAAGCCCGACCACGACCTCTTCCACTTCATGCTGGCTAACCAGCTCAGCAATCCGCTTCAGCTCCGCCCCTTCTTTGCGGCGTTCAATGACTTCAAGTCCTTGGGCCGTCCATCCGAGCTCATCGCTAATCGCGACTCCGATTCGTGCATCCCCATAATCAAGACCTAGAATTTTCATAACTTCTCCTAACGATGACCAGCCAGATAGTATCTCACCAGTTCCTCAATCAGCTCGTCGCGCTCCTTCTTGCGAACCAAGCTTCTTGCGTTGTTATGCCGTGGTATATACGCCGGATCACCCGACAGCAAATACCCGACAATCTGGTTAATCGGATTATAATCCTTCTCCTGAAGCGCATCATACACCGTAAGAAGGATACCTTCTGCCGACGCTTGCTGCTCATCTCCTGTTACATTGAACTTGACGGTTTTATCCATGGAGTCCATGACGACACCTCGCTTCCTCAGACATCCACCATCTGCTTAAATCGTCTTGATCTAACCTTACTATATCATATCACGGGCTCCATAAGGAAACATTCACTGAATAAAAGCTTCCATGATCTCAGGACTTTAAGAGGTTGTTTCAAAAAGTCCACTTTTGATCACGATGTAATACTAAAGGCTTATTCGGCATCGAATCTTGAATTCACCCGGGACCTCCGGTGCTCACGTACCCACTACGTACGCTCCGCTCCTCAGTCCCTAGCTTCATCCAACCTTCTCGGTGCTGAAAACCGACCTTTTTTACACCTGGGAAGCGATCCATTCTTCTGCTACCTTCAGGGCTTCCTCCAGTTTGGAAGCATCCTTGCCGCCAGCTTGGGCCATATCCGGGCGGCCGCCACCGCCACCACCACATACCGCAGCGACTTCCTTGACCAATTTGCCAGCGTGCAGCCCACGCTTCACTTCCGACTCCGGAACTACGACAACAAAATTCACTTTATCTTGTGCAGGCGCTCCAAGAACTAGAACAGCATCAGGCAGTTTGCCCTTCAGCTCATCCGCCAAGGTGCGCAGCGCATCCATGCTTCCTGCATCGACGCGAGCGGCCAGTAGCTTCGTCTCGCCAATGGTCACGACCTGGCTGGTCAGTGATCCGGCTTCGATTGAGCTCAGCTTGCCTTGTAACGATTCATTCTCACGCTCCAGCTCTTTTAATTGATGCTGCAGTGCCTCAACCCGCTTCGGAACATCGGCGATGTTTGCTTTGAGTAAACCGCCAGCCTGCTTCAGAAGATCAAGCTGCTCTTCCATGAACTGATAAGCTCCGCGACCAGTTACTGCCTCGATCCGTCGTACACCCGAGCCGATTCCACTCTCACTGATCAGCTTGAACAGGCCAATCTCCGCCGTATTGTTCACATGACACCCTCCGCACAACTCGAGGCTGTAGTCCCCTGCTTTAACGACACGGACGACATCGCCATATTTCTCGCCGAACAGGGCCATGGCTCCTAATGCCTTCGCTTCATCAATTGGCATTTGCCGGGTGATGATATCGAGTGCATTCCAGATCTGCTCATTCACACGGCGTTCTATTACCGCAAGCTCCTCCGCAGAGATGCTGCCCAGGTGAGAGAAGTCGAAGCGCAAACGCTGCGGCTCTACCAAAGAACCTGCTTGATTAACATGTTCGCCAAGCGTCTCTTTCAACGCTTTGTGCAGCAAGTGCGTAGCCGTATGGTTCTTCACGATGTCGCGCCGCATCTCGCCACTTACTTCCGCCTTCACTTCCGTACCGGAACGCAGCTCGCCGGACAGTACGGTCACTTGATGCACATGCTGACCACGCGGAGCCTTGAATAATCCGGTAACCTCAGCACGCGAGGAAGCATCGGAGATGATCCCCTGGTCGCTGACCTGTCCACCGCTCTCCGCGTAGAAAGGCGTCTTCTCCAGAATGATTTGGCCTGTCTGCCCTGCGGACAGCACATCAACAAATGCACCCTCAGAGACGATCGCCACAATTTTAGTAGTAACATTAAGCTCATTATATCCAACGAACTCTGATTTAGTCGTTAAATCAGAGAGGACTCCGCCCTGAATTTTCATGCTAGCTCCATCATGACGAGCTGAACGCGCACGCGTACGCTGTTCCTCCATCGCCGCTTCGAAGCCCTCACGGTCTACATTCAGACCATGCTCAAGCGCAAAGTCTTCCGTCAAATCAAGCGGGAATCCATAAGTATCGTAGAGCTTAAAGGCATTGGCCCCACTAATCACCGTATGACCTGTTGACTTGGCCTCTGCACTCATCTCTGCCAGAATAGACAAGCCTTCCGTCAGCGTCTCATGGAAGCGTTCCTCTTCGTTATGAACGACCTTCTCGATAAATTCACGTTTCTCTACGACATCTGGATAGTAGCTGCCCATTACTTCACCAACAGTTTCCACTAGTGTGTACATGAACGGCTTGTCCAGGCCGAGCATCTTCCCATAGCGAACCGCACGGCGCAGCAAACGGCGGATGACATACCCGCGGCCTTCATTAGAAGGAAGCACGCCATCGGACACAGCGAACGCAACCGTACGAATATGGTCAGCGATGACTTTGAACGCTACATCCAGGTCTTCTTTCTCCCCATACTTCACATTAGCCAGCTTGGCCGTCTTCTGAATCAGCGGCTGGAAAATATCGGTATCGAAGTTGGAGTTCACATCTTGCAGAATTGAAGCAAAGCGCTCCAGGCCTGCCCCGGTATCAATGTTCTTGTTAGGGAGCGGTGTATAGCTGCCGTCCTTATTGTGATTGAATTGCGAGAATACGAGGTTCCATACTTCGAGATAGCGTTCGTTCTCTCCCCCCGGGTACATTTCCGGATCAGTAGCATCTCCATACGCTTCGCCGCGATCATAGAAAATTTCTGTACAAGGCCCGCATGGACCTTCACCGATATCCCAGAAGTTGTCCTCCAGTTTGATAATCCGTTCAGCCGGCAGGCCTACCTTCTCATTCCAAAGCTTGAAAGCTTCTTCATCTTCAGGATATACAGTTACAGACAGGCGCTCCGGATCGAAGCCAATCCACTCTTTGCCGGTCAGGAATTCCCAGGCCCAAGTGATCGCTTCCTCCTTGAAATAATCTCCAATGGAGAAGTTGCCCAGCATCTCGAAGAAAGTATGGTGCCGACGCGTCTTACCCACATTCTCAATATCATTGGTACGGATACATTTCTGCGAATTCGCCAGGCGCGGATTCTCCGGCTTCACCCGGCCATCAAAATAAGGCTTGAGCGGTGCCATACCGGCATTGATCCAAAGCAGGGATGGATCGTTATGCGGTACGAGCGAAGCGCTCGGTTCAATTTTATGCCCTTTGCTGGCAAAGAACTCCAGCCATTTGGAGCGAATTTCACTTGCTTTCATTGAATACTCCCCCTAATTATTAACGTTTGGTTAAGCTTGTTTGCTACATCGAATTGTAAACATTTGTGAAAATTTGTGACAATCTGAAAAACAAAAAAACGTCCTCTGAAATTCAGGGACGATTTAATCGCGGTACCACCCTGGTTATCGCTGGAACAGTGCCGGCTGAAGTATCCTATGGAACATTCTCCAAAGTCATCTTCCGTCATCCGGATTCTAGCGATCGCCTTGTCAGTCCGATAACGGGGACCTGCCGGTGATTTTGAACTCACACTCAGAAATCAGCTTTCCATCCGCCCGTATTTCGGGTTCTCTCAGCCATCATACCTTGCTATGTCTATACAGACAATCGGATATGAAGAAACCCTTCTCTGCAAAAATCCGTTTACGAATGTACTTCATCTCATCATCGCTTTTCTGCTATAACTGGGGCTTCCCCCAATAGCTTCAAGACATATTTTTCGAACATAACATTTTTAGTATATAGGGCAATATGCACAGTGTCAATGCACCAAGGGGATCACATCGTTATGCGCAAATACCGTTTGTACATCGCCGTTGCTTTGCAGGATATTCTCCATCACGCTAAGTCCTTTGGCCCGGTCGAGCTGTATATCACTCTATACCGTCTTCCGACGTACATAGTAAGTATAGAAATGTTGTAGAATCACCTTGCCAACCGCGAACATGGGAACCGCAACAATAAGCCCGGGAACGCCTGCGATCTCACCACCGACCAGCAGAGCGAAAATGATCAACATCGGGTGCAAATGTAACGTTCGTCCCACCACCTGCGGCGAGATAATATTGCTCTCGATTGTCTGGCACAGCATATTAACGAGCAGGACGAACAGCGCCATTTTCCAGGAAATCGTCAGTGCCATCAGCATGGCTGGAGCAGCCCCAAGAAAAGGGCCTAGATACGGAATGATGTTGCATACAGCAACGACACCTGCCAGTAAGAGAGCGAATGGCATGCCGATAATCATATAGCCAATATAAGCCAGCACACCGATAATGACGCAGACGAGCAGTTGTCCGCGTATATAGTTCCCCAACGCTTCGTCAATCTCCTTCAGTAACGAGACGATCGATTTGCGATGCGTTCGGGGAAGATACTGCAGAATCATACGCTCGAATGTATCAAAGTCTTTGAGGATATAGAAGATGAGGAAAGGGATAATGAACACGTTGAAGACAATGTTTAAGGTCGTGCCAATATTGTTAAGAAAATCAGAGATTGACGTGGCCATTCGTTGTTCGACCTGGAAGAACCAGTTGTTCATTCCCATGCGAATGCTTCCCGGAAGGATGCTGTTATCAAAGCGGTTCATAAATTGCTGCGTATGCATGGTAAGCTGCGGCAAATGTTCGCCCAATTCTTCAAGCTGTTCTACGAACATTGGGATGACATTCATTAGAATGACCGATAGGCTCGTTAGAAACACTGCATAAATGAGCAGTACCGCCATCGTCCTTGGTACCTTACGCCCGCCAAGCATTTTTACAATTGGATTAAGTACATAGGAGATTATCATAGCGATCACGAACGGGGCAAAGATCGCTTTCAGGAATCCGTAAATGACAGCAAACATCGGACGAAGTTGCCAAATAAAATATAAAATAATGAGCCCCAGCAGCAGCCAGACTCCATAACGGAATAGCTTGCTTTTTAGGAACGGCTCCATTGTCTCTCATTCCTCCCTGCATATGGACCAGCTATGGAAAGTATATGCGAAGGCCAGGAAAAATAACCGCCGACATGCAAAAAGCCCTTCTCCCGAAATGGGAGAAGAGCTTCGTTGCAATCAGACTGTTGTTTTCATTAAGAGAGATGTATTTGCGAGAAATCCTGCATGGATTCATCACCAAAGAACAAATCATCTAGAGAGCTGAGGGTTCCATCTTCTTCTACTTGATAGACCGACATCTTATCTCCGTTCACAGTCAATTCTATAAAGCAGCCCCAGCAATAATATTGGTGCGAACCGATCTTGCCAATATCCTTGGAACTGCAATTTGGACATTTCATCATACACATCACCTATCCTATACGTTAACTGAATTCATCGTTCTCCAGAAGTCTTTGCTCACTATTTGCAGGGACCATAATGGCATGCTCCCCCTTCGTCATTTCCGAAATATAAGGAAGCTTCTTGCGCCCCTCAATCAGATCGGACAAGAAGCCGTCACTGATTTCAATACCTGTAATTGTATTACCCATTTCCTGGTCAAAATAAACATCGCTAACATAACCTATCATCGAACCGTCCGCTGTAAGAATGGGCAGTTCCTTAATTCTGCCGCTACCTGATAAGAAGGTAAGCTGTATATTCTCGGCATTCCATACTTGGATAGCCTGTTGATTACGAATCATCACGGCATCTTCGCCGTACGCGACGATATCATTCCAAGGGACCGCTCTAAGATGCGGAGAGAAGAACATCTTCCCCTCTAATTGAATCCCCGAGATGGCCCAATCCTGATCTAGCAGGATATCAGAGACCTTCCCGACCCTTTTGCCGTTCTCTATATCAAATACAGCAAGTCCTATTAATTGCTGCAGCCTCATAGTATGCGGTCCTCCTAAAGCAGGGTATCCCTGAACGTACCGCAATAAAAAACTTAATCCTCCTCCCTCAGATTGGATAGAAAACGACTAATATTTTCTACTACGTATACGATCGAGAATGGTTGCAATTTTTTTTGCAGTAATTTTAATTTCTTCTATAGTATTACCCAATCCGAAGCTAAATCGAACCGCGGATTGTAAAAGATTTGGCGGAAGATGCATCGCTTCAAGCACATGCGAAGGCTCTAATGATCCTGAAGTACATGCCGAACCGCTCGAAATAGCAATTCCCTCCATATCCAGATTCATGAGCATCGTCTCTGTACCGCATTCCGGGAAGCTAATGTTCAGGATGTGAGCCAGATGATGCTCAGGATGTCCATTAATATGATAGTGGCTGCTGCCGACCAGTTCTTCAAGCTCTGTAAGCAGCGACCCGCGCAGCTCTTCATCACGGCTTGTCCGTTCGTGGAGTTCAAGTTTGGCCAATTCTGCCGCTTTGGCGAAGCCAGCAATTCCGGCCATATTTTCGGTGCCAGCCCGGCGTGTCCGCTCTTGCAGGCCGCCATACTGCAGCGGCTCCAGCTTGATATTCTTACCTACGTACAATGCACCTACGCCTTGTGGGCCGTTAATTTTATGTGAAGAGAAGCTCATCAAGTCGACTGGCAATTCGCTAAGATGGATCGGCAATGCTCCTAGCGCTTGCACAGCGTCAACATGAAAAGCGATGTCACGCTCAGCCGTTATCTGTCCGATCTCTGAGATCGGCTGAATCGTTCCAACTTCATTGTTCGCGTATATGACCGAGACGAGAATTGTATCAGGACGGATCGCTTCCGCAACTTGCTCCGGATGAATTCTACCATAGCGATCGACTGGTAAATAAGTAACCTCATACCCATCCTTTTCCAACCTTTGGCATGTATGCAGCACCGCATGGTGCTCAGTCCCTGTCGTGATGATATGCTTGCCCCGTTCCGCACGGGCGGCAGCGACTCCGAACAATGCCAGATTATCGCTTTCCGTCCCCCCCGCGGTGAAGACCAGTTCATCTGGTCGGCAGCCTACCACAGCGGACACCTGATCCCGCGCTGAACTGATCAGTCTCTTGGCTGCCCGTCCGAAGGAGTGAACGCTGGAAGCATTCCCGTATTGCTCGGTCATCACCTTCATCATCACTTCAGCCACTTCGGGGCGGATGGGTGTAGACGCCGCATGATCCAAATATATATTGTTCATTTTCATGAATATCACCTTATCCCTATAGATCTATGTCAATCAGTATTAACTGCACCTGATACTTCAATCTGAAAACTCAATCAGAACTTCAATCGGATACTTCAAACTGAACTTCAAATCTGACAATCCAACCTTCCACAAATGCAAACGGACGGCTTCCCAACGGAGAAACCACCCCATGAAAACTTCCCTAGCGGATCAAACTAATTATGACTCTTTTCGTGCTGATCCATTACGCTCTAAAACTGCCTTAATCCGCTCAACCATGCGATTCTTGGCATGGATACTATAGCACTGTTGTCACGGCTCAGCAATGCCCGCTTCTGCGATTTGATGCAAAAATGACTCCTGGTAAGGAGTCATTTTTGTGAATTTATATCCGGATTTTCCACTTAAGGAAGGTAAGTAGCACTAAATTAATCTACAGATTCATTTAGATATAGAACATATAGTTCTCTTTAGTACTTTGCTCTTCGAATGTAATTAAATCCTCCAGGGTCGTAGAATCCAACACTTCAGCGATGCTATCGCGGATTCTAAGCCACAGATCACGTTTGGCCGGATCGTCCTCCTCCGTAAAATCCACCGGTGAGATCGGTCCTTCAAGTACACGGATAATATCTCCGGCTGTAATCTCGGAGGCGTCGCGGGACAGGATATAGCCGCCATACGCGCCGCGGATGCTCTTGACAAGGCCAGCATTACGAAGCGGGGCAATCAATTGTTCCAGATAATGCTCCGATAATTGATTTTTCTCAGCGATACTTTTCAGGGAAGTTGGTCCCTCGCCGAATTTTGCCGCCAGCTCCATCATGATCGTTAAGCCATAGCGTCCCTTTGTAGAAATCTTCAAAGAAGCCACCTCTTTCAATTTTCAAATAATCTTTATATAATGGAACCTTGATCAAGAAGAGAATAGTATTACTCTCTATTCCTATCACTTACCTCTGCTTATCGTATCATATCCTTTATAGCTTTGGGAAATAAATCTCTCATCAAAATCGTACAATTTATTCAGCGATGCTAGCTGAGGGTAAACTGATCGTATACATCGCCGGGGTATATGTTACAATAAAGAACAGGCCAATATCGGTCCTAAAGGAGTGATTAAATATGTCTAAACCAAATAGCGAGACTCGCATCGTAGTGGGTATGTCCGGCGGCGTAGATTCCTCGGTAACCGCACTGCTGTTGAAGCAAAAGGGCTATGATGTGATCGGAATTTTCATGAAGAACTGGGATGATACCGATGAATTCGGGGTCTGTACTGCAGAGCAGGATGCCGAGGACGTACGGCGTGTCTGCGAACAGATCGATATCCCTTACTATACAGTTAATTTTGAAAAAGAATACTTCGATAAAGTCTTTGCCTATTTTCTCGAAGAATATAAGCGCGGCCGCACCCCAAATCCGGATGTCATGTGCAATCGCGAGATCAAGTTTGGGGAATTCCTTCAGAAAGCGCTCGATCTTGGGGCTGATTATGTCGCTACCGGACACTATGCCCGCGTAGTCAATGACGCTGACGGATACAAGCTGCTTAGAGGAATTGACAGCAACAAGGATCAAACCTACTTCCTGAATGCCCTGAGTCAGGAGCAGTTGTCTAAGGCCATGTTCCCGATCGGTCATTTGCCGAAGCCTGAGGTACGGCGCATCGCTGAAGAAGCTGGATTGTACACAGCGAAGAAAAAAGACAGCACCGGCGTCTGCTTCATCGGTGAGCGTAATTTCCGTGAGTTCCTGAGCCAATATTTGCCGGCCAAATCCGGGGATATGATTGACATCGTAACCAGCGAAGTCAAAGGCCGTCACGACGGCTTGATGTATTACACCCTTGGTCAACGACAAGGACTCGGCATCGGCGGATCGGGAAATGGAGAGCCTTGGTTCGTCGCCGAGAAGGATCTGGAACACAACATCCTGTATGTTGTACAAGGTGACAAGCATCCAAGCCTCTACTCTACCCAACTGACAGCTTCCGGTATCAACTGGATCGCCGGTCAGGACAAGCTGCCGCTAGAGCCATTTAAATGCTCAGCCAAGTTCCGTTACCGTCAAACGGATCAAGTCGTAACGATCATCCCGAACAAGGACGGCACCGTACGCGTTGTTTTCGACCAACCACAGAAGGCCATTACCCCAGGACAAGCGGTCGTCTTCTATGACGGCGAAGTTTGCCTCGGCGGTGGCACAATCGAAGCTCCGAAGAAGGTTGCTATTCCACATTCTTGAGCAACTGTCAGTTGAAGTTAATGTAATAAACAAACAGTGTATTGAGCAAAACCGGCTATTTCGGAAGCTAAGCGTACACTCAGGCATCTAACACAAAAAGAGAGGGATATTACGTATTACGCCCTCTCTTTTTGTGTTAGATGAAAGTTTCCAAGGCGTTGCCCAGGAAGCGGCTGCCCTTGATACTGGTGTACTAATCAATCCTCAGTAATGGTTGGAAAATATTAAGCAAAAGATAAGCATTCTTTAAGGTTTGGGCACGGATTCGTTAAGTTCTCCCCTCTAGACTGTTGGTAGAACATCTAAGAGGGGGATTTTTTTGAAGATTACCCAAAATAATATGAACAAGCTGATTATACCCGTCTTACTTTTACTTGCTATAGTGATCGGCTGTGTCCCAGATAAGAGCATGACAGAACAGCCGATTACCGTTACGTTGAACGGGCATGAGGTCAAGGAAGCCGACATTCGTCTGGTGAATGGACAACTCCATATGTCGACTTCCTTTATTGAGCAAGAACTAGGTATGCGCATTCAGCTGACCGAGGAAGAGGAACCGGGGAAAAAGAAGTCATACTACTCGAATCAAGTTTCCGTCCTTATGTATCATGATCTCGACGATATTCCGCAGGAACCGCAGATCCTTCCAGTTTCGACATTCGAAAAACATATGGAGCTGCTGAAAACGAATGACTTCCATGTAATCAGCATGGAGGAATACACTAACTTCATGCAAAAAGGCACAAGCATTCCGGATAATGCGGTACTGCTGACCTTTGATGATGGATATGTGAGCTTCTATACGAAGGCATTTCCAATATTGCGGAAATACGGATACACCGCCACTAACTTTATTATCGTATCCGCTGTCGACAATCAGACTGGCCGTCCGAAGATCACATGGGATCAGATGCGTGAGATGAAGGGGTACGGTATGAGCTTCTTTAGTCATACATATGATTCTCATCAATATGCGGAGATCAATGCCGAGAGGGAAGAAAGCCCCATGCTGTCCAGCCCCTTGTACTTGAAAGATAAGCAAAGAGCAGAGTCTGAAGATGAGTATATTCAGCGTATTACGCATGATCTATCGATGGCCGAGCAAAGGCTAAAGAAGGAACTGGGCAATACCTATGGTATCCTTGCGTTCCCATACGGAGTCTATAACAAGCATGTACTGGCTGTGTTGAATAAGCTGGACGTTAAACTCAGTTTTACGATAAAGGAAGGCATGACTTCGCAAAAGGACAGTATTGCTTACCGCTTCAATGCAGGCAGCCTTAAGAAGACGCCTGAAGAATTGATCCAGCTCTTAAAAGAGACGTCACGAGAAGAGGAAAACGGGAAAGTATCCGTTGGTGTCAAGAAGCCATCTCTTGGCAAAGTGTGGACAGATGATGGCGGCAAGGTAATGATACCGCTACGCGAATTTTGCACGTTGAACGGCATACGGGTGGACTGGGACAACGATCGTAAGCATCTCTATTTAACCCAAGAGTAATGGACAATTATATCATGGTACTGCAACAAGACTTATTGACGACTCAATGAGCCTTTTTGAGGCTAATCCATATGTGAGGCGTAATGCTTAACAAGAATACGCGGAGAATCCCCGTAATCCAGTATCCTAGCCTGAACGGGGATTCTGCATTCACTACTATCTGCGTCGCAACTCCTGGTTATGCCGGATCTTGGCTTCATTGCCTTGCTCTGTGGCTTCATAGAATATCCTCTTGGATATGCTATCCGGCAAGTACTGCTGCTTCACATAATGGCCTGGATAGTTATGCGGGTATTTATATCCTTCATGTCCCAGCTTAACCGCGCCTTTGTAATGAGTGTCCCGCAGATGAAGCGGCACCTCCGCCGACCTTACCTCTTCGATCGCCATCATCGCTTTGTCGATGGCCATCGTTACCCCATTGGATTTCGGGCTCTCCACCGCGAACAAGATAGCCTGAACAATGTTCAGTCTGGCCTCGGGCCAACCGTTGTTCCTGTAAGCTTGCAGAGCACTTACCGCCTGCACCATTGCCTGTGGATTAGCCAAGCCGATATCCTCGCTGCTGGCCGCGATCAGGCGGCGGATGAAGGTCATCGGATCCATGCCCAGCTTCTCGACCGCATACAGGAACCAGAACACCGCTGCATCGCTGGAGCCGCGAATGCTCTTGTGAAATGCCGATAAGACATCATACTGCGTGGACTCATCCGCTTTGACCAACGGCCGGCGGATCGATTCCTCCGCGACTACTAGCGTCACATGAATCGTGCCATCTTCTAGAGGAGGTGTCGTTAGTACCGCCAGTTCGAGTGCGTTCAAGGCCCGGCGTATATCACCGTTAGCCATCGTGGCGATATGCTGCAGCGCATCTTCATCCACCTTGAGCTTCATGAAGCCGAGCCCTTTCTCTCGATCCTCAAGCGCCCGTCGCATTGCCGAGAGCGAATGCTCCTTGTTCAGCGGCTCAAGCTGGAACAGCGTCGAGCGGCTCATCAAAGCGCCATTCACATAATGGAACGGATTCTCCGTCGTAGCGCCGATAAATATAATCGTACCCTTCTCTACCGCTGGCAGAAGTGCATCTTGACGAGAGCTGTTGAAGCGATGTACCTCGTCCAGGAACAAGATCGTCTTTGTACCGTAAAATGCTTTATCATTCTGTGCCTTCTCAATCACTTCCCGCACATCCTTGACGGAAGCGTCCACCGCATTTAGCCGGACAAATTCCGCCTGAGTATGGTTCGAGATAATATGAGCAAGCGTTGTCTTGCCGCAGCCCGGTGGGCCATATAGCAGAATCGATGATACCTGGTCCGCTTCGATCGCCCGTCGCAGCAGCTTGCCAGGCCCAATAATATGCTCTTGTCCGATATATTCATCCAGGGAAGCAGGGCGCATCCGATCCGCAAGCAAGCGGCCCGACGGCTTCTGTTCCTGGCTATAAGAGAATAAATCCATACCGTTCACTTCCTTACTCCAAGTTCAACGCTAAAATAAGTTCAACACTATAATAACGGAAATAGCCAAAGGGTGAAATGATTCTGGAGAAGCGTAGCGCTCGCCTTTGTGAACGGATTTCTACCTTGTTGGAATCTATAAGATCAAGAAATCCGTGAACAACAGCGATCGAAAGAACATTTCATCCGCAGCCTTATCCTGGTAATCACTTAACTTATGGAGCTCACACTCCCTCTATTCTAGCACACCAAAAGTAAAAAACATTTATAATCGTTCTTTCGCTTCCAACTGCTGACAATATATGAGTTAATATAGTTGTCGGGCCGACGAATCACGTGAAAGGGGGCTGATCGAAGTGATTTCAGTGATTGAGGTGGTTTCCGCGTAACGCGGAAACTCTAACAGTGAGGGTGGCTTCACAGCCATCCTCTTATTTCCGTTTGAACCAGACTATGCTAATATAAATGTTATGTACGACACTAAATTGCCGAAAGGGGGATTAACGAGCCATGTTGACTTTACTTGACTTGCATACCAAATACGAATTACTGAGCAAGGAGGAACATGACCGTGAATTACAAAAATGGGAAGGATGTGCTTCCCCCTAGGCTGCTGAAGGAGCTCCAATATTATATTCAAGGAGAGCTGCTCTACATCCCCAAACCGGAACGCGCAAAAGCGCATTGGGGAGAACTCAGCGGAACCCGCAAGCAAATTGCCAAGCGTAATGAAGAAATATATTATCATTACCGTACCGGACGCTCTGTCAAGGATTTGGCTGAGGACTACTACCTGTCCGATGAGAGCATCCGTAAAATATTGTGTAAAATGCGTGCTTCTCTCAAAGAAGTCGCTTCGGTTACAGAATGAAGATCATGAAGAAAAAGAAACTAAAAAAGACCGTCCGAACATTCACATAATTTCGGACGGTCTTTAACTTTATCTATAAAGGTAGTTCAACTGGCCTTTTGGAACCTTACCTATACCTCTGTCACCACGTACTCAGGAATTTGATCCCCGTACAGCAGCCACAGTTCATGCAGGGCCCGTGTGCATCCGACATACAGCAACTTTGCATCCTGCGGCCCATAATGCTGCGCATCTACATCCGTGACAATAACGGCATCGAATTCAAGCCCCTTGGACAAATACACCGGAAGAACCGAGATTCCCCCCGCATATTGCGTCTTGTCTCCATCGATCAAGTTAGCGATCAATCCCTCAGCCGTAAGCGACTCATACATCTGCTTCGCCTCATCCAACGTTCTTGTAAGAATCGCCGTTGTGCGATATTCGCCATTCAATACTTTGGTTAATGCCTGCTTAATCAGCTTCAGCTTACTCTCACCGGACTGCGCGTGCTCCAGCCGAACAGGATCGCCACTGCGGAATACGGGAACAGCCAGCAAGTCAGTACCTACTCCGCGCTTCAATATCTCATTGGCATACTCGATAATTTCCATCGTCGAGCGATAGCTCCGGGTTAGAGCGAAATACGCCGTCTCTTCTTGAGCGAATAGCCCCTGCATCTCTTGCCAATCATCAATTCCTTTGTAGTAATGAATGCCCTGCGACAGATCCCCCAATATTGTAAAAGAATGACCCTTCACGAACCGGTCCAGCACTGCCACCTGGAAAGGACTGAAATCCTGCGCCTCATCGATTACGATGTGGTCAAAGGTTAGCGTGCTATCCAATTCATTGACTCCGGCGAAGAGATACAACAGTGCGGCTAAATCGTCTTCCTGCACGGTTCCATTCTTCAAGCTGTCCTTCGTCTCTTTCCAGACCGCGGCCGGGATTCGAGCTTGTAAATCCTCCACCGCAAAATCAGCATTCTTCTTCATCTGGAACAGATTCCGGTACAACTGGAACGAATCCAGCTCGGGCCATTTCTTCGCATAAGCCTTCTCGCGCTGCTGCGCCTTCTTCTTCCGTTCCTTCAATGCCGCAGCCGAAGGAGATTTCTTCAGCTCCATTTCAACCCAGCGATGAATCCGGGCCAACAACCGCTCCTTGCGCCGAGCCACTGGATAGTATTTATACTCCCCTTCGAACCACTCCAAGATTTCCGCACGTGACAGCCGATTGCCGTCCCAAGGCTCAAAATCAACCTGAGGCACACACTCCGCCTCGATCCTCAGCAGATAATCGTCCAATAAATTCTTGAACTCCATCGAGCCTTTATACCTGCCAGGATAAATTTGTTCCGTCCGTATCTCTTGCTTCCGTGCATGATCGTCGAACCAGCGCATCAGCCCCGCAGAACCATCCGCTGGTACTGTCATAAGTCCGATCACCTTAGCGGCCCAATCGGTAAATGTGCACTGCTGAATATCACCAACGCCAAGCTCAGGCAGCACTTCGGAGATATAATCGATAAACATTAAGTTCGGAGCGAATATAACCATCCGCTCCGCTCTAATCTGTTCCTTATACTGATATAGCAAATAAGCCAATCTATGAAGGGCAACTGTCGTCTTACCGCTCCCTGCGACCCCTTGAATAATCAACGCGGTATTTTTCAGAGCACGGATAATCTGATCCTGCTCCGCCTGAATCGTCGAGACGATATCGCGCAGTCGGTTATCCTTATTCTCACCAAGTCGATAGACGAGAAACTCGTCAGACACCCCAGGAGTGTCGGCATTCTCATTGAAAGTATCCACGACCCGCTCCAGCTTCCTCTGACGGATCACGATATTCCGTTTCAGCGAGACTTTGCCTTCGATCAACCCTTCTGGAGCCTCGTATGAGGCTGAATCCCCACCGGTAAAAGAATAGAATAAACTGGCAACTGGAGCCCGCCAATCGATCACCATCGGCTGCTTGCCCACTGTATCGCTCACGCCCGCTTTTCCAATATAGAGCGGCATAAATTCCCGGCCAGACTCCTCAAAATCCAAGCGTCCAAAATAAGGCTCCTGTGCGGACTGTATCAGCTTCTGACGCTGTCCTTCCCTGCTTGCCTCAAGAGCTTGCTCCGTGAAATCATCCCCTATATAGACTGGGATGCTCCGAAGCTGCTGCAGCTGATCATCAATACTCGCCAGGGCACGGTCGAGCTTCCGTTCCTCTTCTTGATAGGCACTTTGAAATTCACTCACTTTCAGTTACCTCCTAAGATAAAATTTGTCAAAAGGAATTCAATTATATCACTGCGATCCATAAAAAGCGAACAAGAACTTTCAGCATTACAAAAATAGACGCCCGAGGCTTCATAACCACCGCAGCGTCTGTTCTTATTATTTATTGGCTTGTTCTTTATCCAAAAGATCTCGTACAGCTACACTAACCATGATCAGACCGACGACCGGCGGAACAAAGGAATTGCTTGCCGGAGGCTGCTTCGCTTTGCGAATTTCTGGTGCATTGGCAGGTACGATTTTCTTCGTTACTTCGGCGCGCGGTTTAACCGGCTGCTCCGTAGAGAAGACGACCTTAACACCCTTCTTGATGCCAAGCTCGCGCAGCTTCGTACGCACAACTCTGGCTAGAGGGTCCATATGAGTCTTAGATATATCCGCAACCTGGAATTTCGTAGGGTCCATCCGATTCGCCGCTCCCATACTGGACAGCATCGGTATGCCTCTCTTACGGCATTCAAGAATAAGATGAATTTTATAAATGATTGTATCCGAAGCATCAAGCACATAATCGATATCGTATTTGAACAATTCCTCATAGGTTTCTTCCGTATAGAACATGTTCAAGGCGATCGTTTCACATTCGGGATTGATCAATTTGACCCGCTCACACATCAGATCCGCTTTTTTCTGGCCGATCGTCGTCGTCAGCGCATGAATTTGCCGATTCAAATTTGTTATATCTACAACGTCCTTGTCGATTAGAATAATACGGCCTACTCCGGTCCGGGCCAGAGCCTCTACCGCCATCGAGCCGACGCCGCCGATCCCAAGCACTGCTACTGTACTATTCTTCAGAATTTCCAGCCCTTCTGCTCCGATGGCCAGCTCTGTCCGTGAAAATTGATGAAGCATGATTCATATACCTCCCATTAGCCCTGACGATAAATTCAATTTCCTGTATGCAAATGAACCGTCATTAACTATACAGAAGATTGTCCCGTTTGTCATCATATCACCCCGATGCATCTCTACTCAAGCTTCTCCTTCAGTTTTACACAAATTACATTTAAACAATAGGGTTAATGGGAGTTTCTTGTTTGTTCATAATACCAAATTGGATCATATTAGGAATTTTAAAAGGACCTCACCCCGCAGCAAGCGGAGTAAGGTCCTAGTGTATAACTCACTATAAGTAGTCTGTTCAGGCAGATTGCCCGAGACTGCTATATTATTTTGCAGCTACAGGAGGCTTAGTTGCCACCTTAATATGCAGTTGCTCCAGTTGAGGCGTATCTACCTCGGATGGTGCATTCATGAGTAGATCGGTCGCACTTGCCGTCTTAGGGAATGCAATCGTCTCACGCAGGTTGGAGCGTCCAGCCAGCAGCATGACCAGGCGGTCGAAACCGAAGGCGATACCGCCATGTGGCGGAGTACCATACTCGAACGCATCCATCAGATATCCAAATTTGTCCTTCGCTTCTTCCGGCGACAAGCCAATTGCGTTGAACATCTTCTCCTGAACATCGCGCTTAAAGATCCGCATCGAACCGCCACCTACTTCATAGCCGTTCAATACGAGGTCATAGGCTTGAGCCAGGATTTTGCCTGGGTCTGTATCGAACAGTTCCAGATCTTCTTCGCGCGGACGGGTAAACGGATGGTGCTCAGCTACATAACGCTTCTGTTCTTCATCCCAGCCCAGCAGTGGGAAGTCCACTACCCAAGCGAATTTATAGACATTGTCATCGATCAGGCCAAGATCGCGTCCGATCTTCAGACGAAGTGCACCAAGCACATCGGCAACAACCTTCTTGTTATCTGCGGAGAAGAGCAGCAAGTCGCCTTCTTCAGCTCCTGTACGCTCTTTCAGAATCTCGATTTCTTGCTCGCTCAAGAACTTCACGATCGGTCCGCGGAACGTTCCTTCCTTAACCTGTACCCAAGCCAGACCTTTGGCTCCATAGCGTGCCGCATAGGGTCCAAGATCATCGATATCCTTACGGCTCCAGGTTCCGCAGCCCTTCGCGTTAAGGACTTTAACCTCTCCGCCCTTCTCAATAACGGAGGAGAATACCTTCACACCGCTGGTTGCGACGATATCGCTAACGTCAACGAGTTCCAGACCAAAGCGAAGATCTGGCTTGTCAGAGCCATATTTGCCTATAGCATCGGCATAGGTAAGACGCTGGAACGGAGTCTCAATATCGATCCCCTTCGTCTCTTTGAACAGACGAACAACCAGCTTCTCCATCATTTCCAGCAGCTCATCACGCGACAGGAATGAAGTCTCAATGTCCACCTGAGTGAATTCCGGTTGACGGTCAGCACGCAAGTCTTCGTCACGGAAGCAGCGGGCGATTTGATAATAGCGCTCAACACCACTCACCATAAGAAGCTGCTTGTACAGCTGCGGAGATTGCGGCAGAGCGAAAAATTCACCAGCATGCACACGGCTAGGTACCAAATAATCGCGTGCGCCTTCTGGAGAGCTCTTCGTCAAGATCGGAGTTTCCACTTCGATGAAGCCTTCCCCATCGAGGAAATCACGGAATACCTTAGCTGCCTTGGAACGGAGCCAGAGTGTCTTCTGCATTTCAGGACGGCGCAGGTCCAAATAACGATATTTCAGGCGCAGTGATTCATCCACTTCCACTCCATCTTCGATGAAGAATGGAGGTGTCTTCGCAGCGTTCAACACTTCAATCTCTGTAATTTGCACCTCGATGTCGCCGGTTGGCATATTCGGGTTGATCGTCTCGGCGTCACGCTTCACTACTTTACCGCTGACAGCAAGGACATATTCGCTGCGCACTCTGTCAGCAATACTCAAAGCCTCGCCGGAATAAGCAGGGTTGAATACGATTTGAACCAGGCCGCTGCGGTCACGCAAATCGATGAACAGCACGCCACCCAAGTCGCGACGGGTCTGAACCCAGCCGTTCAGCGTAACTGTTTCTCCAATGTTTGCGGCGCTAAGCGTTCCGCATTGATGAGTACGTTTCATGATATAAATATCTCCTTTGCCATTTTTTAAGGTTGTTCAAAAAGTCCACTTTTGATCACGAAGTAATACTGAAAGCATATTTGACATCGAATCTTGAATTCAGCCGGGCCTTCCGATGCTCACGTAGGTTTGGCATACGTTCCGCTTCTTTCGTCCCTAGCTTCATTCAAGCTTCTCGGTGCTGAAAATCGGACTTTTTGAACACGCATTTTTATGAGTAAAAGCTCAATTGAAGCTCTTGATCATTTCATTATTTCTTCAATTCATTGGCCAGATCGTCCAGTTTGACATTACGCTGTTCTCCGGTCTCCATCGATTTCAGCATAATCTCACCTCGCTCTAGCTCGTCATCACCGAGAATCGCTGTGAACTTAGCCTGCATCCGATCTGCCGATTTCATCTGAGCCTTAATCTTACGCCCCAGATAATCGCGGTCCGCCGAGAAGCCTGCCTGACGCAGCTTGGCTGTCTGGATCGTAACTTCCTTATCGGCCGCTTCGCCCAGTGATACGAGATAAATATCAAGCGGTCTGATTCCGCTGATCCCAATCTCCTGTTTCTCCAGAATCAAAGCGATGCGCTCCAGACCGATCGCCATGCCGATACCCGGCTGATCCGGACCGCCCACTTCACTGACAAGTCCGTTATAACGTCCGCCGCCGCCAATCGTATCAATCGCACCGATCCCCTGAGCCTTATATTCAAACGCTGTGTGCGTGTAATAATCAAGTCCACGTACAAGACGAGGATTAATGACATACTCAACCTCCATCGCGGTGAGCAGCTCTTGTACCTTGGCAAAATGCGTCGTGCACTCTTCATCCAGACTATCCAGAATCGAGGGGGCATTCACAAATTTACCTTGATCTATTTTGCAGTCGAGAACGCGTAGCGGATTACGCTCCATACGGGACTGGCAATCCTTGCAAAGCGTATCCTTCATTGGTGTGAGGAAATCAAGCAATGTCTGACGATAAGCAGCCCGACTCTCCGCATTTCCTACCGAGTTAATCTCCACCTTAACATCCTGAAGGCCGAGCTCACGGCAGAACTGATAACCGAGCGCCACTACTTCAGCATCAATCGCCGGATCTGTCGCTCCGAACGCTTCGATACCAAATTGGTGGAACTGTCTTTGTCTTCCGGCCTGCGGGCGCTCATATCGGAACATCGGCCCGATGTAGTACAGCTTGCTCACATCTGGCTCTCCGTACAGTTTGTTCTCCACATAGGCTCGTACAACCCCGGCAGTGCCCTCCGGACGCAGTGTCATGCTGCGGTCCCCTTTGTCCGTGAAGGTGTACATTTCCTTCTCAACAACGTCTGTCGTCTCACCGACGCCACGTTCAAAGAGTGAGGTCTGTTCAAATATCGGTGTACGAACCTCTCTGTAGTTATAACGCCGACATAAATCGCGCGCTTTCTCTTCGATGAACTGCCATTTTTCCACCGTGCCCGGCAACAAATCCTGTGTACCTGTCGGTTTCTGAAAAGCCATAATATCGATCCTCCATCGTTATGAATTGCTCGAAAATAAAAAAACTCCCGCCCCTGTCATCTATAACAGGGACGAGAGAATATATTTTCATATTGCCCGTGGTACCACCCATATTCCGAATACGTGCAAGGAATCCGCCCCACATACAACACTCAGTACTGTACGCGTAACAAACCTGCCTGCATTCGCTCCATACGGTTAACGCCCGTTCCACGCTGCACGTCTACTAAGCACTCCTCGCAATAACCATTGCAAATGCCTTTCGTCGCCAGTTCTCGGGGAAGTCCTTCCTTCAATCATCAACCAGAATCCTTCCAGCCAGCTGCTTCAATTGCTACCAAACGGTGATACCGCCATACAGCATATTGAACAGTCAGGGATTCTTCTCTGTGGGTGTGGGGCTGAAGTACTCGTCCCGTCATCAAATCGCTATAAATGTTGCTCATACTCAAACTAATATATATTTTTTGATTTTAATTAACTAATGCGACAAAGTCAAGTCCCCTATACAAGAAAAAAACCTGTTACCAACGGGGTACAGGTTCAAAAGGTATATATTAAAAAGGGGGTCATGTCTTTATTATAAACAGGCTATGTTAAAGGACTGTGAAGCGAATGTTACAGTTAGATTACAAAAATCACATATCAGCCGGTTCAATATAGGCCCCCAAAGACCGCAATTTAAGGACGACACGCTCATACTGATCATCGCTTACTTTAGCGCTCAGCGCATACTGGAATTGGTCCGTATCATCCGCTACTGCATCATCCAGTGCATCGTCTCTAACTGCATTTCCATGATCAGCATCCGCGCTATTGCTTCCATCCAGATCACTGCGTACATCGCCATCCCTCATGTCAACGACATGGAATAATCCTTGGGCAGACATCGTCCCAGGTCCGGTGGCAACTGTAAAGCCGTTGTTACTCATCGGGTAGAAGGCAGGAGCAGACCAATCGCTGCGAGCTACCGAGTCGGACAATCGCCCGACCTCAACGTCATCGGCCTGGAAGGCCATCAAGCTTGCTCTGGCTCCTTCAGCCTCATCCTCATTATGAAAATAAGCTTGAATATGTTTGGACATCCTTGTTCACTCCCTTATAGAGGTTGCTTCAAAATATAACGAACAATACATCGCATGACTATACGGTAATTGCTTAACGACGCGGCAGATATTCGCTAGAAGGTCTGAAATCCCGCAAAGATTCGAACTCATCCTTCTGTCCCGACTTCGCTAGCTTTCCAGCCTCATTACAGCTCCCTACCGGGATGTGTGAGAGACTCTGCCATATTTTTGATTTTAAGGATTGGCGCATAACAAACAAGCTCCCTCACTGATCTTCTATGCGGCAAATGCTTGTCCAACAAGTCGCCATGATTGAACCCAATCTCGGTAACTTTATTGAACTCTCTACATAGAAGGGTATCCAGTGAAGGAGCCCTTTATCCGTAATATACAGCGGTGGCTAACTAACGATCAAGCGCTAGGGCTGTCCAGCACAATGGTAACAGGTCCCCAGTTCGTCAGAGCGACGTCCATATTGGCACCAAATTGGCCAGTCTCCACCACAAGACCTTTCTCACGCAGCATCTCATTGAAGCGGTTATAGAGAGGCTCAGCCTGTTCTGGTCTGGCAGCAGCGATGAAGCTTGGGCGCTTGCCCTTACGGCAGTCACCATAAAGCGTGAACTGCGATACCGACAAGATAGCTCCTCCGATATCTGTAACGCTAAGATTCATCTTCCCTTCCTTGTCTTCAAAAATCCGCAATCCCGCGATCTTCTCAGCAAGATAAGCGGCTCCTTTGTCCGTATCCTCATGCGTAATTCCGACCAGCAGCATAAGGCCTTGCCCGATTGAGCCAATAACTTCACCCTGTACCGTAACACTAGCTTCTTTACACCGTTGTAAGACGACTTTCATTTCTGCATTAACTCCGTTCTTCTTGAAATTACAGGTTCAGAATAAGCTATTGCATGATCCGATGAACTGTATAGACATCCTTAACACGCTTGATCCTCTCGACGACGGACTGTAAATGATCTGTGTTACGAATGAGGATAGTCATATGAACCTGGGCCATTTTGTTCTTATCCGAGCGCCCTGACACCGCAGAAATATTCGTCTTGCTCTCCGATACTGCCTGAAGAACTTCATTTAGGAAGTTGCGCCGATCATGACCCGTGATCTCGATATCAACACTATAGTTGGCTTCGATCGCTCCAACCCATTCTACTTCGATAATACGTGCTGCCTCTTCGCCGTCTCCGTCATGAGGAATATTCGGACAGTCACTGCGGTGTACAGATACGCCCCGTCCCCGAGTGATGTATCCAACGATTTCGTCCCCCGGAACCGGATTACAGCATCTCGCGAAGCGAACGAGCAGGTTATCGATCCCCTTCACGACAACGCCATTGGTCGGACGAGATTTACGGGCCTCTGGCCCCGGCTTCACTTCTTTGATCTCCGAAGTGAGCTCGATGGAATTGCTCTCTTCCTGCTCCTTGCGCAGCTTCTCTGTGAGCTTGGTGCATATTTGTGCTGCCGTAATCCCACCAAATCCGATAGCCGACAGCATATCATCGATATCATTGAAAGAGTATTTCTTTGCGGCATCCAACAATTTATCGTCCGTCATCCATAACGATGCATCAATACCGGCGCGCTTCAGCTCACGTTCAATCGCTTCGCGTCCCTTTTCAATATTCTCCTCGCGCTTCTCTTTCTTGAACCATTGCTTAATCTTACTTCGGGCATGGGAAGACTGCGCGATCTTCAGCCAGTCCTGACTTGGTCCGTAGGAATGCTTCGAGGTCAATATCTCGACGATATCCCCTGTCTTCAGCTGGCAATCCAGTGGAACAATCCGCCCGTTCACCTTGGCACCGATCGTTCGATTGCCAACCTCCGTATGGATGCGATATGCAAAATCGAGCGGAACAGAACCCGCGGGCAGTTCAATGACCTCTCCGGAAGGGGTGAACACGAACACCAAATCGGTGAAGAAGTCCATCTTAAGGGATTCCACGAACTCGGAAGCATCCTTGGCTTCATGCTGCAGCTCAAGAATTTCATTAAAGAACGTCATCTTATTCTCCGGACCACCCGCATAGCTGCCTTCCTTGTAGGCCCAATGCGCCGCGATCCCATACTCTGCCGTTCGATGCATTTCCCAGGTACGGATTTGTACTTCTGTCGGCTCACCATTCGGCCCAACTACGGTCGTATGGAGCGATTGATACATATTCGCCTTAGGCATTGCGATATAATCTTTGAAGCGCCCAGGCATCGGTTTCCATAAAGTATGGATAATTCCAAGGGTTGCGTAGCAATCTTTAATATTGTTCACGATAATACGAATAGCAAGCAGATCATAAATCTCATTAAACTGCTTGTTCTTCGTCGTCATCTTCTTATAGACACTATAGATATGCTTAGGGCGGCCCAATAGATCAGCTTCTACCCCCATTTCCTCCAGCTTTTCTGTAATCCGCCCGATCACGTTCGCAATATATTCTTCTCGCTCTGCCCGTTTCTTGCGCATTAAATTGGCGATCCGGTAATACTGCTGAGGGTTTAAATAACGCAGCGCAATATCTTCCATTTCCCATTTAATGGCCGAGATACCGAGTCGATTTGCGATCGGACAGAAAATTTCCAGTGTCTCATAGGCAATACGACGCTGGCTCTCTTCTGATTGATATTTCAAGGTCCGCATATTGTGAAGACGGTCGGCAAGCTTAATCACAATCACGCGAATATCCTGCGCCATAGCTATAAACATTTTGCGATAATTCTCATTCTGCTGCTCTTCCTTGGAACGGAACTTAATCCGTTCGAGCTTAGTCAGACCATCAACCAGCAAGGCGCATTCCGTGCCGAATTGATTCTCGATCTCCTTCAAGGAGACGGTAGTATCCTCCACCACATCATGAAGAAGCGCTGCAATAATCGACAAAATGTCCATTTGCATGCTAACGACGATATCCGCCACCGCCAAAGGGTGCAGAATATACGGTTCTCCGGATTTCCGTAACTGGCCATGGTGGGCCTGTTCCGCGAAATCATACGCCTCCCGAATACGAGGAAGATCCGGTTCTTTTATATAGGCGGACGCCTTTTCAAGTAATCGCTCTATGCCCATTGAATCCAGTCCGAGTCCTTTCTATATATAAATCTAGATTGAGATTTGTACGTTAGAGGGCACTATACCCCCAATTTTGATTTCCTATAATTATGACTCTTACATACCTTGCCGTCAACTATTGAGTCATCTATTTTAGCTGCTTGTGGAAGGTTGTACTGAATCTGTCCGACAGGTTCCAACTATTTTCCCGTTTATTTGAAAATAATGTTTCATATTTGGGAGGAATTAACCCCCATACTGACGAATATCCATATAGCAGAAAATCTCGATTTTATATCTTAATTAGGAGGAATCCCATTCTTATGAACAATGTGAATGTCGATCCATCCTCGACCGGGTTAGACCCAAAAGTGGCCGGTCTTCTATGTTATGTATTCAGCTTCATTTCAGGTATCATCTTCCTCGCTATCGAGAAGAAAAGCCAATTTGTTAAGTTTCACGCGGCCCAATCCCTCATCGTCTTTGGCGCCTTAACACTAATTAATATTATTCTAGGCTTCATTCCGATTATCGGGGCGATCATTGCTTTTATTGTTTGGCCGCTTTCTTTTGTGCTATGGATCGTGCTTATGCTCCTTGCCCTGCAAGGGAAGCAGACGAAGTTGCCTATCGTCGGCGATTACGCCGAACAGCTCAGCAGAAGCTTCTAAAGGTAGTTCAAAAAGTCTGCTTTTGATCACGAAGTGAATCAGGAAGCAATTCGGCATCGAATCTTGAATTCACCCGGCTCTTCTGGTGCTCACGTACAAACTACATAAAATCTCTTGAAACTGGGTCCGGATTTGCAGAAATGCAAATACCGGGCCTTTTTTTGCTTCTGTGCTTCTAATTACCTGCGATATACGATTGAGAATATTCAACTTTACACGGGGGATTCTGAAGGATAGCGTGACTCGGCTAAATTTGTTGTTGAAAAATGTCAGGATTGTCCTTATCATATTAGGGATGCCTTAAGAACGTTAAATAAAATAGAGGAGTGACCCTGCTTGCAACGTGAAATTCAAGTTAATGAGAAAGTTCCTTTCGGGCCTGGCGTACTGTTAAGTATTCAGCATTTATTCGCCATGTTTGGCAGTACAGTTCTAGTACCGAATCTATTCGGTGTAGATCCGGGCATGATCCTGCTGATGAACGGAATTGGCACCCTGCTCTACATTCTTATCTGTAAAGGCAAAATTCCTGCCTATCTTGGATCAAGCTTCGCCTTTATCGCCCCTGTTAGCCTGGTACTCAAAGAATACCCGGGCAATGGATATTCACTTGCTTTGGGCGCTTTCATCATTACCGGTCTTATTTTCATCCTTGTAGGATTACTCGTAAAATATGCTGGAACCAAGTGGATTGATGTTGTATTCCCACCAGCCGCTATGGGCGCTATCGTAGCATTAATCGGTCTTGAATTGATTCCAGTAGCTGCCGGTATGGCAGGATGGATCTCTAAAAATCCTGGAGAAGCATTTACTCCAAATGCTACCAGTATTACTCTGTCACTAGTAACTCTAGGTGTAACCATTCTCGGTGCAGTACTCTTCCGCGGCTTCCCTAAGATCATTCACATTCTGATTGGCATTGTGGTCGGCTATATCCTCGCTCTAATCCTCGGTGAAGTGAATACAGGAGCAATTGGCGCCGCAAAATGGCTCTCCATGCCGACTGTAACGACACCTCAATGGAACCCGGCAGCCATTATTACGATCATCCCAGTTGCACTGGTCGTTATCGTCGAACATATCGGTCACTTGCTCGTTACTGGCAATATTGTCGGTAAAGATCTATCAAAGGATCCAGGACTGCATCGATCCTTGCTGGGGAACGGTATTTCTACCGTATTATCCGGGTTTGTCGGCTCCACGCCAAATACAACCTATGGTGAGAATATCGGTGTTATGGCATTAACCAAGGTGTACTCCACGTACGTAATCGGTGGAGCTGCAATCTTTGCCATCCTTCTCTCGTTCTCAGGCAAATTCTCGGCCGTCATTGCCAATATACCTGAACCGGTTATGGGCGGAGTATCGTTGCTCCTGTTCGGCGTCATCGCCGCTTCCGGTCTTCGTATCTTCGTTGAACAGAAGGTCGATTTCTCCAAGGCTACAAATATGATTCTAACTACCGTCGTATTTGTGGTCGGACTTAGTGGCGCTACATTGAAATTCGGAAATGTGCAATTGAAAGGCATGGCGCTTGCCACGATCGTAGGTATCGTGCTCAGCCTGTTCTTCAAGTTCATCCAGCATTTCGGCCTCTCTAACGAGAAGGAAGACGCTGCTTAATTTTATAATATAGACAAGGGCGGTCTCCCAGTAGTGAACTACTACTCTGGAGACCGCCCTTGCTGTATCATAAAAAGGTTGAATTCAGGCGCACCTGATTAATAATCATATTTTGCGAGAGAGAATACACTAATGTCCGGCAGCTTCGCACGCCCGTTCAACTCGCTTAGCTCTATTAGGAAAGCCGTGCCTACAACATTGCCGCCTAGCTCGCGAACGAGATTGACAGAGGTTGCGATGGTGCCGCCCGTTGCCAGCAAATCATCAGCGATCAATACGTTCTGTCCAGGCTTGATGGCATCCTTATGCATCGCTAATTTATCTTTGCCATATTCAAGATCGTAGCCAACCTCAATTGTCTCATATGGTAGCTTGCCGCTCTTGCGTATCGGTACAAAACCAACTCCTAGCGCATAAGCTAGCGGAGCTCCTACAACAAAACCGCGGGCTTCCGGTCCAGCGATGACATCGATCTCCAATTCGCTTACCATCTCTTTAATCGCATTGATTGCTTCCTTGTATTTCTCACCATCATTCAGCAAGGTCGTAATGTCCTTGAAGCTGATGCCTGGCTGTGGGAAGTCAGGAATGACGCGAATATACGGTTTTAAATCCAACAAAATCTCCTCCATCAAAATAAAATAGACTTCAGCGTAAGACTTGAACAAAATTCAATACTATGAAACCCCCTGCAATTGACAGGTGATCCATTCCGTAATTTGTGGCACTTCTTCATGAAGCAATATTTGCTCCATCTCGGCAAGCAGACCCAAGCTTTGATAGCCCGATGCCGATTCTAACGGACGTTTAGATGGCGCAGAATTTACTGTAATCCGTCCTTCACCTCGAACGATGAAATCCAATTCTACAAATATATCCAGAATAAAATATAACATACGGCGAGAGATTCCAAAACGGGACATTAATTCAGCAATGACCCGTTCTTCCAGGCATTCATCCTGGCCAGCATATTTCCTGAGAAATATATAGACCTGCTTGAAACGCTCCCGCGACGGGGCTTCGATCGTATCTACCGATGAGCGTGGATGAAGCAGAAATACCCGTTCCAGATTAACAAAGCTAGTTAACATTTTATTCCAAATATCCGCCGAATCCGGCAATTCTATTACAAATAATGTTTTTACTGTAACCGCATCGCCACGATCCGATTCAGACCTGCCAGGGCTAATCCCCTGTTCCTGGTCATAGACCCAGACCGAAGTTCCCTCCAAATGGCCAACAGCGAGCAAATCAGCTCTACGACTAGAGACCGCAGCCATCGATCCTGCACTGCAATATGAAGTCTTCAAGATGCCCTGCTGCAATTCCTCGATTTTAGTACCAGGGTCCAGTGGATCGCGATAATCAAACACCTGCAGATGCGGAATCGAAATATCCTGAATGAATAGCTGCGGTTTACGCTGACCGTTCCATTCATTGATCCCGGCTTCTACAACCAGATCAACTCTCGCTTCCGGTGTTAAAAGCTTGAATATTTCCCCTTTTCCAAAAGCAACGGCCTCTATCATACTTCCATCCTGACGGATCGTCAACTTCAAATGCTTGCCATCCTTACCCATCTGCCTATAATCGAGCAGTTCAGCGCCACGAACGAGCAAACGTGGGGAAGGATTCCCCATGCCGAATGGCGCTAATTGGGCCAATTGTTCAATCACTGGCAGCGTGATCTCTCGCAATCTGCATTCGAGATCCGCCTGTAGGGAGGGGATGAAATGCTCCGGCCTAAGTACGTTCCGAGCAAACTCATTCAGCCTCTGTTCGAACTCCTCCAGACGGTCTCTATGCAATGACATACCTGCCGCGGAAGGATGTCCACCATAATGATCAAGCAGCGCATCGCAATACGTTAAGGCTTCATAGATATCAAAACCCGGGATGGAACGCGCCGACCCTTTGCACTCTCCGGTAGCAACATCAATGCCCAGCACCAAAGTCGGACGGTAGTATCGTTCTAGTATTTTAGAAGCTACAATGCCAACTACTCCGACATTCCAGCCCTCTCCAGCAACTACTAGCACATCCGGTAGCGTTCCAGCAGCTTCTTTTGCCTCAATTCGTTTGAACGCTTCACCTACGATATCATCGACAAGCTGCTGTCGCTCCCTATTGAGCAAATCCAGCTTCTCTGCCAAGTCCTCTGCCACTTCCATGCTCGTTGCGGTTAGTACGTCGAGCGCGCTGAATGCATGGCTCATCCGCCCTGCCGCATTGATACGTGGTGCTAGACCGAAGGCTACATTCGTAGAGGTCACTTCCCCCTGATTCCATCCGGCAGTATGAAGTAAGGCTGAGATACCTGGGAAAGAAGAAGCTGTCATCTGCTCCAGCCCCATGCGGACAAGTACTCTGTTCTCGTCCGTCAACGGCATCAGGTCCGCTATGGTTCCTAAGGCTACCAGCTCAAGCCATGCAGCGGGAGTGTCCTTACCTAGCAGAGCATAGGCCAGCTTATATGCAACACCTACGCCAGCCAATCCTTTGAACGGATAAGGGCAATAAGGAAGCTTCGGATTGATCAGCGTATAAGCTTCTGGCAGCTTTGCCGGTGGCTCATGATGGTCGGTTACAATCACGTCAATGCCTAGCTCAGCAGCATAAGCGATCTGTTCCACTGCGCTAATTCCGGTATCTACCGTAACGATCAGGCTGACTCCATTGTCATGAGCCTGCTTGAGAACATGATTATGTAATCCATAACCTTCCTTGGAGCGATGCGGAATATAGAATTCAAAGTTCGCCTGCAGCGTTCGCATCAGCTCAATCATAAGAGCAGTTGACGATAGTCCGTCCGCATCATAATCCCCGTATATCAATATCCGCTCCCCGGCGTCCACCGCCTTGCGGATTCTTGGAACCGCTTCCTCGATTCCACTCATCTGATATGGATCATGCAGTTCCATTAAGGAGTGATCCAGAAATTTCGAAGCATCCTCGGAATTGGAAATTCCCCGCGTCACTAACAGTGATGCCAGCAGAGCCGGAATCTCTAACTGCTGTTGCAGTTGACGAGAGGCCTCCAAGTCATAAGGAGATATATTCCAATGGTATTTCGATTGAAGCAATGACTTTACACCCTCTTTCTCCAGTCGATCCCCCGATATTGATTACAAAGTGAAACAGGAAGTATGATTGGAAGTATTATTGCAGCAGGTTCGGCATATCGTCATTCGCCCCGAGCTGATTGCTCTTATAGGGATAGCCGGGATCATAAGGTAGAACAAGAATACTGACATCATTCACATGAGAGAAGCGATGCATGAGCAGTACCTTGGCTCTATTGGCGATATCATTTGCCTCTGTCACCGTAATCTGCGGATTTACGCTAATCTTAGCGATAACCCTCACATAGTGCCCCTGCTCTTGTGCACGCAAATCTTCGACGGTAATAATTCCATGGACGCGCTGAACGGTCTCTATGAGTCGTTCTGTATCCTCTCGGAACAACGTTGTAGTCAACGTACTGTTAATCACCCTACGAACCATAATATAGGCTCTGTAGGCTATGAGAATAGCCACGATGATTGCCATGATCGGATCGAAATAGAGCATCATCGGTATATCCAGAGCATGACCCGCCATCGCACCGAACACACCCAGCATGACGATTATTGAGCAGTACAACGAATAACGGTGGTTCTCGACATAAGCTTCGCGCTCTTTCTCAGCCCGAGTAGATGAAGACCGATACTGTATCTGAAAAATAAGTTCCTTCATGACGAGAGAGACAACCACAACGACACCAGCTACATAACCAGGCGCAAGGATATCTCCTTCGAAAATCGCCGTTACCGTCGTGATCATCGTCTGCATAGCACCTAGCAAAATCAAGACAGCTATGAATACAGCAATAGGAAGAAACGATTTCGCCTTCTGAGCCGGGTCCTGTCGGGAAAGTGGTGATTTGTGCTCATAGAATCGTCTCCATGCATCCGTTAACGAAGAACTGACTGTAGTTAAAATTTCAGCTAAAGAGAATAATGCATCTGCCAGCAGAGCATAGCTATTAAACAATATTCCTATGATTCCTTTTAATGCTGTTAGAGCAAAATTGCTTGCCATACTTACTGCAGCGATGGAATCACCAGCAGCAGTTTGTTCGCGTCTCATGATATCCCCCCCTGAAACCCGAGAACTAATTAAGAATGATAGAGCCGCGTCGTAAACGACGCGGCTCTTCATACCCAGCAACAATACTTCTCTCTATATAATCGCTTAAGCCGCCTTAGCCGGTTTTTTCTTTTCTCTTACTTTAAGCACAAACCACAATGGGCTAGCGATAAAGATGGTCGAATAAGCCCCGAGCACAAGACCGATCGTCATAGCAAGTGAGAACATTTTAATCGATTCCCCGCCGAGCAAGAACAGGAAGAATGCTGCGATGAATACAGTCAAGACCGTATAAATCGAACGCATGATCGTCTGAGCAATACTGTGATCGACGAGTTCTTTGAGATCATCTCTGGTCTTCAGTTTGGCGAATCGCATATTTTCACGAATCCGGTCAAAGATAACGATCGTATCGTTGATAGAATAGCCGATGATCGTAAGTACGGCAACGATAAACGTAAGATCGACCTTGAGCTGGAAGATGGAGAATATCGCTATGACCAGAATTGCATCATGCAGCAAAGAAATAACAGCTGCTATAGCAAAACGCCATTCAAAACGGATACTTACATAAATAATAATCCCTAAGCACGCAATAAGAACCGCTTTAATCGCATTTTGCGCCAGCTCCTTAGCCATTTCCGTATCTACGGTATTAACCTCAAATGCTGCACTCTCATCGAGCTTGCTTATTTCTTTCTTCAACGCTACATCCTGATCTTCATTGAGAACCTTCGTGAAGCGGATGCTTATCCGCTCCTCCCCAACATTAATGGTTGTTCCCTCTGCAATGTCGAGATCCTTGACAACAGATTCAATCTCGCCCTTTGAAATCGACTTCGAGACCGTCACGTCTACGTTGGAGCCAGATTGAAAATCTACACTATAATTCAATCCAAAAAAGGATAGAGACGCTACGCCAAGTACGATTAAAGCAATCGATATGGCGAAGAAATATTTACTTAGATGGACATAATCCAGTCTTTTAATGCTCTTATCAAAGTGCACGAATCTCACTCTCCTTAACCCCGAAGTATTTCGGTTTCATCAGCTTACCAGCCTTGAGCAGCAAGTTAAGGAGGAACCGGACGAAGTAAACATTCGTTGCGATACTAAGCACGATTTCCACGATGAGCACAAGGGCAAACCCTTTAACTGATCCAGTTCCGTAAATATACATCACGATAGCTACAATAATCGTCGTAATGTTGGAGTCCAAAACCGTACGGAGTGAATGCTTGCCGCCTGCTTTTACGGACGACATCACGCTCTTGCCGCTCCTGAGCTCTTCTCTTATCCGTTCGTTGGTAATGATATTGGCATCGACGGCCATCCCGATCCCGAGAATGATCGCGGCAATCCCCGGTAGAGTCAACGTGAAGTTCGCCCACGCGAACACCGCAATCAAGAGCCAAGTGTGTAAAATCAATGCAAAGCTAGCAATAAGTCCAGGTGCCCGGTACATTCCGACCATGAACACTAAAATAAACACGGAGCCAATCAAACCTGCTTCAATCGTAGACTTCAGCGATTGTTGGCCAAGGGTTGCTCCAAGGCTCTGCGAATATTTCTCATGAAGCTTCAAAGGCAAGGCGCCAAGGTTGATAACATCGCGAAGCTCTTTTGCTTCATCCATACTGCCCCCAACGCTGATTGACGCTGTTCCATCGGTAAGAACGGCTTGTACAACTGGCGCTGAGATCAATTCATCATTCATATAAATAGCAAGTGGTTGACCGAGCAAACGTTTCGTTATTTCAGCAAATTTATCTTTACTCTTCACCTTGATGCTTACCTGCGGCTTATTCATATTATCGAACTGAAGCGCAGCGCCATTCTCGGCAAAGTCGGTACCGATCATTTCGATCTTGTTATATTCGTCTGCGTTTTTCTCAGTTCCATCCTTACTACGGAACGTCAATTCCGCAGGCTCCTTCATCATTTTACGCACTTCTGCTTCGTCGGTCACACCGGCCAATTTCACACGAATCCGGTTCGTGCCTTCCGTAGTAACTTCCGGCTCACTCGTACCGAGCTTGTTCGCACGCTTCTCTAAGCTTTGCGCTGTTTTGACGAGCGATTCTTTTGTTACTTTAGCCCCAGCCTCCAAAGGCGAAGCCTCGTACAAAATCTCGAATCCGCCCTTCAAGTCCAGGCCGAGACGCATGCTTTTCAGTAAACCAGGGGTTGTCCAACCCATCAGGGCTGATACGACAACCACGACGGTTATGAATGCCACTATTCTTTTCATCCCGTACTTCGATCCCCTTTCAATTCTCAATATTCCTATTATAGCTAGGCAGGAATCGACCGTCAATTTAACGAATTTTGTCATTTTTATTACGATCGACTCTTATACCTGTGTTCAGAAAGATCATTTTTTAGTGATAGAGCACAAAAAAGACCCCTTAATCTAAATGGGATCCACGAAAAGCTGAAATCGTCAAATAATTCATAAAATGGGTTATCTTCAAAGAAAGGATATCATTTACCAATTGATGCAATGGCGGAAAGCCATTCTTTTCATACTTCTGGCTGACACAGCTCCATATTTCCTCTTCAGTCACATGTTCATAACCGATCATTCGGAATTCTTCCACTTTGCTGCGGCACAAATTCTCGATCGTCTCAAACAGTTCCTTCCTCGTGTAATCCTCTTCAGCCATCCTGGTGCCTCCTTCCTCATCCCCATCTAAATAACATTCTACTTCATTTTTCCGATTCCTGCTTGATAGAATTATTGAATTATAATCGGACTTTTTGAACTTCCTCTTAAAGACAAGTCATGAATTGGGACAGGACCAGCATATGGTTAATTAACATTGATATTCGTAGAGGCTTATTTAGGGAGAGAGGGAATCACTTTGAATAAACAAACCTTTATCCAGGGCACGATGATCCTGCTCTTGGCAAGTGTTGTTAATCGTATTCTCGGCTTCATTCCGCGCATTATGCTTCCAAGGATCATCGGTACAGAAGGCGTTGGCTTGTATCAGCTCGGCTATCCCTTTTTCTTGGTGATTGTTACCCTCATAGCGGGCGGCATTCCGCTGGCCATTGCCAAGCTGGTGGCCGAGGCAGAGTCGGCGGGGAATCCACAGCGATCTGCTACTATTTTACGGACAAGCCTGGTCTACGCGACGGCAGTCGGATTTCTATTTACGTTCATCTGCCTCTTCGGGGCCCCTTGGGCAAGCCGCTATATTCTCACAGACCCACGGGTCTATCACACCTTTATCGCGATGAGCCCAATGATCGTCATTGTCGCTGTGTCTTCCGTCTATCGCGGGTATTTCCAAGGGAAGCAGAACATGGTCCCCTCCGCCGTCTCATCAGTCACAGAGACCATTGCAAGAATTGTCTGTGTCCTCTTATTCTCCTACCTGTTCCTTCCTTTGGGAATCGAGTATGCCGCAGCTGGAGCGATGCTTGGAGTCGTATTCGGGGAGATTGTCGGCCTCGTAGTCTTGCTATGGCAATATAGCCGTATACGCCGGAAAAATCCATCCAATGCTGCAACGGCTCCCGTCGTCATAGGGCAACAGGACAAGAACTCCTTTTTCTCACAGATCTGGCAGATCCTCAAAGTGGCTATTCCAGTAACTGGTGGTCGCTTAGTTGGTTCGATGTCTTACCTGTTAGAGTCCATTATTACAGCACGCAGCCTCGCCATAGCTGGAGTCGCCACAGCCATCGCCACCTCTCAATATGGCGCGTTACAGGGGATGATCATCCCGCTCCTGCTGCTGCCGGGCGCATTGACCTCTTCGCTTGCCATATCACTTGTTCCTTCTCTGGCGGAAGCTCAGGCCAAAGGGGATATGCGAACGATTCATCTAAGACTTCATCAATCGATCAGGCTGGCGCTAGTGACCGGCGCACCTTTTGCAGCGATCATGTATGTCTTGGCCGAACCGCTCTGCCAGCTTCTATACGACAACGGGAGTATCGCAGGAATGCTGAAAGTTATGGCTCCGATCGCCCTCTTCTCCTATGTGCAAGCCCCGCTGCAAGCCACACTACAAGCACTAGACAAACCTGGGCGGGCATTGATCAATACTTTAATCGGGGCTACCGTCAAGCTAGTTCTCATCTATTATCTCGCCTCGAACCCTAGCATGGGCATTTACGGAGCTATTTTCGCGATCATTATCAACATTGTTGTCGTTACTATACTGCATGGCTTCAGCGTCTCACGCGCGCTTCGCTTCCGATTTCCCTTGCTTGATATTTTAAAAGTCGCTTGTCTGATGATCATCATGAGCGGGGCCGCAGCCTATCTCTATAACGAATTACTTACTATCTCAAGTAAGGGATTTCGCTTCATCATTACCTCACTGATCGCTGTAGTGATCTACTTAATCCTGTCCGCAGGCATGAAACTGATAGATTGGCATGATATTAGCCGAATTCCAATTTTACGGAGATGGATTAAGAACTGAACAACTGACATACTTCTGAGTTGTCATAACCTCCCCTGCTTGACCATAAAATAATATCAATAGAGGTTGTTCAAACACGAAGTGAATCAAGAGGTATCCCTACGTCGAATCTTTAATTCAGTGGGGACTAAGCAGATGCTTAAGAAGTTATGTTTCCTACGAAACCATTTCAGGTGCTCACGTAGGTTTTGCCTACGCTCCGCTCCTTTCGTCCCTGACTTCATCCAACTGAAGCGTTTCGGAGAAACGTACATCGGAAGCATAAGTTTCGGTGCTGAAAACCGACCTTTTTGAACATGCACTATTAATAGGAATGGAGGAACGCGTCATGAATTTCATCCGCCGCATCGTTTCAATCCGTATTTCCCATCCGACCATATCCGGGCTGTGGTACGCTTTTCTCTGGATGATGATCGGCGCTCTCGTACTCTCTCTGCTTCTACAGTCCAATATGCTAGAGGAGCAGGAGCTTGGCTTGTATACTTACATCGTTCATTCCATAGCTATCCTATTCGGAGGACTAGTCTCCGGCAAGCGCGCTCAGATGAAAGGTATGTACCAAGGCTGCATCACAGGTCTAATCTATGGAATTCTCGTATTTGTAATCAGTTTCCTAGCCCTCGACAGCTCGATTCAGCTTGCTACATGGCTCTTACTGCTGCCAGCACTGATCATCGGCGCGATCGGAGGTGTATTTGGAGTCAATTTGAATAGACGTTAGCGGATACAAAAAAAAAAGAGCCTGAATTTAGGCTCTTTTTGTTATTCACTCAAGGATTAACGGATTAAACTTACGACTCTTTAACTTGGTGACTAATCGCACTGCGCTCGAATGTAAGCTTAGTTACATCATTGACGCGAAGTACAACGGTGTCGTCTGTCAACTCTAAGATCGTACCATGCAAACCGCCGATTGTTACAATCTTATCGCCCTTTTGCAAAGCATTCAGCATGTTATTGCGTGTACTCTGTTTTTTCTTTTGCGGACGAATCAGCAAGAAATAAAATACCGCAAACATAATAATAAGAGGCACTACAAAGGATAGCAATTGGCCAGATGTCGATGGCGCTGCTGCACCTTCTGCAAGTTGAAACATGTTCTTATCCTCCTTCCATTTATCTCCTAATTAATTTAAAATCCTTTGTCATTGCCAAACAGACCATACTGTTCGAAGAATTCGTCCCTGAAATCCAGCAGTCTATCGTCCATAATCGCCTGCCGCACTTTCTTCATCAGATTAAGCAGAAAATGCAGATTGTGATATGTAGTTAACCGCAATCCAAATGTCTCATCACTCTTAATCAAGTGACGCAGATAAGCCCTGGAATAGTTCCGGCATGTATAGCAGTCACATTCAGGATCCAATGGTCCAAAATCTCTGGCGTACTGGGCATTGCGAACAACCAGTCTTCCCTGGCTCGTCATTGTTGTTCCGTTGCGGGCAATCCGAGTCGGCAGTACACAGTCGAACATATCGACACCACGTATTGCTCCCTCGATCAATGCATCCGGAGACCCAACACCCATCAGGTACCGAGGCTTGTCTGCTGGCAAGAGTGGAACTGTGTAATCCAAAACCTCATACATGAGATGCTTAGGCTCGCCTACACTCAGTCCACCAATAGCATACCCCGGGAAATCGAGCGAAGTCAAATCCCGCGCGCTCTGCTTGCGTAGGTCTTCATACATGCCCCCTTGCACAATCGCGAACAGTCCTTGATCGTGCGGTCGAGCATGGCTCTTCAGGCAACGCTCTGCCCATCTCGTCGTCCGTTCCATCGACTTCTTCACATAGTCATAATCTGCAGGATAAGGTGCGCATTCATCGAATGCCATCATAATATCCGAGCCAAGGGCGTTTTGAATTTCCATAGCAACTTCAGGCGATAAGAACAGCTTGTCACCATTCAGATGGGAGCGGAAATGAACGCCTTCCTCGGAAATCTTCCGCATCTCGCTTAGAGAGAATACTTGGAATCCGCCGCTATCGGTCAGAATCGCCCGATCCCAGTTCATGAATTTATGAAGTCCGCCAGCTTCGCGGACAATCTCATGACCCGGACGTAGGAACAGATGGTAAGTGTTGCTGAGAATAATCTTCGCTTCCATCTCCTTCAGTTCTTCCGGACTCATTGTCTTGACCGTAGCCAAGGTGCCTACTGGCATGAAGATCGGAGTCTCGAAGCTTCCGTGCGGAGTATGCACGATCCCGAGCCTTGCTCCGGATTGTTTACAAGTTTTGATATGTTCATAAGTAATTGCAGCTGTCACGTTGTTCCCTCATTCCGTAGACCTAATAAATAAACATCGCATCGCCAAAGCTGAAGAAACGGTATTTCTGCTCAATCGCTTCCCGATAAGCATTTAATATATTCTCCCGCCCAGCTAACGCACTAACTAACATCACCAGCGTAGACTTCGGCAGATGGAAGTTAGTAATCAAAGCATCGACCAGCCTGTACGTATACCCGGGATAAATGAAAATTCCCGTCCAGCCGCTACTCTTCACGATTGGACCATCACCGCACTTCTGCGCCACAGTCTCCAGTGTCCGCGCTGATGTCGTGCCAACAGCAACGACTCTCCCGCCCCGCTGCTTAGTAGCATTCAAGAGATCAGCCGTCTCCTGCGGCAGGACATAATATTCCTCATGCATCACATGATCCTCTATGCGGTCAACGGATACCGGACGAAATGTGCCGAGCCCGACATGCAACGTTACAAAAGCGATGTCAACCCCTTTATTGCGAATCTGCTCCAGCAGTTCCTCCGTGAAATGCAATCCCGCCGTCGGCGCCGCCGCAGACCCCTCGTGCTTGGAATAGACCGTCTGATAACGCTCCTGATCATCTAATCTTTCCTTAATATAAGGAGGCAGCGGCATCTGTCCCAACCGATCGAGAATTTCATTGAAAATTCCTTGGTAAGAGAAGCGCAGCACTCTGCCACCCATCTCTCCTTCTGATTCAATAACCGCCTTCAGCTCATCACTGAAGACGATGACTGATCCCGTCTTAAGCTTCTTGCCAGGTTTCACTAATGCTTCCCAGCTGTCATTTCCCAAATTCTTGAGCAGCAGTACTTCCGCCTTAGCTCCTGTATCTTCTTTGACACCGAAGAGGCGAGCCGGAAGCACTCTTGTATCATTCAGTACAAGAGTATCCCCTGGCTGTAAATACTGGGTAATCTCCGAGAAATGATGATGCCTGGTGCTTCCACTGCGCTTATCCAGCGTTAGCAAGCGCGAAGCGCTCCGATCCGACAAAGGGGTCTGAGCGATCAGCTCTTCCGGAAGCTCAAAGTCGTACATATTTATATCCATATCTTGTTCATTCCTTAACGATAGTTACATTTTGGTAGTAGTGTTGCAAAATCTTTTGGTAATCATACCCGGCATCCGCCATTCCCTTGGCTCCCCACTGGGATAGTCCAAGGCCATGCCCGTTGCCGCGTCCTACAAAGAGGAACTGATTGGATTGGTCAACCACACGAGCAACCCCGTCTCCATCCATAACGACCATATTACCGCCGCTCCAGGTTTTCTGACCGGAAGCCGTTAGAACAGATGTGCCAGAAGCTGCTGTACCGCTTGTAGTCGCTCCTGAAGCACCCAGTACAGTATACCTTCCCGTTGCCTTAATATCAAACAGGGTGCTTGGCAAGCTACCTAACGCGGAACGGAAGGCATCTGGGTACTTCACATCAAGATTCTGCCCGTTCGCTTTGATCTGCGTGACCCGACCCGAAGGTCCTCTCTGTGTAACCTCCATATTATAGATCGACGACGGAGCCGGCGTAGAGGTCTTGCCGCTTAGAGACTTCACTAATTGATCCGATGTAAATGGACCGCGAATCCATGCATAAGTGCTAGATTCATCGACTTTATCAAGTACGATAGCCTCATCACCAGGGTTCAGCTTAGCTACAGGATCGACATCGGATTGAATCTGTGGCAGAGGCCGAACTGCTACGGAATTAGTCGTTACACTTAGCTTCTTCAAGCCAGCAGCTGTAGTTCCGCCAATCAATTCTGTATTATCCTCACGTACGTATCCCGTCTTACCGTTAGACAGCAAAACATAGTACCACGACTTTAGCGCGGCCTGTGCCGCCTTGTCCCATTCACTGTTTACGCTCGAGAATGTCGGATTCACACTGCCCCATACCTCGGAAGAATCAGCCGACACGCCGCCGCTGTTGGACGAGAATATGGCTTCGACAATTTTACCATTGGACTTGATAACTTCACCTGCAGTGCTATTAACTGCCTCGATGATGCTGTCCTTCTCGTTATCCACACCGTTATATACTTGACTCAGAGTCGTATCGATGAGCCCGGCGACCTTGAACCGATTCGTCGAGGCTGAATAGAGGGCATAGCTGCGCGCAGCAACGGCTTGTGCCTTCAAGGATTCCTGTGGCCAAGATGCTGGAACTTCCCCGGAAACTACCGAATACAAATATTTCTCGAGTGGAAGTTCATTGACAAGGGCGAGTTGACCGTTAAGCTGGCTAATCTCAAAACTCCCTCGATAATTGCGCCCCGATCTTTCGACGACCTGGGTTGCAAGCATATCATCTCCATTAACAATCAACTTGCTATCCGTCCCTCTCAGCTCGTAGTGATCCACTGGGGACGGCGAATTGAGATTAAGCGTTACGTCCTGTTGCACGATCACTCCTGGCTCGGAATCGTCAACCTGGGACCAGGAAGCCTGCGGTAATGAACCACGCACTGCTGACAATTCAGACTCGCTCGCTGCTCCACCAGCCCATACCGTATATTGCTGCTGCCCAATCAAGACGAGATAGGCATCCACACCAGCAGCAGACACAGATTTTCTTAGAGCTTCCGCTTCTGACTTGCTGCCAAGGACCCCTGCGGAATAATAATAGCCGCCTTTGACAGAAGGAGCTTGTCCGCTAATAACTCCAGACAAACTGCCGGATACTCGACTTACCGCTTTCTTAGCTTCTGCCGCGCTCGCATAAGGCCCAGTATAAATTTGATAGACTGTGCCTCCCGACTGCTCTACAGCGTAAGCCACAGGACGGTCTGCCGTACCCTGCAGCTTTTTAACAGCTGCGGCAATCGATTTCCAGTCGGAGCTCTCCGCCGCTTTAATTCTATTGCTTCCTGCGCTGAAACGCACAGTTTGGCCGGAATCCAGGGTAAGCAATGAATTATTGCCGCCAAAGGAAGTCTGAAGCACCAAATCCATCGCGGATCCTGGTTTTAAGGTCACTGCCGGTACTGTTAATTTATAGGTACTGCCAAGATCAAGGAACATCGCTACGCGTACGCGATCCCCCGACCAATCATCGGCAGATACGGGTGCAGATACAGGAAGCTGTAGAGCCCCTGCCAGCAAAACTCCCGCTAATATCCCCCTTCCCCATTTTAACAGCTTGAATGTTGTCTTCTTCTCCTTCACTTGTTCGCTCCTCCTTCGTGTTGTCTTTTTATTGTAATGTCAATAATTGCTTCAAACGAATAGTTGCAAATATACACTTATAACCTAAAAGCCTGCATGAAATGAAGAAATAGCTGCACAGGTGCAACTATTTCCTGACTAAAGCCTCGATCGTCAGAAAATCGATCCAAATAGTTGTATAAATGCAGTTATCTTCCCTGTTTAGGGTACAAAGGCTACTTTTAGGTGCAAATAAGCACTTATTATCTGTATTCGGCCCTCAAGGGAGGGGAGCCGGGCTTTAGCCCCTGTCTTCTGGATAAGGGATTCCCAAGTGATTGTAAGCAGCAGCTGTTACAATTCTGCCACGCGGTGTCCGCTGTAAATAACCGATTTGCAGCAGATAAGGCTCATAGACATCCTCGATCGTCTGGCTCTCTTCGCCGATTGTTGCTGCGATCGTATCTAGTCCAACGGGACCACCCCGGAAGCCGGTGATCATCGCATTGAGCATTTTGTGGTCGATCATATCCAAGCCCTTCGGATCCACCTGCAGCATTTGCAGCGCTTCTCCGGCAACTGCCTCCGTAATCATTCCATCACCGCGAACCTGGGCATAGTCGCGCACTCGCTTCAGCAGGCGATTGGCAATTCTTGGCGTCCCACGCGAACGTAGAGCAATCTCATCAGCTGCATCGCCAACAATCTGTATACCGAAAATATCCGCACCACGAGATACGATATAGCTCAGTTCTTCCATCGTATAGAACTCGAGCCGACTGACGATGCCGAACCGATCCCTGAGTGGTGCAGACAACAGTCCAGCCCGGGTCGTAGCCCCCACTAATGTAAAAGGCGGCAAGTCAAGGCGTACGGAACGTGCACTTGGTCCCTTGCCGATCATAATATCCAGCGCCGAGTCCTCCATCGCCGGATACAGGACCTCTTCGACAGTCCGATGCAGACGATGAATCTCGTCAATGAACAGGACATCGCCCTCTTGTAGATTGGTCAGCAAAGCCGCCAAATCTCCAGGTCGCTCAATCGCTGGCCCTGAGGTCGTACGCAGATTTACGCCAAGCTCATTGGCAATAATGTTGGCTAGTGTCGTCTTCCCGAGTCCTGGCGGACCATACAACAGCACATGATCCAACGCCTCTTTGCGCATTTTAGCCGCTTCAATATATATCTTCAAGTTCTCCTTGATCTGATTCTGTCCAATATATTCAGACAAGTAGCGGGGCCGAAGGCTCAGCTCCTCCACTTGATCCTCCATCATTAAATTCGCGGAAATGATTCGATCCTCCACCGCTCTCCCACTCTCCTTCTATCCCTCTCGCCTGTTAGAGGTTGTTCAACATGTACTTCTAACCTGCATACAACAGCTTGAGGGCCTTCTTCATTAACGAGTCAACCTCTTCATCTGGCTTCAATTGATCTTTCAACTTCGCCCACACACGATCAAGCTCTGCATCCGTATAGCCCAATGCCTTCAGAGCTTCTCTAGCCTCCGGCCAGCCTGGTGTAACATTGACGTCATCCAGTTCTGACACATCCGCCGAGATCGGATTGAACAGAGTCGCACCACCCAGACCTTCGAGCTTATCCTTAAGATCCAGAATCATTCGCTGCGCCGTCTTCTTACCAATTCCTGGCAGCTTAGTCAGGAAAGCGATGTTCTCATTATGAATCGCTGCAATCACTCCATCCGGATTACCGCCGCTAAGAATACCGAGCGCTACGCGCGGACCAATTCCCGATACCTCGATCAGCTTGCGGAACAGCCGCTGCTCCTCCCGAGTCGGAAATCCGAACAACAACTGGGCATCCTCCCTGACATGATGGTGAATGTACACCGTAATCGCATCCTGCCCTTTGGCTGGGAATACGTACGGATTCGGACAGAACACGCGGTAGCCCACACCCTGTACATCAAGTACAATATATTCCGTCTCTACATAAGCAACTTGGCCTCGCAAAAAATCGATCATGACCTCAATACCTCATTTAACTTGGAATTTAAAGTGTATGAATGCGCGTGGCAAATAGCAATCGCCAATGCGTCAGCCACATCATCCGGCTTCGGAATCGCCTTCAGCTTCAGGAACATCCGGGTCATCTCCTGCACCTGGCGCTTCTCCGCCTTCCCGTATCCGACGATGGCCTGCTTGACCTGCATCGGCGTATATTCGGCTACTGGCAGTCCCTTCTGGACCGCTGCAAGCACAAGCACACCTCTCGCCTGTGCAACTGTCATCGCCGTCGTTACGTTGCGGTTGAAGAACAGCTTCTCGAGTGCAACCGCATCAGGTTTATATTTCTCGATCAACTGGACCATTCCTTCATATACATAGAGCAGCCGGTCTTCCTCCGGCGTATGGGCCTTCGTCTCAATGCATCCATACTGAACCGGTGTACATTTGCTGCCTTCTTTATCGATAAATCCGAACCCGACAATCGCAATTCCCGGGTCTATCCCCAATATTCGCAAATACAATCTCTCCCTAATATCCACTTTTGATAAGAAAACCTCCAACGAGGCCATTCAGTGATGAGCGATCGCGACTCAAAGGTTGGTTTTCTTGCGATATAGAATTTCATCAGCATAGCTGATAACTTATAAATTCTATATCTAACACGAAGCAACTCAAGGAAGTGGATTCGACATCGAATCAATTCAGCCGGGCCTTCCAGTGCTCACGTACAAACTACGTACGCTCCGCTCCTCATGCCCTAGCTTCATCCAACCTTCTCGGTGCTGAAAACTGGACCTTTTGAACTCAGGTTTCAAGCCTTTATATCAAGAATTCTTCCAGTAACCTTCTAATTTCCGCTTCCCCGAGCCGGGAAGAACGCATGTCCGATAAGCGAACATATGTATTCACTTCATTATAACAAAAGATTTCCACCCTTGCGGAAAAAGTTTGAGGGAATAACAAAAGGAGCTATCCCAAGTAGATATCACTACTTATGGAATAACTCCCGGTCTGGCCTTGTTCTTATTTATGCTGTTTTAGTGCTTCCTGCGATACTTCCACCGCGAAATCACTGAAGGTTGACAGCACACTGTTATATTCATCGACATCCTGAACCCGGATTCCTTGTTGCAATTGTCTCACTACATCTTCAGGCAGCACACTCTCCATCGTCTCTACATCCAATTGGAAAAAAGTACGCAGTACTTTCTCTTCCTTGGGCGGTCCTTCGAATAAGCTCAAATTCCCATCTTTATCGATGCCCATATACCCTGATCGCTGACATTCCTCGGATAGTCCGACGATATGTTCCTCCAGCCAGACTTCGCCGAGCGCATCCACCCGTCCTGTCCATTCTGGATGCTCCTTGGCTAACACTTCAATTTCCTTCGCATCCATTATCCCGAGTACAGAGCGTTCCTCACCACAGGTATATATTTTATTTAAATGGACGATACGAGCTCGCTTCCGATCCTGAAGTCCCTTCACCCAATCAGCGGATGGCGGTCCAGCCTGATCCTCGGCATAGCTGCGCAGCTTGCCTAATGTCTCAAGCGCGAGCGGCTCACCGGTCATCAGCTTCTCAAGCTGACCAGACAGCTGCAATCCCATCCATGCCATTGCCGCAACCACAGCGCAGGCACTAAAGGTCCAAATCGCACGTCTCCACCTTTTCCAGCGTCTTCTCCATTGCTTTTTTGTACGGAATATATTCACGATGATCCCCTTCTATCGACCTTTTTGAACATGCACTAATATTGTGACCGATAGAATCAGGAAATATACGGCGTTACCACTCTGTACACTCTTCAGCAAACACAAAAAAACAGCCATTCGCAAATGACTGTTCTTGATCGGGACGACACGATTTGAACATGCGACCCCCTGGTCCCAAACCAGGTGCTCTACCAAGCTGAGCTACGTCCCGAAGTAAAAAACCTGACAAAGAAGATAATAGCACATCTAACTTGGTATAGCAAGAAAAAGTAGATTTAAAAAGAGAAAGGGGAATAATCACTCATTATGCCCCTGACATAGCCACCCAATGTCCCTGAGATACCTCTACTAATCTGGAATGCTCGAGCTGATACTTGTCCGCCTCGGTATAATCGTAGAGGGCCGATCTCGTCTTTTTCGCCTCGATCTTCGGATCAGGTACGGGGATTGCTTTAAATAACGACTTGGTATATTCATGCTGCGGATTGGCATAGAGCTCCTCGCTCTCGGCGAGTTCCACGATCTTGCCCATATACATCACAGCTACTCGATCACTGATATGCTTCACCATAGAGAGATCATGCGCAATGAACAGATAGGTTAGTCCAAGCCGCTGCTGCAGCTCTTCCAACAGCTTGACGACCTGTGACTGAATCGATACATCAAGCGCAGAGAGCGGCTCATCACAGACGATGAACTTCGGTTCGACCGCAAGCGCACGGGCTATTCCAATCCTCTGTCTCTGCCCTCCCGAGAACTCGTGAGGATATCGCATGGCGAAGGATGGATCCAGTCCTACCATATCAAGCAGTTCCTCAACTCGCTTCTTCCGTTCCTCCTTGCCGCCGACAAGACGATGGACATCAAGCGCTTCCCCGATAATATCAAGCACCTTGAAGCGAGGATTCAGCGAGGCATATGGGTCCTGGAAGATCATCTGCATGTATCGACGCATCGTCTTCATCTCTGCTGAAGTTAGACGGTTCACCGCCATCCCCTGATATAATACTTCTCCCCCTGTTGGCTGATGAAGGCGAAGAATTGCCCGACCGGTCGTCGATTTGCCACTGCCTGACTCACCGACAAGACCCAGCGTCTCTCCCTCGCGGATATGGAAGCTGATATCATCGACGGCCTTCAATATGTTGCCTTTGCCCAAATCAAAATGCTGTCTTAACGATCTAACCTCAAGCAGAGAACTTGCACTATCCGAGTTCGTTATGATAAGAGGTGATGGCTTCGCCTTCTTCTTCTCGTTCAGCCTTGGCAACGCATTTAATAGCTTCAACGTATACGGATGAGAGGGCTTTTCGAAGATTTCCTCGGTCGTACCGCTCTCTACAATTGCCCCTTCCTTCATAACGACGACACGATCGCACATCCCGGCGACCACCCCAAGGTCGTGTGTAATTAAAATGATCGAGGTACCGAATTTCTCTTGGATATTCTTCATTAGACTCAAAATTTGCGCCTGAATCGTCACATCAAGTGCCGTCGTCGGTTCATCGGCAATCAGCAGAGCAGGACGGCATGCCAGGGCAATCGCGATCATAACCCGCTGACGCATCCCACCGGAGAATTCATGCGGATATTGATTATACCTGACTTCACTATTGCGGATCCCTACCAGCTTGAGCATTTCCAGAGCCTGCTGCTTCGCTTCCTTCTTCGATAGTTGCTGATGCTTGATCAGACTCTCTGAGATCTGTTTTCCGATTTTGATGGTCGGATTTAAGGATGTCATCGGGTCTTGAAAGATCATGCCGATATCACGACCACGAATGCTTTCCATCTCTTTTTCCGAATAATCGGCCAGGTTTTTACCTAGAAAAGTAATCTCTCCTGCTTTCATATATGAAGGCGGCGAAGGCAGTAAACGCATAATCGAACGAGCCGTTACGCTCTTCCCGCTGCCGGATTCCCCTACAATCCCCAGGGTCTCTCCCTTTCTAACCTCGAAGCTTACCCCGCGGACCGCTTCAACTTCTTGTTCACGTGTCTGAAAGGAAACCGTTAAATCCTTCACTTGTAGTATAGTTTCCACATTAATCACACCTGTCTAGTATGTATTATCGTTAAATCTATCATTTCGAGTGTTGACATAAAAAACAACCTACCATAATATATACTATATCCATCGGAATAATGCAAATTGTTACATCAGGAGGGGAACTGTTGTGGAAGTTGCTAGAGCGACCAAAGAGCAAACTAGAGAATCGCATTTTATCCATTACATAAGTAACACCTATGCCAAAATGCTGCGGAATCCTTCCTATAAATATTTTTTACTAATCCTGGGAGCACCCGTTAATCTCGCTGTTCTACTATTTCACTTATCTCGCCGAAAGAATGACGTCTATCACACTCTACTTGACGAGACTCATCACGAATTACTTGAATCCGGCTATATGGGGCAACTATTAGAAGAGACGCGAGAGCAGCTACTGAGAAAACAGCAATTCTTCAAACAGAACGTAAGCGCGGAGCAGACGGAGCGCGAGGCCCATAAAATAGCCAAGGCCAGATTTCAGGAGGAGCTGACCGAGAGCACGAATCGCAAGCTACTACTTAACGGACAACAGAGATTAAGCTATGCCGAGACTTTTGCCTCGTGTATTCAGAACCGGGTCTTTCTGCTCCTCTCATTCATTCCTGGGATTCTTATGTATCTGCTGATCTTTCTCTATAGCAGCCCTTATGTGAAATATGTGTTTGAGAGATTGCTTATGAGTCTGCTCGTCATTATGGGTGTATCGGTGCTCGTCTTTACAATTCTTCATTTGTCACCGATGAATCCGGCAGCGAATATTCTCGGCGAGACGGCTACGGAAGAACAGATCGCTAACTTTAATAGAATCTATGGACTTGACCAGTCCTATCTATCCCAGCTATGGAACAACATCAAGGGAATCGCCACCTTCGATCTGGGCAAATCGTTCTCCGGCAATGAACAGGTGACAGCGACAATCGCCAGGAAGTTTCCAATTACCTTTACGCTGACGATGATCTCCCTGCTAATATCCATGATCATCGCCATACCCGTGGGGATTATATCAGCGATGAAGCGCAATTCCTTCTGGGATTATACGTTTATGTTTATTGCCCTGATCGGCTTGTCTATTCCAAGCTTCTGGCAGGGACTCATCTTCATATTGAATTTCTCGATCAAGCTTCACTGGCTGCCGGCCACGTATAATCCGCAGAACTGGCTGTCGATCATCATGCCGACGATCGTGCTAGGAACTGGGCTTACTGCATCAGTTGCCAGAATGACCCGTTCTTCCACCCTGGAAGTCATCAATGAGGATTACATTATTACAGCCAAAGCTAAAGGGCTCAGCAAACGTCAAGTGCTCTGGAGACATGCGGTCCGCAATGCGATGATCCCGATCATTACCGTCATCGGCTTGCAATTCGGCGGTATGCTGGGCGGATCGGCGGTCACCGAGAAAGTATTTAATATTAGCGGGATCGGCAGCTATATCGTAGATAAGCAATTTATTCCTGATATCCCGAGCATTATGGGCGGGGTTGTCTATACCGCAATCACGATATCGCTGATCAACGTCATTATCGATATTCTGTATGCCTTTTTCGATCCAAGAATCCGAACCAGGATGAAACAATATTAAAGCAGGTGTAGATATGATCAAGACGAACTTGAAAACTTCCGAGGAATACAGCAAAGCGATCTTCGCTCTGGTGGTCTCCCTTGCCTTATCCGTACTGCTGCTGCTGAACAGCTACAATTTCTCAGCACAGACAGTTAAGCCATATGTTTTTGCCGCTTTTGTTGCGTATGCGCTGTTCACTATCATTCAGACGGCCATTACCCTGCTGATCAGGAGAGATATTCTCCTATACGGAGAGATTAGAAGCTTCACGCGTGCACTCGGCTATGTACAGTTGGCTAGTATTGTGACAGGGAATCTATTCACGGTCACTTCGGCTTTTTATCTCGTTAAGAAGCAGAGGACCCCGGAATATGCCCTGGCTGTATATACATTACTTACAGGTATCTTTGTCATTGCGGTATCGGCGCTCAATCTGTTCAAGCCGTATGTATCAGATACATTCCTGCCGGCGATGTTCATTCTAGTAATCGTAAGTCTATTTCATCTCATCGCATTGCTGCTTGTGGCGAAGTATGTACGTGGTCACCAACCCATCGCCTCGTGGATGTCAGTCGTTGCTTGTCTACTAATCCTGACCGCCACTACTGGCAATCTATTTGCTCTACTGCTCGGCATCAATCTGCTGCTGAAGATCCGCAACCAAGGAAATCCCGCCTCGGCAAAGTGGGAGGATATCTGGGAGAAAATCACGAGAAATACGGCGGCGATGATCGGCTTGTTCTTTATCATTTTCCTGTTCTCGATATCGATCTGTAGCCTATTCACCTTCGATTACGCGATGGCAACCGAGAATAACTACAGCGCTATATTGCAGCATCCGAGTCTTGCTTATCCGCTTGGTACGGACAATTTCGGCAGATGTCTATTCTCGCGCATCATATTCGGTGCACGTACTTCCCTGATTGTTGGACTGATCTCTACAGCGATCCCTCTCGTTATCGGCGGTATCCTTGGAGCGGTATCCGGCTATTATGGACGGCGCACCGACAATATCATTATGCGGCTGCTTGATATTCTATATGCGATTCCTGGGGTTCTGCTAGCGATTGCGATTATAGCCGCCTTCGGCGCCAACACCATTAACCTGATCCTGGCGCTAAGCATTGGCTCCATTCCTACTTACGCCAGGACGATGCGGGCCAATGTACTGCTAGTCTCTACCTTCGAATATGTAGATGCTGCCCGAGCTTTCGGATCCAAAGATACTGCGATCATCTTCAAGCATATCGTTCCGAACTCGCTCGCACCCATGATTGTTAAAGCGACTTTAACGATCGGTGCAGCGGTGATCTCTACAAGCAGTCTCAGCTTCCTCGGCCTCGGCGTAGAGCCGCATATCCCGGAATGGGGAAATATTCTGAAGTTGGGCAGCACTTACTTGGAGACAAATTCTTACTTGGCTATTTATCCTGGGCTGGCCATCATCGCTCTCGTTCTATCTTTTAACTTTCTTGGAGACGGGCTTCGCGATGCATTGGATCCTAAATTAAGCTAGCTTCATATCTTTACCTGGCATTAGTTTTTACCATTTGCGGTTGGCCTTCATTTTCATCAGCTATGCGGAGGCTCGCCTCTCATTTGTCGTATGAGAATGAATCAATATATATAACAACAATTCAGGAGGGAACTATTCATGAAAAAATCTTCTTTGCTTGCACTACTGCTTACGTTTGTGCTGGTGGCGAGCGGTTGCTCCGTGAAAACCAAGACAGATGTAGCAAGTAACCCAGATAACTCTGGAACAACACCTGCCCCGAACAATACCTCGGTGGATATTGAAGTGCTTAGCATGAGTTCAAATGAATCAGATATTAATATTATTCGCGACCAATTAACAAAGAATGGCTTCAATGTGAAGCTGAACATTCAACCAGACTACGGCAGCTTCAAGGCACAGGAGGACGCGGGTAACTTCGATATCGCCCTGTCCAGCTGGACAACCGTTACCGGGAATCCCGATTATGCCGTTAGATCGCTGTTCAAGACCGGTGGCGACTACAGCATTATCTCTAATCCTGAGCTGGACAAGCTAATCGATGAAGCTGCTGCCCAGACGCCGGATCAATACACAGAGACCTACAAGCAATTGGAACAGCATCTCGTATTTGACAAAGCTTATATTGCTCCGCTCTATATTTCCCTGAAGAGCCAGGCAGTGAACAAGGATGTGCTGAACCCGGATACTGTCCGACTCTCGAAATCCCGTTCCCTGGCTTGGGAGACCATTGATTTCAACGATATATCCAAACGGGACAAGGAGCCGCTTATTCTGACGCAATCTGCTTCAGTCCTGACATCCCTGGACCCGATCAAAGGCAATGACGGATCGATTAACCAGCTTAACACAAATATGTATGTACGCCTGATTAATCTGACGGATGATGACAAAATTACTTCTGACGGCTCTCTATCCTATAATCACAGCATCGCAGAAGGCAATACGGAATATTACTTCATCCTTAGAGACGACATTAACTTTGCCAAAATCGATAACAAAAAGGCTGTCGACACCGGTGAGCGCGTAGGTGCGGATGACGTCATCTTCTCCCTCGACCGGGCCAAGGACAAAAATTCGGTACCAGATCACCGTACATACAGCCTGCATGAGCATATTAAAACCGTTGAGACCGTTACTGACCTGGCCGCTCTGGACAATGTGAAGCAATCTTCGGGCAGCGGCACAATCAAGGAAGCGCTGGAAGCTGGACTCGATACGAAGATCAAAGAACTCGTAGCTGACAAGAACCAAGCCGACAACAAAGCAGGTAAATACCAGGTTGTGAAGCTGACAACGACTGAGCCTTTCCCGCAAGTGCTGAATTACTTGGCACACCAGTCTGCCGGGATTGTCTCCAAGAAGCAAGTGGAGAGCATCAATACTTATGATGTAGCCAAGTTCGATGTTAATAAGGATATTCCTTACGGGGATCAGAACACAGTTACGGAAGGAAGCAAATACAACAATACTCTGTATGCCAGCGGACCTTATATTTTGTCTTCCAAAAATGACTATGAAGGAATCTTCTACAAGAATCCTGGCTATCGCAAAGGTACAGAATCCGAACCAAAGATCTCAACTGTAAAAGTCCGCTTTATCGCCGATACCGATAGCGCTTTGTCCGCACTGCGCAGCGGTGAGATCCAACTCTTCTACGGTGTACCGGAGACGAAATATGATACGATAGAGAGCGACAGCAAGCTGAAGCTGCAAAGTATTGAGAGCAACGCTGTATCCTATCTGCTGTTCAATACGAGCAATCGTGATGTAGCCAAGAGCGATGATCTGAGAAAAGCCGTGCTCTACTCGATCAATCAAGATGAGTTCCTGCAATTCTATAACAACAAGAAGATCAAGGCGGTCTCGACTGTTAGTCCGATCGTCAAGACCGGCAATGAGCTGACGGCTGATCCGGCCAAGGTAAAGGAATACCTGGATAAATATAATGCGGCAAAATAAACAGCTAACCCTATAGCTTCACAGCCAAGCAAGAAAAGAACCCTCGAATCCAGGCCATGACCATCATGGCAGATTCAAGGGTTCCTTATTTTAAGAGGTTGTTCAAAGAGTCCGCTTTTGATCACGAAGTGAGTCAAGAAGCAAATTCGACATCGAATCTTGAATTCAGCCGGGCCTTCCGGTGCTCACGTACAAACTACGTACGCTCCGCTCCTCAGGCCCTAGCTTCATTCAACCTTCTCGGTGCTGAAAACCGGCCTTTTTGAACACGCACTTTAATTATAAAATTTCAAATAACGGTGCCTCAGAAATAAAATGAACAGGTATATCAGGCAGCTTCGTCTGGAGCGATTCAGCTAAATATTTCATCCCCGGTGCCTCACTCGCCGCATGTCCTAGGATCACAAGTGCCCTCGGCTTGTTTTGAGAGATTGAATCCTTAACATATTCCGGCGTTTCCCATTCTGGTCCCTCGCCATATAGGATTAAATCGAGATTTTCGCGCTCAAATAGAGGAATCACCGGATTTCCCCCGCCTCTATAGCCAACCAAAACTCCGATTCTCTCGCACGACATCGTGCGATCTCCGACGACACGCACTTGTCCCAAGCCTAGCTTGTTCTTAACATGAGCTGCTATTTCCGCAACCGTCAGCCCCGGCAGTCTGATCATCGCAGCAAATGAACGATATCCATCCAGTTCATCTAACCAGTCCAATTCCCGTACCAAGCCGTAGGTTATTCCATCGGGCTGGGAGCGGTGTACCCCATCATGATTGCGATAGATGGCAACTCCACTCTGCTCGATCATACTTTTCTTCTCACGTACTACGTCTGTTCTTGCAATCTGTTCCCCCGGCTGAAAATGATTATAAAATAAACCTTCATGGGTAATCAGTAAATTGACTTCGAGGGACTTCGCCCTTTCAATGACATGCTGGCTGGCAATGAAAGCTGTGGCAATCCCCTTCACCGCTGTATCCGGGTCCCCATACTCGAGCCTGTCGACACCGTTCTCCGGCGAGCCTCCATCAGAGTCTGCCAACAGCTCTAATACCTCACGTATGCTTATACTCAATGGAATCGATACCCCCTGCTTCGTCTCACCTATATATGGTGAACTAATCATTGTATCTTTTCCTCCAACCTATCATGCTCGCAGACAAATAACCATAGCCACTTCTATCGGAAGTTTATCCAAATTACGCTTTGCCAGCGAGTTTACAGTTTGCTTCGTCTTCTAAATTCATTTGGTGTTAGTCCAGTTATCCGTTTGAACACTTCGGAGAAGCTGGCATGCCTCTGATACCCTACATCGCAGGCAATTTCTCCAACTCCCTTCGCTGAATCCAGCAGCATTCGCTTCGCTCTGTCCGTACGGATTATCTGTACATACTCGGTAATCGTTAATCCATAAGCCCGTTTGAAATAGCTGGTTAATTTACTTGAGCTCATACAAGCGAGTCTTGTGAGATGCGCCAACGGGATCTGTTCAGCATAATACCGTTCAACATGGGTCTTTACCCTGGCCAAGGCCTCCAAATCCTTACCGGGGATTTCATGAGCAGCATGGACCATAAGCTCATTCGTTCCCCACTGCATCACCAGTGAAATAATCTCCAGAACCTTGCCTTCATAATACATTCGCGCAAAATGATCTGTCGGCTTAGAAGCGCGAATTTGCTTTAATATCTGTTCCACCTCCGGGATGGTTCCCGTTCCGTCGAGCCTTGTGCAGATCGTAGGTAAAGCCTGGAAATCCTCTGAATATTTTGTCGGCAGAATCTCTTGGTAGAACTCTGGAAGCAAATTTATGCTAACGCCCCGAATAGGCATATTCTTCTGAAAAGTCTCTCTATGTATACTCTCATTACCCATGCAGGCGATCAGATTCTCTGTCCGTGAAGCCTTCCTGCTGCAAATCAGATGGGCCAACGGTGATTCATAATACCCTAGACTTAAGGATGCTGGGTGCTCGCATAGAAAGGATATGTCACGATAAAATACAAGGTCGCATACGGCGATCGCGTGCCAGCGATCTATGGGATATATCCAGTAGTACCCTCTTCCTTCTGTCGGGGCAAGGCAATAGCAATAACCGCTGCGTTTGAAGTTATGCTCCTTCTCCACAGGCATCAGCCCGATCCCGGACAAATAGGGCAGAAACAGCTTATCCAATATGTTCCCCAAGGCTCATCCTCCCTGTAATTACTGCTGGAAGCCTAAGCTTTTCCTCTAAAAACCATAGTTGCTCTCCACTCATTGACGCTGTAAAACCCGAATTATATGATAATGATTATCAATATCATTTAGTTGATTTTATATTACATTCTTTAATAAATCAATGTTCCGGGAGGGTTCACCTTGAATGAGGAAAGTACATTAGAGAAGGCTGATCAAACGAAGCTCATATTAAATGAGAAGCTATACAAAGTCATGATTAGATTATCCTGGCCAGCTATCATCGCTATGGTCTTATATGGCTTAAATGCCGTCATTTCAGCCTTTTTTGTTGGTAGATATGTTGGCGAGAACGCATTAGCCGGCGTCTCGGTAGCCTATCCGCTAAGCCAGATCAGTGCAGGATTAGGCTCTCTTATCGGGGTCGGAGCAGGATCCGTATTAAGCATTGCTATCGGTCGTCAGGACAAGAGCACCCAGAAGCGACTGCTTGGAAATGTTAATTGCCTCGCTCTAATTGTCACAGGCATCTATATGATCCTTGGTCTGGTCTTCTCTACACAATTCATCAAAATGATGGGTGGAGAAGGCGAAGCATTATTTTTCGGCGATCAGTATTTTCGAATCACAGTCCTCTGCTCATTCTTCTGGATCTATGGCCTGGCCGCTAACATGATCATACGGGCAGAAGGCAAGATGAAATCCGCGGCTTTGCTGATGGCGATCGGCCTGGTAGCTGACGTTGCGTTTCATTATATTCTTGTCGTTCTTCTTAATCTGGGGGTAGAGGGTGCAGCATGGGCCACCAACATCGGCATGATTGTATATACGCTGTTGGGCTGGATTTATTTTAAGGGCGGATTCTCTTCCTTTAAGACGAGCACGTTCGCCTTTTATTGGAATGGTTCTATTCTTAAATCGATCACAAATCTGGGAATGTCCTCGCTGATCATGAACATTATGAATTTAGTGCAGGCCGTCATCGTATTCAACGCTCTTGCCAAATACGGTACAACGCTCGATATCGCTTTCTACGGGGTCGTATTCCGTATATTCACTTTCCTGCTCACGCCAATCTTCGGTCTAATGCGCGCACTTCAGCCTGTTATCGGAATAAACTATGGCGCTAGACAGTATGACCGGGTCATTAGCTCGTATAAAGTCTTCACATTCGCCTCAATGTTGTTAACCTTGCCATTCTGGATCCTTTCAATGGTCGCTCCGCAGTTCATTCTGGGAATGATGCTGCCCGATCAAGCTTTCACAGGGGCCCAATTCTTGCATTTCCGAATTTATATGGCCATTTTGCCCCTCTTATCTTCGATCTTCATGGCAATGACCTTCTTCCCTTCTATTAATAAGGGAAGACCGGCCGTGCTCATCGGGATTGCCAGACAACTGGTGTTCTATGTTCCAGTAATGCTGCTGCTCCCCAGAGTATTAGGCGTATCCGGTATTTATTACGGCTCGCTTGGCATTGATACAATCATCGTACTATGGACCGTGATTATGGTCAGACAGGAATTCATAGCTCTGAGAGCAGCAAAAGCTGAGGACTCCGAAGCAGCAGGACAGCTCAGTTGTACTTAACACTGAGCTGTCTGACGCTCTCGGCCTCCTCAGCCACTGTAACTAGGCTGACTTCACAGCCTAATGGATATTCAGGTTCATCCTGTCTTCTGCTTTTACAATAAAGAGTTCAACAGGTCCACATTCAATCCCGATGTGTTCGGGAGCACAATATCGGCGCCAGCTGCCTTCAATGCTTCGGCTTCACCGATGCCGACCGCCTTCATTCCGGCTGCTTTGATGGCTTCAACTCCGGCTGTTGCGTCCTCGATACCTACGCAATGCTCCGGGTTGGCTCCAACCTCCTCGGCGCCGCGCAGGAACAGATCTGGCGCTGGTTTGCCGCGCTTCACAGAATCCGGATGAACGACATAGCGGAACAGATTGTCGATCTCCAGCGAACGCAATATTTGCGGCGCATTCTTGCTTGCCGAAGCGATGACGGCCGGAATGCCTTGGGCATTCAAATCAGTCAGCAATGATACGATACCAGGATAAGTGTCGGCTGGAGTAAGATTAACCAGCAATGAGACATAATGTTCATTCTTTTGCCGAGCCAGCTCCGCCTTCTCTTCCTCTGTATAATCGTTCTCCTTTCCACCCAGTCGCAAGATTCGCTCCAGTGATTCACCGCGGCTAATTCCCTTCAGCGTCTCGTTAAAGTCACGGTCGAACGGAATTCCGATCGATTCGCCCAGCTGCTTCCAAGCTACATAATGGTATTCCGCAGTATCGGTAATGACACCATCAAGATCGAAAATAACTGCTTCCAGCTTCATGCTCTCACTCCAACTCCTCTTGTTTATTTACAACCTTAAGGTATTTACATGTTAAGTTCAATGAGTTTCTCTGTACTCGAAATCGTCTGTCCATTCCATTCCACAGTGACAGTCCACCCGGCATCATTGCGAATTTGTCCAGTTAGGACGCCGTCTTGTTCTGTCAGAGACAGATCAAATTCAGCATCGGCGATAACCAGACGCTCCAGCGTGCATGCTTTACCCCTCCAAGCTGAAGGCAGCTGTGGCCGCAAATTCAATTCTTGACGGGCAGCGAACGGTGCTACGCCGAAGAAATGCCGTATAAACGGTACAGCCAATGCATAGATTGTCCAAGCCTGCACAACACAGCCATAATCAGGTGACATCTCAGAGAAGGAACCTGGAAGGACGCGTGAGAAGCTGCGGCGCATCCGATTCAAGAGATCAAGCGCGGCATCGGCATTTCCGTTAGCTGCCTCAGCTACTGCATGTACCCCGGTAGAGATCGTCATTGTACCTTGCTGGAATGTTCCGGACAAATACGTACCGTATTCACCGATAAATGTATCGTTACGCATATTATCCAGCGCTCTACGCGCCTTATTAGGCTCTGCAATTCCCGCTTCCATCGGGGTTACAATAACCCAGTTCTTGTTCAGTAGCCAACCGTGATCCGAGTCGGCAGTTCCGCCATTGGTAGCTTTAGCAAGTAGACCTTCTACATACTCGCGATAGCCGGTCACACCCTGCCCTTCGGCAAGCGAGACAAGGTAATCCACCTTCGGTGCTACATCGCTAGCCGGTGCGACTGCATCGGCATACAAGCCTTCATCCTCTTGCCAGAATGAGCGATTGATCGCATCTATGCAGCGCGTTGCTAGCTCGCTATACTTGCTCTCTGCCGCAGCGTCCTGCAAATATGCGCTCATTTCAGCCATAGATTGTAGAGCTTTCGCCGTATAGACAGCGCTGTCGATGAGCTCCATATTCAGGCCAGCGATTTCAATAATGCCGTAACCAGAAGGGAATAGATCATGATCCGGGTCCATCTCCTCTAGCAGCCAATCGATGCCTTTTACACAATAAGCATAATGACGGCGCAGCAGCTCTTCATCCCCAGTCCAGCGGAACAAATCCCAGACAAAGGCGATATAATGCGCTGTCTCCTGTGTATTGCCCGGGTTGGATACAGCGCCAAGTGTCGTTACCTCATGGATGAAGCGTCCATTGCCGTTAACCTCTTCGGATTTTTGCAGCAGTAAATTCAGTGTGTCCTTGGCAAGCTGTGGATCGCCAATTGCTAGTACACCTTGCAAGGAATAGGTATTGTCACAGCCGAACCACCAAGGATATGTCGGTCCGCCAGCAGTCAGAGCACGCCCGATCCCATCTACCTTCTGGATCAACCATTGGTTATTCCATTTTGCCCAGGCGAAGACATCGTTCCAGTCTGCTTCCCCCTCGATCGTAAGCTTGGCCCGATCTGCCACGGCATTGTACAACTCTTGCTTCTCAACAAGAAGCTCTTGATGATGCGCAGCAAGCCGACGATATGAGTCCGCACATTCTTCTGCGGACACATAGGAACCAGCAACGAACAGATTGAAGCGGCGGCTCTCGCCGGCCGGGATCGTCAACTCGGTTCGGAAGGCAATCCCGCAGCCCGCTCCGGCAGTGAATTCCGGACCATACAGCTCGGATCCAACCTCCAATTGATCCCCCGCCAAATCCGTACCAACTTGCACGAACCAGTCATTCTCAGGATCGCGAACAAGCACTTCACGCGGATTCAACACGGTAGCTTGGTCTCCAGCCCCCTTACGGACACCGACCTCATCAGAGTACCAAACCGCCCGCAGATCAGTGCGCGCGAGCAGTTCTACCTTCAGATGAAGTTCCCCTTCTCCATAATGACGAAGCTCATATCCTGCAGTCATGCCTTTCACTTGTTCAGGCGCAAACTGTGTACGTTCCATAGCTATAGGTATATAACTGAGGCCATGGTCGTATTGGAACCGACTGCCCCACGGCTCGCTTGTAAAGCCATCAGCCCGGGACCAGACGGAAATATTCCGTTTGGTATCGGTGAGCTTCAACCAGAAGCCGTCGAGAAGTTTAACCGGATGCAGCCAGATCCCGCCCATTTCATTAGCCACATGATGGCCGAAATCCGGAAAGTACCCGTCCTGTGTACCACAAATTTTGACGTATTCTCCGCCGTTATAATATAAGTTGAATGGATGTTTGCTGTTAATGCCAGCTACCTTCACCTTCATCTCCTCCATCTAATAAGAGGTAATTCAAAAAGTCCTCTTTTGATCACGAAGCAAACTTAGAAGTGTTCTCGGCATCGAATCTTGAATTCAGCCGGGTCTTCCGGTGCTCACGTACCCACTACGTACGTTCCGCTCCTCTGACCCTAGCTTTATCCAACCTTCTCGGTGCTGAAAACTGAACTTTTTGGACCTTATTTTATGAGGTAATTCAAAAAGTCCTCTTTTGACTCTCATTATAAGAACATGAACGCATTTAGCCGCATCAGCCTTTTATAGCCGAAGAAATCGAAATGCCTTCAATGAAATATTTTTGCGCAATAAAGAACAGAATCAATGCCGGCAGCATAATGAGAATCGTCGCAGCCATCAGCATGTTCCACTCGACATTATACATCCCTTTGAACATGGACAAGCCGAGTGCCAGCGTATACTTTTCATTGGAGTTCAAATAAATCAATGGTCCTTGGAAGTCGTTCCATACGCCCATAAAGGTGAAGATCGATACCGCAATCAGCGGAGCCTTCGAGAGAGGAGCCATAATCCGAATGAAAATTTGCCAACGGTTCGCTCCGTCTACAAATGCCGACTCATCCAGCTCGCGTGGAATACCGCGCATGAACTGACGAATCAAGAAGATGTTAAATGCTCCTCCACCAAGTCCACCAAAAAATGCTGGCAGAATCAAAGGCAGGAAGGAATTCGTTAAGCCTACTTGTTTAAAGAGCAAGAAGGTTGGAATCAATGTTACCTGGCTTGGCAGCATCATTGTAGCCAGCAAGATCAGGAATAGGGTCTGCTTGCCGCGGAAATTGAAGCGTGCAAATCCATAAGCACAAAGAGCACCTGTAAATACGGTCCCAATCATAACAGGAACGAGAATAATCAACGTATTGCGAAGGAACAAAAAGAACGGAATTGCACGAACTGCATCCGAATAGTTAGACCAGATCCATTTCTGTGGAAAGAAAGAATTGCCGAACACTTCAGCCGGTGTCTTTAATGATGTAGATACTGTCCACAGCAGCGGTACCAGTACAATGGCCGAGCCCGCGATCAGAATAAGAAGAGCGAGCCACTGGGATAGATTGAATTTTCTAAGTGAAGTTTGCATAGTAGGTCTCTCCCTTCCTTTTAGTCTCGATCATCGCCCTGGTAATATACCCAGAAGGACGAGCTGCGGATAACCAGAAGCGTGAATAATAGAATGATAATAAACAATATCCAGGAGAGTGCGGACGCGTAACCCATATCGAATTCGATAAACGCTTTGTTGTACAAATACAGATTGTAGAACAAGGTTGAATTGAGCGGACCGCCATTCGTCATAACGAACGCCTGGGTAAAGTATTGGAATCCACCGATAATCCCCATAATCAGATTGAAGAATATAGTCGGAGTAATCAGCGGCAGAGTAATGCTGAAGAAACGGCGGAATATACCGGCACCATCAAGCTCTCCGGCCTCATACAAGTCCTCAGGCACCCCTTGAAGACCAGATAAATAAATAATGATCGTGTTGCCGACTCCCCACAGACCCATAACGATCAGCGCGCCGAGCGCATAGTTCGGATCTTGGAGCCAAGCTGGACCTTGAATGCCGAACCAGCCTAGCGCCTCGTTCAGAATTCCGTATTCCGGGTTGAAGATCATGACCCACATCATCGAAGTGGCAACAGCTGGAATTACAGACGGCATAAAGTAAATAAGGCGGAAGAACTTCATTCCGCGTGAACGCATATTGAGCAGTACGGCGATTAGTATCGAAGCGACCTGGAACAGCGGTACAGACACCAATGCAAAAATAAAGGTAACTTTTAGAGATTGATAGAACAGTGGATCATGGAAAATGGCTTTAAAATTGTCCAGTCCCACATATTGAATAGATTCAACGCCGGTGATAACATCCCATTTGCTGAAGGATAGAATCAGCGAAAAGATCATCGGCCCAAGCGTGAAAATGATAAGTCCCAATAGCCACGGAAGAATAAACAAGTACCCCGCCCGATCCGATTTGGAATTATTCATGACATCCTCCTTGATGGAAGCGGGCGAGGCGCCTTATCGACACCTCACCCGCAGCGATTTTACTTAATTTTAGAGTCCGCAGTTTTGGCCGCTTCATCAAGCGCGCTCTTCACATCCATCTTACCAACCAGAATTTTCTCAAGGGCTTGAGTAAATGCATCTTTGAAGATTGGACCGTTAGCAGAACGCATGGTTACCGGCTTGCGAGCAAAGCTCATCATTTCAATGACTGGCTTATCTTTCTCTTCAGTTGCCTTAACTTCTTCAAGTTCAGTTGTAGTAGCTGGCAATACTAGACCGTCTTTGGAACGAAGCTTCTGAGCATCGGTACCGGACAACCATTTCATCAGTTCGAAAGCTTCTTCTTTATGCTTCGTCTTAGAGTTCATTGCCCAGCCTGCTGCAGCGATAATGCTTGCGCGGTCGCCGTTCGGACCTTTTGGAATCAGAGCGGAACCGTATTCAACATTCGATTTATCCAAGTCGGACTTGATCCAACGTCCTGTAACCATCATAGCCAGCTTGTCGGTCATGAACATGGAGGAGTCTCCACCCATTGTTTCCGTATCTTGCGGTGTTGGGGATACTCTGTTCTGACCCGTCGACAGGTCTACGTATTTCTGTATCGCAGTTACTGTCTTTTCACTGTTCATGAAGCCTTCAGCTTTAGTACCTTCTTCGTTGGCAATGTCAGTTCCATATGCCCACAGATAAGTGTAGATCGGGTATTCCCAAGTTCCAGCGTTAAAGCCGAATTGCGTATATTTATTGTTCTCTTGCTTGGTCAGCTTCTGTGCTGTCGCGATCAAATCGTCCCAAGTCCATTCATCGCTAGGATAAGCAATGCCAGCTTCATCAAAGATACGCTTGTTATACCACAGAGCGAGTGGATTGAAATCTTTAGGCAAGTAGTACAGCTTGTCGTTGATGCGTTCCATATCGATCAGGTCCTGCTGATACATTTTCAGATCAAAAGAGCTATCCTTAGCAACATAATCATCAAGCGGCTCAACTACGCCTTTATCTACATAAGCATAGAAATCGCCTTCACCAATCAGGAATACGTCAGGAGCAGTACCACTAGCAAGCGAAGTAGTCAGCTTCGTTGCATAACCGTCGCCAGGCACTGGCTCAAATTTAACTTCAATATTAGGGTGAGAAGCATTAAATTCATCTGCCAGCTTCTGCTCGCTAGAGCTGCTGTTTACATCTCCCCAAGTAGTAAATGTAAGATGTACTTTCTCTTTGCTGCCGCCATTACCAGCAGAGCTGTTGCCCGAATTTGCTGTGTTACCGCCTGTGGAACAAGCGGAGAGGAGCAGAACTGAACTTAACACTGCTGCAAGTGTAATCGACAATTTCTTTTTCATTTAAATGACCTCCCTAAATATTCACTTTATGATTAAAAAATAGCAGTATCTTGGACTACCTGCAGTTCGCCGTTAACGAACAATTGTACTGGCTCGCTTGCAGTGTTTGTTATCGAAATCTGCTGAGGTGTGATGCTGATTTCAAGCGGCTTGCCTTGCCAATGCAATGGGAAGCTTAATTTCTCCCAGTGATCTGGAAGCTTAGGCGCCAAATGAAGCTGACCATCCAGCATTCTTACTCCGGCAAATCCCATTACAACACACTCCCAGATTCCGCCGAGCGATGCAGCATGAATACCGGCATCCGATGAGTGAATCTTCGGCCCCAGATCGATCTCAGCTGCTCTCTTGAAAAGATGATAAGCGAGTTCTTTATCGCCGAAGTCGCTGGCCAAAATCGAATGAGTCGAGAGTGACAGCGATGAATCATGCAGCGTCTTCTCTTCGTAGTATTCGTAGTTCGCCAGCTTCACTTCAGGAGCGAATTTATTTTCTAGCAAGAAGAACAGCATCATGATGTCCGCTTGCTTCGAAATCTGCATGTTACCAACCTGATCCAGGTTGTAGTCGTTAAATATGCTGCCCACTTTTTCCTGATCCTTGTAAGGAGTCAGATCAATAATTTCTTTCTGCAAATAAGTATCGTCCTGTGGAATAATCCGATTTTCATTTGGCTGTGGAAGGTAGATCAAATCCAGCTTGCTCTCCCATACCTTCCGAGCTTCCTTCAAGTTCAACAATTCATCATAATGCTTGAACAGTTCAGGACGCTCTGTCTCCAGCTTGCTGTAATACTGCATTGCTAGTTCGATATTGAAATGAGCCATATAATTCGTGAAGGCGTTGTTGTCTACATGCTCTTTGTATTCATCAGGACCAACAACTTCGTTAATCTCATAACGTCCTTCCGCCTCGTCCCATTCCAGTCGGCTTGCCCAGAATATTGCCGTATCGAAGATCATCTCGTAGCCATAGCGCTCCATGAAGTCTTCATCTCCGGTGGCCCGGTAGTAATGCCATACGGCATAGACGATATCGGATGTAATATGCTGCTCGATAAATCCGGACCAGATCTTCGTCTGCTCTCCTGTCACAATATCAACCGCGCCCCATACCGGTGTCACTTCACCATCGGATGGCCAAGCGGCTTCCCATGGATACATCGCTCCGGCATAACCGTTCTCCTTCGCTTTGCGGCGTGCGCCTTCAAGGCCCAGATAACGGTATTCCAACAGCGAACGCGCCGTCTTCGGATTGCTGTAAATATAGAATGGCAGGATGAAAATTTCTGTATCCCAGAAGGAATGACCTTTGTAGCCTTCACCACTAAGACCTTTCGCTCCAATTCCCATTCTCCGATCATGGGCCGGAGTCATAACTACCATGTGATACAGAGCAAAACGCAATGCCAGAAGGTCAAAGGAATTCTTCGATTCGATTGTGATTCCATATTCATTCCATACCTTTGCCCAAGCTGAGGCATGATCTTGGAACAGTGCATCGTAACCTGCGGCGTACACGCTCTTCAAGTCGCCGAGAGCATGTTCTCTCATAGCCGGCAAGCTGTAATCTTGCGCATAAGCTAGGTCGCGGCTTGTATGAACCGTTGCCACCTTCTCGAAGCTGAGGCTTTGCCCTTCCTGAAGATCTACGCTGTAAGCGACTGCCACCTTGCGGCGATCAATCTCCATTGCCGGGCTATTCTCGATTTCTTGGCCATCCAATTTTAACCGATGTGCAGCTCCGATAACAAAATCAACCTTGGATTCCGTCGTCGTCTGGATCAGCTCCAGATATTTCTTATCATAAATCCGTTTCTCGCCCTCATGGAAATGCTGGCTTCCGCTATTGCTCACCTGAGCATCGATACCCGATGCAATCGACACTTTGACCGAGCCGCTCAATGATTTGATATCCAGCTTCATTCCGATCAGATGCAATCGATCCAACGATACGAATCTGCGGAATGTAAATTCCAGCTTCTTGCCTTCCGCATTGGTCCAAATGAAGGAACGAACCAGCTCTGCATCGCGCAGATTCAAACTGCGGCTGTATTCCGTTATTTCTCCTTGTTCCAATGTGAATCTCTTGCCGTCAACTCGGATATCTAGACCAGTAACATCGGCCGCATTCGGCAGTTCACTTACTTCAAATTCATCGAAACGGTTAAAGGTACCGTTCACGAACAAATTGCGCTTCTCTCCAACATAGGATTCTTCAGCAGCGGAACGAAGTCCCATATAGCCGTTGCCTAAAGCCATTACAGCTTCGCACTTTCCGAGCGCAAGAGTCTGGAAGTTCTCCTCCGTTACTACCCAATCCGACGCTCCGTCCGGCAGTTTCTTGTTGTAATTTAGCATGGCTTAAATTTCCTTTCTACTCCTGAATTCAATATCTTTAAATTTTTGAAAAAATTCCACAGTATTCTGTAAGCGTTACCGAAATCGTTTTCGAACCTGAAAAAAATTCGAACGCGATTTCGAAAACTTTTACTCTGTAAAAACTTTTTGCAAAGGTTTTCGAAAACGTTTTCGATCATATTATAAAGTCTTAATCGATTCCCTGTCAACTATTTTGAAGGGAAGAATTTTGTGAAAGCCTGGTAAGTTATTCTCTAGCATCTTTACTACCTGCTCCAGTGCGGCAAACCCGATCCCGGCAAAGTCCTGACTAATCGTCGACAGCTTGGGGGTCGTATAGCTGGACAGCACGATATCATCGAAGCCCATAATCGATATATCCTCTGGAATGCGCAGGCCAATCTCCTTGCAACGATTGATCATCCCGATCGCCATCAGATCACTGGCTACAAATATCGCGGTTAACTGCGGATTATTGTTAATATATTCTTCCGTCAGCGTGTAAGCCTTCTCTTCACTAAAGTCAGCCTCGATCACACGCGAATCAATAAACGGGATCCCTGCACTTTCCAATGCTTCACGGTATCCCTGCTCCCGCTGTATACTAACCGTCGCATACTTATGCCCGTTCACCATACCAATCTCGCGATGCCCTTTGCTGATCAGGTATTGAACAGCCCGTCTTGCTGCCAATAGATTGTCCGTAATAACAGAACCTGTATGTGGCCCTACTGTATGAGCATCGACGACGGTACAGGGAATATCGCTCTTGACCAGTTCTTCGAAATACGGGTCCGTCGTCCGCAGGCCTGAAATTACGACCCCGGCTATTTTGTGATCCTTGCAAAATTGCCAGTAGGAACGGTCCTGCTGTTCAGAAAGACTGCGAGTATAGATAACGACCTCATACCCGTATCGGGTAGCGGCGGCATACACTCCGCTCATAATCTGAAACATAACGCCGTCCTTACCGCTCGTCTGCTCGAAATTGGATATGATTAGTGCGATCGTCTTCGTTACTTTATGCTTAAGATTCTTCGCCAGCATGTTGGGAGAATAGTTCAGCTCCTGCGCTGCTTTGAGAATCCTCTGCCTGGTTGTTTCGCTTACATCGCTGTACCCGTTCAAGGTCTTGGAGACCGCCGAGATGGAAACATTAGCATGCTTGGCTACATCTTTAATAGATACCATGTTTTCTGAAATCCCATCCTTATTCAATTTTCATTACTTTCTATTTCATTTTCATTATAGCATATAGGTCAAAAGCAGGAAAAAGCTTGCAAAGCTGAGAGTTCAACTTTACAAGCTTCATGGCTTACTCTAGAAAAAATTGCATCGTTCTATCCGACGACTCCGGCAAATACTCATGTCTGAAGTCAGGATATATGACAAGTCCCTTCTTCGTGTTCATCTTATTGTAGGCTGCAAATTGAGTGGATGGCGGACAGATGGTGTCCATCAAGCCCACGCTCATCAATACCTCACCTTTTATGCGTTCAGCCAGGAATTGAATATCTATATAGCCGAGCTTCTCAAATACTTCGTGCTCACGCTCGTGCAGTGTATCATAATAGCGGAAATACGTACGCAGTTCACCGTAGGCTTCCTGATCCAGATCCATGTCCCAGGTCCGCTTATAATCACTAAGAAAAGGGTAGATCGGCGCCAGCTTCTTCACCCTTGGCTCCAAAGCAGCACATGCTATCGTAAGTCCGCCACCCTGAGATCCGCCCGCTGCGTAAATCCGATCGGGGTCGACCTCAGGCAGCTTCATCGCTATCCCAGCAAGCTGTGCCGTGTCCAAAAATATATGGCGGAATAGCAGCTCATCCGGATGATCCTCTAAACCGCGAATAATATGTCCATGATGCGTATTCCCCTTCACCCCGCCAACATCCTCAGAGCTTCCTCCTTGACCGCGGCAATCCATGGCAAGTACAGAGAAACCTATCGAAGCATAAGCCAACTTATCACTCCAATCTCCGGCATGACCAGAATAGCCATGGAACATGACTATCGCAGGATGAGGCTCTTTTACTTGCTTAGGCCGTACATACTTCGCGTGAATTCTCGCTCCCTTCACACCCGTAAAATACAGGTCGAAACATTCCGCATTCGGCACTTGAAAACGGCTAGGCACAAGCTCAACCTGCGCATCCATCGCATGCATTTCAGCCAGCGCCCGTTCCCAGTACTCATCAAAGTCCGCCGGACGCGGATTTGTTCCTTGATAGCTCCTCAATTGCTCTATAGGCATATCAACAATTGGCATACTCCCACTCCTCTTCCTTACGACGTCATCCACTGCATGGGACGGAACAAACTCGGTCTTTTCTCAGCGCCTATTCCGCCTGCCCATTCGATCCAGCCACGTCTTCCTTGACCCTCATTCTCATTCACGAGCAACGAGAAGCTCATCACATCTCCGTTATGAGGCTGAATCGGCGTTATAGGTTTGAGTATTTGAGTTCATCAACAATGGTTCAACCTTTAACAGCAGAGCTTGCAAAACCTTGAATAATATACTTTTGTCCGAGGAAAAAGACGATGAGCAGTGGCACAACCCCTGCTGTAGCGGCGGCCATCATCAGATTGTAATCTACACCGGCTTCCAGCATGAAGTTCTGCATACCAAGCGGAACCGTATAAAGCTTCTTATCTAGTAAAAAGATCAGCGCGTTCTCATAATCGTTCCAGGTCCATGTGAAATCAATAATAGCGAAGGTCGCCAGCACCGGTTTGGAGAGCGGCAGAAATAATTGAAAGAAAATCCGGAAGTGACCGGCTCCATCAATAAAAGCTGCTTCAGAAATCTCATGCGGAATGCTCATGAAAAATTGCCGGATCATGAAGACGCCGAACACGGTGAACAAACCTGGAAGAATGAGCGCCCAATGGGTATTGTAAATTCTCATCCAATCAAACATGATAAATTTCGGTACAAAAAGAACTTGCGGCGGTATCATCATCAAACATAAATAGAGCAAAAAGATGCTGTCCCTCCCCTTAAACGGAATACGGCTAAAACCGTATGCTGCAAAAGCAGCCAGCAAAGGAGCACCAATTAGCAAAATCAAAGAAATCTTCAGGGAATTGAAATAAAAAAGGGCAAATCCGTCTCCGGTCATCCATACCTTAAAGTGGTTGGTCCATACAGGATCGAGCGGGATCCACTGAATTGGATAAGTGAAGACATCCTTTGGCTTCTTGAACGAGGTGCTGACCATCCAGATCATTGGCGACAGTAGCAGCAAACTGGCTAATGCCATGATGATCGTATTGAAGCTCTTAGCCACCCGTTCTCTGATCATTCTCTTATTTCTCGTATCCATAGTGCGTCTTCTCCTCTGTTAATAATGGACCCATTTTTTCTGGCCAACCCACTGAATCAGCGTAATACAAAGGATGATCAGGAACATGGTCCACGAGACTGCTGACGCATAGCCCATTTCATAAAAGTTAAAGGCTTTTTTATAGGCGAAAATAGAGAACACCGTCGTACTATTGCCTGGTCCTCCTTGGGTGATCGCATAGATCATGCCAAAACTTTTGATGGAGCCGATAAAACCAGTGATCATCAAGAAAAAGGTCGTCGGACTAACCAATGGAAAGATAATTAAGCGCAGCAGTTGCCCAAATGTTGCTCCGTCCATCTTGGCAGCTTCCAACTGCTCAGATGATAATTCCTGCAGTGCAGCCAAATAAATGATCATATTGTAGCCAATGCCGCCCGCAGTCATCATGATCAGTACCGCGTACATCGCCGTATCCGGGGAAGCGAACCATAGTGGAGGCTCAGATATGCCAATGGATCGAAGGAAAGCGTTGATTGGACCGTTAGTAGGCTGGAACAGCACCATCCAGACAAAAGCAATGGCGATGCCACTGGTAAAATACGGAGCAAAAAAGAAGGCCCGCAATGTCTTCTGGAAATAGGTGCGATTATTGAGCATGACTGCAATCAGAAATCCAAGCATAATAGAAATCGGTACAGGGATTAACACCAGCAAGGTGTTCTTGACCGAGACAACAAACAAATCATCTCTCACCATCATTCTGAAATTATCCAATCCAATAAAGCGCGGGGGTTGCCCGCTAGCGAATACCCAATCCGTAAACATTAAATAAAAGGAGAACAGGGCCGGAACGAGCATAAACACCGTCATTCCGATTAAATTAGGTGCGATAAACACATAGCCTACTAGCCTCTGCCGCTTCATCCAGCTCACGATCGGTCACCGCCTTTCTCTCTAGTAATGTAGCTTGCAGCGTCATGCGGCAGCTTGCGGCCACAGAGAGGTGCGGCATCCAATTTACCACCCCTCTCCAGCCTTGCTGCGCTATTTAGATAGCGCTTTCAAATTCTCGTTATGCACCCGTGCTAATTCCTTCGCACCTTCCTCTGGCGTCAGCTTCTGGGTGAATACTTTATCATAGATGGCCTGCTGCTCGGTTCCTGTCTTCCGGTCAAGACGACTCAGACCAAGCGGCAAATCCCCGAACATGACCCGCTTAATTGAATCCAGGTCATAAGTATCCTCCACACCCTTGAACATGAGAGCGACAGCCTCATCGACGGGGAAATCCTTGGAGGATGGTACTCTTCCGCCTGCCGCCATCGGCAGCATGCCCTCATCCGCATACCACTTCATAAATTCCCAGGCAGCTTCCTGATGCTTGGTGCTAGGATTAATAGAAATCACATCGCCTAATCCGCCAGCGTTAATGTAGTCCGCCTGATCCTTGTTTACTTTAGGAGCCGGGGCGGCCGCTACCTTGAATGTCCGCGGAAATTCTTGAATATTATTCGTCGTCCGGAAGATTTGGTTTGTAGAGAACAGCATTGCCGCTTCTCCCTTCACAAACATTTGGTCCAAAGCGGGTTTTGATGTGATCTGCTCCGTATGAGGCATTAGGCTTTTATCGGTAAACATCATGTCCGAATAAACCTGAAGCGTCCTGACTGTCAGTGGATTATCGAAAGCGGAGGTGCCGTCATCTTTTGTCAGCTGCAAACTCTGCTTCTGCAAGGAACCGTTGATAGGCACATTGAAGTAATAATCACTTTGCGCCAATCCCCAGACATGGTCAGACTTGAGCTTGGCGGCATAATCTCTGAACTCATCCAGCCCCCACTCCGTTGGAATCGGTAGCCCCTTGGCATCGAGCATATCCTTGTTCAGCCAGACAAAAGACAAGCCCTTCTGGGTGGGCAGACCGTAATACTTGTCGTCCACCTTCCATAGCGCAGCGCCTTCTCCCATTTTGGCCTCCACGTCATAGTCGGAGAACTTGCTCAGATCAAGGGCATTGCCCGCTTTAATCCGCTTTTCATAAAGGCTGTAGTCATAGTTCACGTACATGTCCACCGGCTGGCTAGAGATGAGCGCCGTATCCAGCTTCAGGTTACCCGCATCATCATTGACAAACCGCACATACTCTACCTGAATGTCCGGATTTTGCTTATTCCAGTTGTCTACAACCTCCTGAGGCCCATTCTCGGATGGTACCGCTCCCCACAAAGTAAGCTTAATCGGGTCACTATTAGCCGTACTTGCCCCAGGGGAAGTCGTTCCCTCCTTTTGATTGCCGTCTCCTTTTCCACCACAGCCAGCAAGTGCCAGCGGCAATGCTACAAGCAGCGCCAGCCCAGCAATCATCCATCTTCTGTTTCTCATCTTACCTGCAACCTCCCTTAAATCGGATGTTTGATTCACCCCAACTATACCAAGCCGCCCATGATCTCATAAGGGTTGAAACTTGCAGATGAATAGTACAAAACTTAGATGTTATTCTCCCGCCTGAAGGAGCTGGGCGTTTGCCCAACCACGCGCTTGAATACCTTAATAAAATAGGCGTTATCCGAAAATCCCGTTTGATAGGCGATCTCCTCCACATTTAGCTTGGAATGCAACAGCAATCGCTTCGCCTGCACAATTCGGATGTTTTGCAGATAGGCGATCGGCGTCAGTCCGGTCTTTTTGCCAAACACGGTGCTTAAATAATCTACGTTTATGGATACCAGCCTGGCTAAATCTGCGACCTTGATATTCTCTTTGAAATGCTCCAGCATATATTGGATCACCCGATTTACCTCCGGATGGTCTGTATAACTAATATTTTCCTCCTTCATCTGGCGGATCTGCTCGTGTATAGCTTGTTGTACAAAGACAAGCAGCGACTCATGGCTGACGGCCGAGTTGATTTCCCATCTGTCCTCCGATTTCCGTCCTGCCAGCATAGCAAGCATATGAAGGAGATGAGAAGCCAGCATTTTTACTTCTATATGAGAAAAAGCCGAGATTTCCATACTGCCCCATATCAGAGCAATCACCTCGGCGCATTTGTGTTCATCGCGTTCTTCAAAGCAGCGGATCAGTTCAGCTTCCAGCTCCGCAATAGCAGGCAGCTCGTGTCGCTCCTTCACCGAGTCTGCCTTACACCCGTACCAATCTGCATTCAATTGATTCAATGCTGAGCGCCAATCCTGGGACAGCTGAGTCAAACTGCTGCCAGCCACTATACCAATAGAACAATTCAGCTTAAACTTGCTTCCATGCTCGGCCTTCTTCTGAGAGCTCCAGCAGAAGTAAGTCGTCTGTCCTCTCTCATAGAAGGATTGAACCAAAAGATACTTCTCCGTTTGGATACTAGCCAGATTCTCATTAGCCGGAACTGCTCCGCTCAACACAGTAAAAATATCCAGATTTAAACTGCGGAATTTCTCCGCTGCCGCAATCGTTCCGATTTGATCATTACCGTCAGATGCGGTCGTTCCACAAATACCTGACCAGACGCGGTGATAATAAGGATACAACGCCTCCCCAGCGATCGTGAATTCCTCGATCAACTCTTCCTTAATCCGCGCCAGATTCTCCAACAGAACATCATCATTTAAGGACAGCTTCAACAGATAGTTGAAAGCCCCATATTGAAGGGCATCCCGGGCATAATCAAAGTGGCTCAATGCCGTTAGCATAATAAATCGGCTGCGAATTCCCGCCTTACGCGTTTCCTTTAACAATTCAATCCCGTCCATCCCCGGCATGGCAATATCAGCAATCACGACATCAGGCTTTAGCTTCAGAATAGCCGCCAAGGCTTCCTTACCGTTTCCAGCCTCTCCTACAACGCTAAATCCATGGCGTGCCCAGTTCACCGTATCCCGAATCGCCTCGCGGACAAACACCTCATCTTCCACCAGTAAAATCGTCCACATGATCATCGTCTCCTTCCTGTAAATAAGGCGTCGCAATCAGCAAAGGCAGCCGGAGTCGGACCAGGGTCCCTTCCGCTCCAGTTATAAATTCCATAGAACCCTCCCGCTTAAAAAGTAATTGCAGCCTTTCTTTCAAATTGCTCAGTCCGATGCCGTGGCCGCTTCGTCTTCCCGGCTTAAGCGCGGCCGCTTCCATGCCGATGCCATTATCCTCCACCTCAAGAACCAGATCACTTCGCTCTGCTCTAACCCTTACCCAGATCGTGCCGCATCCGTCAGCCCCATCAAAGCCATGGGCAATGGAATTCTCCACTAGAGGCTGAAGGCTAAGCTTGGGGACCAAAGCGTGCTGAACCGACTCATCTATTTCATAAAGAATGATGAAATGGCCCCGAAAGCGAAATGATTGAATAGATTCATAGGAACGCAACAGCTTTATTTCCGCATTAAGAGGAATCAGCTCTATTTCCGAGTTGAGACTTGCTTCCAGTATTAACCCCAAAGACGTACAGATGCCTGCGATTGCTTCTTGTTTTTCCCTTCTGGCAATCCATTTGACGGTATTCAAGGTATTCAACAGAAAATGCGGGTTCATTTGCGAGAGCAGCATTTGGAAGCGAACAGCCTGCTTCTGCCGCTCCTCCAGCTTAAGCTTATTAATAAGCACCAGGACATCGTCAATCATTCGATTGAAGCTTTCGCCGAGGAAGCGCACCTCATCTGTTGCACCCCTGCCGATGGAGATTTTTACATTCAGCTTCTTATCCGACGCTTCCTCCATACTGCGTTTCAGCACGTTCAGCGGCTTTGTCATGCGGGCGGACAAAATGATGGTCACCAACACGAAAGCGATAACCAGTATGGTCAAGAATACAAAAACAATAAATCTTAATTGCCGAATCTCCTGCTGCAGCTCGCTTAGCGGCATTTGGCTGACCACATACCAATCCAGATCCTCCAGATAGCTATAATTGATCAAGGACAAGGATTGTTTATCCTCATAGTGCCCCTCCTGGGCTTGCAAAGACATAATTCTATGCATCATATCCGTACTGAAAGCTGTTATCTTGCTTTGTAGAATGGTCTCTCCTTGTCCGGTAAAAATGGTCAGATCCTGATTCACTGGACTATCCTTCAATGTGCTGCGGAACCATTCCTGTATGTTAATGCTGATCCGGGCCAGTCCGTAGTTTCCTCTCAATGGGTCATTCAGGATTGTGTACAGACTCAGTAGCTTACTCCCCTGGCTGCCTCTTACATCGTTCAAATCATCCGCTACCCAGCGGTATGGATGAGCACTGCTTTGCAGAACACTCTGCCAATCCTGCAAATCCTCTAAATCATTGGTCAACTGACTGTTGGGAGCATATGAGGTGTATACGTTGCCCTTAAGATCGATGAATCGAAAATACAGCTCCGTCTGATGGAAGAAAAAGCTGTTGTTGATTCCAAACATTTTGCTCTCGATCACTTTCTTTCGTTCTAGGGGATCATACTTGTCCGGATCGTGCATGATCTGGATCAGGCTCTCATCCTGGCTCAGCATGATATTTGCCTTATAAGCAAAGGCCATCATGTCATTCAAAGACATATGAACCTGCTGCATACGCTCGGACATCCGATCCATCATATCCTTCTGGCGAATCGATTCAAAATGCTGGAACAAATAATAAATGGCGATACACAAAGGAATCATAAGAAGGGTGATATAAGCCATGATAAGCCTGTGTTTCAAGGTATTCGGAAGCAAATTGCGCCAGTTAAGCATCATGTAGGATCCACTCCCCAAAACGTAGTTAAATGTTCTTAAGGCACAAAACAATGAAGGTAAGTATTCGTTCAATCCAAAAAAATTGGCGGGTTCTTTGAGTAGGCAAAAAAAACCTCTTGAACAGAGGTTTTTTTTGCCTAAAGCATAACAACTTTGGTTCTTTATCCACCCGATTATATCACGCGTAAAAACGAAGCTAATAGATATAAAACTTATTGTTTTATATAACAATTCTTAGCGGAGACAGTTTGAAAAATCAGATGATTCCAAACAGTATAAATCCGATGGTGTTGATCGCAAGATTAGCAAACATATGGACCATCCAAGAGGCATAAATGTTGCCATTACGCTCATTCAGCCAGTTAAACAATAAGCCCGCTATTACCAGGGATATAATTAACAAAAGGAACAGCTCGATCGAGAACCAGCTTGTCATTATCGCAATATGATATACAGCAAAAGCCCCCGCACTGAACAGATAAGCAAACCTCCGTCCTGCCAGCTCCTTCAGCGTGAAAGAGGCAAAGCCGCGAAAGAAAAACTCCTCCAGCAGTGAATTCACGATCGATATGTACAGAGCTACAAACACAAAATTGCCTGCATTCACCCCCATATTCTTCTGCAAGGCCCCCGTTACGTTGGTGAAGTCAAATAAAGGACCCAATAGAAAATATCCGCTGAGTATAAGGGTAAATACGCCGAATCCTAGTAAAAGAGACATCAGGAGACCCTTTTTCTCAAAGGTGAACAACCTGCGGAACGGTACCCCACCAGCTATCCTGGCGTAGCTAATCGGCAGTGTCAGAAAGAGGATGATTTTAATGACCGATTTGACTGCGTAATCCGGACGGATTACAGCATCTACCAAACTCATGGCAAGACAGCTTAGGATAATGATGGCAATAAGTGAAGCTGTTTTCCTGCTTGATTTCATAAAAGAATCTCCTTTAAGCAGCTTTTGCGATTCGATCTGATTCGATATATTAGATTTCTATACTCGCCCTTTAATGACCTCTACAAAAAAAAGAAAACGCCCCTGTGTTATCAAAACACCAGAAGCGATTTCTTTATTCATAAGCTTTATGATACATAACAGGCCAGTGCTGCTTGATACGCGCTCTTTGGCCGAAGTCCAATCAGTTTATCCATAGGTTCTCCGTTATGAAACATGATCACCGTCGGCATGGACATGATGCCGAATTGAGCGGCAAGTTCTGGGGATTCGTCACAATCTACCTGATAAACGTCCAGACGCCCCGTCTCCTCTTGACTCAGCTCTTCCAAAATGGGAAGCAGCGCTTTGCAGGGCGGGCACCAGTTGGCTCCAAATTCAACAAGAGTGACCCCATTTTGTTTAATCGCACTTTGAAAGCTTGCTCCATCTATTCGTTGTAAACTCATTTTCATTCCTCCATTTCATCCCATTGTCGTTCATCCAGAATCGATTGCATGCGCTCCTCCAGATTCATTTTGATATGATTCAGCTGGTTTATTTGCGCATCAATCTCTGCGATTTTTTGGCGGAAAATCGGGAAAACCTCCGTGCAAAACGCCTCTTTGTTTTTCATGACGCAATGCAGGAAACCTGCAATCTGCTCGGTCGTCAATCCAAGATTCAGATATAACTGGATCGTGCGCACCTGTTCTTCTGCGAATATGGAATAATCCCGGTAGCCGCTCTCGTCACGAACAGGCTTAAGCAATCCTTGCTGCTCATAATATCGCAGTGAACGGACGCTGACACCGGTACGGGCTGCAAGTTCTCCGATTTTCATGCTATCTGGCCTCCTAGATGAACGATTCGATTTCATTGTAAACCCTGACATTAGTGTCAAGGTCAAGGGGATTTTGACTATTTTAATTTTTCCATAATTTATAGTTGATAGTTGCATCAGTTGAATCTTATTTTCTTCTCTTGAATTTACCTTTAGAGCTCTTACCCCATTGGGGCCAGCGATGCGGCGGCACATGCTGGAGCATCGTATCGAATACCGTTCCCCACTGTTCTTCATTCAGTCTCCCGATGGGATGTTCCCGATTCACCCCCAACACTCTAACCAGCCTCGCAATCTGGGGAAGCGTAAACACGCCCGATAGAGCGGCAAATAACGGTAGGCGTGGATCCCGCAGTCCGTAAGCTGCCAACGATGCAAACTTCGGCAGATGCTGTGTAAGAACGAGAGGATCCTCCCTCCGCTGGATAAAAAGAATGGCGGAATCCACTTTGGGAGGCGGTGCAAAATGATGAGGTGAAACCGCCCGCACGAGCCGGATTTCATATTGCATCCTCCAGCTCAAGATGCGCGGATCTATAATAGGAACTGCCGTAAAACGTTTGGCTGCCCCCTTCTCCACAAGCAGTACGGCTCGCTGCAGCGGAACGCCGGGATGATCCAATAACTTTCTCATAATCGGAGTAGTTATTGAATACGGGATATTGGCAACGACGGTAAAAGGACTTCTTGGGAGAGAGACCTCCAAGAAATCAGATTGCTTGACGCGAATGTTGCTTCTATCTTTCATCTTGTTGAATAGTCTATCAACAAACGCCGAATCTGTCTCGATGGCGAGCACATGTGCCGCTTTCTCTGCAAGCGGATAGGTTAATGCCCCCGTCCCCGCCCCGATATCGAGAACGGTATCAGTAGGGCTAATCTTAGCCAAAGCGATCATATCATGAATCAGTCGTTTGCTGATTAATAGATGCTGCGCGGAAAAGTTGGATTCTTTCTGCCACTTTTCACGACGATTTTTATTATTTTCAGACACCAAAAAGCACCTCATTCATTCGTATAGTAATGAAAAAGGTACAGCACAAATAATCCTGCGCATTTCATAAGAAAATGCCTGGATCTAGATGTTCTGTACCTTCATTAACGAATACGTATGAATGCGATGCAATACATTTTAGGACAGTCCTCCCTTATATGAAACGGCTCATATTACAACCACAGTATAACATAGTCCATCCGCCGATCTCATGGGGAATCTTCGATATAACGATTCTTTACCATCAGCGAACTAGGAAAAAACCTCTCCAGAGGTTTTTTCCTAGTCATATTGACTGCTATCCGCACACACGTATCTCTATAATCTCTGCCCGGGGGCAACCGTTGGTTGCATCCACCACCAAGCGGAGCCGTTCCGAAGAAAGCGATCGATCCAGTGTATGCACTGCTCTGCGCTTCCGGTTATTTCGGACTTCGGCAACGGTGACCCATTCACCATCTATATAAGCCTGCAATCGGTAATCCTTGACCAATTCTGGAATTGCCTCAAACGGTGTGCGGTGATGATGTAGATTGATCAGATCCTCATTCACATCATCGTTAAATGCCAGATGCACCGTGCGAATGGTGACCGGTGCCGGCCAACTTAGCTCCAGCCACTCCGGCGAGTCCTCCTGCAACGAGGCGGACGACCACAGATGCGGCCCCGCATACGGCCGATGATAACCGTCGATCACCTTATCGGGCGCAAAGGCATGTGTCGGCGAGAGAAGACGGAAGCAGATGGACTTGCGGACAAACGGGCGCATATTCCACTGCACAACCGGCTGAGCTGGCTGTTGATCGCCGAAGTCCGGAGATACGATAGGCTGTGGACCTTTCTCGAACACAAGCACCCCAGATTGCGGCTCATCAGACAAATGCAAGGTAATTTGCTCATTTGCTTTAATGATAAGAAAAGCGTTCTGTGAAGCGTCCGGCTTCCAATGTAAGTGCAGCTTAGCCCACTGCCCCACTCCTTTCGTTAACGGAGTCGACACCGCCGTCTTCATCGTATGCGGGACATAGTTTTCACCACGCCCAGTATCCCATAGCTCCAGCTCCAGCGTCGTGTCCTCTGCCGCATCAACAAGCAGATCAATTCCTGTCAGTTCCGGATCAACTGGCAAGAGCAAGCCGATATCGGTGTTTAGTTGATAGGATTCAACCGATTTCTGCACATTTAGCTGCGTCAATGTGCTGGAGGCTGCTAATCGGGCACTCCTTGCCAAATCGTCCGGATCCTCATTGCGGAAACCGATGATGGACGCCCCCTGGCGAAGCAGTGTTTGCTGAAGTTCCCGCATATGAGTCTGGTAGAGCTCACGCGGGAAGATCCCCTTATCTGCGCATAAAGCCGCCCCGGTGCCGGCGGCTTCACCAATAACTGCGCATGTCCCCATCACACGGGTCGTTCCAAACGCCACATGCGAAGCGCTGATATCACGTCCGGCCATCATCAGATTGTTCACGTTGACGGAATACAGTGAACGGAACGGAATATGATAGACCCCATCCGCATGCAAATGCTTAGATCCGCTTTCCACCGAATACATCCCTTGTGGAGGGTGCAAATCGATAGACCATCCGCCGAAAGCTACGCCATCTTCGAACTGGCGCTGCTCCACAATATCGTTCTGGTTAAGCACATAATCGCCAAGGAAACGGCGGTACTCCCGTTTGCCCGGAATCGAGCCCACCCACTCCAGCGTCATATTGTCGGCATCGAATTTGCCGGAATTTTTAATATAGTCCCAGATGCCATAAATCACCGCCCACAACTCGTCGCGGATCCGCTCATTGTCGTGAACCGTATCCATTTCCCCGCCCCACTCGATCCACCAATAAGCACATCCGTTATCGCCACTGCGAATAACGCGCTTCAATGGAATGGTCGTCTTCGTTATATCTATTGCAAAGCTTGGCGGTATAAACTTTACCGGAAGCCCCGCATCCTTCGTATAGAAGAACATCGTACTTCCCAGCGTGATGTCATCTGCAACCTGCGGTGCCCAATCCTCGTTATACTCTTCCTTCGCCTCTCGACCAATGCGATACTTGGCCCCGGCCAGAAAACCGACCAATCCATCGCCCGTACAATCCAGGAACATACCGCTTTCAAAACGAATACGCCGCTCAGAGCCCATCATCCAACCGGTAACAGAACGGATGATCCTGCATCCCGCATCGCCTTTGGCCTCCACTTCATGGACATCGGTATTCAAAAACAAGCGGATATTAGGCTCCGCGCGTACAGTTTCCAGCAAAATCATGTCCCAAATATATGGGTTCCCGTCGATATTGCGATATTGGTTCTCAAGGAATAGCTCGCCCATGATGCCGGTCTCTCGTGCATAACGATTCGTTCCATGAGCGGTAGCTCCGCACACCCAAACTCGTACCTCGCTGCTCGAATTTCCGCCTAGTACCGGACGGTTCTGAATTAGTGATACTGTCCTGCCCAAACGGGCAGCGGCAACAGCTGCGCTCACTCCTGCCAAGCCACCGCCAATCACTGTAATATCTGACTTTATAACTTCCTTTCTCATGATTGAACATCTCCTTAAGGTCGTATTCAATATCCTTGATTTCATCTTATACTGGACACTTCCTTAAATACATGCATCATGTTACGATGGAACATATACTTTATTTCACATATGAGTGGTGATGGAATGAGAAGTGACTTTGCGATCCGCCTAGTAACGCATCTATATTGGATTAAAAAAGAAGCGTTTGCTCTCGAACGGGATATCTACTCTTATTGGACGATATTTGCGGTGGAAGACGGCAGGTTTATTTACCGCATAGGAGATCAGCAGGGCGAAGCCGGACTTGGCAGCTTGGTGGTCTGCCCTCCGAACACCTGGTTTCATAGAAAAACCCTTGAACCTTTAAGCTTTCACTTTATACATTTCACATGGAATGCGGAGCCCTCTCTGGAAGAAATACAGTTGTTAAGTGGAGCTCTGAAAATCACCGACATCGAGCGGCTGCGTTCCAACTATCTCTACCTGCGGATGCTTGCATTGGAACAGGATAAAACCGCTATGGAGCGAAAACAACATCTGGTAAGCGATATATGGCGTTTATACGAACTGGAGACGAATATGCCCAGGGAAATAGGGTTAAATGGAATGCTGGCAGATGTGGAGATGCGAACGGCTGCCCAATTGATCATCGACAATGCATTTGGTCCCATCGATATGAAAAGTCTGGCGCTCTCGCTGCAGCTTACCCCGGTACAGTTGACCAGACGTTTCCGCGCAGCTTACGGAATGACTCCCTCTGAATATACGACCCGGCTCCGGCTGGACAGAGCCAGCAAATTGCTGTTGGAAACAGAGCTTAGCATCGAGAAAATTGCCCAGCTCTGCGGATATGAGAACGGCTTCTACTTAAGCCGCATCTTTCGGAGCAAACGGGGAATGCCTCCTTCACAATATCGCAGCATGCCTCGTGTCTAGCTGCTTCTCAACCATGATCCCTATAAAAAAAGCTTGTAGAGTCGTTGGTTCAACTCTACAAGCTCCCATGCTTAATTGATCTCTGTACCCGTTTTCAGTTGCTCTAACGGCATATCATCAATCCGCAATAGCTATTCTCCTCGCTACAGAACTGTGACGGATACATTAAAATTATTTCCTGCGGTGCTAGTCTTCATGATTCTTAATATATGTGTAGTAGTATCAAAAGTATAATCCTCTCCCGGAATCAACGAGACTCCGTTCAACTTCACATTCGATAAATCAGACAGCCCCGTATATACGTCCAATTCCTCAAAAGGATGATCAAAGCTCATATTGAGTGTCTTGGAGCCGGTATCCCAATTCATGGACTTAAGGTTAATATCCTGATAGGAATGTCTGGTGTCCGTTCCTATTAGAATCGGGTAGACTCCCCCATAGCTCTCCTTCAGCTGGTTGAACAGGATTTGTCCCCAGGCCTGGGATTCGCCCATGCCGGCATAACCCAGCTCATTTCTGATAACGAGCGCATCATCTGTATCCCATTGCGGAAGCTGCAAGAAATAACTCAAGGCGCTTAGCGCTTTTGGGCTCTGCTTGTCGCTATATCCCAAATAAGTTTTGGTAGTGTAGTAGCCCTTATTATTATTGGCATTAATGTCCTGCAAATGAGATTCATAGTTTGCCGCTTTGGGATCGTCAATTCCTTTGAATTTCCTTATTCCAAAAATCACGTTCCCCAGCCCATCATTGTCATTAGCAAACAATCCGGAAGCTTCCGCAGGCAGCAGGTCATATACATATTGAGCGATCTGTGCATAAGTTTTTCCTTCTATAGTTGTTGTATTGTCCAGATCCGCCATAACAGATAATCCATAAAGAAGCGGCCCCAGCTCGCCCCAATATAACGAACCGTTCGACTTGTCATCATATGACGCCCAGTTATGCTGCCCGTAATTCATTAAATTCCGATAATAAATACCGATCGCCTGATTCAATACTTCCCTTGCATCGTTATCTGCTGGATGGCTGCTGCACCATGAGGCTAAGCCCATGATCGGGTAGCCGTAATTCATAAGCCTGCCAAACAAGTAATTATCATACTTGGTCGAGTTATATTCTGTCGGTTCATAGCTGTCAGCGGTTCCTCCCAGCATATGAGAACCAAATCTTATTTTTTCAAGGTATTCGCTCCAGGTCTCACCCTCGGCAATCGTTCCGTTGTATTTAAAGTAAGAGCTACCGTTGGACTGCAAAATCCCCTCGAATCGGTCCGGATTGTTCTTCGCAAGGTCTTCTCCCCTTACAAAACCTTTTCCGTCATCATAGAGCAGCCAGGCATCGCTTCCCCATTGTTTGACGGAGCCGAAAAGTTCCGCTTCCCCGATGCCGTCGTCGCTCAACGCTTTTACAATCAAGCGCGGATTGGTAATCGAACCGCTGGTAGGCGTAATGGAGCCCTCAATCTCGGCTACACCTCCATGAATGCGGACCTTAAAATACACATGGACATTGTTTTCGTCTTTAGTGAACTCAACGACCATTGTATTGGTATCTTCATCAAAGGTAACCGATCTGGTCGTGGGATTGGCAATTTCCACTGGAGTCAAACCATCATAGCCATAAGCAAAGCGAAGAGCTCCCAACGGATCGGAACCATAAGTGCTCTCCGCAAACGTTAATCGAGGAACAGATAGATCACCCGTTACAAAATACAGACCATTATCAAACTTTAGCTGCGGATCTACAAACACACTTGGACCCTGTCCATACCTGAAATCAGCCCATCTGTGAGTAGGTAAGCCTCTTGGCATGCTCTCCTTTACGAAATCAACCAGATTTTGCGTCGTATCCTGCGCATAGGTTTCAGGCAATGTCTGCAAGCTCAGCAATATCTCGGCGGAATCCGTGCTCCATCTCATACTGCTCTCAATATAACCTCTGGTTTCCGTATTCCTGTAGTCCCCTAATTGAGGATCATAATAAATTCTCTGACCCCTCTCCTGAGGCTTGACGGCATAGCTGGATACATTTCTGACCTCCGCCTGATTCGATCGCGCAATGGTGTCCCCATTTAAATCGCAGACATCAACAATATAGACATATGTTTTTTCTGCTTCAAGAGAACTCACGTAGGACAGCGTATTTACATCTGTAATTGTGGCATCAAGGTAATAAGGATGCATTTGGGGCAGATATTGAAAATTTTTATTCCAATCTCCCTCCGTGTAATATCTAAGGCCCGGATATGTCTTGGGAAATTTATAGACTTTATAAGACCCGAAATCATCCCCCTCATACTTCACCCAGTTGATCGTTGCTTGGTTGGAAGCGGGAGCACCCGCAGACAGGGAAAATTCAGGGTATGGAACCACATTAATATCAAACCATATCCCCAGATCAGGCAAAAAGGTGCCATCCGCCTTAATAGGACGCAGATAGATTCTGCTTGTCCCAAGCTCCTCCTGGCCTGTAAAGCTGAACATAAACCTTCCTGTACCTCCGGTTTCGATCCCGGAATAGTTTGGCGCAGCCGGTCTGCTGAACGTAAGCCAATTATTGTAACCGGTAAATATAGAGCTTGTCTCATAAGAATAGCTGGCGTCCATATTGGCCAAGACGACTTCATTGCTTGGCCATCCGAATAGCCATGGCTCGCTGCCGTTATTTTTGAGGTCAACCCAAAACTCTCCCGTCTCACCTGGATGTACAGTAATGGACGAAGCGCTCTCTTGAACATACTGGGCGCTGAAATTGTTATTCGCGTAAGCTACAGGCACGAAGGCGGATAAAATCAAAAGGATCAATGAGCTTGCAAACAGAACCTTCCATTGTTTTCTCCCTTTCCTCATGTTAGCTAATCCTCCCTTTCGGATTGAATCAACACGGTTTCTCCCTCCTGGTATAACGGAGCCTCCTATCTATTCCTTGGCGGCAGACAGGAATGCATCGACCTGCTGCTGATATTCCTCAATTACCTTGTCCAGTCCGGCTTTTTTAAGCTCAGCGCTGTATTGGGCAATCGCTTTTTCCGGCTCCAATACGCCCGCTGCAATTCCGTATTTGTATTTATTCTCTATCGTACTAAGAGCAGCCAGCTCGGTCTTAACCGGTGTTTGATCGAAGTTGAAGCCCATAATCGGACTCAACAGTTTGGTATCCTTATCGAAATTCAGCAATTGCTCCATAAAGTCCGGAGCATCGGTGGCCTTTGGCTTCAGGAACTTCGGATTTTGCCACATCCACTCCGGTGGTGCATATCCAATCGTCGATGCATCTACTCCATCGGGAGTAACAATCTTGCCGTCCTTAATGTCAAAGTGAGTGCCCTTCAATCCATTGGTCATCATATCGTAATTATCTTCGTTTTCCTGAATCCAGTTCAGAAACATAACGGCTCTATCGATGTTTTTCGAAGTTGCGGCAATGCTTTGGAAGTTCCAAGTGGTCGTTGGCATATAAGGCTCATCGGTCAACAATATTTTTACGAACTCAACCTCGGCTCCAGGTACGGAAATATTCCGATAATAGTTGTTATATTCATATACATCCCCGCCGCCAATCGCTGCTTTTCCTGAGTTGAAATCTGCCCGGATGTCACGACCAACCATGACGTCCTTATCGATATATCCTTTTTCATAAAGCATCCGTAAATATCTCGCATCCTCCAAAGTTCCCGGAAGGTCGTATTTAGCTACCGCTTTCAACGTCTTGAAGTTAAATAAAATGCCGTCAGAAACTGTGCTTTGCAACACTTCCCCTGTCTGGTATTGGGCAGGCGGCTCGTTAAATACGATCATTTCCGGATTATTCTTCTTCACCGCTTCGGCATAGGCTAACAGATCATCCATGGTCTTGATCTCAGGCAGGCCGTACTTTTCGCGCAAGTCCTTGCGAATTGTCGCCGTATAGTAGCCCTTGGTCGTACCTAACGCCCCTGCCGGCACGCCGTACTTCTGACCGTTAATCGTGACCGGAGGCCAATATTTACTGTCAAGCGCATCCATGATGGCTTGTCCATATTTGGAGAGAGGCTCATCCAGCGAGGCAAGCGAGTTGGATTTGGCGAACGTGCCCAGAAGTCCCGGATCCGTCCACATAATATCTACTTGATTTCCCGTGGCTAGCATAATCGGCAATTTTTGATAGTAATCCCCCCAAGGAATGTATTGATACTTCAATTTCACGTTAATGCCGTCCTCGGCCAGCTTCTTCTCCAAGGCCGCTGTTACCGTATCCTGATCCGGCTGCGGATCACCCGGATATACGATGTTCAGAGTCACTTTCGGCAAAGACTCCGTGCCGCTGCTTTGAGCTGATCCATTCTCTTGGCCAGCGTTTGTCGCCGCTCCATTTCCTCCATTGGACGAGCAAGCGGCCAAAGCAGCTATCAGCAGTACACTTGCCAGAAAAACCCCAAACGTTTTACCAAATAATTTTTTCATGACCAGACCTCCTGTTTATGATGAGTGCTATCTATACAAACCCTTTCGGGGTGTATACAAAGAAACATGCGCAGGCTAACCCCATATTCAGCCTTTTACACTTCCAATAGTCAGACCTTTGACAAAATAGCGCTGCAGGAACGGATACAACAAGATGATGGGCCCAATGGTCAGAACTGTGGTTGCCATCTTGACGCCCTCCTCCGGAATAGATGCAGCTGCGATCGATGAATTGGATCCGCTTGAGGTCGCGTAAGAAATATTGGAAGTAATCGCCCGAATGAGCAGTTGCAGCGGGTAAAGCTCCCTTTCGTTGATCAGCATAAGCCCGAGCCACCAATCATTCCAATAGCTGATGGCATAAAACAGGCAGATAGTGGCCAGCCCGGGCAATGCGAGCGGTAATGCAATCCGGAATAATAGCTGAAATTCATTTGCTCCATCTATTTTCGCGGCTTCAAAGATTGAATTGTCAATGCCAGATATGAAGCTTCTCAGCACAAGAAGATTAAATGCGTTAATGGTGTAAGGAATAATCAAAGCAAGCAAACTATCGTGCAAGCCCAGATACTTCGTCGTTATGATGTACCATGGAACAAGACCGCCATTAAACAGCATGGTGAAATAGACAAGAAACGAGATTGGCACCGCCATCTTCCATTCCTTTCTCGACAAGGCGAATGCCATCATGGTGGTAATCAGCATGCTAAACAGCGTTCCAACCACCGTAACAAAAGTCGTGACTTGGTAAGCGTCCAGAATGGTGGAGCCTCTTCCAAGCACATATTTGTATGCCGCCCAGGTTACTTCATGCGGGAATATATCAAAGCCGTTCGCACGAATATATTGCTCATCTGTAATCGATGTAGAAATAATGGTCATGAATGGAATAATAGCGACGATAACAAACAAAATCATATAAATATAGGCAAAAGCGGAAATGATCTTATCACTGGCAGACTTGGTTTTCATTCATTATCACACCTATCTGGATTTATCTTTTAGAACAGCGCGGCATCCTTGTCATACTTTCTCACTACGGCATTGGCCGTATAGACAAACAGGAAGCCAATAACGGATTGTAGCAGTCCGATGGCCGAGGACATCCCTACGTCATTCAAGGTTCGAAGCGCCCGGAAGACGTAAGTATCAATGACATCCGTAGTGGAGAACAACAGGCTGTTATCGCCAACCAAGCCATAGATCATGCCGAAGTCGCCATAAAAGATCCGGCCTATAGCCAGCAGAAGCAAAATAATGATCGTCTTGGAAATACCGGGAATGGTAATATGCCAGATCTGCCGGAACTTGTTCGCTCCATCAAGTGCAGCAGATTCATACTGCTCCTGATCAATTCCCGTGATGGCGGCAAGGTAAATAATGCTGTTGAAGCCAACCGACTTCCAGGAGTACAGCAGCACGAGGATGGCCGGCCAATACCCGGCCTGGTTGTACCAACTGACCCCTTCCAGGCCCAGGTTCTTTAACCAATTGTTCACGATGCCGAAATCCGTATTCAGGAAGTTGTACGCAAATACAGCAACAATCACCCATGAAATAAAATTGGGGAGGATTACGAGCGATTGGGATATTTTCTTGAACCAGACCAACCGGATTTCATTAATCAGAACTGCGGTTATTACGGCTAATGCAGTACCTATACCAATGAATAAAACATTTAGGAATAGAGTGTTGAAGACAACCCTCAGTACGGAAAGCGTATCTACGGTTAGAAATTTAAAATTGTTCAGTCCATTAAACGGGCTCCCGAAAATCCCCAGATCCATACGGTATTCCTTAAAAGCTATGACAATACCAGCCATGGGCAAATAACTGAATAACAGGAAGTAGATTAATCCGGGTAACACCAACAAATATAGAAATTTGTTTTTGACTAAATCGGTAAACCTTACATGCAGGGCTCTCCTCATTTTTGCACACCTCATTTTCTCTATGTCGATTCTCTTGCCTCAGGGCCAAAATATAGCGCTTTCAATATCAAATCACAAGTTTAAAAACTAAATATTCCTTTTAATAAAGTAGGTTAGACACGGCAAAAAAACATACATAATGCCGATCTATGCATTTCAAACCTCAATCTGTGTAAATATCCTCAGTATCTTCCAAAAAATCGTCGTTAAAAAAAGACGTCCCTGGGGAACGTCTCAAACTCAAAAGCTAGTGTTTCTTCCGGTATTCGGTTGGAGCCAAACCCGTATGCTTTTTATACCAGGTTACAAAATAGGAGGAATTCAGGAACCCTACTTTTTCCCCGATTTCCTTGACCGTTAGCTTGGAATCCTTCAAATATTGATTCGCCTTCCGAATTCGCAGCTCCGTAACATACTCAAGAAACAGACTGTTAAACAATTCTTTGAACAGCCTGCCGAAATAAATGCCGTTGTAGTGAAATCGTTCGGCTACCATTTCAATAGATAGCTCGGGATTACCATACTGCTCCTCAAGAAAAGCGGCAATCTTCTCCGCTAAATCCGACTTCTGCTGCTTTTTGTTTTCCTTTGAGCGGCAAATGGTCGTCCCAATAAACTCAACAAACCACTCCTCGATTTGCTGCAAAGATTCCTTCCGCTCCAGGCTCCCCAGCATTTCAATAAAATTGGAGGAGGTTGTCGAAACCGAGGGATTAGCAGAGGTAGCTGTAATCACGGAAAATAATAAATGATGCACCGAAAGCCGTATCTTATGATATGGCGCGAGTCGTAAGGAAGCAAAAATGTCTGCTACAGCCGCTTCAACCTTATCCTCCCTGCCTGCCTTGATGATCTCAAGAAGTGTTTTCTGTTTGGCATTTGGATAGTCAAAATCGTTATTCAGCCGTGATATCGCATCTTCGTAAGTAATAATGCTGCCCTCTCCACGAACAAGACGGTAAAGGGAAGCTTCTTTCGCACTTATATAGGAGTCGCTAATCTCTTGAGCGCTCAGAGCAGCACGTCCAATACCGATGGTTACCGTGATCCCATAAGTGCGAGCAACCTCCTGCTGAAGCTCCAGCATCGCGCTCATCACGGCATCAGGCAGAGCCGCTTCTTCTCCGCTGAATATAAGCACGATATCATGATCTACCTTAACCATTTCACTGAGAACGCGGGACAGCATAAACTGCTCGGTGAAGCTATACAGGACCGTGCTGATGGTATGGTCAATCTCTTCCTTCCGTTCGGCCAGTTCACGAATGTTATCCAGCTTCAGAACAGCCACATACAAAGCGGCGCTTTTCAGTAGATCGACATGCAGCTTATACTCCTCTATATCCTCCGGCTCCGGATTCCGTACCCCATGCAGCAGCTCCTTAAGGTATTCAGCCTTTAGTGATACTCGCGATTTTCGGCTAGAAGCTTCCAACTGTTCAAATTGTGTAGCAATATTGGAATAAAATCTTGTCAATATCTCCATTTCGCTAAGTTTTCCTTCCGGCAGCTGCCCCGTATAGGCCTGGAAGCGAAGCGTATTGCGGGCAAGCCTGGATAGCGGTGAAGACAGCAGCCCGCTGAGAAGCGCAGACACACCCATGGCCAGAACAAGCAGCACCAGGCAGGTTATAATCGCCACCTGTCGAATTGCTGAGATCTGCGCCGTAGCCGTATCGTATGGAATGACAGAGACAAAATACCATCCAAGCTGCTCCGAATAAAGAGAAGACACCATGGACAGGGTCTGATCTATCTTATCTGTAAAGCTTTCATTTTGATCTGCTTCTATAATACGCTGTACGTAATTCCGCTGGGAAATATCAGCAAGGAACCCGCTCTCCTCGAAGCCAAACACGATATGACCTTCCTGATCCAGGATCATAAGGCCATCGTTGCTTTTCGTCTCATCCTCTTGATGATTCACAAAGCTGTCTATGGTCAAATTGACTATAATAGCACTAGTAATATCATTGGTTTCCAGATTTTTATCATAGTAGAAAATGGTATATACGTTCTGAACAGACCGCGTCGCTCCCTCGATGGACAGCTTGCGGGGAACCGCGCGGCCCAGACTCTGGACGGGAGCCTCTCTCAGCCACTCGATCGTTGCGGCTTCGGCATGCGCTTTATCGCGATCCGTCCCGATTAGCGTTTTGCTTTGTCCGTTATATAACGTTATAGAATAAATATTTTTATTGGTCAGCATCAGGTCATTTATTTTTCTCAAGGACGCATTATTCAGATAATAGTCGCCCGCCGCTTCACGGCTGTTGATGGATCTTATAATGTCATTATCCACAGATAATTGCAGCGTAATCAGTCTGGCCTGATCGATGATGAACTCGAACATGCTTGAGCTTTGCTCCAGCCGTTTTTGCGAGATTTCATTGATCTGTTCCGTTGAGCTCTTGGAGAAAGCATGGTACAGCAGGACGGTCATAGTTAAGGTAACAGCGGCAAGCAGCACAACGAAAGAAAAAAAGAACTTGACAAACAGCGACCTCAAATGGATTTTCTCTCTGATATACTTCATCCTAGTCCCCCTTGTGTTGTTACCCGCCACAATCATTATAAAGCGCTTTCATATTGATGGTAATTAATGATGTTAATTATACCACACCTGTACATGCATGTTTCCCTCGATTCGTATCCGGGCCCGGATAGGTGGTTGATTTAAAATCATACTGCAGAAATTACTTTGAAATGATGTTTCCGTAACCTGCAAAGGGGTAGTCAATCACGATTCTTCCTGCCTCTGTATCCCCTATGCCGCTATACAGGTCGCATTTTCCGTCCTCGCGCATCACGATGCCTGAAGAGAAGGCACAGTCCGTCAATTCCGGCTTTTTGGCCGGACCGTCGGGATAGCAGGTTCGGGTGCCAATGATTTTCTGATCCATAGCAACATGATGATTCACATCCAGAACAAATGAAAAATTCATATAGACCTGCTTCATCCCGCCGTCTTCCTCAGTAGTCTTGTAACAGATATGACCAATGACGCCAATATTCCCGCTGTCTAAATAATAGGCCTGGTTGCAGCCTCCCCACTCATTTTGCTCAAATAAACCATAGATGTAAGGTGCATTCTCGACTACCTCCATCGTGAGCTCGTCAAGACTGTTAATGACGGTGAAGCCGATCATCGATTCACTGCCAAATGTCCTGCGGATCTCCTCGCTCCGTGGTCTGGAGAATACCCCAATCCTTCCCCCGTCCATTTCAACCAAACGTATATCCTTCATATACTCGGGTCCTGTAGTGAAATAATGCAAATCGTAAATTTCCGTACCTTTGTAAAAATATCCGAAATACGTATCGACGCTGTTTTGCTGGTAACGCACATGTGTTCCGCCCATAACCAAGGTATCGCCGATTAGGCAGATATACGGATCTTCCAACGGATAGATCATAGAATCAGGGACCAGCGTCCATTGGTCTTTGCCAGTCTTTTCAAACAGCCGTACCCAGGAGCGGGCCCATTCGCTGCGTCTTTCCATTCGACCGAAAATATATTCCCTCCCTTTCCACTGGAACGGAATCGAGACATTATATACATCGTAGCCCTCTACTCCATAAAATGTAAGCTTTGCCCTTTCATAAATAGACTTATTCATCTCAAAATGCTCTCGCCGCTCTATCAAATTCATTGACCATTATCCCTCCGTTTGTCTTCGTGACTTGTCGATTAGTTTATCATGGACCGGCACCGGAATCTTACTTATATTTAGCCACGGACTACGCTATTTTTGCATTTACACAAACACCTTTCGAATAATATACCAACAGTTCAAGCTTTATATAATCCAAATAAGCTATACATTATTAAATAGAATATGCTATTTTGATGTTAGATAAGGAGGGAGCCGAAGGATGAACATTCAGATTCAGAAGCTGACCGCAGAGGGAGGAATTGACGCCGAGTCGGAGGGACATTACAGGGATATAACGGGGATTGAAAATACATCAGGCCCCCACACCCATGATTTTTTTGAATTTTTCGTCATCATTGAAGGATCGGCTTATCATTGCATTAATGGTAAAAGAGAACTGCTGAATGAAGGCGCGCTTGTGTTCATGCGTCCGCAGGATGTCCACTATTATGAACAATTGCCCGGCACCGATTGTCGGCTGATCAACCTGTCATTTTATGAAAAGACGCTGCTGGATTTGCTTGCCTATCTCGGTCCGGGATTTCCCAAGGAATCGTTCCTTAGTGCGGCTTTTCCTATCGTCATCCAGCTATCCCAGCAAGAAAAGCGGCTGTTACAGCATCGTATGGAAAAGCTCTATCGAATTCCCCAGCATGAGAAGCAGTGGTATCGGGCCGAGCTTCGAGCTCTTTTAGCAGAAGTATACAGTCATTATCTAATGCATTCCGTTATTCCAGGAGTTAGCCAAAAACCCGCATGGTTTCTCGATCTTTGCAAAGAAATGAAAAAGCCGGAGCACTTTATTGAAGGTGTCCCGGCGATGATCCGCTTATCCGGCAAATCTCACGCCCACTTATGCCGTATGTTCAAGGAATGGGAGCATGAGACGCCTCTGCAGTATTTGAACCGGATTAAACTGCAATATGCGGAAAATTTATTACTCCATTCCGACTGGAGCATACTGGATATCTCATTAGAGGCCGGGTATGGAAATCTGGGGCATTTTTATAAATCGTTTAAAAAGCTGTTCGGCAGAACGCCCCAAGCCCACCGAAAAATGCATCATACCAAGCTCACTCCATTGGTATGAGTTATACAAAGCAGGGCAACGCTAACCACTCCCGATCTTCAGGGCCAACATCGCCAGCGCCGTCGTGTTCAGTCTCGTCCGCAGCTTGGCTGACTTTTCAGTTTAACCAATTCAGCTTGTACGATCGTGAGGCGGACGTAAAAAGCGCAAAGGCTGCTTGCCTTCGCGCTTAACTTTTGTATGCTTATTCCAGGAAAAATTGCATCGTCCGATCCGACGACTCCGGCAGATACTCGTGTCCAAAGTCAGGATAAATAACGAGCCGCTTCTTCGCATTCATTTTATTGTAGGCTGCAAATTGCGTTGACGGCGGACAGATGGTGTCCATCAATCCAACGATCATCATCACTTCGCCTTTTATCCGTTCAGCCAGAAACTGTATGTCGATATAGCCGAGCTTCTCGAATATTTCCTGCTCGCGCTCATGCAGCAAATCATAATAACGGAAATATGTGCGCAGTTCACTGTAGGCTTCCTGATCCAGATCCATGTCCCAAGTGCGTTTGTAATCGCTAAGGAAAGGGAAGATCGGTGCCAGTTTCTTCACCCTTGGTTCCAATGCGGCACAGGCTATTGTAAGCCCGCCTCCCTGAGATCCACCTGCTACATATACGCGATCCGGGTCAACTTCTGGAAGTTCCATCGCTATCCCAGCAAGTTGTGCCGTATCCAAGAATATGTGGCGGAATAGCAGTTCATCCGGACGATCATCCAGACCGCGGATAATATGTCCATGGTGGGTATTGCCCTTCACCCCGCCTACATCCTCCGAGCTTCCCCCTTGGCCGCGGCAATCCATAGCAAGCACAGAGAATCCTAGCGAGGCATAGGCCAGTTTCTCACTCCAATCTCCGGCATGGCCAGAATAGCCATGAAACATAACTACTACCGGGTGAGGCGCCATTGTATGCTTGGGGCGCACATATTTCGCGTGAATCCTCGCTCCCTTCACACCGGTGAAATACAGGTCGAAGCATTCTGAATTCGGTACTTGAAAGCTACTCGGAACAAGCTCAATTTGCGGGTCCACCGTACGCATCTCCGCCAGAGCCCGCTCCCAGTATTCATCAAAATCCGCCGGACGCGGATTGGTTCCTTGATAGGTTCTTAATTGCTCCAAAGGCATATCGATAATTGGCATATTTCCTCTCCTCTTCCCCCCACATTCGGCTCTCTTAACTTAACTTGGAACCGGCAACACTGATGAGTCACTCCCTTCCTATTTTCTTCAGTTCACCCTCAGCTTCCCTATGGCTTGTCTTCTTGTATCGGGAGGATAATTGTCACCGTGGTGCCTTGAAATTCCTCGCTCTCTATCGAGAGCTTCAACGGCTCCCCATAATACAATCGCAGACGCTGATAGACATTTATTAGTCCCACACCGCTGGAACGGCCCGTTGAATTCCGAACCCGAGACCGCTGCTCAGCCGCTGCCTCCGGCTCCAACATCAGCGATTGTCTGACCCGCTCCAGCTCCTCTTCGCTCATGCCGATGCCATTATCTTGTACGGTTAGCATCAAGACAAGACCGGACAACTTGGTGCGAATAAGCAGTTCGCCTTTGCCATATAAATCCTCGATTCCATGCTGCAGTGCATTTTCAATGATCGGCTGAAGAATGAATTTCAGAACGGGCAGCTTCATCGCCTGATCATCCAGCTCCCAGCGGACAATGAATTTGTTCTGGAAGCGCAGCTCCTGAATCGTCAAATAATTACGCGCATGCTCAAGCTCATCGGATAGGGCTACAACCTCGCTGCCTGTATTGATCGTGAACCGGAATATTTTGGCCAGCGATTTAACCATCGTGCTTACTTCCGTTGCTCCATACTGACGTGCCCGCATATTAATCGCTTCCAACGTGTTATACAGAAAATGCGGATTGATTTGCTGCTGCAGCATGCCTAGCTCAGCCTTCATCCTGGACGTAACAAGCTTCTTCTCGCGAATTTCTTTATCCACATTTTCCTGCATTAGCTCGTGAATTTGTCGAAGCATTTGATTGAAACTGGCAACGAGCCGGCCGATTTCATCACGAGGCTGCGCTTCATCGGTATCCGTTCTTCCCACCAATAGCGGTTCCTCATTCTCGATAGCCTGCTTCAACCGCTCGATCGGTCTAACGAGCAAATAAGCGATCTGTCTCATTACAAGGAGTATGATCATTATGATGAGCACAAGTAGAAGGCCGAACCGGTAGAACATCGAATGGATCTTCAGATAAACGTCATCGATGGTCATGAAGATATACGAATACCAGCCTGGCTTCTCAAGACCGCGTTGAATAACCACTTGGTTGCTGCCTTCCACCTGTTGAATCTGCACGTCCAGTTCTTCCTTATTTGGAACGCTCCATTGACTGACCGCAGCTTCCTGGAATGATTTGGGTGTAAGATGCGAGTAGATTAATTTACCCTCATGATCGAGGATAACGAAGCTCTGCTTACGGTCTGTCGTCGCATACGAGAAGGCATCCTCCTTCAATACCACCTGCAGGAAAGCCGTAGTCGGCCTGTCCGCCACACCGGACGAAACCTCCAGCTTCTTCACAAGCATTAGAGCCGGGTGGCCGTATACATCCTTGAGTCCAGTCAACCAGACCATCTCTTCCGCTTCAAGCTGCTCCAGCACATTCTTCTCATAGGAATGCAGCTTGAACAAGGTGCGATTATTATTAAAGACTGAGGAATATTTGGCTACTCCGCTCACATCATAGATTACAAAATAAGAAATATCATTGAGTCCCGGATAGCTTGATACCGTGAAATCATCCATATTTCCTCTATATAAATAAGGTGAGGTCAGGTTCGTCAGCCTACTGTCCGTGGACAAACGATTTGTTAAATTCTCATACCGTTCCACTCGGCTCTGCAGCTCAGTAACTAAATGATCCGAGGACTCTACGGATAGATCCACCGCTTTATCAAATACATATCTGTACATTAAAAAAGCGTACATGACGATAGCAAGCAACACGGGAATCAAGACCGAGGACAGCAACATAATGAGCATCTTCTTGCGGATCGTAAACCTTGATAACCAGCCGCGCGAGAAGCGCTGCTCTGGTATGCTCCGAAAATCAAGATCATTCTCCTTCTTCCAGACTGCTCGCGCCAAGGCCTGATAGGGATACATCACTGCATTGGCCAGTCGGTAGGCGATCACCAAGCTAAGCAGCATACTGCAGGCGAGGAAGATAATAAAAGTATAAGTAGTGCCCCACTTCCCGATTGAATCATATTGCATCTGCTCAAAGATAATGACACGTATGCTATAAGGGGGAACGGGAACAGTCCTGACATAGTAACGGCCGTCCAGAGACTGCTCCCATTCCGTCTCGCCGGAAGCGGCCAGCTTGACCGCCTTCTCCATAGCTTCCCGTTCAGGCACATTCGTCCACAAAATCTGCTGATTCTCATCCAGAATCCCCGCGTATCCGCTCCAGATTCGGGATGAAGGCAGCTCGGCCGTAAGGATACGTTCGTCGAATACTATGACTGAGAGCACATTAAGCGCATTGACTCCGTTATTAATAATTAAATGTCCTTCGATACTGGAAGTGAATTGATTTAACCGTTCCCATGTCTCCGGCGGCAGCAATCCCCTCTTCTCCTCCAGCACGCTGGAGAGCATTCCTTCTGGAATATAAGCCGGCATACCGTAATAACGAGTCAACAAATCTAACAGCCCGGCATCCTGCAGATCCTCGATCCACGGAATTTGACTGTCATCAATCGATTCGCCTGATTTCATTGACTTACCGAAGTTTTTCTGGTTGATGTTATCGCCTATGAAATAGATACGTTCCACCATCTCCGGCGGCAGATGAAGCTGTTCCAGACGCGACGACAGCTCCTGCCGTGCGATCAGCTCTTCCTCAGGAGGGCGCAGGCTATAGAATGAACGTGCATACAGAATAAAGTCATTCTGCTCCAGCTGCAGAGCCAGCGAGTTCATTTCATTCAGCTTCGAGATCATTTGGCTCTCGATATGCCGTGCAATATTCTGCTCGGATGCCCTTCTAATCTCGGAGCCTGTATCATTAATATTCCAATAGCCGATTCCGAATATAGTGATCTCGGATAATAGTGTCAGCAGCAGCGCTACACTGATAAGCATATTGCGGTGATAGCGGAACCTCACGACAGTTCTCTCCCATAAGCCGCATTGCGGTATTCAAGCGGAGAGAGCTGATTATATTTTTTGAATACTAATGTAAAGTATCTTGGATTCTCATAGCCGACCATTTCACCCACCTCATGCACCTTATGATTGGTATGCCGGAGCAGACTCTTGGCCTTCTCAATCCGGAAGGAGGTAATATAATCGATATACTTCTGACCCGTCAGTTCCTTGAACAGGAAGCTTAAATAGCTAGCGTTCAGGTGTACATATTCGGCTACATCATCAAGCGTAATCGTCCGGTCATAATTGTGCTCAATAAATTGCTTAGCTTCTTGAATTAAGCGGTGTCCGTTGTTAATCTGCTCCGCATTACACGCAGCCTCTTCCGGGTCTGCCGCCTCTATGCCCGGCAAATTCTTACTGGATGTATCGTCCTGCCGAAAAAGCGCAGCTGCCTCCTGATAGGATCTGCAAATTTGGTTTGGCTGCTGTACAACTGTCCCAATGGAATAGATCAGCTTAGATTTAAACAGGCCTCGAAATCGCTTCAGACGTTGTATTACCTGCTCAAGCTCAACAGCCAGCGACTGCGGATCTTCCTTATAGCCGTCAATCGCCGCCCGATCCGTCCAGATCAGCGCACATTGCCCGTCGGCATCGACATAGTGGTAGCCCTTACCCCATAGATCCTGCATCAAATTATCCAACGTAAATAAAATAAGGGCCCAATCCTTATCTCCAACCCCTCTCGGCCGTCTCGGATATTCTGTAAAACGCAGCAGGCACACAACATACTCTGTGTATTCCTCCAGCATAATTTCCGCAGCGCTGCTCTCCAGTTCAATCGCATCCTCTTTCATCTCGCTATACAGAAGATCGCGTAAAAAGCGCTTTCGTAAATGCTGTACCGATAGCTTTGCTTTGCGTTCCCAGGCTGCACGCTGCAGCTCATGCACCCGCTCCTGCTCGACCATCCGCACCGCCCTGGCCAATATTTTTCCGTAATCCTCGAAATCGAGTGGCTTCAGCAAATAATCAAGTGAACCATGTTTCATACAGGTTCTCGCATATTCGAAATCATCATAACCGGACAATACGATAATCTTCATATGGGGATATCGGGAGGCAACCTTCTCAGCCAGCTCCAGGCCATCCATAAGAGGCATACGAATATCTGTCACCAGCAGGTCGATCTGCTCATTCATCATCGTCTGCAAGGCAAACAAGCCATTCTCACAATCTGCAACAACGTCAATATGATAAGAGGAATAGTCAAAGCTGCGTAGGCCTTGTCTAATTTCATATTCATCGTCAACGATCATCAATTTATATCGGTTGTCACTCATAGCTGCCCTTCCTTTCTTGTCTGCCATGCTCTGGATGCTGGTATATAGGATCTACAATCAGGAAACCGTCAGATTTTTTACAAATTCATTCACTTTGAAAGGCAGATTCTCCAGCATTTCTGCCTGCTTCCCGCCGATATCCAATCCTTCAATATGGACGCCATCAACGATATGCGAAGCATCAGAACCGTGAAATAACGAAGCTGTCCCCTCTGGAATCTTAATATTACGAAACGTAATATTAAGAATCTGGCCCGGCTCCTGATCGACCGACCAGCGGTCCTTGAAAATAAGACAAATCATCGCATGCTGCCGTTCTTCCTCAATGGTTATATTCTCAAAGCGGATATTCGAAATCGTTCCCCGGTCACCAACGACAATACAAAGCGAACCGACCTCCTCCGTCCATACTGCCGTGCTGTGAACCACATTGCAGTTTTCGAATATGACGTCTGAAATATCTGTTCTCGTCTCTCCGGCAATTCCGAAGCAGCGTACTTTATCGTTCCATACTGTGCAATCGGATACATAAATATCACGACCTCCTATCGCTGGCGGCGCATCCATCGCCTTTACAGCAACAGCATCATCGCCAGTACGAATGAAGCAATCGGTCACTCGAATCCGCTCGCAGTTCACAATATCGATTCCATCACTGTTCTCACGATAACCGATCAATGTCAGATCGGCAATGGAGGAATCGACACAATTGGACAGATGTACTGTCCAGTGTGAGGTACCTACAATCGTCAGACCTTCTATCAATACATCTCGGCAGCCTGTCAGCAGCATCGCCTTGCGCGCATGCCAGTCCAGCATCGACATGTCAATAATGCCTCTGCCATGAATTCGTATACTCTCAGCTTGGTCAGCAGTAATAAAATCAACGTAATTCGGCTTATTCGCCCAGTCGCTGGCAACAACAGGTGCTTCATCCTCCGGTACATACAGCTGCAGCACCGCTCCACCGGCAATATATAAAGATTCGCCGGACTGCAGTTCAAACGAGCTTACCTTATGCAAACCCGGACCATAATATTTCACCTTGCTATCTGTCGGATCGGCTGCCCCTTCTTCCTTGGCGTGCAAAGTAATAACTAGAGGACGCTCCGTATTCCCATTGGCCTCCACAATGATTTTCGCGGGTCTGTCTACCGGAATATGAATCTCTTGCCCAACCAACTTCGCCTCGATCCCTAAAGAGAGCGGGCGGATCACAGCCGAATCGGTACTCCCTCTTCTCTTGGCAATCAGATTGAAGCTTCCTGGATCACCGACGAAGCTTAAGGAGGCAAAAGAGAGCGGCCCTCCATTCGTAATTGGCGCAGCATATACAGGCACTGCCTGGCCTTCCACATACAACTCCCAATCACGGGACAGCACAAGTCCTTCCGGATCAGGTGCAAAAGCGTCTTCGCCCTGCTTTCGCAATCTATCCTCATCCACGGCATAACCTATTCCAACAGGTGCACGATCTATTTTAATAATTGTTCCATTACTAGTTATGATAATTTCTGCTTCCATCTTGATCTCTCCTCTGTAATTCTGCAACTCTCGCTGCTTTTTATGACATCAGCATTAAGCGCCCCGCCTGATAGGCTGTATTAAAGAAGGCCGGACGTTCATAAGGATGTGTATTCGGCAGATGCAAGGAGACAAGCAATTGTCCCTCAAAGGTTCGGAACAGCATGCCATGACCGCCGTTCTTCTCGAACAGCTGCTCACGCTCTTGAACCCATGGCCCTGTAATGCTGCCGCTCTCAGATCGGGCTATTCCGATTGCGTAGCCGTCCTTACCGTGGCTGGACCAGATCATCAGCAGCTTGCCGTCAGGTGCTTGATAAAGGAAGGGACCGTCGGTTACAAAGTTCCCAGACCCTTCTTCCTCCACTGGCCAATGTGCATCGGCAGCCCGGAACAAGACGAGCGGATCACTTGCTGGCTCAGACAAATCCGCCGCAAGTCGCATCGCACACATCTCGCCATTTCCCACCTGCGTCCATTCATGGCAGAAGATCATCCACGGATCACCATACTCATCCGTGTACAGTGTACCGTCAAGGCATTCCCAATTCGCCGGCGTAACCGGCCCTTCCCCCATAGGCACAAATGGCCCTAGCGGAGCATCCGCTTTTAGAATCTGAGTCCCCCGGCATTTGCCCTCAGCTTTAAAGCTGGCGAACATATAATATCCGCCCTCATAATAATGCACCTCTGGCGCCCAGAAATGATGGTCCGCCCAGAAGCCCTCAGGCTTCCGAAATACTGGGAACGGGCCTTCCCAATGGTGCAAGTCGCGGCTGCGGTAACCGTCAAAGCCAATAGCAGCGCCGCCCCATGAAGTCACACCCATCGTTCCGTACATGTAACAAAAACCAGCGTCTTTATCGACATATACGAACGGATCACGGATGTGTATATCGCCAAGCTGCAGTAGCTTCTCTTGCGCTTCCTGATACGGCAAGCCTCCCGGCTGCATAGCATCCTGCTTCATCATATCTCGATTCAACCTACCCGCCCCCTACTTCACTTCGATATTCTTAGCATAATCGTTCACGGTAAATAAAGGATCGTCTTTCTTCAGCTTCTCGCCGTTTACTCTTATATTCTCAAACCGGACATTTGAGATCAGCCGATCCTTGCTCCAGCCCTCAAGTTTAATTTCATTAGAACCGTCAGAATAGGATTCGATATTCCGATATGTGATGCCGCTGATCTGTCCAGGCCAAGCCCAGTTACCCTGCAGCGCACCGAAATAGAACGTATCTCTCATCTGGATATTGATTAAGCGCTTCGCCTTTTCAACCCGGATATTCTCAAATGTTATTTCACTGATCTCCGTCCCATGCAGCGCAAATATGTTGATGGCCGACCGGTCCGGCAATACATCAGGGTGATCCCGATCATCATAATTGTGCAAAATATCGATATTACTGAAGGTGATAGTCCTGAAATAAGGCGCTACGGTCTCTGCACCAATACCAATCGCATTATTCGCATCCGCCCAAAGTTGGGCATTTTTGTACGTAATATTGTAGACAGGCAGTGCATCCTTCGGCTCCTCATGGGACAATCCCTTAATAGCTACCGCATCATCAGCGGAATGAACAAAGGACCCGTCGAACACAATGTCATGGCTGCTGTTAATGTTAAATCCGTCACTGCTTGCAAACCGCGGACTTACCGCCTTATAGTTAGTCACCTCTATATTGCTGCTGCCGTGCATCGCCGCTGTCCAACTGCTGGCATCCCGGTTGACAATAATATCCCGAACGACAGAATCCGTTACAAAGCCTAAAGTCAGAGCTATATCATCATATTCATCATTGGAATGGTAATCATTAAGCAGTATGCCTCTGCCGCGGATCGTAATGTTGCTGGCCTGATCCGCCCGTACTCTGCCACGCACCACAGCTCCACCGCTAATATAGAGCGTCTGACCCGATTGCAGCATCAGCGGCGGTTCACCGTAATCTCCCAGATCATAAAAGCCCGGTTCAAAAAATATGACATTCGGATCATTCTTATCAGGGATATCCTCTTCCGGCTTCTGCGCGAACAAGTGCAGCACCTTCCCCTGATAATCGCCGTTGAGGACAAGCGTAACTGGAACCTGTCTATTTAATTCAAAGCGAATGGTATTCCCTTCACGTTCTCCCTCAATTCCTAATGATCTTGGAATAATCTCAAAGCTCTCGAATGGAAAATCCGGTGTAATCGCCATTTTACTGCGGCCCGGCATGTCAAAGTAACCGTAAGAAATCGGCTCATTCCAGCTATTAAGACCCGCGTTATACAAATCTATCTCCTGCTCTCCGGCAATAACTTTGAAATCATAGGAGCGATAATTAGCGGGTAGGTCCTCAGGTGCTTTATAGTTGATAATCGGCTGGTCCTCCTTCAGTTCAGGAGGCAGGAGCGCCTGCTGTCCCTTAACGCCTGCTGAAGAACAGCCCGAGATCATAGCTGTTAATAGACCGATCAACAGAAGTACAGTCACCACACTGCTACCGTGAGCTTGTGGACAGAATACCGCTGGCTTCTTATTTCCCATGACATGTCACCTCTCAGCCTTCAATTTCTTTTTACCAGTCAGCCCTTATAGGCATTTAGCCTTTTACAGCAGAGGCTACTACTCCTTCTACCAAATAACGCTGGCCGATAAAGAAAACAACAATAATAGGCAGCACGAACATGACCAATCCAGCGCTCTGTACCTGCGTCATTGTAATATCCTTCTGTCCCGGGAAGACATAACCGATCGAGAACAATGCGGTGGCCAGCGGATATTTATTGTCCTGCAGGAACATAAACGGTGTAATATAGTCATTCCCCCATGCGCCGTTGAAAGCCAGGATCGATACGGTCGCAACTACAGGTAAAGAGATCGGCAGGAATATATTCCAGAAAATACGGAATGTCGTGCACCCGTCAATTCTGGCCGCCTCCTCCAGATCACGCGGAAAACCCGCGAAGAACTGGCGGTATAAGAAAATGCTGAATGCACTACCGCCCAGGCCCCAGAAGAACCAAGGCCAAAATGTATTAACAAGACCTAGCTTGAAAAAGATGACGTAGGTCGGAATTTGAGTAACGATCCCCGGCAGCATCATCGTAGATAGCATGAGTAGGAACAGTACATTTTTGCCGGGTCCTCTTAATCTGGCGAAGCCATAGCCGACGAACGCGCTGGTTACTGTAGGAATAATGACCGAGAAGGCCGTAATAATGATTGAGTTCTTCGCATATCCCCAATAATCGATAAATGTGAGGGCATATTTATAGTTAATAAAATGCAGGCCCGTCGGCAGGAATGTTGACGCGGCTCCTACCTGCTGCAATGAATTCGTAACCAGCCAATATAAAGGCATCACGAACAATACGGACAATGCAATGAGCAAAGCATATACCGTTATTCGGAAAGGCAGTCTCTTCATCCCCGCGTTTACCATGTTATTTGCCCTCCTGATCTACTTCATAAAATACCCAGAACCTGCTTGTCGTGAATACAACAATGGTTAGAATAAGAATCATTACGAACAGCACCCATAACAGCGCCAGACCGTAGCCAAACCGGCCGTAAGCGAAGATTTGCTGAAAAGCATGCACCGAATAAACATAGTTCGGCCGAAGCGGCGTCGAGAGCAAGCTGTTCGAATTGGCCGCAAGCAGAATTGGCTGCACGAAGATCTGCAGCGAGCTGATAATGCTCATAATAAATTGGAAGAACAGCACTGGCGTCACTAAAGGAATCGTTATTTTCACAAAACGCTGTATTGTCGTTGCTCCGTCAATCGCTGCCGCCTCATATAGATCCTTGGACACCCCCTTTAATCCTGCCAGATAGATAAGTATCCCTCCGCCAACACCCCACAGGAGCATAATAATCAGCGGATAGATCGCGTAATCGTATCCAAGCCAATCCACCGCCTCCAACCCCAGAGCTTCCAGCATCTTATTCACAATGCCATCATCGACGAACAAGGAACGCCACATCGTCCCTACAGCGACTACGGGAATAATCGACGGAATAAAGAATAGAGTACGGTAAAAACCGATGCGCTTAATATTCTGATTCAGCAGAACAGCTAACAGAAAGCCTAATATAATCGTAGATGGCACCATAATCACCGTAAAAAATAAAGTCCTGCCCAGCGAATACATCGCATCATTATCCGTAAAAACCTTGCGGTAATTGTCCAGACCGACAAACACCAGACGGTCCATATTGAAACCTGCATAATTGGTAAAGCTCAAATACAGGCCATATAAGAGCGGAATTAATCCGAGCACAATAAATACGATGAACCATGGAGATATGAACAAATAAAACTCTATCGCCTCTTTAAAGCTTCTTCCGCGAAACCTGCTTCGTTTGCTGTGGAAGGCAGCGTCTGTCTCATGCACAACCTGTCTGTTCACCAAAAGCCCTCCTTGCTACCGAGTTAAATTTAAGAAGGGCTGCCGAAAGCAGTGCTTCCGCCAACCCTTCTGTGATTCCCTTATGGGCTAACCAGCTGCTTGCCTTCCGTAATGAGCGTGTTCAGCTCCTCTGTCATTTTCTGAACAGCTCCGTCGACTGTGTCCTTATCGAAATATACTGGTGTAAAGTATTTATCGATAATGGAGTTCACGGCTTGATAGTTCAAATAAGGGTTATAAGGCAGACTTCCATCTGTATACTGAAGTTCATTCTGAATAAAGTCATAGTTCATCTTGTCAAACGCCGACTCCTGAGGCAGCATTTCCGTCAATGTCTTCGTACCTGGCAAGCCATAACCTGCTTTAGCACGTTCAACGGCAGGCTCTGCTCCGAAGAACCATTCAAACACTTCCCAAGCTTCCTTTGGATGCTTCGTATTTTTATAAATAATCGCGCCTGTGCCTGCGCCTGTCGGCGAGATTCGCTTGCCACCTTCCACTACCGGAGCTGGTGCTACGCCAAAGTCATCCAGACGGTCCTTTGTTAATTCATTAGTCTTCAGGAAACCAGAGAACCAATAGCCTGCAATAATAATCGCTGCCTTGTTATCTACGAACAATTGGCCGCCCCAGTCTGTCTCCTGCTGCAATGGGCTAGGCCCGATTCCCGATTTTGCTGTATCTAACCAAAAGTTCAGCAAATCCTTCGTTCCCGGTTTATCCAGCTCAGCTTGGCTGAAATCGGCGCTGAACATACTGCTGCCCCGCTGGAGCAATTGCAGGTTCAGCAAATCCTGATTTGCTGCGATCGTACTGTTGTAATAAGCAAGACCGTACTGTGTTGTTTTCTTGCCATTTTTTACAGTCAGCTTATTAGCAAGCTCAACCAACTCCTGCCAGGTCATCGCTTCTGTACTGCTAGGGAACGGCACTCCGGCCTCTTCAAACAACTTCTTGTTGTAATAGATCGTATAATCCGGCGACCAGTCTTTAGGGAAACCGTAGATCGCTCCCTCGCCATGCTTGCCGGAGGCAATATCATACTTAAATTGATTCACTACCGGAAGGAAATCTTCTATGTTAAACACTTTACTGGCTTGGAAATTTTCAGTCAGATCCATCGCCATTCCTTTAAGTACAAAGCCTGGAAGCTCTGTAACGGAATTGGTACGAATAATATCCGGGCCGTTGCCCGCGGCCATCATAGCCATCAGCTTGTTATAGTCCGCCGAGACAATCTCGACCTTAATATTTGGATGCGTTTTCTCAAATTCAGCTACGAGCTCACTAGTAAATTCCGTGTCGTACATCGTATGACGGATGACCACCTGTTCCCCGCTCTTCGCCGTATCCTTCGACTCTCCGTCTGCAGCGTCACTGCCCCCGTTATTGCCCGGTGAATTAGTCCCATTACCTCCGCCGCATGCGCTCATCAACAGCAGACTTGATATTACAAGTACAGACAAGCATGCAGTCCACCAAGATCTTTTCATTGAAATCCCCCTCGCAATCACTTCTGTTGTGTTGTACACCTCAAATTATAAAATCGATCTATACCTCCAACAACGTAGTATCTTTTTTGATTCGTTCATATTTATTTGGGATTTGCCACTCCCATTAAAAAAGCCCGCTTCTCTCTAACTAAATTAGAGTAGAAACGGACTTAGTAATAATATATAGCGATTCCTGGCCTTATTTAGGCTGGATATATCCTTCCGCTTTCAGCAACTCAGCGATTAGGACAGCACCGCCAGCGGCGCCGCGCAAGGTATTGTGCGACAAGCCTACAAATTTAAAATCGTATAACGAATCCTCGCGCAAACGGCCGACGGATACGCCCATACCACGCTCGATGTCACGATCCAGCTTCGTCTGCGGTCTGTTCTCTTCTTCAAAGTACGTAATGAACTGCTTCGGCGCACTTGGTAGACCAAGCTCCTGCGGACGTCCAGCAAATTGGCTCCAGCGCTTAATGATCTCTTCTTTCGAAGGTTTATTCTCAAACGAGACAAACACTGTAGCCAAGTGACCATCTGTTACAGGAACGCGAATGCATTGAGTTGTAATCAACGGCGAGCTGGCCTTAACGATTTCTCCGCCTGCAACATGACCCCAAATTCGCAGCGGCTCCTGCTCGCTCTTCTCTTCTTCCCCACCGATATACGGAATTACATTATCCAGCATATCCGGCCAATCTGTGAAGTTCTTACCTGCTCCAGAGATGGCTTGATAAGTGGAGGCAACCACTTGGGTTGGCTTGAAATCAAGCAAGGCATTCAGCGCAGGGACATAGCTTTGGATCGAACAGTTTGGCTTCACGGCGATAAATCCGGTCTTAGTACCAAGGCGCTTTCTTTGGGCAGCGATGACCTCGATATGCTCTGGGTTAATTTCAGGAATCACCATCGGAACGTCTGGCGTCCAGCGATGAGCTGAGTTGTTGGAGATGACAGGCGTACCTGTCTTGGCATAAGCTTCTTCCAAGGCAAGAATCTCATCTTTTTTCATATCTACAGCACAAAATACAAAATCCACGTCAGCCGCAACTTCTTCTACCTTTGCAGCATCCTGTATGATAATATTTTTCACTTGTTCCGGAATGGGGCCAGCCATCTTCCATCGATTCTGGACCGACTCTTCGTAAGTTTTACCCGCTGATCTGCCGCTAGCTGCAATACTTACCACCTCAAACCATGGATGACCGTCCAACAGCTGCACAAAACGCTGCCCGACCATGCCCGTTCCTCCGATAATCCCCACTTTAAGCCTTTCTGCCATGTTATCTCCATTCCTTTCCTCATTAGCTTAATATTTTGTTTATTACATCCGCCGGCGTGTTCCGAACGGTAAATCCCATCACTTTTAAACACGTACTATTAGTAGATGCTTATGCGAATCCTCTGTAACAGGTACCACAGCTTTATTATACAAAAAAATCTCACCCCTAAGACTGCAGTCTCAGGGACGAGATTTGGATTCTCGCGGTACCACCCTAAATTTACCGATATGTCGCCATATCAGCCTCTTCAAGTACAGCAGAAGCGCATATACTTTAGCTCTGTAACAGGAGCTCCTGGCACACCATCTCCTGATGATCTCAGGTTTCGGAGTGCTGCTCAGAGTCTTTTTTCGGATAAGCGATTCTTTGCTCCTTTTCAGCGTAGCGGAGCTCTCTGGAAAAGAACCAGTTTACCTACTCTTCTCTTCATCGCATTTGGTATTACTGTTTATAATATAAAAAAATCGGCCGGAGGTAAACCATTTTCTATTCTTTTATTCAATCTCCGGCTCCCCGATGTTCTCAAATACCTCTAACCTTTGGAAGCCCCTGCAGTTAGACCTTCGACCAGATTGCGCTGAAGGAGTAGGAATAGCATCGTTATAGGTACCGCGACGAGCACGGCTCCAGCAGCGAACATCGTAAATTCGGTCGAATTCCGCTGGCTCACCATTCTGTATAAACCGACGGCCAACGTCCGCTGATCTTCCGTCCTCAACACCAGATCGGCGAAGATAAAATCGAGGAAGGCGCCGTTAAAGATCATAAGACTCGCATAGGTCAGCATCGGCTTAGCGAGCGGGATAATGATGGAAAAGAACACTTTCAGGTGGCTGGCCCCATCGATTCGTGCCGCATCCTCCAGGCTTTTTGGGATCGTATCAAAAAAACCTTTGGCTACGAATACATTCGATATAATCGCACCCGAGCTATAGACGAGAATCAGCGCCCAATGAGAATTGAGCAGTCCCATCGTATTCAGCAGAACGTAAATAGCGATCATAGCCATGAATCCCGGAAACATCTGAAGTACAAGTAAAGTGTTCAGGGCGAATTTACGGCCCGCGAAGCGGAATCTTGAGATTGCATACGAAGTAAGCAGCAGCAGAAACGTACCGAAAAGGGTTGATAGTACCGCGACCTTCAGTGTATTCAAGAACCACAGAGGGTATTTGGTCTTCTCGAATAAATCCCGATAATGTTCCAAAGTAAAGCTGCGTGGAAATAAAGTATCGCTGTAAAGACTGTTGCCTTCCTTTAAGGAAGACATGATTATCCATAATGCGGGAAACAAGCTTACGCAGGATAAAATGATAAGCAGCATATAGCTGATCCCAAGCTTGACCCGAGCGGACCGGCTGTTCATGCTATCATATCCTCCTCTTTATAAGATCTGGTGCGGCGGTAGCTAATAATTGATAAGGTAGCGATGATTAGGAAGATAATGATACCAATCACCGACGCGAAGCTGTATTGCGATTGATTCAAGGCCAGCTTGTAAAGCCAGGTCACCAACAAATCCGTATGCCCGGCGTATTGGTAATTCGAATTGACCGGGTTACCGTCCGTCATGAGATAGACGACATTGAAATTATTTATATTTCCAGCAAATTGCATAATTAGAATAGGCGCCGTCGAGAACAACACCATCGGCATCGTAATGGAGCGGAATTTCTGGAACGAGTTCGCTCCATCAACATCAGCCGCTTCGTACAAATCCCTCGGAATCGTCGTCAGCACCCCGATAGCCAATATCATCGTTACTGGGATACCGATCCACATATTAACAAGAACGAGTGTGACCCTTGCCCAGATCGGATCTGTAAGCCATGGTATTCCATCAAAGCCGATCCAGCGCATGATTTCGTTAACCGGGCCAAACTTGTTGTTAAACATATTCCGCATCACGAGCAGAGAGATCATGCTTGGAATCGCGAACGGAATGATCATAACCGTACGCCAGAACATCTTGAAGCGAATGCGGGGCTGTTGAATCAGTACTGCGATTAGGATACCGCCAATATAAGTCGTTGCCGTAGCCAGAATGGCCCAGATAACCGTCCAAAGCAGGACGCCGAAAAACGTGTTACTCCACACCTTCAGGCTGACCAGCTTGACAAAATTGCTGAAGCCAACCCAGTCAATCAGATTGGCAGGTGGGAGAATCGGATCTGCATAATTTGTAAAGGCCAGCAAAATAGAGAAGATTAATGGAAGAATCGTCAAGAACAGAACCGTGACGGTAGGTAGCGCAAGTACGAGATAAGCAAAGTTTTTCTGATTTATAAGCTGAAGCGACTGTCGAAAGTTATTCGGGGCAATCCCCGCATCTCTTTCCTTCCCCACTTTGTAGGCATCCCTGATATTCAGGGCGTATATCACACCGACGAGCAATAAAGATAAGGCCGCCATTAGCCCTTTGATCATAAGAAATATCGAGTGGTCGCCTTCGACCATCTTCGTAATTTTACCTACCTTCACCAATCCACTAGGTTGTTCTCCCAATGTAATAAGCCCCTTCAGGTAAGAAGAAAGTCCAATCACCGAAGATAAGTATATCGCAGCCAGGCCTGTCGCCAAGAACAAAATCCCTTTCATCCATTGCCGATTGTACAACTGTCCGAGACCCATAAAAAGAACCGACAGGGTGGTACTTATTGTCTTTCTTTGCATGCGTTAAACAACCTCTTTTCTTGCGATTTGACTGACTTCACCCGACCGCCGTGGCGACCGGGTGGTGTCTCTGAAAGATCGAACTATTTGGATGAAATACTCGTCTTAATTGTATCGACCATCGTATCCAGTGTGGTCTTGACGTCCGCCTTTGGATCGTCCCAGATTGTTCTAAACGCCGCTTGAAGCGGATCCCATACCGCATTAATCTCCCCGATAGTCGGCATCGGCGTGGAGTGAGAGAACTGCTCAAAGAACCCACTGATTATCGGATCATTCTTAATTGTCGGGTCCTCTCCTGCTTCCTTGTTCGCTGGAATGGCTCCCGTCATCTGATAGTTCAACAGCTGGTTCTCCTTATTAGCCGCAAAGTTGGAGAAAAGGCGAGAAGCAATCGGATATTCGGTGTAAGAGTTAACAAAGTAAGCTTTTACGCCAGAGAATGAGTGAGATACTTCGCCGTTCGACATCGCTGGCAAGGGAGCCACTCCGAAGTTGACTTTGTCTTTGAATGCCGCTATCGACCATGGACCGTCGATATTCAAAGCCAACTTGCCTTCCTGGAACAACTGCGTCTTCACGTCATAGGACACGTCTCCCGCGTTCATAGGGAGAATTTTTTTAAGACTCTTCAGCAGCTCGAAACCTTGAACTGCTCCTTCGTTATTCAAACCGATATCGGTCAGATCGGTGTTATCATTACCGAAGAAGTAGCCTCCGAGCGTGCTAACGAATGGATAGGTATAATACCCAACGAACTCCCACATAATGGCGTATTTATTTTGCTTGGTATCCGTGTAAGTCTCCGCGAAGCTTATAATTTCGTCCCAAGTTTTCGGAGCTTCAGGGAAGATGTCTTTGTTATAGTACATGGCGTACGTCTCAACCGATTTTGGATAGCCGTACAGAACTCCATCATAAGATACTGCTTTGATTGCGGAATCCTCCATGACAGCGCGTGTCTCATCCTCGAACAAATCGTTAGGCAGCAGAAGCCCTGCTTTAACCGCTTGGGCGATCTGATCATGAGGCATTGTAAGGACGTCTGCAGCAAGCTTCGATGGTCCGTCAGTTGCTAGACGGGTGCCCTGATCCCCGCCGGCAACGACTTCCAGCTTGACCGGCACTCCATACTGCTTTTCGAATTCGGCCGCGATTTTCTCCATATACTCCACTTGCTCTTGAGATTCCCATACCGTCAACTTGGCTCCAGGTTCCGGTAGATACTCTTCTTCGTTCTCGGTAGAAGCCGGAGGCGTATCCGATGTGTTAGATGGTTGTGAACTGTTCGGGCTTGAATTGCCTCCGTTGCTGCCCCCGCATGCCGATAGACTAAGAACCAACACTACACTAACCAGACCCATAACCCATTGTCGCAACTTCGCTTTTTGTTTCAACCTCACATTGTCCACCCTTTCTTGATTTAGTTTCTTTTTCTTTGTGCAAACGTTATACCAAGTTTGTAAAAAATACCTCTACCCACTAACTCCTTGTGGCTATAAAAAAAAGAGTACAACTCTCTACAAATCGAATGATTGTCGAGGTTGTACCCTTGGGTAGCAGCGCCTTTAAATTGTCTCAAGCGGTTGTATTCTCCACTAGAACTATTAAGACACTTTCATCATAAGCTTAACGAGAAAACGTTTGCAAATGTGGGAATCGAGGTAATTTAGCGTAATATCGTAGAAATTTATTAAAAACATCAACTTTTCCTCCGTTATAGTCCAATATCTCCCTTTTTCTCTTAATTACTCACTAAAAAATAATTATTATAAATAAATACCTGTCCGCCAAGCCAACTTGTTAAAGCTGTTGCCAACATGGAAACCATGTGTTAAGATGGGGGAAATTTAAAGGCAATGAAACTTTCGGGTTCAACCTCGGTTTATTCAGAGGTTGGACCTTTTTTGCGTTCTCTTGCCTGAAGGAGGCCATCATTAATGATTGAACTGGAAGCGATATATCATCGCAGCGGACTGAATTGGTCCTATGCCTATAACGAATCGACAGTGCACATCCGTCTGCGCACGAAGCGCGGCAATGTGGCCCAGGCGCAGCTCGAGTGTGGTGACAAATACAACTGGGATAAATATAACGAATCCATTGCCATGGAACAGTTCGCTTCAGACGGCCTATTCGATTACTGGCAAGCCGTTATATCACCACGGTTTCGGCGGGTCGTCTATTATTTTGCCCTCTATGGGGAAGCGGGAGAGACCGTCTATTTTCTGGAGAAGGGATTCTTTGATACGCCTCCAACGATTCTTTATGAGGGGCTGTTCGATTTCCCTTATCTGAGCCCTGAGGATGTTCACTCCCCGCCAGAATGGGTCAAGGAAGCGGTCTTCTACCAGATCTTCCCCGAGCGATTCGCCAAGGGCGACCCATCCATCGACCCGGAAGGGGTGCTAGAATGGGGCGATGTGCCAAGCCCAACCAATTTTTTTGGCGGCGATTTGCAAGGCGTGCTTGATAATCTGGATTATCTTGTTGAGTTGGGAATCAACGCGATCTATTTCAATCCGTTGTTCTCCGCGACCACTAATCACAAGTACGACACGAAAGATTATATGCTTGTCGATCCACAATTCGGCACGAATGAGAAGCTGAAGGAACTGGTTAACGCCTGTCATAACCGGGGGATTCGGGTACTGTTGGACGGCGTCTTCAACCATTGCGGGCACACGTTTCCGCCCTTTGTTGATGTTCAGCAGAACGGACCCGCATCCCGCTATGCCGACTGGTTCCATATCAGGGATTGGCCGCTCAAGGAGGAGGACGGCATTCCGAACTATGCCACCTTCGGCTTCGAACCGATCATGCCGAAGCTGAACACAGGCAATGAGAAGGTCAAGGCCTATCTACTGGAGGTCGGGCGGTATTGGATCGGCGAGTTAGGGCTGGACGGCTGGCGTCTCGACGTGGCCAACGAGGTGGACCGCCAGTTCTGGCGTGAGTTCCGTCGCGAGATCAAGAGGGCGAACCCGGACGCCTACCTTCTCGGAGAAATTATGCATGATGCGATGCCGTGGCTTCAGGGTGATCAGTTTGATGCTGTGATGAATTACCCGTTCACCAACATCGTGCTTGATTTCTTCGCCAGAAGATGTGCCGACGCCAATCAGTTTGCCCAACGTATAAACACCCAGTTGGCCAGCTTCCCTCAGCAAGTTACCGAGGCGGCGTTTAACCTACTAGGCAGCCACGATACCGTCAGGCTATTGACGCTATGCGGCGGCAATAAGCGGCTAATGAAACTGGCAGTACTGTTCCAACTGACCTTTCTAGGAGCTCCCTGCATCTACTACGGGGATGAGATCGGCCTCGACGGAGAGCATGATCCCTACAACCGTAAATGCATGGAGTGGGACCCCGGTAAGCAGGATCGAGAGCTGCTGGGCTTCTTCCGCCGCCTTATCGCCATGCGCAAAGCTCACCCTGCATTACGCGGTAGCGGCCTACGCTTTCTGACAGTCACCGGGCACCCTCAGTTGCTCGCTTACGAACGACGCGACGAACAGGACCGCTTTCTGCTGCTCCTGAACAATAACGAGACCGAATGCTCCGTCACCCTGCAGAGCAGCGGGATGAACAGAATGTGGCTGGATGCCTGCAGCGATGCCGATGTCCAGAGAGACGAGGGGACGATGCAAGTGGTACTCCCTGACTTTGGATACGCCATCCTGCATATTTCTGCTGATACTGGCAGCGACGCAATCCTTCTATCCGCTCGTTAGAACTCGTTCCAGACCCGGTGTTACCCAGCACTGTAGTCCAAAACTTTTTACTGTTAGTATTTGACAAAAATAGAATGGCCATTTAAAATGAAGGCGCATTCTTGTTTTTATTCTGCAAAGCTGGGCAAGGGTGCCGATCTACAATTTGAGGGCGCTGCTTTCCTGATCATATTCCGAAATCAGGAACAACCCCGTAATCTTCAAACGAAGATTGCGGGGTTATTTGCATTGGCGGCGAGAAAGGAGGAGGCCGACTACATTCAGTGCTTGGCTTGGTGTCCATGGTAGTGTGTACCTGCAGAAACAGTATAAAAAGCTTGAAAGGCGGTTTGATCAATGAAACGGATGATTAAAAAATCAATTATCACACTGCTTGCTTCCACCTGTCTCTTTACAGCATGGCTCGCTCCGTCTTTTGCTGTTCCTACGGCAAACGCCGCTCCCGATACATCGGTTCTGAACAAGCAAGGGTTCTCCACCGATGTCATGTATCAGATCGTTACCGACCGCTTCGCGGACGGAGATCCTTCCAACAATCCGTCCGGTGCGGCATTTTCTCCGGGCTGCACGAATCTTAAGCTATACTGCGGCGGAGACTGGCAGGGAATCATCGATAAAATCACCGACGGCTATTTTGCGGGAATGGGCATCAGCGCGCTGTGGATCTCCCAGCCTGTAGAAAATATATACAGCATCATCGACTACTCCGGCGTAAACAACACGGCTTACCATGGCTATTGGGCTCGCGATTTCAAACGGACAAATCCGGCGTTTGGCAGCATGAGCGATTTTCAGGAACTGATCGACACCGCTCATGCCCATAATATTAAAATTATTATCGATTTTGCGCCGAATCACACTTCACCGGCTTCCGAGACGCAGCCCTCCTTCGCCGAAAACGGGCGGCTGTACGATAATGGCAGCCTGATCGCCGGTTACACTGGGGATACGAACGGAATTTTCCATCATAATCAGGGAACGGATTTTTCATCGCTAGAAGATGGCATTTATCGTAATCTGTATGATTTGGCTGACATCAATCACCACAACAACAAAACAGACGTCTACTTCAAGGAGGCCATCAAGCTTTGGCTGGATATGGGCATCGACGGCATCCGCGTAGATGCGGTAAAGCATATGCCGGAAGGCTGGCAGAAGAACTGGGTAGCTTACATTTCGGGATATAAGCCGGTGTTTACCTTCGGCGAATGGTTCCTCGGAGTCGGCGAGAATGATCCGAGCAACGTCAGCTTCGCCAATGAATCGGGCATGAGTCTGCTGGATTTTCGATTCGGGCAAAAGGTACGCCAGGTATTCCGCGACAACACTGACAATATGTACGGCTTGAACAGCATACTTGCAGGAACCGCAGCCGATTACACGCATATTCAAGACCAGGTCACATTCATTGACAATCATGATATGGACCGCTTCAAGCTCGGTAACAATAACCGCCGCCTGGAGCAGGCACTGGCCTTTACGCTTACCTCGCGCGGTGTTCCGGCTATTTATTACGGTACGGAGCAATACATGGCGGGCAACGGTGATCCGGCAAACCGCGCCTTCATGAGCAGCTTCTCGACGGCTACCACAGCCTATAAAGTCATCGGCAAGCTGGCGCCGCTTCGCAAGTCCAATCCGGCTATTGCTTACGGCAATACCCAGGAGCGCTGGATCAATAACGATGTTTATGTTTACGAGCGGAAATTCGGCAGCAGCACCACGCTGGTTGCCATTAACCGCAGTGAGACTGCCGCCGCATCGATTACCGGCCTACAGACATCACTCCCTGCCGGCACCTACGCGGATATGCTGGGAGGATTGCTCGATGGCAACGGCATAACGGTCGGCACTACGGGCTCCGTAACGGCCTTCAACCTGCCGGCCGGAGCCGCTGCCGTATGGCAATTTACCGCTGACGAGACGGCTCCGATCATCGGCAATATCGGACCCGATCTGGGGACAGCCGGCACGAAACTGACGATCGATGGGCGGGGCTTTGGCGATACCAAAGGAACCGTCTACTTCGGTACAACGGCGGTCTCTGGAAGCCAGATCATTCAGTGGGAGGATTCCCAGATTCAAGTGATCGTTCCGGCGGCTACACCCGGCACGCATAACGTGAAGGTTCGTAGCGCCTCCTCCGTAGAGAGCAACAGCTATAAAAGCTTCAACTTGCTGACGGGGAATCAGGTGTCGGTCCGCTTCATCGTGAACCATGCCAGCACCGTATACGGCGAGAATGTCTATCTGACAGGCAATACTGCCGAGCTCGGCAACTGGGACCCGAACAAGGCGATCGGCCCGTTATTCAATCAGATCATAGCCGCCTACCCGTCCTGGTACTATGATGTCAGTGTGCCTGTCGGAACGGAGCTGCAATTCAAATTCATCAAAAAGAACGGTAATGCTGTCACCTGGGAAGGCGGAGCCAATCACAGTTATATAACACCAGCCAGCGGTGTCGGCACTGTTGTAGTCGACTGGCAGCCGTAAACCCTAACTCAAGAGCTCAAAGGTCCAGCCGGGGGCATCCCCTTGGCTGGACCTTAATTGAAATCAAATGATTTATTAGTAAAATATCATAGTTCTCTAACTATCGGCATTCCCCTAAACTGATAAACAGCAAAATATCATGATTATTCATCTTCTTTGTTTATTGGTTTCAGGATTAGTTCAAAGGTAATCTGCTTCTCTTCAATCCGGTACCTTTCGGCCAGTTCTGGTCCGCAAGAATTTGAGCCGACCCCGCTCATTCGATAATCCAGGTGGACATAGGTCTCTAGCCGTCTCTTCAGCTTATGACGGTGAGTGGCCTCGGTAAGATCCTGCGCCTTATAGTGGGCAGCCTGGAATGAGAACGGCTGTGGTGCATCAATACGCAATCCCATTCCCTGCTCATTCGAGACAATAGCCCAGTTCGTATCATATCGCGAACCAAACTCCTGCGGCACAATGTAAGGTACAAACATTTGATCTACGCTGGTCAAATAGACACCTTGTCGTACGCTCAGGCGCTTGTCGATATAACTCTCGTGTGGCCCGAACCCGGAGTATTCCACTTCCTCATTTCCAGGCGCTAATACAAGCTCAAGTCCGAAGCGCGGCAGCCAAGGCAGCTTTTCTCCCACTTCCGCTGTCGTCTTCAAGGCCAATTCCCCGGATGAGGCCACCTTCCACTCCATCCGTCCCCGTAGAAACGGCGCATGAATATAAGCCCCGAGCGAGTACTCGATACCTATGCAAATGCCACCGTTCGAGTCTACCTCCCACTCAGACCGATAAACCTTCATCACCGCCTTGTCATAGCCAAGCTGCTCCCAGACCTGCCGGATATTGCGATCATTGTCTGTAGGCGCACGCCAGATGCTTAGCATCGCGGGGGCTGCCAACCGTTCGAGCCCATCCCGTTCCAGCTTAGTGAGGGCCCCTCGATTCAGATCAAACTCATATCGGAAATCAAAGCCATTTAGCAGCAGCTTGCCATCAGCCTCTAAGGCGCTAAGCCTTCCTTTAGCTGGCAATGCCCGACTTGCACTGGCTTCCCTTGCAGCTCCCGCCTGTTCTATAGGAAATTCCAATTCGGCGAATGTCAATTCATAACCAGGCCCCGCCCACTCCATCTCCCGATCAAGCCGGAAGGAGAGCTGGAACACCAGGCGTCCAGGGTTAGGAGGGAGTGTGTATGGCAGAATTACGGTCTCCCATTCATGCGGCGCCGCATTTAGTCCCTGTAATTTGCCTTGATCAATAAGTACATCATCCTCCAGGAGTCTCCAATAGGTTGCGATATGAGAAAGATCCATAAAATCATAACGGTTGCCGATTCGCACCCGGCCGGCAGCAAGATCTATCGCCTCCACCCGAACCGGTGCAAGCACTTGCTTCAGCTCCAACAATCCGGCGTGAGGTACACGATCTGGGGATACCAGTCCGTCTATGCAGAAATTGCCGTCATTCGGCTGATCTCCAAAGTCTCCGCCATATGCATAATAAGGGGTTCCCTCCTCTGTATGAGTCAGAATCCCATGGTCCACCCATTCCCACACACACCCCCCCATCAACTTAGGGTAGGCCTCGAATACTTCCCAATAATCACGCAGATCGCCCGGACCATTGCCCATGGCATGACTGTATTCACATAGAAAGAGCGGCTTCTTATTCTGTTCGTCGCGTCCATATTCGGCGCAGCTCTCTACAGAGCCATACATCCAGCTATCAACGTCGAGGCTGCGGGTACGCTCCGGCTCAGACTGGGAACCAGGTGCCCCTTCATAATGAACCAGACGGGATGGGTCCCGCAGTTTGATCCATTCAGCCATAGCGATATGATTATCCCCAAAGCCTGACTCATTGCCAAGCGACCAGATCAGTACAGAGGGATGATTCTTATCTCGCTCCACCAAACGCTCGGCACGATCAAGATAAGCATCCCGCCAGTCCGGGTCCTCGCTAAGAGCATCCGTCTGAGCAGAAGTCCATGGCGTCCCTACACTCATTCCATGGCATTCCAGATCCGCTTCATCGACCAGATAGAAGCCCAGCTCGTTGCAAAGCTCCAGGAAGCGAGGATCGTTCGGGTAATGGGAAGTCCGCACCGTGTTGATATTATGCTGCTTCATTAGCAGCAGATCACGCTTCATATGATTCTGCGGGACCGTCTGTCCCAGCAGCGGATGCGAATCATGCCGATTGACGCCCTTCAATTTCAAGGCCTGACCATTCAGCTTGAATACACCGTCCGCTACTTCCACGTGGCGGAATCCCACCTGAAAAGCGAAGCTCTCTTCACCAGCCCGTACATACAAATCATATAAATACGGCTGTTCCGCATTCCAGAGGACAGGGCGCTCCACCTGAATGACCAGTGTGGAGGAATTGTCGACGAGTCCTTCAGCAGAACCTACGAGCTGTGCTTCTGCATCCCGGAGTTCAGCCTGCACCTGTAGCGGCCCCGTTGTATCCACTTCGACATGTAGTATGGCTTTTTCGTAATCAACATTAAATTCCTGACGGTTAAACACGTCGCGAATATGTGTTTTGTCGCGAGCCAAAAGATAGACATCGCGGAAAATTCCCGAATACCGCCAGCAATCCTGATCCTCCAAATATGTACCATCGCACCACTTAAGAACCAGCACAGCTATCCGGTTGACTCCCGCCTTGAGATAAGGGGTGAGCATAAATTCTGCCGGATTGCGGCTGCCTTGACTGTAGCCGACATACTGTCCATTTACCCATAGATAGAAGCAGGAGTTAACCCCTTCAAATACGACATATTGCTCCTTGGCAGCCCAATCGACTGGTACCTGAAAATCACGCACATATAATCCCGCAGGATTATCATCAGGCACATAAGGCGGGTCTAGGGGAATCGGATATCTCACATTCGTGTAATGAAGCTGATCGTATCCGTTAACCTGCCAACAAGATGGAACGATGAGATCGTCCCAATCGCTCACATCATTCTCTTCGTTGTAGAATCCATCGGGTGCATCGACCACACTTGAGAAGTATTGGAATTTCCACTTCCCATTCAGGGTCTGATAAAATGGCGAACGCCCCCGCTTCCGGGACTTGGCGTGCTCCACCGTCGCATAGGGAATATAATGAGCGCGTGCCAGCTCTCGATTTTCGTGCAGTTTTCCTGGATTTTCCCACAATTTAGGCAGGTTCTTCATGAACACTCATCCTTTCCTCCGAATCATAAGATAACAACTGCAAGCCTTTAACGAAACGGACTAAAGAAACTTGTTTCGATAATCGGTTGGTGTTAAACCATAATGCTTCTTGAAGCTATCCCGGAAATGATCCTGATCTGTATATCCGATCTGATCACAGATCTCATAAATTTTGATCGTCGGATCCTTAAGGAGCTTAACCGATGCTTCCATCCGTATCTGGATAATAGCATGGTTCAATGTCGTGCCAGTCACCTCCTTGAACACCTGGTTCAAATATTTTTCACTCAATCCAACATGGGAGGCAATATCGTTTAAGGTCAGGCTTCGCTTCATGTAATGAGCCAAAACATATTCAAGAGCCTGATCCACCAGCTTTTTCTTTTTTACATTTCCGCCTATGCTGTTTAGTGGCATTTGACCTGATAGATTGGGGAGCTGCTCTCTCACCAATTGCTCCGCCATAGCAAGCCCATTGCGCTCCTCTTCTTCCTTGCGAAGCTGGGCAACGGCAAGCCCTACCACTCGTTGAATCTGCTCCGGGTCTACCGGCTTCAAGACGTAATCCAGCACTTGCAATGAGATCGCCTTGCGGGCATACTCAAATTCATTCAAGCCTGACAGTATAATGCATTTCATATCCGGATACCGCTGCAGCACACCTATGATCAGCTCGATGCCATTCACCTTTGGCATACTAATATCCGTTAATAGAATATGGGGAGCAAGGACATCCAGTTGTTCCAGAACCTCCTCACCGTTACTCAGTGCTCCGACGACCTCTACCTCAAGCGCACGCCAATCAATGGAGCGAACAATGGCTTCTCGAACAGTCCTTACATCTTCTGCTACCAGCAGCTTATACATTATTCATCCTCCATTCTCTCATCCGGTGCAGGATTTCCGAACAAGCTAGGTCTAAGTCCACCTTCATTCTTAATCGCTTCATCAGCATCAGCGATTAGTGGCATAACCGCTTCCACACAGGTTCCGTTTGGAACCCTGATATACCGCAGACCATAATCTTCCTTCCGTTCCTTGCAGTTCAGTAAAATTCTGCGATGCACATTTAAAGTTCCATAGCCCCCCTCCGAACTCTTCTCCTTGCTGTTCTCTCTAGCTAATCGGTAGTTCATCAAGTCCGGATCTACTCCACTTCCATTGTCCTCCACTCGGAGGATAACGCTTTCAAATTCTCTTCTAGCTGAAATCTCGATTCGACAATCGCTCGTCTTATTGGCAAATCCATGCACAATACAATTTTCCGCAAGCGGCTGCAAAATTAAATGAATCACCTGTACAGAAGCCAGTTCCTCCGGAATATCTATGCTGATCGCTAGGTCATCCAGCATTTGCTTCTGAATGTCTAAGAAAGCTTCTACCTGACAAGCCTCATCCTTAAGAGGGATCCATGTCTTGCCTTTATTTAATCCATAACGGAACATATTGGCAAGCGAACGGACGATCATGCTGGTCTCCATATCTCCGGAAATCAATGCCCGACAGTTGATCAAATCCAATGTATTGTACAAAAAATGAGGATTGATTTGAGCTTGCAACAATTCCAGCTGCAATTGGCGCCGCTCAATTTCTTCAGTGAAGCTCTTCTCAATCAGCTGCCGAATCATAACCAGCATGGCTGAGAACTGTTGGTTCAACTCGTTAATCTCATAGATTTCTGAGATGTCGCTTGGCAGGGGCTGCTCCAGCTGCAGCACATCCTTCCGCTGCATGGCCGTGACTAACCGGGATATCGGAACCGTCACACGAGTAACAATCGAATGCATCCAGAACCCGGATACCAATAGCGCAATAATACCAATAACTGCACAGATCATCGAGATCATAAAGGTATAGCGGCTAAAATGACTCTCTGGAACCAAGGCCACTAGCTTCCAGCCATTGTCGAACGAGTTGTACATAATTCTGTACGATTCATTATCTACAGTTGCTTTCACAGTCCCTTTGGCCCCATGAAGTGATTGAACATATGGCGTGCTGTTCAAATTCTCCATAAATGAATGCCGGGCGCTATATATCACCCGGTTCTTCTCATCCAGCAGCAGATAGTAGCCTTTATCAATAGGTGCATTACCGATTACGCCCTGGATGCTTCGAGTATCCGCACCAACCATCACCGTGCCTATATTCCGGCCATCCTTATAGCTAAGCTTGCGACTAGCCAAATACACCACATTGCCCGTTCCAAAAGGTTGAGCCCACCACACGCCTTCACTCTCATTACGATTCAACCGTTGGTACCATTCTGCATCTATCAGGTCATTAGCCTGATAGATGCCAGTTCCCCCGAAAAAATGGGCGGGTGAAACACTATAAAGACTGCTGGTGGGTTCCAATAACATAGATACGCTATACGTCGTCTGGACTGCATTATTTGAAGCAACATTATGGAGCAAAGACAAGAGAGATAGATTTTGCAAATTCTTCTCCAGCTCAAAAAAATCTCCGATCGACTCATAATCATCCTTATATTGACGATCAATGAGGTTATCAATAAATTGATTGGATCGCACAAACGCACTTACATTTTTCATGGTATCAAACTGATACCAGACATTCCGATGTACAAACTCCATCGACTGCTCCGCCATTTTCAGCGTATGGTTGTTCTGAACTTGAATCAGAATATAGCTGGAAGCCGTCGTGGACAGGACGATAAATACCACAATCAAACCTAAGAGTGGCAAGCTCAACTTGTTGAACAAGCGTGAGGTTTTACGCGATGCGCTCTGTCCCATCTTCTCACCCCCTGCACATGGAATATCACCCCTTAACGGAGCCTACCATCATCCCCTGATCAAAATATTTTTGAACAAAAGGATAGATAATCAGCATCGGCAAAGCTACGATTACGATCGCTGACATTTGGATGCCAATCGTTGGCGGAGGTGTAGTTCCAGCCGCCTCTAACAGCTCAGGAGGTAAGCTGGAACTGGCTATAATGGTGCGGAGCACTAATTGCACCGGTGCCTTGTTCCAATCCGTCACATACAGCATAGCATTAAAGAAATCATTCCAGTAGACTACCAAATACATTAAACCGATAGAGGCCAAAACCGGCATGGACAGCGGCAAGACAATTTGCCACAAAATGCGGAATTCCGAGGCTCCGTCGATAGCAGCAGACTCCTTCAAGCTTTTGGGGATCCCCTCAAAGAAGGTTTTCATAATGATCATATAGAACGCGCTGAACGCCATAACTAGAATCAATACATACGAGGTGTTCAGAAGCCCTAATTGCTTGATCGTGATATAGGTAGGGATCATTCCCCCTCTAAATAACATCGTAAAAACAAAAAACAGAATAAGAATTCTACGTCCAGGCAGCTTTTTCTCAGCTAATGCATAGGCGGCGCCAGAGGTCAGAATTAGTGCAAGAATCACGCCCCCAACTGTGTTCTTCAGCGTATTCCCATAGGATTGATATATCAGTGAACCCTTCTCCAGCAAATACTTGTAATACTCTAGGCTAAACGAAGCTGGGAACAAGACCATGCCATTCTTGGCACTGAATATATGATAAGGAGTAACGGATACAGTAATGACATACCAGAAGGGCAAAATAATAACAACGGTCATGAGCGACAAAAGAATATAGTTAGAGACAACAAATAACTTCTCTGTAGCGGTAAGCTTCATGATTCGGTCTCCTCTCTAGAAAATGCCCGAATCATTGATTCGTTTGGCAAAATGATTGGCTGTAACTACCATCGCTAATCCGATAATTCCTTTGATAACATCTGCCGCAGCGGCCACGCTAATATTGAATTGCTCCACCCCGACGCGATAAATATACGTATCCAAATTATCACCGACCTGCAGGACCATGGGGTTGTACAGATTGATCACCTGATCAAGACCCGCGCTCATAATAAAGCCAACCCGTAAAATAAACATGACTACGATCGTACCTGATATCCCCGGCAGCGTCATGTAAATGATGCGCTGGAAGCGGGTGGCTCCATCCACAACAGCCGCTTCATTAACTTCCGGATTCAGGCCGGCGATGGCCGCGATATATATAATTGCCGCCCATCCCATCTCCTTCATTGCGTCGGTCACCACCAAGATCGTTCGGAAGTAATGATGATCGGCAAGCAAATAAGCAGGACTTCCGCCTAGAAGCTCGATCAGCTTATTAACAATCCCGGTTTCCGGAGAGAGAAGTAGAGTAATAATTCCCCCGTATACGACCCAGGAGACGAATCTCGGCAGGTACACGGCTGTTTGCAGCGTCTTTTTGAACCATTTGATACGAATTTCATTTAAGGCAAGTGCTAATAGAATTGGACAGATAAAGCCGCTAATCATCTTGTACAAATTAATGATCAGCGTATTTTTAAAGGCCGTCCAGAACATATCGGACTCAAACAATGCATGAAAATATTTTAGTCCTGCCCATTCACTACCACTGATTCCGCGAATAAAATTGTAGTCCATAAAGGCTACGCTGATCCCGAAAACCGGGAGATAATCAAAAATGAATACCCACAAAAATGCCGGAAGTAAAAGAAGATACAACAGTTTAAACTTCCATATCCGATCCAGCACTTTCTTCAATCCTGATTCAGGCACAGTTCCAACGATCATTTGCGCCGATTCCAACTCGCTCCCCATTCTTTTTATGCCTCCTTGTTCCTTCTATAGCCGTTTCGAAAGGGCTTTCATAAATAATATATCTAATCCCCCCTTATCCGAAAACCGGACAGAAGCGAAGTATTACAGGGGAAAAGTCGAGTTTTCGATTACTATGAAAAAAGAACAGGAGCAGGCTGCCCTGGGAGGAGCGGACCTATTCCCGTTCTTTGTTTGTGCGTTCAATGGGCCTGTGATTTGCCCTACCCTGAAAAGGGATTACTTGCCCTGTTTTTTCATGAAGGATGCTTCCAACTCGCTTAAAATTTGCGATCCGCCTTGGGACTTCCATTTTTCTACGAATTCATCGAACTTCTTGATGTCCCCGCCCATAATAATCTGAGTAAATACAGAGTCGCGCATCGTATTGAGCTCCACCAGCTTGGCAATTTTGGTTGGAGAATCCAAGAAGTTGGAGGCATCAGTGATTTGATACTTATTCGTGATAGCTACATCAAGCGCCTGGAAATGCCGAAGCGGCAACGATTCTAAGTAACGCGGCCAGCCTTTCAGCCCAGGGGCAAACAGATAGCTTTGGATACCGCGGAAATTACCGTCTTTGTCTTGCATTGTTTTAGGATCTACCAGATCCGTCACAACCGACATTTTATCATTCTCAATTTTGTAGTCTTCGCCTTCAATTCCCCACACGGTAAGCATCTGATTCTCCAGTGACAATGAATCCTCAATAATCTGCAGCACCCGTGCAGGATCTTTCGTCTTGACGCTAATTGCCGTCATTTGGTTGAATGGGGCACCTGCAGGAGCTACTGCCTTACCATCGGATCCGACGAGGGAACCTGTCAGTGTTAAGTATTTGAAAGGTGAATTGGATTGGTCAGGCAAGCTGCCATCCGATGCCAGTTCTCCGCTTTGCTTCAACAGATTCGTCTCGATTTGTGTATCATAATCGTTAGCTGTAGACCACCAGCCCATCCAGGAGAACAGCTTGCCGCTATACAGCTTGGTCCGCAGCTGTTCTTCCTTGATCGTCGCGAATTCCTTATCAATAAGCCCTTCCGAGTACATCTTTTGCAGGTAAAGAAGTGCATCTCTCATTTTCGGATCGATATCATAATTGCTGAACTTGCCATCCGTTTCCGTGAAGAAGCCTGGCGTCACCCCGAATGCGCCAAAAATATGGTCAAAGGAATTGTTGGCATATTTTTGTTGTCCGACCTCCGCGTTATAACCTCCGAGTGGAATAACATCGGGATTCTCTGCCTTGATCTTCTTGAGCAGATTGTAATAGTCATCAAGCGTCGTCGGCACCGGTGTGCTTCCCAGGAGATCTGCACGCATTACCAAATCCCAGCGGTAGCCAGCTCCCGGACCACCCTGATAAGGAATTCCGTATAATTTACCGTTGACCAAGGCCTGTTCGAACACTTCCGCAGGCACTTCTTTAACAATGTTTGGCGTATCTTTCTCATTGATCAGATCAGTCAGGTCAACAAAGGCGCCCTGCTGCGCATATTTTTGGAAGTCATCAGCAAAATCAATTCTGACCACATCAGGAATATCTCCGCTGGTCATCTTCAGATTCAGCTTCGTCTTGTACTGCTGCACATCCACCATTTCTGGTACGATCTCAATGTTCAGTTTTTTCTCAATTGCCTGCTTCACGACATCCTTGGAATAATCATACGGCTTCGATATATCCTGCCCTTTCAGCCAATTCAGCTTATAAGGCTGATCTGCAGTGTTCGTCTCCTTTCCCTCAGACGGTGAAGAAGACGGCGAGGCAGACGGTTCTCCAGAGTTGCCACATCCCGTTAATGCTACCGTACCTGCTAGAACAACAGCCAGCATACTACTAGTCAACTTTCTCCCTAATTTTGTCATTTACTAGAAGACCTCCTCAAATTGTACTCTATTTCCCCTTAAAAACGGACTGACCTAAAGCTGAAAGGAAAGCGTTCACATGTCAAAATTAATAAAAAATACCTTCCCTGAAAACCGGGGAAAAGGACGATAATACCGGATAAAAGTCTTATTTGCCTGCTATGAGTGTAACAAGCCCTGCGGGCGGAACAGAAATTTGCTGTAGCCCTTCAATTCCCAGCTTGTATTCCTGCACCACACGTCCGGTAGTGTCCTGTACCGTAACTGCTCTGGGACCAGCGTTAGCTGCCCACTCCACAATTATTCCATTCTCTCGCATACCATTGATCAGTATCACGGTCTCCGGCAGCTCCCTATCAAGGGGAACTACAGTCCGCTCATAAGCAGTGGCGATTAATATATCACTCGTTACAGCTACGACCACAGGGTACAGAAGCTCCGGATGATAAGGCTCGAGCTGTCCATCCAACAAAACATGCCGATGTTTTCTCCAGAAGCACAGCCAAAAAGCTGCCATTTCTTGATGTCGCACAGGAAGCTGATCCAATCTAACCGAGATTTGCGGCACAGCAAACAATACATTGATGAGCTGAAGTGCTGCCGATTCTACCGGATCTTTGATGCTCCACATTATTGGATCAGCGTGTGCAGCCGTGCTGCCGCACAGAAGTCGAATATCCAAAGTGCGTACCCGATTCTCGATAGAATCATTTGGGCAATCGGACGCTCGGAACATATTGCCGTATTTGCGCATATGCGGCCCAATATAAGATTGGCGGAACTCAATCATCACATTCGGTTTGATCATACGCAGACGATGCATAATGTCGGTCATGAGCCGATCCACCGCTTCCGATACCGATACATAATCCCGTCCGTTGCCGTACTCCGGCTTCTGTCCCCCTGGGGGCAGGAAGCTGTCCATAAAATCCAGCTTGAAACCGTCCAAGTCCCATTCTAACAGCGCTTTTTCATAGATTCCGATTAAATATTCACGTACCTCGGAATATCGGGGGTCCACGATTCCCCAACCCCGCTCTTCAATCGTATACAGCATTTTATCCTTAAATTTGCTCCAGGCCCGGCTGTGCATACCTACAAAAGGAACGGAATACCAGAGCAAATATTTCATTCCTAAGCGATGAACCCGCTCTATATGCCCCTTCATATCCGGTATTTTGTCCGGACACACGATCCAATCGCCGCAGTATGCATATCCGCGCATATTGTCCGCGGTTTGCCACCCGTCATCAACAATGATGGACTCACACCCCATTTCCTTGGCCAGGCTGCACTGCTCCTCAATCCCCTCCGGCACTAGTCGCTGGTGATAGCTGTACCAGGTTGAGTACATCGGTTCGCGAGCAGAGTCTGGAACCGGGGCAGGAATCAGACCAGGAATGCCGCTCCACCAATTCTGAACTTCATTCAGGGCCTCGCAATAGAACAAGTCCCGGCAATCCACCCTAAGCGTCGCCTCATAATGGCTTAGCGGTGCCACCGGCTCCTCAAATAGGACCACCGAACAATGAAACTCCGCGGTCTCCTCATGAATACCGGCCTTCATCACAATCGGATTCAGAGCATCCGAGAAAGCAAATGTCATCTTGTTTCGGCCATTTCCACTAAAGAGACATATCACTGGAGAGGAGTTCGTCAGTCGGCTGGCATAACCAGCACCCCAATCCGGCACAAATCCCCGGTTCCTTCCGCAGTTCGGATGCCATACCCCATGAATATCAGCTACCGGATGTTTCCAAGTCAATTGAACACTTAGTGGTGTGGCTGGCTTTTCCAGGCTGATTCGGATGTGAACAAGCTCCACCCCAGCTTCAGGAGTCTCCGTCGCAATCTCCGTCTGAACGCCATCGCCACCGTAAGTCCAATGAAAGTGATGTTGCATCATAGACATCTATAGTCCCCCTGTATTCGCTTACATACTTTTAAAGATGTTGTTCAAAAAGTCCGCTTTTGATCACGAAGTGAATCAAGAAGTAACTAAGGCATCGAATCTTGATTTCAGCCGGGCCTAAGCAAATGCTTACGAAGTCATGTTTCCTACGGAAACATCTCAGGTGCTCACGTAGGTTCTGCCTACGCTCCGCTCCTTTCGTCCCTGGCTTCATCCAACCTTCTCGGTGTTGAAAACCGGCCTTTTTGAACACGCACTTGAAGAATACTGCCCCCTAAACATACCTCAATCTAAAATAAGAGAAAACCGGGGAGAAGAACGATTTTACCAGGGGAAATCCTGATCTTGTGTCACACTCATAAAAAAAAGGCCCCGCTTAATGCGAGGCCTTGTTCCAATCGAAGCCGATGACGTTTAGAAAGGCTTTGGCCAGCACCATATGGCCAACTGCATTCGGATGAACCCGATCCCAAGCCATCGTCGCCGGGTAAATGGACTCAAGCACAGAAGCAAATGCTTGCTGTGTATCAACGAACATACATCCGTAATTATCGGCAACGCGCTTCACGACAGATCCATATCGATCCATAGCCGCTCTCATCAGATCATTTGAGTTAGGCTCCAGATAATACGGGGTCATAAGGATAAGTCCTTTCAAAGAGGGGAGCGTCGATTCGACCAAATCTCTAAGTGTCGACTCATATTCCTCCAGATATACATGCCCCTCCGTTATATGCGGCGTATCAAATTGTCTCCACACATCGTTGATCCCAATCATAATAGACAGCCAATCTGGCTTCAAGTCTAGTACATCAGTAGTCCACCGTTGTTGCAAATCCCGGATCGTATTGCCGCTCACGCCCATATTCATGACTCGAATGCCTCGCTCAGGATATACGGACTGGATCAGGGCGTCTACCATCATGACATATCCTTTTCCAATTCCCCCAAATAAGCCTTCTCCATAAGGACGTGCCCTCTCACAATCTGTCACAGAGTCGCCAATCATGATCAGCTTCTCGTTATTACCTATTAACATAGCTGTCTCTCCCTTCGTCAAATCAATTACAAGAGAACTTCACTAGAAATGTGTTAATTTCATAAGGTTTGAACCTATGACGGATCTCGGGACCGTCCACTGCTTCCAATAAAGGGCGTTCCATCATATCGCATAACTGCCAGGAGTAGACCGGGTAATCGCTAGTTAGTGTAACCTCACTACGTCCACCCAGATATTCGTGAAGTCGGACGATCAGAGCATCGCCTTGCTCTGACAGCTTCACCGCATCAATCGCGATACCTTCGGCATCAGTCCGGATTAGCGACCTGCCAGCTCCGGCGGTATATCCCCCCTGCACCGCCTGCAACGGGTTATTCAGCGACCACGCTTCCTCTACCGTGCGTCCGGAAGCCCAATCTCCCAAATGCGGCAGCAAAGCGTAAGTGAAGAGGTGCTCGCCTTGATCAGCCTGCCAGTCCGGCTCTGTGGCCGACTTAATCAATGACAGCCGCATCACATGATCCTTGATGTCGTATCCATATTTGCAGTCATTGAGCAGGCTCACACCATACCCACGCTCCGACAAATCGGCCCACTGATGCCCCACACTCTCGAATCGGGCATAATCCCAGCTCGTATTCCAGTGTGTTGGCCGCTTCACATTGCCGAATTGAATGTCGTAAGTGGCTTCTGTGGATCTTACCGCAACCGGGAACGCAACCTTCATTAGCTGCTGCCGTTCATGCCAATCGACCAGTGTCTCGAAGTCGATCCTCCGATTTCCCGTGTACACCTTAACCTTCTGGGTAATGGTAGAGTCCATATAGCCCCATTTCAATTCCAGTACAGCGGCCAGCGGCCCGCTCTCAATCAAGGACATAGACTGCAAATCTGTAATCTCCCGCATTTTCTCCTGGTAGAACAGATCAATATCCCATGCCTCGTACATTTTGGGCTTATCCTCGAACACTTGCAGTACATTGCCGCACTCTCCCGTGGCGAGTACTTCCCGCTCCGCTTCACGGTCGTAAATGCGGGTTATTTGTCCCGACCCGTTCCATTCTAGAATATAAAATGGAGTGATCAGTCGGGAATCTTCCCAGTGGAATGGCACATCCAACTGGGCCGGTTCAGCCGGACAGGCTTTAAGAATTGCAGAACCCATCATAGGAAGATCAGGAACTTCAATCAGCCATTTGTCTCCCTGTCTTTGTGAACGCAGCACGCGTCCGCTTCCATCTCTCCATTCCCTGTCTTTGCATTCCGCATCCGCTAAAATAACAAGATCGCCCCGGTTATAGAAAGCACCGTTGAACACTGTATATTCTATTTCATCTCTCCCGTCGCTTAAGGTCATTAGACCCGCCTTGGCCGAAGCGGCGGCTTCCTCGCCAATCCGAAGTGCTTCCGCATATTCTGCTCGGGAATCCTCATATACCTCGCGGATGGATGAGCCAGGAATAATATCATGGAACTGATTGCGCAGAATGATTTTCCAACCTTCATACAGCTGCTGAGCCGGATACCTGGATAAATCCCCCGTCTCCGCAGCCAGCATCGCTTGCAGCCATTCAGATTCCCGGTACAACAGCTCCAGCTTCCGGTTCATTCGCTTGTTATATGCCTGGCTCGTATATGTGCCTCTATGGAATTCCAGATACAGCTCTCCATCCCATGTGTGGACATACTCGTCAGTGCTCTCAATCGTTCTCTGCAACCGTTCAAAATATTCATCAGCCCGCCCCGTCTTCACGTTTGGAACTCCTGGAATCTCATCCAGTCTGCGTCGCATTTCCAGCATCTCACGATTAACTCCGCCGCCACCGTCGCCATACCCGTAGGACAGCAACAGCTCCCGGTTCAGATTTTTGTCCCTGTATTGGTCCCAGATGCCCTGCACGGAAAACGGCTCGATCAGCCCGTTGTATGTATAATACCAAGCGCTGGACTCGGGCCCTTCCGGCGTCGTAATGAAATGGGCCAGCACCTCGGTACCGTCGATGCCTCTCCAATGGAACGTGTCATGCGGCATACGATTATATTGGCTCCAACTGATCTTGGTCGTCATGAAGGTGTCGATGCCTGATTTGCGTAAAATCTGCGGTAGGGCCCAGCTGTAGCCGAACACGTCTGGCAGCCAGAGATATTTGCATTCCGCACCGAATTCCTCGCGGAAGAATTTCGTACCGTACAGAATCTGACGGACCAGCGATTCTCCGCTCGTCAGGTTGCAATCCGCCTCCAGCCACATCGCCCCGCCAGCTTCCCAACGCCCTTCCTTGACGCGCTCAGAAATTTCGGCGTAAATCTCTGGATAATCCTGCTTGATATAGTCGTACAGCTGCGGCTGGGTCTGCAGGAAGATATACTCGGGATACTGCTTCATCAGCCTCAGAACGGTAGAGAAGGAACGCGCCGCTTTCTCCCGCGTATGGGTCAGCCGCCACAGCCAGGCGACATCGATATGGGTATGGCCAACTGCCGTAACCGTAACCGGATGCTCACGCTTCATCGCCGCCAGTTTCGTCTGCAGCAGGGCACTACCAGCGGCGACGGAGGCATAGAATGCTTCGCTGCCAGGCCGCGTCCAATCCAGCTCAGCAAACGCACGATTCAGCGTTGCGATTAGCTCCTGTTTCTCCGGCTGGCTGTCCGCTAGCTGCCTGCTCACGGCAAGTACAGCTCGGCCGGTGAAGTATAAATGATCCGCCGCTTCGTCCAAGCAAGCCAACTCTGCCAGCTTGATGCGATGCTCCTGTGGCGTTGGCTTACCGCCACCTTCAAGACCAGACCACAGACGGAAAGCAAAATCCAACGTGCTTCCCGCAGTATCTTCCTCCAGAAACACCTCCTGGTGATTGGAATCCACGCCTTGATACGGCTTCCCATTCAGGAACAGTAGTGATTCAAATCCGCTATTGTTGCCTCCCCCTGTCCGTCCGAAATCAAAGCGGCCTACAATTCGCCGGCCTTTCCAGTCTGCCGGTACATCCACCCGCTTGTACATCCACAAATAACGGTCGCGACCGGTCCAGTAATCCCCCAGGTGGATAACGGAATGGCCGGCAGGCTGCGAAGGATATTCTCCATTGGCTCCATCCTCATCCTCTTGTACCTGCCATTCCACTAACTGCATAGCTTCTCGGTAACGATAAGTTCCCAATTCCTTAATACGCGCTTCCAACTTCTCTTCCGTCCAAAACATCCACTTCTCCTCCTTTGAGTAATAACACGTGTTATATGCTATGAAATAAGCGGTTACCCACAAAGTGGGACCGCATTTTATAACCGATGCAGAACTAAGTATACCTTCACCGTCTTCTTCACCTGCACAACCTGTTACGCACTTTCACCCGGTCTCAGAATGGCCGGCAGCCATACCTTTTCAGACAGCTCCTGTTCCTCCTCGATCTGTCCCAGTACACAGCGCACCGCTTCCTCCCCCATGCTTACATAGGGAATCTCTACGCAGCTTAATGTGGGGAGACTTAGACGATGGCCCTGAATCATATTGTCCGCGGCCATGATCTTTAGTTCATCACCGATGTGCAAACCCAAGCTGTGTGCAGCCCGGTAAAGATCGGGAACCGCATTGGACCAATTCACGAGCACTGGAGGCAGCGTTTCTCCGGCTCCAGCTTTGGCTACACCCTCTAGCCATTCCAACCAATTTACTCGGCCTTCCTTCTCTTCATGACGGGAGACCTCTGGACTCAAGCTATACTTGCGACACCAGTCCATATAAGCGTTTCTGCGCATCTTTTCCGCCCAGATTACACGACCTGCAGGTGCTCCGTAAACTTCAGCATATAGCGGAGCCGTTTCCATATTAGGGTTACGCTTCATCAGATACTCCAGCGCCATCGTTACACTGCCTTTATAATCAGCCAGCACGGAAGTTACCCCTGCCGTCTCCGCATAACCTTCAACCGATACGTAGGGTACACCTACAGCTTTTACTTTTGTAGCCCATTCCTTGCTACGATAGCTTGTGCTATCCAGTGTAACGATTCCGTCGATCTTTCGCTGATGGTAGAGATCCAGCAGCTCATTCCTCGCTTCTCCTGATTGTCTATATCCTGGAGAGCACAGCAGAATATGATATCCTCTGGCCTCGCATTCCCGCTGCATGCCCTCCAACAGGCGTATGAACAGTGGATGACGGGTGTCGCCAAAGGCAGCCAGTGTCATACTGCGTCCCGTCTTCATGCTACGCGCCTGGGCGTCTACATGATAGTCCAGCTCGTGGATCGCAGCAAGCACCTTCTCTCGTGTCTCCGCGCTAACCCCAATCCCGGGCGTCGCGTTCAGCACCGCGGATACTACGCTGCGGGATACACCGGCCAGCCGAGCCACATCATGGCTGGTAATTCTTTTTTTTCCCATATTAGCACCTCGGCAAGATTATAACACGTGTTATCAAGGATGTATAGGCGTTTTTTTTCCGTAAGTAAAAAACCGCTTAGCCCTGCCGCTAAACGGTTCATTACGTTACATCTGCATCGATTCAATCATCTCATGAACGGAATTCTGCCATTCATCCTTCATATTAGCTGGAGCAGTAAAATCAATCTCAAGAAGCGCGCCATCTAATTCCGCCCATGCCTTGACATGATAAGTGCCATTACCTTGCTCGGAGGGGATGATGACTTCATTAATCGCAATATGCTTCCCATGAACAAGCTGCGTCTCATCCTTCAACCACTCTAACGTTCCCCCAGGATGGTCCTGTTCGAAAATCGCCTTCATCTTCAATCGGCCCCTATCGATCTGAGCATCAGTCAACTTTTGCTCGGGATCATGTTTTATCTCAAGCCTGACTTTCTTGCTATGATCCGCAAAAACAAGACTGGAGTTGGTTGACTCTTTTGATTGTGCTTCAAGACCCTGTGGTAACTTCAGTGACATCAAATTCGAAAACATTTCAGTCATCTCTTGCTCGGCTATCTCATGATTCAGCTGATCAAAAGCCGTGGCTTCCCCCTCATCAGCATCACCCTCTATAGTTCCCTGGGGACTACAAGCAGAAATGCTTACTGCTATAACGGCGGTTATCAAACATACAGCCAACCATTTTTTCATCTTGAAGCATCCCTTTCGTTTCAAATTTGAATTTTCTATCTACTCATTCAAGTAGGTTGTTATACGGTTTGCAACTAGATCCGCGACCGCTTGTGCCGATTTCTGACCGCTATAGTAAGCCCCCGCTTCCTCCTCGATGATCGCTTGAAGCTTCGAATCATTTTTTTGCGGCGTAATCGCCTGGGCCAGCATCTGCTTGATCATGTCGATATCTTCCTTCTGAATCGGGATCAAGGATCCCATTGGAGACTCGATAGTGCCTTTGTCCTCAAGCTCCTTGAACGTCTTCTCGTTGACCTTTTTATTGACAGAGAATCCTTGTAACCCGGGCATGGTCTGTATTTCTTCAGACAATAAGAACTTCATGAAATCCCATGCTTCTGCCTGCACATTCGAATTCCTATTTATCCCTAGGTTCTTATGCATCACGAAGGTGCCTCCAGCCTGTTGCCCGGCAGCAAGCGGTTTACGATAGATCTTCCCTTGCTCATAGAACATCGCCGGCCCTACGAAATAATCTTCAGGCGACAGAATCAAAGCAGGTGCAAAAAAATAATCTCCTGCATTAACTTCCGCATCCGTAACCACCTTATCCGCATACATCGTCTTCACTTGCTCCATCAGTCCGACAAAAACATTGACATCGAAGCTAGCAGGGCGCTTCTCTCCGTGGATAATGCGAGTGTAGTTATCAACGAACAGAACGTTCAACATCTGCTCGGGTGCCGTATTCCCTATCGAATACGTGTGCTCTCCGGATGCCGCCAGACGTTTGCCCACCGCTGTGAACTCCCCCCATGTCCATGTGCTGTCATCAAATTCCACGCCGGATTGCTCAATTGCATTTTTATCGCCCATCAGGCTGTCTAAGAAGAACCGCAGGGGCAGCGAGTAAAGCCCCTCTCCCATCTTGGCCCCGTCCAGAATGTTCATCTCATACGAATTGGAATCAAAGCCAGGATCCTGCTTCATCAGCTCGCTCAAGTTGACTAGCGCTTGCTTGTCTACATACTTTTCAACCGGCAGACCGCTCACATCCAGGGTAATCAAATCGGCCCCTTTTCCTGACAGCAGCTCTGTGGTGGTGGTCTTCACATATTTCTCGAGATCACTTTCTAGATCGGAGGCCTCCACTTGGCTGTATTCTTTGATTTGAATATCCACATCGGAATGTTGCTCTTCATACTTTTTCGCAGCTTGGGTATATATAGGATCCGCTTGGAATACGGATAAGACCACGATTTTCTTCCCGTTTTGTTCTTGCTGCCCTTCCGGCTTCGCTTCATCTCCCTGTCCCTGTCCGCCAGCGCATGCTCCCAACGTCATCGTCATGAGGACGATTAAACAAAGTACGCCACTTTTTTTCATCCTAATCTCTCCTCTACAATCTCTATGTGATCGATACTGACCAAGCGCTTTAGCCCCTTACGCGTTGACCTTCTGCTAGCGGCTCGCTGCTCTCTACAATAATGCGATCTTTCATGTATACCCCTTGTAACACCAGGGTCTCTTGGCCATTCGTTCCCCCCAATTGGACGGGAGCCTTACGAACTATAAAGGTATTGCCTAATGGACCTGAACGTTCTTCCATAACAAGGACGTAGCTATTCCTTCCCTCCTGATGAATCGCTTGGCTCAACACCAGCATGCCTCCCTCGCGCTTCTCCGATTGTGTTAATTCCACGCTTACGAGATCATTCGTTTGAATATTCGGATGTTGGACTTTTACGACAACCCGCCTACTCGCAGCTGCCTGATATGCCTCTTCTCCCGTCCTCTTTTGGTAGGAAGCCCCTGCATCAACGCCTGTCATCGGGCGAATTTCGGTAATGATCCCTTCAACTGGAACTCTGTCCCCTTCCCGTTCGATCTCAACGTTCATCTTCTCCTCGGTACGCAATTTTTGACCCACGTCATCCGGGATGAGAATCTCGAATTGATAGCCTTGCTGCGCATTCATTAAGCTGATATCTGGTCCGCCGCTCCCCGCAGGCAGTTGCGGGATCGCATTTACTCGTGTCACAACCCCATCAAAAGGCGCGATAATGCGTCTGCGATCACTCGCATCCGACTGCATCATGCTCACCTTTCGCTCCTGGACATCAATGGCTAATTGCGCACGTTCTATCTCCCGCTTTGAGCGGCGCACTTGCATCTCATCGTCATTTTGTACGGCTTCAATATATTCCTCTTGCAAGTCAATTAACGATAGCCGCAGCCCTGCGAGGCCCGCCTGTACATCCAGGATTTCCTGCTCAGCAGCAGGGTTCTCATAGATGATTAACGTTTGCCCTTTAGCCACGTAATCCCACTCTTTCACATGAACCTCGCTAATTGACCATTCCCCCCTGTTTGATAAATCAATATGTTGCCGGGGCATCAGCCTAGCCGTGCCACGCCACGTGGTTACTAACGCTCCTTCCCTCCCTAGTTCTGTTCGTACCTTAGGTAGATGTAACGTCAGCAATGTATTACTCGCTAGGGTAAGGAGAAGGAGCAAACCGATGAACAATCCAGACAGCCACACGATTACTCGTTTTTTTCTTGCATCCAGCGCTTCTGCGAGCTCTGTTGCCATCCTATCCCTCCTCTCAGGAGCTACCCTTTGATCCCCGACATTTGAATTCCTTCGATAAAATAAGACTCCGCATATAAAAACAGTAGAACCATTGGCGTCATATAGATCAGCGATGCGGCAAAGCCGATGCCTTGGGCGTCCTTATGAATTCTAGATAAATAGAGCGATAATGGCTGCTTGAATGAATCCTCCAAGAAAATCAAAGGCTGCTCAACCATATTCCAATAGTCAACGAACAACAAGACGATCAGCGCCGCTATCCCCGGCTTCATCAAAGGCAGCATTATCCGATAAAAAATGCGATAATGACCTGCACCATCCATCTGGGCTGCTTCAACCAGCGCATAAGGAATCGAAAGCATAAATTGCCTTAGCATGAAAACTCCAAATGCCGCAAATATCCCTGGTAGAATAATCGCGCCAGCCGTGTTCATCAAACGAAGCTTGTCAGCAATAATATAGTTCGGAACCAAGGTTACTTGAAAAGGCATTAGCATCGTCATTAAGTAAACCCGAAACCATTTCTCTCTTCCCTTGAACCGGAGCTTCGCAAAAGCGTACGCTGCTAGCGCACTTACAATCGTCTGTCCCGCGATGATCGCTACGACCATTGCAACGGAGTTCCATAACATGAACAAATACGTCGGCGTCTCAAGCAATACGCTCCCGTACTGCTCAAAGGACAACCAATCCGGGATGAGCTTCAGATTCACAAATACATCAGGCTCCCCTGGCGTAACAACCGGCATTTTACCCACCAGTCCGTAATTGCCTTGAATTTCATGCTCCGTCATAAATGAATTTGTGAAAGTAATCACAATAGGGGAGAGGATCATGAGCCCTATGCATGCCATCAGCAATGTGACCGACAGGTTTCGAATGAAACCCTTCTTCTTCATTCTTCCTCCCGTATCATTCCATAAAGTGTGTATAGCGCTTCTCTAACCGAAGCAGCATCGCAACGATGATATAGATACCTATCACCATAAGCGTCGCAGCCGCAGACAGCTTCTGTACATCCATCGCGAGGAACATATTGTTCATGTAATGCTGAAGCGTATAGATGCTGTCATGCGGGTAATCGCCTGCGATCAGGTACGTCTCCCGGAATATTTTGAACGTATTCATAATAGACATCAGGACGACGAAAACCATCGTCGGCGTTAAATAGACAAGGGTGATTCCATAACATTGGTACCACTTGCCCGCTCCCTCCAAATCAGCCGTCTCATAGTAATCTCGCGGGATGCTTTGCAGTCCTGCAAGGAACAAGATGATGTTGTAGCCGATATGTTTCCATAGGTAGAACACTGAGACTACAACTCTTGCCCAGGCCGATTTCATCCAGTCTACCTGTTCAAGCCCGGCAGCATGCATCCAGGCGTTAAGAGATCCATTCCAATCAAAGAGTACCTGCCACACCATCACGACGGAGGCTACGGGTACAACCAACGGCAGGACATAAGCCATCCGCAGAAATCTGCGCAGGTAGAGATTCCGGTTCAGCATGAGGGCGATCCCGAGTGACAGCATAAGCATCACTGGAACATTCACCGCCGTGAACCAGAACGTATTCGAGACGGCTTTGCGAAAAGATCCGCTGCTCAGCAACTCCTGATAATTCGAAAGTCCAACAAATGAACCGCCGACAGTATGGTCCAGCACCGAGTAGACAAGCCCCATTCCAAACGGAATGAGATAGAATAATGCAAAGCCAATGGTACTCGGCAACAAAAACGTCACGGCCACCATACTTTCTCTACGACTGAGACGGTTCCACTTCATGGCTTATCCGAAGAAAAGAATGCAACACTTGTACTTCCTTCCTGGAGGTTCACTTGGAACATCTCCTTCCCATCCTTTACACGCTTGTAGATGACGATGGGCAGACCTTTTCCTTGTACTTTATCAGTATCGGCTGCTACCACTTCCGGCTGATATCCATCGGAACGAACATCCAGTTGCTTCAGGAATGCATCCGCCATAGCGATCGCTTCTGAATCCTGCAATTTCGAAGCATGCGGAGCAAATGGCTCTATACCAATCGTTTGTACAAAATAGATCTGTCCTGTCTCCACATCGACATTGGCAACAACTTCTTTATGCGGCTCTTCGAATGTTTTTCCTTTTTCGATCAGAATGATATTAAATTGATGGATTTGCGTTCCTCCATTGATTCCTTTGGCGATCTGTGCGCTCGCGATGTCGAAGCCCTTCGTCTCAGGGAACCCGCGGTTGATGCGCGCCAGCACTTCTTGTGCCGTCTTATTGCCGCTAATCTCATCCGCATATAAATTAGTAGTGGTATAATTCGAATCCTCATCTTTGGACACGAAGCTGCGCAAATCTTCAGTCCCGGACAGGTTGAGCAAAGCTCGAATCTGCGCCGCTACGGCAGGCCCGGTATAGATGCCAGCCGACGTGAGAAGTATAACCGCAAGCACACATGCAACCATGCGAACCTTCAGCGTTGATTTTGCTTTATATTTCTCATTGCTATAACGTTCGTAAGAGTTTTCTTGAATGCGCTCCTGCATTTCGGAGGGAATTTCCATTGCTTCCGCACAATCCTGCAGCTTATCACGTAGTTGCTGTTCAATGGACATAAAGTTCTTTCTCCTTTTCTGGCTCACTATATGGGCTAAGCTCGCGAAGCTTTCCCAATGCTGCGTGATGCCTGGATTTGACCGTACCTACGGGGATAACCAGCAATTCAGCGATTTCATCGAAGGTATAGTCGTGATAATAGCGTAGAATAATCACCGACCGAAGTTTGTAGGATAATTGATGAACGATGGTCAGCATCTCCTGATGGAACTCTGCCTCAAGGACCTGATGATCCGAGAAAATAGGCTCCTCTACCTCCAAAAGCCGCTTCTTCTCGAAGATTCGGAACCTCCTCCAGCTTTTAGTTCTCCACTTCTGTATTTGCTTCAGCACGATGCCATGCATCCAGAATCGGAAGGGACGATTCGCATCGTAATTGTCGATAGACCGCCAGAGTTGAAAATAAATCTCGTTCATTACATCTTCTATTTCACTTTTTTCCGTCATTAGAAACACTACAGAGCGATAGATTTCGGGGAATGACCATTCATAAATCACCCGAAATGCAGTTGGATCCCCCTGCTTCATCCGTTCAATCCAATGTTCTATATTGATGTCTTTCACCAAAAAAGGGCCCTCCTTTGTAAGCTTACAATCTATATTGCCACGTTCATTCGAAAAGGTTCGATTTATGGATAAAATCCGTAAACATTAATAGCGTAAATTGTGGTTGCCCTCGTGTTCTAAAGCCGCCTTCATTCGCAGCAATGTGTATTCGGTACAAGTGTATCCTAAATTCAACATAAGCGCAGGATATTAAAATTACTTCCTCCCATGCTTTAAACAAATGTTGAAGCTATAAAACAAAAAAAGCCTTCAGAGATTTTTCAATCCAAGAAAGCTTTACTGTTTGTAAGTATAATGCTGATGAACTACCCTTATTTATTTAAAACTGCGCTGAGCTCGTTTCAAGATTCGCATCGTTTCTCTCGTTCGAGATTGCTCCTCCCATGTCTGGCAAACTTGAACAACCCATTCCGGCCTCGATTTGCCGGCATCGTTCAACCAGTTTCCTACAGAGTCCTGAACGTATTTCGATGGGTCGGATTTGACGATATCAAGCAGCGGCAGCGCAAAGGCCGGGTTTGCCTTCAGAGCGGCTATATGTTTGGCCCATACTCCATGAGGACGCGTCACTTCAATAGCAAATCTTCGAATATTGGCGTTATCGTCATGGGCCCAGTCGACAAGCATTCGAATAGCCTCCTTAAGTTCTTGCGCAACATGCTCCCTGATAGCCATCCACGCGATTTCACGTACGCCAAAATGCTCATCGGCAGCAAAAAAACGGATTCTCTGCAATTTCTGATCTAACGTAAGCTCATCCAAGCCTACAATGTAGGCAGCCCAGCATCTGACGCTATCTGAACGATGAGTGGAAAGTCTGTCCATGGCCTCGATTCGTTTGAACTCTGGCATTTGGTTCAGAAGACGAAGCCACACACCGGCAATAGCCGGGATCATCTTCATAATCTTTGGAGGAATACTCTCCAAATCGGATAACATCGCCTCTGAATGCTGTTCTAGCTCCAGCTCGTCCAATATATGAAGCAACAAGGTGATATGGTCGATCGCCAGCCATTCAGTCAAGTTTACCGTCTCCAACCGTCCTTGCTGCAACAACTGGAGTAATTCTGGATGAATCTCGCTAACCTTCTTTGCTCCTTTTCTGCCCATATAGGTATCTAGAGCAGGAAACGATTGTTTTTTATTGATAGTAAGCACCTGCCTTTTACACTGGTAACTGACGGCACTGCAACTTGGCCAGCTGCGAGCCTTTATACTATCCAAATCATACCTGCATTTCATGTGAGAGGATGTAATGTGGATAACAACTCTTATTTATATTCAATGTTCAAATGCTCGCAGTGTATATAAATTGTCCGAAAATCGGTCTTGATCGCTTTCGCTTCTGCTAACTCCTGTAATGCAAGTGTGACAGCCTCCCTTGATGCACCAACAAGGTGAGCGATTTCCTGATGCGATAATGGGGTATCAATCCTATAGTAATCATTGTCTCGTTGGTCACACTTAACCCCGAACTGACGGGAAAGCCTTTGAAGAACATGCATGATTCTCTCATGAAGTCTCCCAAGTGCGAGGTTTTGAGCGAGACTGCTTATATACACTAAGCGTTCACTTAGAACTTTTAACATATTCAGCAAAAAACGTGGATGTTCGACCAGGAAATTCTCAAACCGCTTCTGATCGATCATACAGATATCGGATTCCACAATCGCTTCAATAAACAGGTCCCGGGTCCCCAGCGAGATACCGTTTAATTCGCCAAAAACATTTCCCTCACTTAGTATGTCCAGCGTAAATTGCTTCCCTTCGGGGTTGATCCGGTATAAGCGAACCCTCCCCTTCTTGACGAAGTACAACTTTTCTTGAAATGATTCCGGAGTTTGTATAAACGTCTTTGGGAGATAGGACGTAATTAAAGTGAGTTTATCCATAACAATTAAGTCTTCTTCAGATAATGTATGCAGCAAATTAAACTGTGATAGGTATTGGATTTTATCCATTTTTCCCTCCAGAACATGGTAAATAACAACGTATTGTGGAGTTACATAATCATAAATCGTTAGGCTGAAGTCAACGTATATTAGTAGCAGTCAATAATTTTTCCTTTTCTCAAGGGAGCTTTAAATACAAAAAAAGTTCTTTAGGTTATCTCCTAAAGAACATCCTTGTGATACTATGATGCCGGTGAAGGGACTCGAACCCCCACGGTTTCCCTCGCGATTTTGAGTCGCGCGCGTCTGCCAATTCCGCCACACCGGCTTATAAGTGGCGCGCCCTAAGAGATTCGAACTCCTGACCTTTTGATTCGTAGTCAAACGCTCTATCCAGCTGAGCTAAGGGCGCATATTTAGATGGAGCGGACGACGGGAATCGAACCCGCGACCCTCGCCTTGGCAAGGCGATGCTCTACCGCTGAGCCACGTCCGCATAAAATTCAAAAAACTGGTGAGCCATGAAGGACTCGAACCTTCGACACCCTGATTAAAAGTCAGGTGCTCTACCAACTGAGCTAATGGCTCTCATAAGTAAATCTGAGATGAAGTAAGGAGCCTCAAGCACATTCTATGGCAATACATCTGCAGTACCAAAGTGTCAATGAATCATTACTTCCAGAGAACATATAATTTTCCGTCTCGTAATTAAAAGAAAATGGCGGAGCCGACGGGATTCGAACCCGCGGTCTCCTGCGTGACAGGCAGGCATGTTAGGCCTCTACACCACGGCTCCACACTATGAAATTGAAGCTAATTGCGGGGGCAGGATTTGAACCTACGACCTTCGGGTTATGAGCCCGACGAGCTACCGGACTGCTCCACCCCGCGTCAATTAGAGAAAATATGGTGGAGGCTAACGGGATCGAACCGCTGACCCTCTGCTTGTAAGGCAGATGCTCTCCCAGCTGAGCTAAGCCTCCATATTTTGGTAGCATTAATGGAAATGGTGACCCGTAGGGGATTCGAACCCCTGTTACCTCCGTGAAAGGGAGGTGTCTTAACCCCTTGACCAACGGGCCTTAATGGCTCCCCGAACAGGACTCGAACCTGTGACAACTCGATTAACAGTCGAGTGCTCTACCAACTGAGCTATCAGGGAACATTGCTTGGCGGCTTCCTACTCTCCCAGGACCCTTCGGTCCAAGTACCATCGGCGCTAGAGGGCTTAACGGTCGTGTTCGGGATGGGTACGTGTGGAACCCCTCCGCCATCGCCACCAAACGTTCAAGGTTAATCCTTGAAAACTGGATACGAAACTCATTTGCATTTTTAGATCTTTGGATAAGCCCTCGACCGATTAGTACCTGTCAGCTCCATACATTGCTGCACTTCCACCTCAGGCCTATCAACCTCGTCGTCTTCAAGGGGTCTTACTAATTGGGAAATCTCATCTTGAGGGGGGCTTCACGCTTAGATGCTTTCAGCGCTTATCCCTTCCGCACTTAGCTACCCAGCTATGCTCCTGGCGGAACAACTGGTGCACCAGCGGTGCGTCCATCCCGGTCCTCTCGTACTAAGGACAGCTCCTCTCAAATTTCCTACGCCCACGACAGATAGGGACCGAACTGT